>WJMA01000032.1 GCA_014728175.1 Candidatus Fermentibacterota bacterium
ACGGTAAGAATAGACCTGAAGGGCGTCCCTGGAGAAGGTGTAGAGGCCAAGGACGTAGCGCTGGCCCTGCTGGACAGGTTCGGCAGCAACACGCTGTTGGGCAAGGCAGTAGAAGTTTACGGGCCCTGGGTGCAGAAGGCCACCCTGGAGGAATGCATCACCCTTTCCAGCATGGCCACCGAGATGGGAGCGATAATACTCCTGGTGCCTCCCAACGGAAACGTGCTGGAGTACTGCGGGATGGCCCGCGAGGAAGCGGTGTACGCCGACCCCGACGCCGCTTACCGGTCGAGGTACAGCGTGGACATCGACGGTCTGCAGCCTCTGGTGGCGGCCCCGTTCAGCCCGTCCAACGTCAGTAGCATCTCGGAGCTGGCGGAGGTCGGTGTGGATACGGTGTTCGTCGGTTCCTGTACCAACGGGACCTACGCCGATCTCAGGCTGGCCGCGGAGCTGCTCAGGGGAAGGAGGATCGCCCAGGGGGTCACCCTCAAGGTCGTTCCCGCCACCAGGAAGGTCTGGTCGAGGTTGCTGGAGGAAGGGCTGATCGCGGACATATTCCGGGCCGGAGGGATAGTGAGCAACGCCGGATGCGGCGGATGCGCGTCCGGCCAGATAGGCATGACCGGCGCCGGCGAGGTTCAGGTCAGCACGTCCAACCGGAATTTCAAGGGTAAGCAGGGAATGGGTAAGACCTATCTGGCAGGGGTGGGAACGGCCGTGGCCTCCGCCCTGGTCGGGAGGATAAGCTCCGTTCACGATCTGAAGGAGGTGGCCGAATGATTCGGGAGACGCTGCTTTCGGGACGGTTGTGGGTGCTGCAGTCCGACGGCCGGCTTCTGGACGACATCGATACGGACATGATCTACCACAACGAGCATCTGGCGGTGACCGAGGTGTCGGAGATGGGAAAGCATGCCCTGGGCAACCTGGAGGGCTACCGGGATTTCGCAGAAAAGGTGGAGCGCGGAGATATGGTTCTGGCCGGAAAGAATTTCGGCGCGGGAAGCTCCAGGCAGCACGCGGTGGACTGCTTCATCTCGCTGGGGGTGCAGGCGGTTCTGGCCAGGTCTTTCGGGGCGATATACAAGAGAAACGCCATAAACAGCGGCTTTCCGGTGATGGAGGTCCCCGAAGCGACCGCTGACACCTTCGAGCATCTCAACGAGGTGGAAGTGGATCTGAAACGGGGCCTGGTGAGCTGTGGCGACACCACGCTCGGGGGCGTTCCCCTCAGTGAGGTGGCAATGGACATATACCGCGCGGGGGGGTTGTTCGAGTACGCCGAGCGTATGTCCTGATCAGTCCAGCATTGCCTGGGACGCCGTGTTCAGGGAGGAGAAACCCATCCTTACCACCAACATATCTCCGGGCTCTTCACCCCTGCAGATGCCCAGCATCAGCATAGGGTCGCCATCCTCTCCGGGAAGCATCATGAAGCTTTGGGGATCCAGCGAGTAGCCCTTCGACCACAGCCAGTCTGAGACCCTGGAGGGATCCGGGCAGCCCAGGCTCTCCCCCAGCCTGTGGTAGAAAAGGCTGTCCATCTGCACCACGTCCTCCAGCTCCAGGGTCGTTCCATCGTAAAGCCAGGTTCTCAGAGCCTCGAACCGGGTGGTATCTCCCCCGGCGCGGCTGGAGGTGACCACTTCCAGCAACCCGCAGAGGTAGCTCCCGGTGGCCGAGACGATGGACACCTCCCTGGCCTCGTAGAGATAGTTGCGCCCGGATCGACGTGCCGCCGCGACCATCTTGGAGGGAGGGTCGGATATCCACACGATAGTGTCCCTCCGCCTGCCCAGCATGGATACGATTCTGGACGTGCGGTAGTCCAGGTACAGCGAAGCCTCCCTGACCAGAGTGTCCGTCGGCTCCACCAGAAGGATCCGGCCGTCGTCCAGCTGCAGGCTGTCGGTAAGGTCCCATCCGGGATCGGGGAGCAGAGCGAGAGGTAGCAGGACCGACGCCACCCACAATGCCCCGGTAGCCATAACCATCCTACCCCGCCCTATACGGGCATGAGGCCCTCTTCGCTCAGGCTGAGGGATCCCTCCTCGGTTACGATCAGATGGTCGAGAACCTGGAAGTCGAGGCTTTTGCCCAGAGCGGCCAGCTTCCTGGTCAGCTCGAGGTCCTTGCCGCTGGGCGCCAGCCGCCCTCCGGGGTGGTTGTGTACCAGGATGACGGCCGTCGCTCCGGTGGAGACCACCTTCTCCACCAGGTTCCGGGGGGACACCGAGGCCTGGTTGACGGTTCCGAAGTCCACCACGCTTTCGCACAGGAGTCTGTTGCTGCTGTCCAGCATCAGCGCCACCAGCCTCTCTCGCCTCTGCGAGCCCATGCTGTGGCGGAGGTACTCCCTGACCGTGTCCGGGCTTTGAAGCACCTTTAGATTCTCCGAGGGTCTCATGGAGCGGGCCGCCATGTGTCTTACCATGCTCAGCAGAACCGCGGCCGCCGGGCCCACTCCCTTCTGTCCCTGGAGCATTTCCGGCGACTGCTTTAAAACCTGGCCCAGTGAGCCGAACCGTTCTATAAGATTAACAGCCAAGGGTTTGGTATCTTTCCTGGGTATGACGAAACTCATAAGCAGCTCCAGCGCCTCCCGGTCGGAGAAGCCCTCCAGCCCGGCTCGCACGTATCTCTCCCTCAGTCTCTTCCTGTGCCCCGAAGAGGTGGAGGTCATTTTTCCATGTACACGCTGGTGGAGGGAAAGGCGAAGCTCAGTCCCAGAGACTCCACTATTCGCATGATGTCCAGGTTGATCTCCTGCACCATGTTCAGCCATTCGTTGTAATCCACGGTCTTGAGGAAGAACTTGAGCTCGATGTCCAGCGAGGATGCGGAGAATGTGGTGAAGTTGACCACCATCCAGGAGTCGTCTACGTTCTCGTTCTGCCTCAGCATCTCCCCGAGCTTGGCCAGGAGCTGTTCCATCTTCTTGGGAGTAGTGTCGTAGGTAACCCCAATGGTTACGTCGGAACGCCTCATGTCCCGTAGAGACCAGTTGTCTATAACCGAGGATACCAGCTGCTTGTTGGGAATGGTGATCAGGGTTTTGCCCAGGGTGCGGATCCGGGTGGATCGGACCCCTATTTCCTCCACCGTTCCCAACACGTCGCCCACCTTCACGAAGTCGCCGACCATCATGGGACGATCCATGAACAGGGTGACGGAGGCGAAGACTCCCGAGAGGGTGTCTTGCGCGGCCAGGGCCACCGCTATCCCGCCTATCCCCAGACCGGCGACGATGCCGGTGACCGGGTAACCGAGTATCTGCATGTAGAAGATGATCGCCAGGACCGCTACCAGGATCTTGGCCATCTTCCCCAGCACCGGAAGAAGCTGGTCGTCCAGCTGGGACTCGGTCTTGTCGGTCAGATAGCTCAGGGTCTCAGCGGCGGCGTCTATCACCTTGAACAGGAGCCAGGACACCCCGATCGTGGCCAGGAGTATAAGGACGTCGTTGGCTACGTTGGTGGCCCGGGCGGACAGATGGAGGACGGCTACCGCCGTCAGGGCAGCGACGACAAGAATCAGGAAACCTATCGGTCTGGAGACGTCTCTGAGAAGCACGGAGATAAACCCGGTCCTTCGGCCGGGCTTTCCCCGGAGCAGCCTTCGAACAAGCGTGCCTACCAGGTAACCCAGGAATAGAAGAAGGGCCGCGGCGATCCCTCTTCCGACCGGAAAACCATCCAGTGAAAAATCCAACAGCGCGTTCGGGTCCAGGACCATGAGCGAACCTCCATGGAGTGGGCATTGTCAGGCCAGCACCATTAACAGGTTTTCCAAAGAAGTCAACCAAGAACAGCTCATCGTTGACGAGGGGTAGGATTGCGTTTCATTCATTAAGTCCCTGGAACGGAGACGATGCACGATGAAAGCCTACCGGATCAAGGAATGGGTTCTTCAGATAGGCCTGGCTCTTATCATATTCTTCGGGTTCCTTCGTCCCTACGTGGTCGAGGCCTTTCGAATCCCCACTTCCAGCATGGAGCGCACCCTGCTGGTGGGAGACCATCTGCTGGTCCTCAAGGTGGAGGAGGGCCAGTTCATTCCCTGGACCGACAAGCTCCAACCACTTCTCCACGGTTTCAGGGGCGATTCCCTGGGTTTGCTCATGCCGGCGGCGAACTCCATAAAGATCGGAGACATCTACGTGTTCAGGTTTCCCCTGGACAACGACAGAGATTTTATAAAGAGAGTGGTGGCCCTGGCCGAAGACACGATTTTCGTTAGAAGGGACACCCTTTTCGTGAACGGTAAGCCCCTGGAGGGACTGCGGACGGCTCACCAGGATCAGCTGCATCCGAATATAATCGACCACGCCTGGCCGGAATGCCTACCCAGGCTCAGGGGAAGAGTGGCCGGGCTGAACTATGCCGAGCTGGCCCGGGATTGCGTTGTCCTGGAATCCGGGCAGGTCGGCTACGTGGTGCCGGAGCATCACATCTTCATGATGGGCGACAACAGGGACCATTCCAACGACAGCCGGATATTCGGCCCGTTGAACACCGACCTGGTCAAGGGAAAGGCCCTGTTGATCTACTGGTCGTGGGACCCGGGCAGCGGATTCCCCAAGTTCGACAGAGTTGCCAGGCTGGTGAGATAGTTGCCCGTAGCGGCGTTTTAGGGGGTGACGGAGATCAGGCTTCCCTTCAAGAGAACCTTCCTGGAAGGTGTTCCGCTCAGGTTCGTCAACCTGACCGAGCTGTCCAGAGGGACGCTCGACAGCAGGGACCTGGCGGAGGACGGATACTGGAAGGTAGCGTCGGAAGAGCCCGTGGCTTACCTCATGCTGCGTGACGGCCGCCCCTACAGGATCATCGGTCACGAGTCCCCCGACCTGGGAAGCTTCGTAAGGTTTCTCACCAAGGACAGCAGGGAGCTGTGCCTTACCTTCAGGTTCGTGGATAAGGGTTGCCTGCCCTGTCTTCTGCGGATCTGGACCGAGGAGCCGGTCCTCAGAGACCTCAAGCAGTCGGCCAACGATACGATGGAGCTGCTGCGCTCGCTCAAGAAGTCGAAGGAATCGGGCCTGCTGCAGCTGAGATGGGAGGAGAACCTGGGGCTGGTGCCCGTTTCCTCCGGAAAGATATCCAAGGGTTTCCTTCCCGGCAGAACCGTCCAGGGCAGAGATTTGCTTAACTTCCTGAGCAAGGAGCTTCCCGCGGAGGCGACGGGCGACTTCTATCCGGGCAAGATTACCGCCCTTTCTCCGGTGGGTGTGGCCGAGGTGTCGTTGCTGGTAAGCTCGTTCAACAATTGGCTGGAAGCTTTACGCCCGACCTGGCCGGAGTGCGACGACATAACCCAGGAGCTTTTCCGGAAGCTCTGTGATCAGGAAAAATGCATGCAAGCCTTCAAGTTCTACATGGAGGACGGGCTGTTTCTGAAGAAGCCGCTGGAGCAGACGGACACGCTTCCCGGCGTCCTGACCACTCTGATAAAGGGCATTGCCGAGCACCATGCCTCCGAGGAGACGTGCATCAAGGTCTTCGGGTCGGCCAACAGAGAGAACAAGATGGCTCTGGCCTCGGCCGGACTTAACGAAATAGTAGGCAAGCCCAAGGCGATGTAGCTTATTCTCTCTCCGCCAAATACCTCTCTATGTCCGCCTGGGTTCCCAATACGAACAGATGGTCGCTGGCCTGTATCTCGTCGTCGGGCAGGGGCACTCTGTACACCCTCCTGCCCTCCGCGGTAAGCCTGCCTATGTAGGCCACGTTGAGCCCCCAGGCCCGGCGAAACTCCAGATCCCGGAGGGTCTTGTTGTACTCCGCCGAGGAGGGGCGGATGTGGGCGAAGTCTATGCCTCCCACCAGAGGAACGTAGGACTCTACGCCCCGGAAGGTTATGGAGCGGGCCTCCCGCTCGCCCTGGGTGCGCTCCGGGGTGTAGACCCTGTCCGCCCCGGAGGCCTTCAGTATACGTGCCTCCCTCTCCGTCGTGGCCCGGCTGTTGACCGGAAGGCCCATGTCCTTGAGGATCCGGGTTACCATCACGTTGGCCCCGAAGTCCTCCCCTATCGCCACCACGACCAGGTCCATGTCCGCGACCCCGTGGGCCTCCAGAAGCTTCTCGTCGGTGCAGTTGAAAGCCACCGCGTGGGAGACCTTGTCACTTATCTCCTGGACGATCCTGTCGTCCATGTCCACGGCCAGGACCTCGGCTCCCTGCTTGGCGAGCTCGGTGGCCAGGCTGAAGCCGAACGACCCCAGGCCTATGACCGCGAACTTCTGGGGCTTCTTCTTCGAAGAGTTGCTCAAGGTAAAGTCATCCTATCGTGATTCTGGCCTCTGGGTATCTGTACTTAAGCTTCTGCCACCTGCCGGTGGCGGTGGCTATGGTGGCGGGGCCTATACGCCCCAGGAACATGGTGAAGATGATGATCAGTCGGCCCAGATGAGTCAATTCCGGGGTAACCCCGGTGGACAGGCCCACCGTTCCGAACGCGCTCATGGTCTCGAATATGAAATCCAACGGTCCGCGCTGTCCCGACGCCAGCGAGGCCCGCTCGGTGTACAGGATAAGCACGGAGGAAAAGGCGAACAGCAGGACGCCCAGCACTATGACCACGGCGGCCCGCTGGAAGTCGTAGGAGGGTATCCGCCTGCTCCACAGCTCGGGCTGCGGGCGGTGCCGGAGCAGGGAGCGGAACCCGACGAACATGAGGCCCACCGTGCTGGTCTTAACTCCTCCTCCCGTTCCTCCCGGTGAGGCTCCCACGAACATAAGGATTACGAACAGCCACTTGACCGCACCGGACAGGGAGGCGGTGGGTACGGTGTTGAACCCGGCGGTCCTGGGCGTAACCGCCTCCAGGAAAGCGTTGGATACTTTCTGGGTGAAGGTCATGCCCGCCAGAGTGTTGTTCCATTCGAGGACCAGGAAGACCACCAGCGCCAGGCCTATGAGAACGGCGGTGAGTATGATTACGAATCTGGCCTGAAGAGGAAGCCTTTCGGACCGACCGGTCTTGATCCTTCCCACCAGCCTGGCCGCGGTGACCGTGAGGACCACGAAACCCAGACCGCCTAGAACTATCAGCGAGCCTACGATGAAGCAGGTGGCCGGTGAGGTCTGGTAGAACTCCAGGTTGGTCGTGTTTAAGCTGAAACCGGCGTTGCAGAACGAGGAGACGCTGTGGAATATGGAGTGCCAAAGCACCTTTACGAAGGTCCAGGTGGGCCGCAGGGTGCGCCATATGGTAACCAGGATGAAGGCTCCTATGGCCTCTATGGTAAGGGTCCAGCCGATAATGGAGGCCAGAACCTTCCTCAGGTCGCTTACGAACTCGCTGTCCACGACCCTGGTGAAGGAGACGTTTTCCCTCAAACCCACCCTGTGGCCCAGGAACAGGGCGAAGAAGGCCACGAAGGTCATCAGGCCCAGGCCACCGATCTGGATCATGGTGAGGATGATCACCTGGCCGAAGGTGGTGAAAGCGCCGCCGGTATCCAGAACTATGAGCCCGGTTACGCAGGTGGCGGACGTGGAGGTGAAGAAGGCGTCGAGAAACCCTATCGGGGAGGTGGTGGCCCCCGGCATCGACAAAAGAATGGTGCCGATGATAATGACGATTCCCAGGGTCACCGCCAGTATCGCCGGAGGGGGGAAGGTGTTGATCACCCATGAGCCCAGATGGGAGAGGAAGAGGCGAAAGCCGATCAGGGAAAGGTACCCCACCGATACGGAGAACACCAGACTACCCAGGCTGGAGACGGGTATCGTTCCCAGGGCGGCCAGCAGGAGCAGAAGCGCGGTGAGCAGCGCGAACACACCCGTGAAGAACGTGGTCCAGCGGTCCATGGACAGCACCTCCAAGAAAGAGGCGTCCTTGGAGGGAAGCATTAGCAGGACCGCGTAGGCGAACCCTATCACCACCAGCGCCACGTCCAGCGCGGGCCAGGGAAGCTCGAAGCCAAACCTGACAGCCAGAAGGGCCAGCAGCGCTACGGCCGCCTTGAACGTCGTTATGGGCATTTTCCGTACGTGGCTTCGCATACCACCATACCTTCCGAACCAGATTTGGAGCATATTAACATGCAGGTTCTGAAGGTCAAGACGTGTCGATTCGAAGGATGGTAGAATGGATCCAGAGAAGTACGAAAAGTTCCTGAAGCTGCGCCCCCTGAACGTAAGGCTGGCCTTTCCGGGCAGCAGGTGCGCCCTGGTGAGCGGAAGAGACGTATGCGCTCAGGCGATGGAGCGGAACGCCATAGTCATGGCGGCCAATGTAAGGAACCCTCTGAGCGCCCTGGGCGTCTTGAAAGCTGCCAGGAAGTGCGACTCGTTCGTTCTGCTGGAGCTGGCCAAGTCGGAGAACGGCTATACGGGCGTTCATTTCAGCAATCTTCCCCAGACCGCTCTCATGTACTCCAGCATGCTCGGTGACGGGGTGGTCTACGCCCTTCATATGGACCATTACGCGGTAAAGTCGGCCGAGGATAGAGACGAGGCGATAAGCACCATTCCCTGGGCCATCTCCAGGGGCTGGACCTCGGTCGCCATAGATGCATCCCACAATCCCGATTATGAGAACCTCACCTACACCAGAGACATAGCCATGTACATACCCTCCTACGTAGGGCTGGAGACCGAGGTGGGGGAGATAAAAGGCGCGGGGGTTCTGACCACCATGGAGGAGGCGGAGTACTACGTGGGGGGGCTCAACAGCTGGGGGATATTCCCCGATTACCTGGCCATTTCCAACGGCTCCAAGCACGGCACCTACGACACCAGTAGGGGTGAGGTGGAGGGTATCGACCTCGACCGTACCGGGGAGATAGCCGGCGAGATATCAAAGTACGGATGTGTCATAGCCCAGCATGGGATAAGCGGAACTCCGCTGGACAAAGTGGGGATGTTCAAGGACTTCGGTATCCGCAAGGGCAACGTCGGCACCCTCTGGCAGAATCTGGTCTTCGGACTGGAGGTGGACCCGGACAGCGGCAACGCGGTCATCGAGAACGGCTCCTACGTGAAAAGGCCCGACAAGGGCGTTCCGGTGGAGCTGTGGGAGGACATCGTGGCCTGGGCCGACTCCAAGGGCTACGGGCGGGCCTCGGGAGACTACAAGAGGGCCAACATCCAGTTCCATCATCGCATAATGGCCCTTCCGGATGAGTACAGGAACAGAATAGTCGACGAGACCGAGAGCTGGGCCCTCAGGTTCTTCGAGGCCTTCAACTCCACGGGCTCCGGGTCCGCGGTGGTGGACATGATCGTGGAGAGGGCGGACTGGAATTCCACACCGGAGATGCGGATAATTGCCAGCAGGGGCCGCTACACGGCCGACGCGGCTCCCGATGCGGACGATCCCTCCCACTCGACCGAGGAGGATCACTCCGACTGATCACTCAGGGGGAATCCTTGCGCAGCACTCTGTTAAGACGGGCCAGGGTCCTGGATCCAGCAGCGGGTTCCGACACCACCGCCGACGTACTGATCGAGGACGGTAGGATATCCCGGATATCTTCAGCCGGGGCTCTTCCCGCGGGTGCCGAGGAGATCGACGCCCGTGGCAAATGGATCTTTCCCGGTCTGGTGGACATCCACGTACATCTCAGACAGCCCGGGGGAGACGAGGCCGAGACCCTGGAGTCGGGTCTGGCCGCGGCGGTTGCCGGAGGGGTGACCACCGTGGCCACCATGCCCAACACCGACCCTCCCCTGGACGTCCCGGCACTGGTATCCAAGCTGATCGATCGATCCGAGGGCCTGGAGTTGTGCCGGGTGATTCCCGTGGGCTGCGTCTCCAAGGCCAGACGAGGCGAGGAGCCGGTAGACTTCGAGGCCCTATACGAGGCCGGGGCGAGAGCCTTTTCCGATGATGGAAGCCCCGTATCTAACAGCAGGTTGCTGAGAGAGGCCCTGGTCAGGACCGCCGGACTAGGCGCCCCGGTGATCGAGCATCCGGAGATGCCCACGATGTCCGAGGGATGCGTGAACGAGGGTCCGGTCAGCCGCGAGCTGGGCGTGGCCGGATTGCCCGACAGCTCGGAGACAGCCGACGTCGCCCGCTGTCTGGAGCTGGCGGAGGGAACCGGGGGACACCTACACCTCACCCATCTCTCGGTTCCCCGCAGCGTAGAGCTGGTGGAAGCCGCCCGGAGAAGGGGGGGAGGATTTCGGGTATCGTGCGACGTTACTCCCCACCATTTGGGCCTGGACGAGACCGCGGTCCTGCGTCTGGGTTCCATGGCCAAGATGAAACCTCCTCTAAGGTCTCTCGAGGCCAGGAAGGGCCTGGCCGCTTCGGTAGGGAAAGGCATGGTGGACTGCGTGGCCAGCGACCACGCTCCCCACCCCGATTCCTTGAAGAAGGTTCCTCTTCCGGAGGCGGCCTTCGGGGTAACCGGCCTGGAGACCCTCCTGCCGGTAACCCTGTCTGTGCTGTGCGGCGAGGTGGGCCTGACGGAGCTGAAGGTTTTGCGTCTTCTTACCGTGGCCCCGGCGGAGATCCTGGGGATCGACCGCCCCTCCCTGGCTCCGGGAGGGAGGGCGGACCTGGTTCTGTTCGACCCCGAGAGGGAGTTCGTACCCCGGTCCGAGGGGTTCCTCTCTTCCTCGGCGAACAACGCTTTCGTGGGATCCGAGCTGCGAGGCAGGGTGGAGGCGGTATGGAGGGGAAGGTTGCTGTATAGAGATGGCTCGTTGCAGATCTAGGCACCGGTATCTTCTTTTCCCGGTCCTGGCGGCTCTTCTGGCAGCCTCCTGCGCCTACTTCAACACCTTCTACAATGCCAGGGAGAGCTACGAGGAGGCGGCGGAGCTGGCCAGGCTCCATCCCGACCGTCCAAGCGAGAGCGAGGCCGAGCTTCTTCGCAGCGCCATACACGGCTGCGGCAAGGTCCTCCGCTACCACCCTGAGAGTGGATGGGCCGACGATGCGCAGCTTCTAATGGGAGACGCCCTTTACCTGTTGGGCAAGAGAACTCTCCGGGGAAGCGGCACCTCCAGCTTCCAGGAGGCCATGAGGTCCTATTCCTCGGCCATAGTGATGACCGATGATCGGGAGATTAGGGACAGGGCCAACCTGGGTCTGGGAAGAGCGGCGATGAGCCTGGACAGACACGGTGATGCGGTGGCCTCCCTTCAGGCGGTGTCCGACCGGGACCGCAGAACGTATACCGTGGCCAGGGTGCTCATGCTACAGGCACTGATAGAAGCGGGGAGCTCCGACCGGGCCCTCCAGGCGCTGGACACCCTCGCCGTGCCCGAGAGCGACAGCCTGAGAGGCGAGATACTCCTGATGACGGGCAAAGCCCTGACGGACCTGGGCCGTCCGGACAGCGCCGCCGTTCTCTGCCTGGAGGCCGGGGGCCTCTTCGAGCGGGGCGGGGGATACTACGAAGCCATGACCCAGGCCGCCGAGGCTTACATAGAGGCCGGAGAGCCGGAATCTGCAGCCGAGGTCCTGGAGGAGCTCCTTCAGGGACACCGCTCCAGCCTGGAGATGGCCAGGATCTCCCTGCTCAGGGGAAAGGCCAGGACTGCGGCGGGCGATACCACGGCGGCCCTCTCGGCCTACCTGGATGCCACCGAGTCGGATCCCTCCAAAGAGGTGGGCGCGGAGGCTCTCTACCTGAGGTCCCGCCTTCTGGAGGCGCGTGGTAGGCTGGAGGACGCCCTGGCCGACCTGACCGAGCTCAGCCAGAGACCCGGTTCCTACCTGTGGATACGACTTTCGACCAATAGGATGAGGGATCTGAAGCTGCTCATAGATTACCGTGACCAGCTGGGCTCGGCGGAGGCGGCGGAGAGGGAGGAGATCCGGCTGAGGATCGCCGAGAAACGCCAGGACCTGTACAGTGAGACGGACAGCACCGCCATAGGCATCCTCACCGAGCTCAGCCGGGGGGACGACCGCAGGGCTAAGGCCTACTCGCTGGTGGCGCTGGCTCAGTTGCCGGACGTTGACCCCGACTCTTCCCGGGAGTTGATGATGCGGGCGCTGCAGCTTGCTCGGAGGAGCGATCTGGCCACCGCCATCGAGGACAGCCTGGGGCTCGAGCGCGGCCCCGATTATCAAAACCGGCCCTCGATGACTCTGGAGAGGGCATGGGACCTGATCGAGGAAGAGAGCTACGAGGAGGCCTGGCGTATCGTGGATGAATTGCTATCCTCTGAGTGGAGCTACGACGCCCGGCCGGAACTTCTGTGGGCGGCATACGTGGCCGCGGAGGCGGCTAGAAAGGACGACAGCTTGGTGGAGGGATACCTGGAGGAGCTGGTCGAGGATTACCCCCTGACCGAGGAGGGTCGGGCGGCCGCCGACAGGTTGATGACCGGAGAGGAAGGGAATGGAGAGTAACTCGGGGGACCCCGGCCCACTGGAGACCATGGCCACCCTGAATACGGTCGAGGAGGTTGCCAGAGGGGTTTTCAGGCATAGGTACGTGGCCCCGGCCATTGCAGACGGTGCGGAACCGGGCCAATTCGTGCAGATCGAGGTAAGCCACCTGGCCTTCCCCGTAACCCGAAGGCCCTTCACTGTGAGCCGGGTGATGGAGGAGGAAGGGGCCTTCGAGATAGTGTTCGAGGTGGTGGGTAGGGGCACGGCCATTCTGGCATCCAGCATTCCCGGCCGCAGCCTCTCGGTTATGGGTCCGCTTGGACGGGGATACCGGACCGCGGAAGGAAGCTGGGCCCTTATCGGGGGAGGTATGGGAGCGGCCGGATTCCCCTTCCTGTCCGAGAGGGTGGACGTCCGGCTGGCGATTCTGGGCGCCAGGAGCACCGAACAGCTTCTGCCCTGCGAGGCTGGAGAGCTCCTGATTGCAACCGAGGACGGCAGCAGGGGAAGGTGCGGCCTGGTTACCGATTTGGTTTTCGAAGCGTGTTTGGATCGCTACGACCACCTAGCGCTGTGCGGCCCCCTTCCCATGATGCACGCGGTGGTAGAGTTCCTGACGGAGGATGTATTGGAGAGAACGCAGGTCAGCGCCGAGAGCAGAATGGCTTGTGGCTGGGGGGTATGCGAGGGCTGCGTGATTCCGTGCGTGGACGGCTACAGGAAGTGCTGCACCGACGGCCCGGTGTTTCCCGCGTCGGACATCGACTGGGCGGGTTGGATGGAGCTATGCGGCTGAGGGAGCCCACGGCAGCGGATCTGAGACCGGAGCTTCTGGGAACGGCTTTCCGCTCTCCCATCCTTCTGGCCTCCGGGACCGCCGGCTTCGGGCTGGAGCTCCTACGAATGGACCACCTGGACGGGGTGGGCGGGCTGGTGAGCAAGGCCACCACCCTGAAGCCCAGGGAAGGAAATCCCCCTCCCCGGATCGCCGAGACCAGGTTCGGTCTTCTAAACGCCATAGGCCTGGCCAATCCGGGGGTGGACTCGGTCCTGAGCGACATCCTTCCCCGTCTGAGCGGCCTGCCTTGCCCCCTCTTGGTGAACGTGGCCGGATCCACGGAGCAGGAGTACGGGCTGGTTGTGGAAAGGCTGGAAGAATCGGATCTGCCGCTGGGTTACGAGATCAACGTCTCCTGCCCCAACGTTGCGGAAGGGGGGATGCTGTTCGGGGCGGACCCGGCGGCCGTGGAAAGGATATCCCGACGGGTGGCAGATCGGACCCGAAAGCCGTTTTCGGTCAAGCTCACTCCCAACGAGGGGAGCATCGTGGAGTCGGCCGCGGCGGCCGAGGAGGGAGGCGCCGATGCGGTTACGGTGTGCAACACCTTCCTGGGCATGAGCATCGATTGGAGAGAGGCCAAGCCCCAGCTCTCGAACCTGACCGGTGGATACACCTCGCCCACCCTGCTACCCCTGGTGGTGGCCAGGGTGTACTCCGTGTCGGGGTCCGTGCAGATACCGGTAATCGCATCGGGAGGTGTGGGTAGGGCGGAGGACGTGTTGGAGCTGTTGTCGGCCGGTGCCCGGTTGGTGGAGGTGGGCACGTTGCTTCTCCGAAGCCCGGATGACGTCTGTAGACTTACGAAGGAGATGGAAGGCCTTCTGGAGTGAGAAGAGCCCTCCTATTCGCGCCGATGGTCATGGCCTGCGGGTGCCTGAGCTCCCTACCCGTTTACAAGGGACCGGGCACATCGGTAACCTCGCCGGTCGGTCTTCGGCAGAGAGGGGTAGCCTCCTACTACGGCGAGGCTTTTCACGGCAGGAAGACCGCCAACGGCGAGGTGTTCGACATGCACGCTCTTACCTGTGCCCATCGAACCCTTCCCTTCGGCACCATGGTGGAGGTGACCAACCTGGATAACGGCAACCGGGTTACGGTCAGGGTCAACGACAGAGGGCCCTACGTAAGCGGCAGGATCATCGACCTGACGGTCAAGGCGGCCAGAGAGTTGGGGATGATCGACTCCGGGATTGCCAAGGTTATGCTCACCATAAGGGGCCGACGGTAGACCCGTGAAAGGTTGGTTCGCATGAGGGATTTATACGTCGCGCTTACCAGCAAATGCGGTTCGTCGCCGGAGGAGATGGTCCGACCCTACGCCGGCCTGCCGGTGGGAATGAAGGTGGGCATGGAGCTGTTTCTCCGGGATGGGGTGTCCATCGTGGAGGCGTGCGGGTCGGCAGGATTTCCCCTGTTTCTGGATCTGAAGTTCCACGACATTCCGTACACGGTGGCCGGGGCCATCGAAGCCTCGGTTGACATGGGCGTGGAGATGGTAAACCTCCACGCCGCCGGAGGTATGGAGATGATGCGACGGGCCGCCGAGGCCGCGGCCGGTCGGGTGACGGTTCTGGCGGTTACCGTTCTGACCAGCCTGGACCGGCAGGACCTCAGACTTCTGAATACCTCCCTCTCTCCCGCCGACCTGGTCCTGCGATTTGCCAAGGCGGCGGCCGAAGCCGGTCTGGACGGAGTGGTCTGCTCTCCTCTGGAGTTGAAGGCCGTGAGAGAAGAGATGGGAGGCGATTTCGCGGCGGTTACCCCCGGTATAAGGCCCGCATCCTCGGATAGGCAGGACCAGAGAAGGGTTGCCACCCCCGCCGAAGCCGTATCTGCGGGCGCCTCGGCTCTGGTAGTGGGCCGCCCCGTCACCGAAGCCTCCGATCCCCGATCGGCGGCGACCACCATCCTGGAGGAGATCGAAGATGCCCGCGGTCGCTTTCCGGGCCACTAGGCGCTCCCCGGCCATTATTCCCGATTCGGTCCGTTAGGCGCCATGGGACCCGCCCGAGGTACGCTCGAAAATCCCGTTCGAATCCTGGTCATCTCAATCCTGGCCGCCCTTCTGCCTCTGCTTTTGATGCTGGGCGCCCGCACCGCGATCAGATGGAGGATAGAGAGCCGGATCGGAAGGGTGGACGATCGGGCTTCGGTGGGGAGCGTGTATCCGGCGCCCGGGGCGATTCTGCTTCGGGACGTGGAGCTTCCCGGGAAAGGCGTTCACCTTTCCAGGGCATGGGTCTTCTACACGATAGACGGGCTGGGTGTGACCGCGGACAGCGTGCTGGTCGGTGGTGGCAGTTTCGTTACGTCCATGGGTGGCGATGGCGCCGACGGTGAGAGCTCCCCCGGCGGGCTCGGTATCCCTCCCACCAGATTCACCGCGGTAAGGCTTTACGGGGAGGGTGGAGCCGGTGGTAGTTCCATGACGGTGAACGGAAGGTTGTCCGGGCTGGACCCCGGCGATTCGTTGACCTGTCTGGGCCGCAACGAGGGAGGAATGGTTTCGGTAAGGCTATGGCGCGGATTCCACGACGACAGCCTGCAGGCCCGGTTCTACGACTGGGGCTCGGTGCCGCTGGGCATGGTTCCCCTTCCCAGGTACCTGCGAGGTGGCAGGTACTCCGGCGTCCTGCGGGGAAGCCTCCGGGGAACCGGGAACGGTCTACTGTCTGGCGTAATGACCTCTCTGGACGGCCAGCGGGTACGGATTCCCATGACCGTGGTCCTGGAGGAAGGAGCGGTAAGAGCCTTCCTGACGGTCGAGCTGAGTATGCTGGAGGAGTGGCTGGAGCGACGGTGTCGTTCGATATCGGACTCCGTCTTCGTCGAGCTGGCGGCTACCGGAAGGATGGAGCTGGGGCTCTCGGCGGGAGGGGACGTGGTCTTCGAGTTGGACGGTGGCCTTCGGGAGGCGTCGGTCTACAGTCCCGCGCTTTCCAGAGATACGGTGAGTTTCAACGTCCACGCCAGATGCCGGGGGGTGGCCAATCCCGAGGACGAGTCCTTCCGAGTGGGAGAGGGCTATCTGACCATGGGAACCGCGACCGCACGATTCGATATAGACGGGAGTTACGGAGACAGAAGGAGGATGCGGATCAGGATCTGGTCGGACTCCCTTGCGGGGGAAGACCTATCCTCGTCCGTGCCCGAAGGCCTGCTGGGAAGATTGAGGAATCTCTCCCTGGGCGGTTGGATGCGCTTCGACGTTACCCTGGCGTTGGACTGGGACTTCCCGGACAGCTGCGATTTTCAGGCCATGGTGGATGCCGACAGGCTGTACGTGAGGAGCAGCCCCATAGGCTTCGGGGAGCTGGCCGGAACCGGAGCCAGATGCCGGTTGACGGACAGCTGGAGAAACTCCCGGGTGATAGGCCTGGATACCCTCTCCAATCCCTCGTTCCTGGCCTACGACTCCCTTCCCCCCGCCTTCGAGCCCCTCCTTCTGTGCGCGGAGGACGCTACCTTCCACCGCCATGAGGGATTTTGCAAGTACCACATCAGGAACTCCATAAGGGAGGATATGGCCACCGGCTCCTTCCGCAGGGGCGGGTCGACCATATCCATGCAGCTGGTAAAGAACCTCTTCCTGGACAGAGAGAAACTCCTCGGCAGAAAGGTTCAGGAGGTCTTCCTTACCTGGAGGCTGGAGCACTACGTTTCCAAGGAGCGGATAATCGAATTGTACGCCAACGTGGTTGAGCTCGGACCGAACGTCTTCGGCCTGAGGGAGGCTGCTCGCTACTACTTCGACTTGCCCCCGTCGCGGCTCAGCACCCTGCAGACCTCGTTCCTGGTATCCATTCTTCCCGGGCCGAGCATCTACCACAGGTTCTACACCGCCGGTCGGGTACCGGAGTACTGGAGGCGCTACATGGACCGGCTCATAGAAATCTGCGGTCGCAAGGAGTGGCTGCCCGAGGATTCGGTGGAGCAAGCCCTGCGGGACACTCTCATATTCAGCTATCCAAGCGGGTCGATACTCCGTTGACACCAAGATGGGTGTAGTGTATACGCAACGCTGACAGGGGGCAGGACGGTCCGGCACCGTCGGCTTTCCGCCTATCGTTTCCGGATCAATCGAGTTTTCGTTCTTCGAAAGGACTGGCATGGAGGGAGACAGCGCCTACGAGGTAAGGCACAAGGGCAAGGTCTACAGGGCCTTGAATATCGATGTGCTGGTGCGGTGGGCCAAGGAGAGAAGGATAAGCTCGGAGGATCTCTACAGGAAGACCGGCGCAGAGGAGTGGCACCCGATTACCGAGAGTAAGAAACTTTCCGACATCCTCGACCCGGAGAACTGGTGGACCCTGAGAATGGACGGGCAAAGCTATCCGGCCCCGGACTTCGAGACTCTTCTCAAATGGGCCCGGGAGGGCAGGATAAGTACGAAGGCGGAAATAGAGGGTCCTCAGACCCCTCCCGGCGGAGTACTCGCCAGCGGCCTGCCTCGGCTGGCGCCTTACCTGAAGAAGCCTATGGAAGGCGGCGACGAGGGCCAGCCGCCCCGACTGTGGATAGACGGCAAGGAGTACCGCCCGGGCGACGTAGACACGGCCAGGGAGTGGATAGTGGAGTCCAGGGTTCCCCCGGAGGCCAAGATATCCCTCAACGGGGGCGACTGGGAGCCGGTAGGCGAGTGCGGCCTCTTCGAGCCCGAGCTCTGGCCGGAGGGAGCCTGGGGAGAAGTGAAGGAGACCGAGGAAGAGCCAGTCCCGGCGGAGGAGCCGCCGTCCGAAGCCGCGGAGGGCGAGAAGCCCGAGGTGTCCCAGCCGGCTCCGGAAGAATCCGGGGAACCACTGGCCGAGCTCGGGGACGAGCAGCTACCCGCCGAGGCGGAAGGGGAACCCTACGTGGTTACCACCCTTCAGGGGGAGTTCCTCATCCGCAGGCCGGGCGAGATACGTAAGCTGCTTCGCAAGAAGAAGGCCCACAACTTCGATCAGGTCCGTCACCCGAGCCTCCCTTCCGGAGCCTGCTCCGTGGAGGAGTTCATGAGCATGACCGGAGTAAGCAGACGTCGGGGAGGGCTATGGATCTGGCTGGCGGCCGTAATTCTACTGGCGGTGGCTATCTTCCTGGTTTGGGATCCTTTGGCCCTGGTTCACTGAGCCCCACCGATGCTCCCGTCTGAGCTCATAGCTCGAAAGCGCGACGGCGGGGAGATCCCGGAGGCCGACCTTTACGAATTCGTCTCGGGCGTAGGGAAGGGCGAGATCCCGGACTACCAGACGGCTTCCTGGCTCATGGCATGCTATCTGAAAGGTTTGTCCCGCTCCGAGACGGTTTCCCTGACCAGAGCCATGCGCGACAGCGGAAGAATACTCACCTGGCCCGACTCCTGCTCTCGTATCGTTGACAAGCACAGCACCGGGGGAGTGGGAGACAAGGTATCCCTCATCCTGGCTCCCCTCGCTGCATCCATGGGGCTGTTCGTTCCCATGATCAGTGGTCGCAGCCTGGGACATACCGGAGGTACTCTGGACAAGCTGGAGTCCATTCCGGGCATGAGGGTGGACCTCGGCCTTCGAACCTTTCAAACGCTGGTGAGGGAGGTAGGGGTGGCCATGGTGGGCCAGACCGAAGAGCTTGCGCCGGCCGACCGCAAGCTGTACTCGCTGAGAGACGCCACCTCCACGGTTACCTCGATCCCCCTGATAGTGGCCAGCATACTGAGCAAGAAGCTTGCGGAGGGAACCGACGCCCTGGTATTCGACGTCAAGGTGGGTAGCGGAGCCTTCATGAGAACCCTGTCCCGGGCCAGGGAGTTGGCACGGAGCCTGGTCGAGGTCTCGGTGGAGGCCGGAAAGAGCGCCCGCGCGGTGCTGTCGCGGATGGAGGTTCCCCTGGGCAGAGCGGTGGGAAACGCCCTGGAGGTCTCCGAGAGCCTGGAGGCACTGAAAGGCTCGGGACCGACCGAGGTCGGAGAGCTGTCCGTGGTCCTTGCCGGACACATGTCCGACCTCTGCGGAGCCGATCCCTCCCTGGAGGACGCCATCAGGCACGCGGAGCAGAAGCTCTCCGACGGAAGCGCCCTGAAAGTATTCCGGACCATGGTGCGGAGACAGGGAGGCAACCTGGAGGAATTCGAGCGACTGCCTTCGGCGAAGGTAATCGCCGAGCTCAGGAGCGACCGGACCGGCACCTTCTCGGGCATAGATGCCCGGGTGGTGGGTGAGACCGTCCGGGAGCTGGGCGGCGGAAGGTTCAGGATAGACGAGGAGGTCGATCCTTTGGTAGGTTGGGAGAGACTAGCGGACAGAGGAACCGAGCTTGGTCCGAAACACGTTATAGGCAAGGTGCACGCTTCGGACGAAGACGACGCCCAAAGGGCGCTGGAAAGAATATCCTCGGGCATTCGGTGGAATGGCCCGCTGTACACGGATGTTGTTATAGAGGTGATATGAAGACGTTTCCTAGGTTGAACCTCACAGAGTTGCCCGAACGGCTAAAGGAAGCCGGCATACTGACCGAAGACGGCCTGATGCGCCTGGAGAGGTTGCAGGAGACCTCCGAGGAACCGCTGCTGAGCCTGTTGGTCAACAAGGGTATGGTGGACGAGGAAAAGCTGTACAGGTTCATCGCGGAGATATCCGGCCTGAAATACAAGGTATTGGACCCCCTCGAGCTGGACTACGAGGTGGTGACGGAGTCACTTCCGGGAGCCTACGCCAAGAACCACAGACTGATTGCCTTTGGAGCCACCGACGACGTGCTGCAAATAGCCACCTCCAACCTGGTGAACCTCCGGCCGCTGGAGGACCTGGTCCATCTGCTGGACAAGGAGATAGACCTGCACGTCAGTAGGCCCAGCGAGGTCAACAGGGTAATAAGGCAGTTCTACGGCCTGCACAGCTCCCTGGTGGCGGCGGCCAAGGAGATGGGAGCCTCGCCGGACGACGTGGATCTGGGTAACCTGGAGCGTTACGTCTCCAGCGAGACGGCCGATACCCTGGAACCTACCGACAGGCCGATAGTAAACGCCGTCAACCATCTACTGCAGTACGCCTTTGAGGAGAGGGCCAGCGACATCCACATAGAGCCCCACAGAGAGGGGATCGTCGTTCGGCTCCGCATAGATGGCGTGTTGCATACCATCTACACCATTCCCAAGAATCTGCACCTGCCTATATTGTCAAGGCTTAAAATGGTGGCCGGAATGAACATAGCTGAGAAGAGGAGGCCGCAGGACGGCCGGATAGGCACCCACTTCGACGGCAAGCCCGTGGAGATAAGGCTGTCGACCGTGCCCATGGCCTTCGGGGAGAAGGCGGTCCTGAGGATCCTGGACCCGGCTATACTGATGCAGGACCTGTCTACGCTGGGATTGGAGGAGGACCAGCTGGTTCGGTACCGGAGCATGATCAGCGAGCCTTACGGCCTTATTCTGGTGACCGGACCCACCGGAAGCGGTAAGACTACCACCCTGTACTCCACGCTGACCGCCATAGCCACTCCCGAGCAGAACATCACCACCATAGAGGATCCCATCGAGTTCGTAACCGACGAGTTCAACCAGATCGGGGTGCAGCCGGCCGTCGGCGTAAACTTCGTCTCGGCTCTCAGGCACGTGCTGAGGCAGGATCCGGACGTAGTCATGGTGGGCGAGATACGTGACGAGGAAACTGCCCGAAGCGCCATCCGATCGGCCCTTACCGGTCACCTGGTTCTTTCCACCCTGCACACCAACGACACCGCGACCGCCGCCGTGAGGCTGATAGACATGGGCATCGAGCCCTACCTGCTCTGTAGCACGCTGGTCGGGGTGGTTGCTCAGAGGCTGGTCCGGAAAGTCTGCCCGGAATGCGGGGAGAGCTACGTTCCGTCCGAGTCGGTGAAGAAGTCTCTCGGTGTGGCCGACGACGATTCGGTTCGGTTGCGCAGGGGCAAGGGATGCAGGCTCTGCCGGGGCACCGGATACAAGGGGAGAACGGCCGTGTTCGAGATTATGAGAAAAACACAACGTATAGAGAAGAACCTACTGCACGAAGCTTCGGTGGACGAGGTCCGTGCGACCTCTCAGGAGGAAGGCATGAAGACGCTCAGGGAGAGCGCCAGAAGGAAGGTGGTGGACGGGGTGACGACCACCGAGGAGATGCTGAGGGTAACCGTATGAGGATCGTCGCGGCCATCCTGGCGGCACTGGCGGTTTCGGTGCTGCTCGGATGCGGCGAGGAGCCGCAGCCGCAGCCCCATCCAGATCATACGACTCCGGATACGGTCATAGCTGAGCCCATGTCCCCGCTCCAGGTAGCTTTGGAGTTCTCCGAGCGTCTTCTGATGAACGATCCCTCCTGCATGGACCTGCTGTCTCCGGGGTTCCGAAGGCAGATATGCTCCAAGGACTCCACCCCTCGGCAGATATTCGGCCGGTGGCGGGGATTCGACGCCGACGGCAGGCTCACCGAGATCCGGGAGGACAGCGCGGGAAGATCCAGGACCTCCTACTACTGCTTCGTGTCTCGCATGGAGAGGCCGGCTATAGTCAGGATCGATTTCCTGCTGCTGGAGGGCGGCTGGTCGATAGACGGGCTGGTGGAGGAGCTCCCGCAGCAGATAGTCGATTCCCTCACCGTGGACAGGCTGGCGGGCGTCATCCTCCAGAATCCCGCGGTCAGGCGCGAGCTGAGGATGGCCAGGGTTCTGATGGACGACTGCAGGGTGGACTCCGTACTCCATTACGCTTCCTGGAACGCGGCCGCCCTGGAGGACGACAGCTTCTCCGCCTACGTAAGCGAGCTGACCCCCGAGAGCTACGGCAGGCTCGCACGCTCCAACATCCGCCGGGCCGGCAAGTACCAGATCATCCAGGAGAGGGCCACCTACAATCTAAGCAACGTTCCCGCGCGTCTTAACAGCTTCGTAGCCTCCTGGCGCGAGATGGCCTACCTGAGCAAGGCGGTGCTCCGGGCCAGGCACGAGGCCATGCAGGATCTGCGGCAGACGGGTGAGTGGATCGAGCCGGAGGCGGAAGAGGAGCTGGGAAGATTGTCCGTCCAGAGGGACTACTTCATGTCCGTAAGCAACCTGGTGGAGAGCAGGGATACCCTGTCCCGGGTGTATCCCGTCATCCTGACGGTGGGGACCGAAGAGCCCCTGCAGCACGTAGCGGTGGAGCTGGATCCCCACGTGCTGGAGCAGAGGAGCGAGACGGACGTCGGCGTTCCCGTCTGGAGGGCGCTGGGCGTGGAGATGAACGGAGACCGGGATCCCGAGCGGGTGGTATACTGGAGCGGAGACCTCTACCTGTTCGAAGGCAGGCCCAACGGTTACAGACTGATGTGGCGGACTTACGAAGGCTACAACAGCGATTATCACGCCGAGTTTTCCTCCGAGCCCGGAGACGCTCCGGGCTTCCGTAAAATCGCCCTGGTGGGCAACGACAACCGCTTCGAATACACCCTGTCCTATCGGGACGGAACCCCGGTCTTCAGCCGGGTGCAGCTCGGATCCGAGGAGGACTCGACCCAAACGGTCGAGTAGCGCGGCTCTTGGGTGCGAGAAGCTTCTTCCAGGCGCCTGATTCGATCAACCAATGAAAGGTATCTCCTTGCCCGGAAAGAGCCTGAGGTTCCCCAGACTGGCCCTGAAATCGATCCTGTACTGGATCGCCGTAGCGCTGGTCTGCAGCGTATTCTTCGGGGGCGGCTTCCTGTGGAGGGTCTACAACGACAGCAGCAGGGCGTTCGCCCGGGCCAGGGGAAGCCTGCTGGTCGCCGGGCTCAGGGGGCACGAACTGGTGGCCGCCACCAGGATATACGACAAGAACGGCGAGGTTCTGGCCTCCGCCTTCGTGGAGAACAGGCGGCCCATCACCCTGGAAGAGATGTCGCCATGGGTGACCAGGGGGATCATCGCCACCGAGGACAAGACGTTCTACGAGCACAGCGGAATAAGCCTGAGGGGCATACTCCGGGCGGCCTGGGTGGATCTTACCACCGGGGCGGTCCACGGAGGAAGCACCATCACCCAGCAACTGGCCAGGCGGCTGTTCCTGGTTCCCGAACAGACCATTCAGCGGAAGATACAGGAAGCCTTCATAGCCATGGAGATCGAGAGGCAGTTCAGCAAGGACCAGATTCTGGAGATGTACCTCAACCAGATCTGCTTCGGTGCCGGGGCCTACGGCATAGAATCGGCGGCCAGGACCTTCTTCGGTGGGACCAACGCCCGGGAACTTTCCCTGACCCAGGCCGCCATGCTGGTCGGTCTTCCCCGGAATCCCAGTGGCTTCAACCCTGAGAACAATTCCCGGCGATGCCTTAACCGCAGGAACGTGGTGATATCCATGATGGAGGAGGAAGGCCTTATAGGCGGCCGTCAGTCCGAGCAGGCCCGGGCCGCTCCCCTCAACTACGAGATGCACAGGCCCGAGCTTACGCAGGGTTGGGACTACTTCACCGAACACGTCAGGAAGTACCTGGTCTCCAGGTACGGATGGTCCGCCGTGTACGAGCAGGGACTGGAGGTTTACACCACCCTGGACCCGGAGATACAGAGGATGGCCGAGGCGGCTCTGGACAGCGTGCTCAGGGCCAAGGAGCCCAACTGGGACCCCGAGACCGGTGAGTTCGAGGAGAACCCCGAGAAGCTTCGTAACGAGAGTTCTTACGATCGCTGGCAGGCGGTTGAGGATACCACGGACGGTTCGCCCGATTACGTACAGGGGGCCCTGGTGGCCGTGGAGCCTTCCACGGGATACGTAAGGGCCATGGTCGGGGGCAGGGACTTCCGGGACAGCGAGTTCAACCGGGCGGTCCAGTCCAGAAGGCAGCCGGGAAGCGCTTTCAAACCTTTCGTTTACGCCGAGGCCATGGAGCAGGGCTGGTCCCCGGGAAGCGTGATCCTGGACCAACCGGTGGTGGTGGAGCTGGACCCGGGCGAGTGGAGGCCGCGCAACTACGACCGCCGCTTCCACGGCATGTGCACGCTCAGGGACGCCCTGGCCAGGTCCTACAACGTTTCCGCGGTGAAGCTGGGAGCCGCCGTGGGCATAGAATCGGTAGCCGCCCGGGCCCGGGCCATGGGAATAGCGTCCCGCATGCCCATAGTGAACTCCCTCCCCCTGGGCAGCTGCATGGTGAACCCCCTGGAGATGGCCCAGGCCTACATTCCCTTCGCCACCGGAGGAATGGCCAGAGACGTAACCTCCATACTCAGGGTAGAGGACCGCTACGGCAACGTTCTGGAGAGCAACGAGGAGCCCGATCCGGGCCGGAGGGTCCTGTCCCGAACCGCTGCCTACTTTATGAACAGCATGCTGCAGAGCGTGCTCCGGGGGGGGACCGGAGTAAGCGCCAGATGGTACGGAGGCATCGGGGTGCCCTACGCCGGAAGGGAGGCCGCCGGCAAGACCGGGACCACGAGCGACTATGCGGACGCCTGGTTCGTGGGATTCACTCCCGATCTGGTGGCCAGCGTCTGGGTGGGATACGACAACCACATAGTCAGGCTCCGTCTTCAAAGGGAATGGAACTCGGGCCAGTCGGGATCCAGCATCGCACTGCCCATATGGAACAGCTTCATGAGGAAAGTCTTCGCCGACGCCGACCCGGAGGAGGCACCCGCTTTCCCCGGCCCGGAGCCCGGGGCCCTGGAGAGAGCGACCATTTGCAGGATAACCGGGCAGCTGGCCGTAGCCGCCTGCGAGGGTTACGCCGTGGAGGAGCTGTTCTGGGAGGGCTCGGCCCCGGAGGATTACTGCATGCTCCACGCTGGTGAGTCCCCCCTGGACGCGGACACCACCATTCCCGATTTCACGGAGTTCGATCGCAACCACATCTACTCGAACGGGGACGGATGACGATGTGGTACAAGCTGGGCGTAATCGTAGTATTGCTCGCGATTTTCATGTACCTGTCCCACCGCCTGTTCAAATCCATGCCGTGGAAGAGGTTTCAGCTCAGAAGGGCCTCGATAATGGCGGCCAACGGCAGCATCGACAAGATGCTGCGCTTCCTGGAGCGCAACCGAGACCGTTCCAGCGTATCCGACCCCCTGACCAACGCCCTGGTCTACTTCCTCATCCGGGCCAAGAGCTTCGACCGGGCGGAGAAGATAGTGAACGAGGCCATGACGCGGGGCGACGACAGCGGAAGGGCCCTGGCCCAGCTGGGATACATCGCCGGGGGCCGGGAGGACCCGGAGACCGCCGAGGACTACTACCGCCGGGCCATAGACAAGGACGAGTCCCTCAAATCCACCATTAACGTCAATCTGGCCGCCCTTCTGATAGATGAGGAAGAAAGGCTGGACGAGGCCGAGCATCTGCTGGAGGAGGCTCTGGAGATGAGGGAGGGTATCAGCCGCAGCGGGGTGCACGTAAACCTGGCTATCCTGCACATGAAGCGCGACCAGCCCAGGAAAGCACTGGTCCAGGCCCAGACCGCGTACGAGTTAATGCCCAGCGCCGACGCCACCAAGAGGAGTCGTGCGCACGCCCTTGCCCTGGCCTCCAGGGCTTACGTGAACCTGGGGGAGAAGGAGGAGTCCAGGAAGATGGCCACCAAGGCCATTAAGCTTCTAAAAGGGGCCCCTGCCGACGACAACCTCGTCAAGGAGCTGAAGCATCTCGCCGAAGGAGCCTAGAGACCCCACCGGGTCGGACCGGATAGGTCGCGGAGCCCGCAGGGCCGTCTGGTCGGTAGTGGGTGCCATCCTGCTCTACTCCGGCATGGTACTGTACTCAGACGCATCCAACGTAGCGAAAAGTGTCTCCGGCATAGACCTCGCATGGATCCCGGCGATACTCGCCCTGCCCCTGTTCAACTATTTCCTGCGGTTCCTCAAGTGGCAGTACTTCCTGAGCCGGATGGGAGTATCCATACCCGTCCGCACCAGCCTGTGGGCCTTCCTGGCCGGCTTCTCCATGACAGTTTCCCCGGGCAAGTTCGGAGAGCTCCTGAAGTGCTACCTTCTCAAGGAACGGAGGAGCATACCGGTCTCCGTCACTTCGCCCGTGGTGGTGGCGGAAAGGATCACCGACCTGCTTAGCATGATAGTCATAGCGGTGGTCGCCGCCCTGGTCCTGGGAGGAACGACCGGTTTGCTGGCCGCCCTGGCCGGGGCTCTCTTCGCGGGGCTTGTCATGTCCGCGGTTCTGTGCACCGGCTTCTTCGAATGGCTGACCGGACTGTTATGCAGGCTGTCCTTCTTCGGCAAAAGGAAGGATGGCATCTGCGCCTTCCGGGAGAACTGCGCCCGTCTTCTGGACCTCCGCAGCCTGGCCGTATCGGTTCCTCTGGGTATTCTTTCCTGGGGCGTGGAGGCCATGGTCCTGTGCGCGGTAGCAGCGGCCCTGGGCTACTCCCTCTCGGCCTGGCTGGCCCTGCTGGCCCACTCGGCGGGAACCATTGTCGGAGCGGTATCCATGATACCCGGCGGTCTGGGCCTGACGGAGATAACCATAGACGGGATAATCTCCGAGGCGCTTCCCGTATCCGCGGCTACCGCCACCACTCTGTTGATGAGATTCGCGACCCTGTGGTTCGCCGTCCTGCTGGGCCTGGCGGCCCTGGGCCTGCGAAGAAGGAAGACCTAGCCGGCTACAGCCCCGTGCTCAGCTGCTCGGGAGTGAGGAGGCTTGCTTCCTTGTTTAGATGAGCACATACCGGATCTGTACATGGAGTACTTGGTTGGCTACCAGTTGGGTCGCAGCTTGCTGACCATCCTGACTTAGCTGCCTGTTCAAGCGAAAGCAAGACAGGTTTGCTATACTTCTCCGAAAAACGCTTTGGCTTTTCCATATAACCTACTTTCATTCAATTGGCAGTAAGAATATATGTCTCAAAGATGACTATTGCAAGAATCTACGAGCAAGTTTTAAATGAATATTCATCAGTTTAGTAGGCACAAGCATTGCCAGGGGAAAATGCCTATTCATGGGTCGTCGCCATTTTCTTCTTCTTAAAACGGCAAAAACCTTCAGCGTTTTCGACTGTATTGCAGATGGTTTATCCAAACCAGATCTGTCACCAGAGGTTTGCATAAAACGCCGGCCGTCAAGCAGGTTTATTATGCGTACAAATCTATGGACCACCGGTGAACCTTTTGATGTAATTCGTACGATGATATCGCCTTGCCGTATCTCTTTCGTTGCTACGTATTCGGCTTTTAGAACGTCACCAGGTAAGAGTGCCGGCCACATAGAACGGCCTTTTACGAAACCGTAAAGATTCTTACTCACTTTTTGCGATCTCATATAGCAATGGGGATACTTTTGTTCTGGTGTTTAGACCCATTATGAAGCACGTGACAACATCGAGGATTGTTCTCACACCCTCACGTAAGGTTCCTCTCTCTTCGGGAGGTAAGGCACCGTACGCCATGATAAGCTTGTCTCGGATTATCCTGAAGCAAGCATATTTGGGATGTGCCCTAATTATGTAGGGATCAATGCTCTTTTCCAGCAAAACAAGAGCGGTTAGCTTACATCTGCGGTCTGGATCGATTGGAAGCAGCCTTGTGGTACCATCTGTACCAATGCAAATAGTTAGGAAGTCTTCGGCAAGAACTTCCAGGCCTTCCGCATACATCTTTGCAGCTAGAGTGCTTTTGCCACCACCCGAGAGGGCAGGGAAGATGAAACCAACATCTCCAAGTTTAACTGCGGCACAATGTAGTATAGCTCCCCTAGAGAGAACGGCTCTGGTTCTGGCCCTTAGATGGGACTTATCCATCTATCATCCTGGTTTCTGGGAAGAGTCCTCGCTGGTATGCTTCCGTGCATATTCTGTTTGATCCATTTAGACGGTTGTTAGCAACGTAATTACTTGCTAGACAGTAACCCTTGCATATTCCATTAAGTATGCACTTTGAGCATATTCCCTTTAGTTCTGTCGGTACAAGCGATCTTAAACGCCGAAGAAATCCTGACTGCTTCCACAGTTCGGAAAGAGAATTCTGATCCAAGTTACCTATTATCATCGCTTCGTTCGTATTTCCTGCACCACATAGGGCTAATCTACCTCCAGGAATAAGGCCAACAATGTTGAGCACGGGACAAGGGGTGTAGCTTTTCAGCCGAGCGAGAGAAAGGAATGCTGGCGGGATACTTACTCTGACCTCAGGACCAAAACGGCTATGAATTTCCCGAACGAAACTTAATCGCTTTTCTAGATCCGGAATCTTGCGATCTAATAGCAAACCTCTACCCATTGGAGTCACTGGATTTATTTTCAGGTAGTTCGCTCCTCTGTTGAAGACAAATTTGGCCAAATCTGAAATTGCCTTCGTGTTCAGGCTAATTGCTGTAGAGACAACTCCATAAGATATGCCAGCCGATTCAAGCGTTTTGCAAAAGCGAACTGCTTTTCTCCATGACCCGGGCGAACGACGAAATTCATCGTGTTGATTGGGATCTGAAGAATCTATACTTACCGAAATGCTTCTGGGCTTTGCCAGGTTAATTGCCCGTTCGAAAATTTCCGTACCCGCCGTACCGTTAGTTTCGATATCAACTAGCAATCCCCGGCGTATGGCTGCGCCGAATAGTTCCGGGAACTTGGGATGAAGTAGCGGCTCACCTCCGGTGAACTTCACCGTCTTTAGCCCTTGCTCACATGCTTCTTCCAGGATGCTATCGAATCGGTTAGGGTTGATATCCATCTGATCAGATTCATGTTCCGACATTGTGGATTGAGCATCAATCCAGCAGTGAGGACAAGCAAGATTGCACCTAATCGTGGTAGTCACAAAGAGGTGCCTTAAAGGTGGAATCAAAGTCTATCAGCCCCATACAAGGCTAAGCATGAGAGGGGATCGTGGTCGTACATGCTGTTTTCATCGAGGGTGTATACTGGACAACCACCGCTGCAGTAAGGCTTATATTGGCAATCTCTGCAGTCATCTCTTTCGTCTATTGGTTTATTTATCAATCTAACTAAATTTTTTGAAACTTCATTATTAAGAATTTGTTCCAGTCCACTTTCTAAAAGGTTTCCTAATAAGATACTCGGAAGATGATCGCAGGGCCGTACTGATCCGTCAGGGAATACGGTGATTTTCAAAGTACATATGCCGCACCCGAAGGAGGGTTGGCCTTTTTTGGGGATTATAGAGCCTTCTAGATAAGACCTAAGATGCTTTTCGGCACTCAAGATTGTTCCAGATACTGTGCCGGGATACCTTTCATCTATTCCGTATAGTATTTTTCCTGCCCATCTAATTTGCTTAAGAGACGGCTCTAATTCAGGTGGTATATCGGGCCCGGAGAGCATCATGTGATTGAATTTTATTTCTGCATCGAAAGCTCTAGCCAATTCAGCAGTTTCAGCAATTGTCCGCACATTTCTTGAATGCACTGTACAATAAAAACATAATGGAAATCCTTCAGAGTGTAGCCTCTCTATATTTTCCAGTGTGCGCTTGAAAACCCCTTTACCTCTAAGCCAATCTACGGTTTTTGAATCTGGTCCATCCAGAGCCACCATTATGGCGTCCAGTCTTTTCCTGTGGGCTTTGAGTGAGTCGATTATCCCGTCATCGAGTACGGTTCCATTGGTGTTGATCTCTACCCTGAACGGGCGGCTGCATACCTCGTTCATTAATTCCGGGAAATCCTTTCTAAACAATGGTTCTCCGCCAGTTAGGGCCAGTTTTAAAAGTTTCTCTTTAGCTAGCTTGTCGAAAATTTTGCACCAGTCCTTCAACGGGAGATCTGGCCCAAGTGAGCCATGGCTTTTCACGGTGCAGTGCCTGCAATGGATGTTACATTTACCTGTGATGAGTATGTTAGCTACCCGAGGCGATATGAACATTTAGGAATCCTTGGTATCCAACATATTAGCTTCTTCCAGCTCTTTCAGGAACTCGTCCAGGTCCGCCTCGACCGAGTCCTGATCCGGATACCTCTCCCGCAGCTCCTGCAGTATCTCTTTCCTGGTCTTTCCCTGGTCTATCAGGTGGCAGATTCCCCAGGCCACTTTTTCCACCAACTTGAGCTCTCCCGTGTCCACATTGAACAGTATTCCTCCCTCTGGCTCTTCTCGGAACACAACGTTGTGCGGAAAAGAAAGTTTCTCCATTCTCTCTCCCTTCGGAACATTGACCTCACCGAGAGGTAGGGTGTAATATACCGACCTGGGAGGTGACCAGTGAAGAACGCAATTGTGGTTCTTGTCGTGGTCTGCGCCGTAGCGGCGGCAAGCGGGCTTAACCCCGACAACTTCAGCCTGGTGGAGCCGGGGTACGACTGGCTTAAACCAAGCTTCTCCAGCCGAATAGGATTCTCCTACGTGACCAGCGGAGGAAAATCTTGGGCTACGGGAGACTACGTGGGAACCCTCAGCTTCGATCTTCATCCCAACCTCACCGCAGATCTGGACTTGGGTTACCGGAGGTTTTTCGATTTCCAGGGGGGGGACCTCAACGCCGTGCTGGGGGGCCTGGACCTCGACTGGAGACCCACGGACGACCTGAAGGTGCATCTCCATTACGCCGGAAGCTTCCCCATGGAAGACATGGAAGGTCTGTAGACGTTAAATAGCTGCCTGCTGCTCTTCGCCGCCCTGCATCTGGTATCTCCAGGGGACAGCCTGCTTAGGCGGGGTTACGTGGAGCGATCCGTAGACCTGCTCACCGCGGAGGCTCGCGATAGGTCGTGGGACTACTGGCCGCGCTACCGCCTTGCCTGGGCTCTGAACAGGCTGGAACTGCCCGACAGCGCCCTGGGTTACGCCCGGTCCGCCCTGCGGCTGTCTCCCCAGAACCAGTGGTGCCTCGGTGAGGTGATGAGAGCGCTCTACCATCTGCAGCGCTACGACGATGTTCTGGCCTGCAGCAGCCTCATCAGGGGCGGCGGCGTGTGCAGGTACTACCTGGCCCGGGTGGAGGAGATCACCGGTACCTCCCGGGGGCGTTCCCTGGGCTACCTCTCCGAGACCGTCCGGTTGGGTCCCGATTCCGCCGCCGCGGATGCATCCAGCTGGCTGGCCGTGCTGTTGGCCGGAAAACTGGAGAGCGACAGCCTGGTCGGGCTTCTGCGGCTGGCCGTGGATCTTCAACCTGATGTGGAGTTCTACAGGTGCAGATTGGCCGAGGAGCTGGCCCGCGCCGGTAGGGTCGACGAGGCTGTGATGCCCCTTCTGCCATTGAGAATCGATAATTGCAAGAGTACGGGCTACTGGCAGGCCTGGGCCGCCATCGCCGAGGCTCAGGAGGATCGGGAAAGGCAACTATGGGCCCTTCAGAGAGCCTGGGAGTCCCGCCGGGTTCCCTCCACCGCCAGGAACCTCGGGTGGGGCTTGTACGTAGTAGCAAGGGAGAGGGTCCGGGAAGGGGAGCTGGAAGAAGCGAGGGGCTTGCTCTTGCGCTGCTCGGCGATGTCGGACAGCTCCGAGGTCTTCGTGAGAAAGGCCGACTCCCTGCTGGAGCTTTTCGATGAGTACGAAAAAGCTGTTACTGCTGCTGGCGGTTAGCATTCTTCTGCTTACCGCGCTGGGTCTGCTGGGGTTGCGGCCTCCCTGGCCCGGTGCGGGCGACCCGGGTAAGCTCAGGCAACCGGATTACGCCTCGCCGGCCGTGCGATAGGGGCCCGGGCAGGGTTTACCGGTAGCAGGTCTTGATTATCATAGTAGCCCTCGGCTCTCCGGCCGGGCCGTGATGGTGGATACCGCATCAGAAAGGGAAGGGATGCCTTGCTTTCCAAGCTGGTAAACGTTCTTATCGGCGACAAGCAGAAGAAGAACATAAAGGCACTCCAGCCTTACGTCGTCGAGATAAACGAGCACATGGCGGACCTGGCGGAGCTCTCGGAGGAGGAGCTCTGCGCCCTGACCGACACCTTCCGCCGCAGGCTGATTCGGGGCGAGACCCTGGACGAGCTGATGTGCGAAGCCTTCGCCGTGGTGAAGGAAGCCTGCCGCCGGCTTCTGGGAACCAGCTGGAAGATCACCGGCCACGATTCCGAATGGAACATGGTCCCCTTCGACGTTCAGCTGATGGGAGCTGTGGTGCTCTACCAGGGCAGGATAGCGGAGATGGCCACCGGCGAGGGCAAAACGCTGGTCGCGGTTATGCCGCTGTACTTAAATGCGTTGGAGCCCAGCGAGGAATGGTTGAATAAGGCCCGGGAGCGATGGGGCGAGGATGTGGACAGCTACGAGTTCCAGCCCATCGACGGGGTGCCGGTGGGCAAGGGTGCCCACCTGGTTACGGTCAACGACTACCTGGCCCGGAGGGACGCCCAGTGGATGGGCCCGGTCTTCGAGTACCTGGGCCTTACCGTGGGGGGCATCCAGGGAGGCATGACCCCCGAGGAGCGCAAGCAGCAGTACAACTGCGACGTTACCTACGGAACGAACAACGAGTTCGGTTTCGATTACCTCAGAGACAACATGACCAGTCGCCTGGAGCATCAGGTTCACAGGGGGTACAACTACGCGATAATCGACGAGGTGGACAGCGTCCTCATAGACGAGGCGAGAACGCCCCTCATCATAAGCGGGCCCGTGCCCCGCTCCAGGCACCGCTACAAGGAGTACCGCGACGACGTACGACGGCTGGTGGGAAAACAGACCGTTCTCATAAACAACCTGGTGTCCAAGGCCGACCAGCTTTGGGACAGCGGTGATCATCACGCCGCGGCCACCATGTATCTGAAGGCCAAGCGAGGCGCGCCGAAGCACAAGAAGCTGGCCAAGGCCCTGCGGGACCCGGACAGGCTGCAGGCCGTGCAGAGGGTGGAGGCCGAGCGGTTGCGGGACAAGAACCTGCACGAGCTGGACGAGGATCTTCTGTTCTCCATCGACGAGCGGGAGAAGTCGGTCGCCCTCTCCGACCAAGGGAGGGAGGTTCTCTCCCCCTCCGACCCCGACTTCTTCCTGTTGCGGGACATAGGCGATGTCATGGCCGAGATAGAGGCCAAGGAAGTGGGGGAGGAGGAGAAGCACCGCCTGAGGCAGAAGGCCTACGAGAAGCATTCGCGCAAGGCCGAGGCCCTGCACAACATAGACCAGCTCCTCAAGGCATTCCAGCTGTTCGAGAAGGACGTGGAGTACGTGGTCAAAGACGGCAGGGTGATGATAGTCGACCAGTTCACCGGGCGGCTGATGCCCGGCCGTAGGTTCAGCGACGGTCTGCACGAGGCCCTGGAAGCCAAGGAGGGCGTGGAGATACGGTCTGAGACCCAGACCCTGGCCACCATAACCATCCAGAACTACTTCCGGATGTACGACAAGCTGGCGGGCATGACCGGAACCGCGGTTACCGAGGAAGCGGAGTTCGAGAGCATCTACGACCTGGACGTGGTGGTTGTTCCCACCAACGTGCCCGTGGTACGGACCGATCACGACGACCGGGTGTACAAGACCAAGCGGGAGAAGTACAACGCCATAATCGATGAGATCTCCAGGCTGCATTCCAGAGGGCAACCCATACTTGTGGGAACCGTGTCCGTAGACGTTTCGGAGATACTCTCCAGGATGCTCAAGGCCCGGAAGATTCCTCACAGCGTTCTCAACGCCAAGCATCACGAGAGGGAGGCGGAGATCGTAGCCCGGGCCGGGCAGCCGGGAGCGGTTACCATAGCCACCAATATGGCCGGTAGGGGCACGGACATTAGGCTGTCCCAGGAGGTCAAGAAGTTCGTTGAAAACGGCGAGACGGTCCCGGGAGGGCTTTTCGTAATAGGTACCGAGCGACACGAGGCCCGCAGGATAGACCGCCAGCTGCGGGGAAGAGGCGGTCGCCAGGGCGACCCCGGCGCCAGCCGCTTCCACCTCTCCCTGGAGGACGACCTGTTCCGGCTTTTCGCCTCGGAAAAGATGATCGATTTCCTTAAAAAGAGCGGCGGCACCGAAGGTGAGACCATCGAGCATCCCATGCTCACCAAGGCCATAGAGAGGGCGCAGAAGAGGGTCGAGGAGTACAACTTCGGCATAAGAAAGAACCTGCTGGAGTACGACGACGTAGCCAACCGTCAGCGGGAGGTCATATACGAGCGCCGCCGGCAGTCGCTGACCGGAGAAGGCCTTCGGGAAGAGGTCCGGGAGATGATCCAGGCGATGGCGGAGCACGTTCTGAACCCGGTGATTCCCGACGATACCGAACCGGAGGAATGGAACCTGGAGAGAGCGGGGCTGATACTGGGCGACCTGTCCGGAAGGCCACCCTACGATCTTTCCGGGCTGGGCGAGGGTACCCACGAGCCCGAGCTGGCCAGGCAGGAAGCCGCCGGTATGGTGCTGGACTACTACGACCAGAAGGTGGAACAGCTGGGTGAGGAGCTGATGTCGGAGCTGGAAAAATGGGCGGTCCTCAGCTCCATTGATACCGGCTGGCGCGAGCACCTTTACTCGATCGACCATCTTAAATCCGGAATCGGCCTGAGGGCGTACGGCCAAAGAGACCCCCTGGTCGAGTTCAAGAAGGAGGCTTTCGCCCTCTTCGAGAACCTGCTGGACGACATAGACAAGCTCGCCGTAAGGAAGGTGCTTTCGCTATGGCCCAAGCGGGAGGGCCTACCCCAGAAAGAGGCCGCCCCCAAGGGCAAGGCCTACCAGCCCGGAGTGAGATCGCTCTCCGAGGTTGGTCAGAAGGCCGGCGGGGGAGGCGGTCAGCGAAGGGCACCCGCAAAGAAGCAGAAGACGGTAACGCGCAAGACCCCCAAAGTGGGCAGGAACGATCCCTGCCCCTGCGGAAGCGGCAGGAAGTACAAGAAGTGCTGTGGACGGTAACCAAAGGAAAGGAGCAAGACATGGCTGAGAGAGGTGGAAGCGAGTTCTGGGCGTTCCTGGCGGGAACCCTGCTGGGCGGAATAGTGGCGATGCTTTACGCCCCCGCGAAGGGCGTGGAGACCCGAGAGAGAATCCGCACCACGGCTGACGACATCAGGGATAGAGGAGAAGACATCGTCGTCCGGACCCGGGATGAGGCTGAGAAGCTCATAGAAATCGGCAAGAACAAGCTGGATGAGCTCAAGAAGCATGCCGAAACCACCAAGGAGGAGGAAGAGGCAGAGTAAAGACCCTCTCGGGGTTTTTCAGAGATGAGAGCGGTTGTTTGGGGCGACGGAGCGGTCGGTATGGGCCTCTCCGTCGCCCTTACGGATACCTGCGACGTAGTCCTGGTCGGGCCTGCCGGTAGCGGAAGGGGAACCTGGAACATTCGCGCCGGAGGTTTCATGGAGGCCGAGGCCGCGGTGAGTCATACCGAGTGCGGCGGCCGACCGGAAGGCGACTTTGCGCTTGTAGCTCTTAAGGCCTACGACGTATCCTCTGCCGCGGATGCCGTTTCCCGCTGCTGCGACCGAATCGTATGCTTTACCAACGGAATGGGGCTGGAGAAGGAGTTCGGAGCCGGTTTATGGGCGAGGGTGGAGCCCGCGGTCCTATCCCTGGGCTTCCTCGTCGACGATCGCCGAGAAGTGACCGTGTCACCTGGCGAGGTAATCGTCTCCGAGGGTGGAGAGGCCGCCCGGTTGTTCCGGGACATCCGGCTGCCGGTCCGAGAGGTCGACAATATCGAGACGTACCGCTGGGCCAAGTGGCTGGTCAACAGTGCGATCAATCCCCTGGGCGCGCTTACCGGCCTTCGCAACAACGAGTTGAGGGATGCGGAACTATCCGGGGTCGTCGATGGCATGGTCTCGGAGCTGAAGGCGATAATACCTGATGATCTCAGGCCCGACGCGACGGACATAGCCGGGAGCATGCTCGATATGCTCCTGTCGGAGTCGGACAACAGATGCAGCATGCTGCAGGACCTGCAGGCCGGTAAGAGAACGGAGATAGATTATCTGACCGGGCTGGCCGCCGATAGCCCGGAAAAGGCCCCGCTGGCTGCCACCGTGACCGCCCTGGTGAGAGCTAGAGAGAGACGATCCTCCTCGTAGAGATGCCCGCCTCGGTTCTGAGCGTTACCGCATACACTCCGGCCGGAAGGCCGGGATCGACCTGCAAGGTCTGGCCCGATGTAGTCCCCGAGAAAACCTCTTCCACCAGCCTGCCGTCCGTGGAGTAGATCTGGACCTCGGCCCGCTGAGGGCTTGCCAGCTCGAAGCGTATGGATAAAGCGCCGGTGCAGGGATTGGGACCGACCTCGAAGCTGGTTGCGATGGGCAGAGAGCTACCCTCGGCCACCCCGACGAAAGACTCGCAGTCTATCCAGAGGTCCCTGGGCTGGTTCCCGGCGGTGGGGACCATGTACAGCATTCCCACGTCCGAAGGCAGGTACCTTATCACCGACGGACCGCCCAGGAAGGGAGCCCGATCGGTTACGGCAATCGCGGTTTGCAGCAAAAGCTCGCTCATGGAGGGGGCCGAGGCCACCAGTATTTCGTCGTTGGACGTATCTCCGAAGCAGATGGCGGCATCCGATGCGCCGTTCTTCGCGTCCAGGAACGGGTAGATCCCATCGCCGTAATCGTTCGTGGTCCAGGAGGAGGCGTAATCGGTTGATATGGCCAGTACTACGTTGCCGGTGGCGTCGTGGTAAGTAACGCCTACGTTCTCCGAACCCGCGGTCTCCGCGGCCACTACGGGAGACGCGTCGGACCCGGCGGGACCAACAATAGACGAGGTCCACGTGGAGGGATCGGTAAATGTCAGGACCTTGACGTTGTCCGTAACCATGTCCCTGTAGGCGGCGTACATCCTTCCACCGGTGCCGGCTTCCGCCGAGAGACCGCAAACGTTGCTCTCAATGGTCGAAAAGGAGCCCCAGGTAGCGCAGCTGTCCGAGCTGATCGCCAGGTAAAGCTGTCCCCCGGCGTCGGCTGTGAACAGCCAGAAATCTCCGGTCTGCAGATTCTGGAT
>WJMA01000033.1 GCA_014728175.1 Candidatus Fermentibacterota bacterium
ACCCTGAAGGCCGTGGTTATCCGTCCCAATAGGGGCATCTGGCGTAGTTTGTGCCGCACGGTTTTCTTGAACATCTCCATTATCCGGCCGTAACTGGAGCCGTCCGGCGTTATTCCCGTACCCAGGTTGAAGAACTCCTCCCTCTCCTCGGCGATCTCGTTGATGTAGGTGTCCACGTCCAGATCACGCGCGTAATCGATTATCTCCTGCAGTCGGTGCGCGTTGTACCTGGATATCACGGTTCCCACCCCCACCTGCAGGAAGTGGTACTCCCCGCGCAGTCTCTTCAGCCTCTCCAGGGTGTCCAGCAGCTTCTCGAAGTTGCCGGGAACGCCCCTGATCTCATCGTGGAGCTCTCCCACCCCGTCCATGGATGGCTTTATGGTGAGGACGGTGCCCGGAGCTTCGAGCTCCATCACCTCCAGGGTTCTACGGGTAAGCCTCTCTATCCGTTCCGGGGTCAGGGCGTTGGTGGGTATGTGGACCACGGCGGGCCTCATGTGACGGCAGGCCAGCCCCACTATCTCCGGCAGGTCGTCCCTGAGGAAGGGCTCGCCCCCGGAGACGTTGAAGAAGTAGGTCCAGCCTATGGAGCGGAACATCCTCTCGATGCTCTTCAGATCCATTTCTTCACAATCCTGGTGCTTCCAGATGAAGCAGGTCTTGCAACGGGACTGGCAGCGCATGGTCACCGAGAAGGTTACGTTTATGGGTGGGGGGGCTTTCACCACGCCCAGACGGGCCAGATAGGAGGTGCCCACGCTCCAAAGAAGGTGAACAAGCTGCTTCAGATGGTTCATCCTCACCGGGAATCGCCTCTGCAGGAAGTCGTGGATTACCGCCTGGACGGCGAAAATGCCCTCCACCAGCACCACTATTATCCTCTGGCCTAGAGCTATGGTGGTGGCCACCTTCATGCCCCCCACCACGAAACCGGACACCAACAGGCCCCTAACCGATTCCCTAACGCCTATGCCGCCTGGTATAAACACCATCACCAGGGCTACCAGCCAGGAGGCCGGGGCGGCCAGCACGCAGACCGCTATCATGGCAAACGGGGGATCGGAGGCCGGTACCCCGAATCCCCGGAACCACGTGTAGAGCGCCAGCCCCCTCAGCCCCCAGGACAAAAGGTGGCAGCCCACGAACACGAACTGATTGCGGTGAGAAATGTGGGGCAGGTCCTCCACGTCGGTGCCCAGCCTGCGGCTGAACACGTAGGCCAACCGCTTCTGTATGCCGGGGGCGAACAGCATCAGGACGGCCAACCCCGCCGATATCCAGAGGGTTACGATTATGGCCAGAGGAACGTCGGCCAGGCTGAGGAAGGGCAGGGCGATCAGAGCCAGAAGGCTTAACGCCACCATCATGTATATATTCTCCAGGATAAGCGCGGTGATGGCTTTTACCGAGCTTATCCCGTTGCTTCCCAGAAAGCTGACCCTGCCCACCACCAACCAGACTTTACCCGGTACGTAGGCTCCCATCTGGGTGGTGAACCAGTTCCTTCGAAGCTGGCCCCTCTCTATGGCCGGAACCTTGAGCGCCTCCAGGATCCTTTGCCAGGCGCAGGGTGCGAAGTAGTAACCGCCCATCAACAGGAAGAAAGAGGTGATCAATGTCGGGTAGCTGGCCTGCGATCCGGACGTATGCCAGAACCTCTCCAGCGCCGGTCGCCATTCCGGCCAGAGATGCAGGGCGAAGTACACCGCCGCCGCGACCAGGAGAACGACCCCTCCCCAGGTGGATATTATCCTGTGGTGGCGCCGAATACCGCTCATGCGGATTCGTTTTTCCGGCCGACGATTCCAGCGGCCGCCATCGCCAGCAACAGAGCAAGGGCAACAACGCTCACCGTTCCCCCGGTGACGATCAGGGACTTGTCGTACTCGAACCTTACGGTGTGTTCACCCGCGGGGACCTCCACCGCCCTCATCCAGTAGTTCGCCCGGTGCATGTGAACCGGGCTGTCATCAACCATCACCCGCCAGCGGGGGTACCAGGTGTCCGCCAGCACCAGCAGGCCGTCACTGTTGTTGCTGGTCCGTATCCGCATCCGGTCCAGCTGCTCACCGACCAACGTGGCAGTGCCGGCGCCTCCACCCACTACGTCCAGGCCGGGTTCGGATTCAATAAGGGTGATCGACGCCGGGTCGTAGCCGGTATGCAGCACCCGGCGGGTCTGCTCCCTCTCCGCCACCATGATGGAATCGGCGAAGAAGACTCGGGGCAGGGGATGGGGAGGAAGCACTCGAAGAAGGCTGTCTATGGAAGGATCGCCCCGGGCCTGCAGGGCTCGCAACATATCCTCGTAACCGACCGCTCCCTCCTCGGTCTGGATGACCGAGGCCGCCGTCTGCCTGACCGCAGGGAGGCCGCCCCTGGGCAGGGCTTCCATCAGGGTTTGCGTCACCTCGGGCTTGGCGGCATGGTAGCCGGTTACCGAGAGAACCGAGTCCGGAACGAAGCCGTTGCTTCCGGGGTAGACCCTCCCTCCGTCGGCCGTTTCCCGAAGCCGGTCCGCCTGGGGCGGCACCCGGGAGATGTCCTTCTCGTACAGGTACACCTGAAAGTTTCTGTTGAAGGGCACCAGCTCCAGGGCCATGCCGGCCACCAATGCCACGGATATCCAACCGGCCATGGACCGCCTGCGCCGAAGCAGAAAATGGGCCCCCGCAACGAACAGCAGAGCTACGGTGGCGTGCAGGAAGTCGTGCGCGGCCATGTCTGCCCTCTTCCCCGTAATCGCCGAAAAGCCGAAGCCGCCCGGCCTTCCCATCCGGTCCCACCAGCCGGTCTGCAGGGCCTTGGAGATTGGACCGGCCAGTAAGGCGAAGAGCAGACAGAGTCCGGCGGCGGAAAGCAGAACGATCCTCAGACGCCTGCCGTCCACGCTGCCTTCCCTTAGAGCCCTGAAACCTCCCGCCGCCAGGAGGGAAAGCCCCGAGGTGGTGAGGAAGGCCGCCATGTGCGGGGCCCTCAGCTTGCGGAACAGGGGCACGATCCTGTACAGGATGCCGAAGACCGGTGTGTACCCTCCCCACGATACGACCAGAGCCGCGATGGCAATTACCAGAAGCGGCCATCTGTACCTGCTCTTCCAGCCGGCCATGGCCACCGCCGCCAACGCAGCCACGATCACTCCCAAGAATTCGCTGCTCAGCCGCAGCCCCAGCCTTCCGAAGTACAGAGGCACTCCGGAGATGCTGCTTCCGGGAAATCCGTGCCGCAGACCGAACAGCCGGGGGAAGACCATGGTTAGGGTCTCCTCCGGGGGAAGCGAGTAGCTGGCCGCCGTATCCAGCGACAGGTCCGCTCCCCGGGTGGAGAACCGGGAGAAGTAGTATCCCGGGAGAAGCTGGACCGCGGCCAGGGCCAGCGCCAGCACCGAGACGCCCACCAGGAAAACCAGGGCCCGAAGCCAGGTCCTTCCCTTTTCCTGTATCGCCCGCACCAGCAGCCATAGCAGCACCGCCCCGCCGGAGTAGAGCATCATCTGGGGGTGGCTGGCCAGGCCGTTCATACCAAGAGCCAGGCCCCCAAGCCCCAGGAACCAGGTTTTCTTCGTATTCAACCACCGCTCGCAGGCGTAGAGAAGTAAAGGAAAAAAGCTCCAGCAGATTATCTTGCTGCCGTGACCCGCGTAGAAAAGCGTATTCGCCCACGCCCCGCAGCCGAAGGCCACGGCTCCGACCAGCCTGGAAGGTTTGCCCAACCCCAGGGCACCCAGGAACAGCCAGGCGAACACCCCTCCCAACAGCATGTGTATGGGAAACGTGAAGCGGACGAAAGCCTCCGCTCCTCCCACCAGCATCAACAGACCCCTGACCGGATAGAACAGGGGCGCGGAGAAGGACTCGTAGAAGGGTACCCCGCAAAAAACGTAAGGGTTCCACACCGGAAGGTGCCCGTCCCGAACGCTCTGCTGCACGAACAACATGAACGGATAGCCCTGGGCGACCGTGTCGCTGAGCTCCCCTCCGGGCAGCCTGCCCTGCAGCAGAACGGGCCAGTAGGTGAGGAGGGTGAGCAGAAGAAGCAGCAGAATTGGCCAAGATCTCGAAATCGTCTTATCCAATAGGCTTCTCCCCGCGTCTTCCAATGAGACTCGCCACGCTTCGGAACGATAGCGAGGCCAGGACGACCTCGCACACTCCCAGAACCAATCTCTGGCCCAATACTGCCAACAGCAGCGGGCCCGCGCTAGTACCGTTGGCCAGGAGGGCCACGATCACGGCCTCTCTCACTCCCACCCCTCCGGGCACGAAGAAGGTTGCGTATCCGGCCATCCAAGAGAGGGGAACCGCCGTCATGCAGAGCAGGATACCCTGATCACCCAAGCCCAGGGATCTCAACCATAGCCAAAGAGATATGCCTCTGAGTATCCACACGATAGCATATACAAGTACGACCTTGGATGAGTCACCCAGGCTCAGTCCCGCCGGCTCCCTGTCCGTAGGACCGAATCTGAGCCTGTAGACCAGTTTCTGAACCGGTCGAAGGAAGGGTAACAACAGCAGTAGTACCCCGGATACGAGGAGGATGGTCCAAAGCGTTGAGCTCAACATGGGACCTCCGGCCAACAGCAGAGCCAAAAAGGCCACCAGTCCTGCGGAGGCTACCGTGTGCATCAGCTCCAGGATCGGTGCCGAGGCAGCCCTAAGGCTGGAAATCCCCCCCGATCTCAACGCACCCGCTCTTCCGACGAACAGCCAGATCTTTCCGGGAATGTACCTTCCCAGCTGGCTGGTGAACCAGGTTCCTCTCAAGACGTTTGTCTGGAGATCGGATCCCAGCGCTCGGGCAATCATGACCCAACCTGCGGGAACGATTAGCAAGCTTGCCAGGACCAAGATTATGGAAACGACCACCAGCAATGGATCGAGGTCCCAGCCGTACTCTGTTGCCTGTTGGTACCAGTCCCTGCCGTGGTGAGCAAGCACAAAAACGGCGAGAGCTCCGAGAAGAACGAGCGCAACTCGCCCGAGGGTCCTCACCAATCCCTTTCCTCGGTCGGCGGTCACAGGAGGCTCTCGCTTCTATACCAATCGATTGTCGAGCGCAGCCCCTGTTCCAACCCGTAAGCAGGTTTGAAGCCGGAATCTTTCGCCTTTTCTATGGATACGTAGTGGCTTTTTCCGAAGAGCATGAGCCTGCTGCGGCTGAGATCCTTCGGACGCAACGGCCCCGACCTTAGCACAAGCTCGCACAGTGTACGGGGGACTGGAATCATGTTCAATCGGATACCCATGATTTCAGCGGCCTTGCCTATTAGCTTTCGAACGCTTACCACCTCCGGACCACCGATGTTGAACAATCCGCCCTCCAAAGGCCCTCCCGGCATGGATGCCATTACGGCCTCAACGACGTCCGCAACGTAAGTCGGTCGTATCTTGGCTTTACCTATGCCGATCATAGGGAACCATCCCTTGGCGACCTGTTTGAACAACGTGAGCTTGTGCCTGTCTCCGGGACCGTAAACGAAGTCCGGCCGCAGGACGGTCATCTTCTTTTGGGGCATGATTTCTTTCAGGGCA
>WJMA01000007.1 GCA_014728175.1 Candidatus Fermentibacterota bacterium
CCTCGCGGCTGCCGGCAACTCGGAAGACCCAAAACGGAAAGGTCTATGATGAGGAGAATGCTCGTTATGGCACCTCTGCTGGCCGTCCTTCTTGCCTGGGGACCCGCGGGTGCCGAGGACATCGAGGTGGCCGGCTCCACCACGGTACAGCCGTTGGCTGAGAAACTGGCCGAGGCCTTCGAGGCCGTCAACTCGGGTGTGCGCATAACCGTTCAAGGCGGCGGAAGCAGCGTGGGAGTACGTTCCGCGGCCAACGGTACGGCCGACATAGGCAACGCCTCCCGGGAGGTCAAAGACTCCGAGCTGGCCGAGAATCCCGGGTTGGTGATCCATACCATAGCCCGCGACGGAATCTCCATCGTAACCCATCCGGACGTTCCGGTGGATGAGCTGTCTCTGGAAGAGGTGCGTCAGATCTTCGCCGGTGAGATAACCAACTGGAGCGAGGTCGGCGGCCCCGACAAACTGATAACGGTAATAGCCAGGGAAGAGGGCTCGGGTACCCGTGCGGCCTTCGAGGACATGGTGATGGACGAGGAGCTTATCACTCTTCAGGCCATCCTTTTGCCCTCCAACGGAGCGGTGAGGACCACTGTCAGCACCACTCCCGACTGCATCGGCTTCCTCTCCTTCGGTTATCTCGACCCCAGCGTCAAGGCCATAGCCATAGACGGTGTCGAGGCTACCGTGGAGAACGCCGCCTCGGGCGTCTACCCTGTGGTGCGTCCCCTGAACATGATTACCAACGGTCAGCCCTCGGGTGTAGTGGCTGACTGGCTGGATTTCATCATGAGCGGCGACGGACAGGCGATTGTGGCGGATGAAGGCTACATCCCGGTGATGTAGCCGTTCCCAGCAGTGACCGCTCAGGCGGTCGCCGGAAGGCCGGCAATGACCCGAAAACTCATCACAGAGACCGTCATGAAGTACGTTCTTCTCGTATCAGCCCTTGCATCGATGACGATCGTCCTCATGATAGGTGTTTTCACTCTCAAGGAGGGCTTGCCGGCCTTCCGTGAGCTGGGTCTCGACGACCTGCTGTTCGGCAGAACCTGGCGCCCGGGCGAAGGGCAATTCGGTGTTCTTTCCATGATCGTGGGCTCGGGCTTGGTAACCATCGGAGCTGTGGCCATAGGTGTTCCCCTGGCCCTGGGCGCGGCCATCTTCCTGGCCGAGATAGCCCCGAAAAAGATACAGGGCTTCGTCCGCCCGTCCATCCAGCTTCTGGCCGGAATACCGTCGGTGGTGTACGGCCTGTTCGGCATGGTGGTGCTGGTTCCCCTGGTGAGGAAGATTCCCGCTCCGGGGAATGCGGGGTACGGCCTGCTGGCGGCGTCCCTAGTACTGGCGGTGATGGTTCTTCCCACCATAGCCAGCGTCTCGGAGTATGCCATAAGGAGCGTACCCAAGTCGTTCAGGGAAGGTGCCCTTGCCGTCGGCTCCACCAAATGGGAGACCATAACCAGGGTGATAATGCCCGCCGCCAGGTCGGGCATAGTCTCGGCCATAGTACTGGGGCTGGGAAGGGCTCTGGGTGAGACCATCGCCATGATAATGGTCATAGGTAACTCGGTGATCATGCCGACGCCTTCGACGGCCAACCCGCTGAGCCTTTTCCTCAGCCGGGCCCGCACGCTTACCGGAAACATCGCCGTGGAGATTAACTACGCCACCGGGATACACGAGGACGCCCTGTTCGCGACGGGAGTGGTGCTATTCGTTCTCATCATGCTGGTGAACAGCTCGGCCCGGTTCCTGATCTCCAGCAAGAGGTGGGACTGATGAGGTTCATGTACACCCTCCGGGCCCGCAAGGCCCAGCAGAGCATCGCTTATGGAGTGCTGTGGCTCATGGCGGGCATCAGCGTGGCCATAATGCTGCTGGTGGTGGGATACGTCGTCATCGAAGGCTTCGGCAAGATATCGCTGGATTTCTTCACCACCTCGCCCAGGGGAGGGCTTTCCGGAGAGGGCGGCATATACTCGACCATAGTGACCACCGTGCTGTTGGTGGTGGTCACCATGTTCATAGCCACCCCCCTGGGAGTGTGCGCGGGCATATTCCTGGTCGAGTACGCCGATTACGTGAAGAACAAGGCGGTGGCATTTCTGGTTGGTCTGGCCAGGTTCGGCGTGGAGACCCTGGCCGGCGTGCCCTCAATTATTTTCGGGCTGTTCGGGTACGCACTGTTCGTGACCGCCATGGGTCTGGGTTTCTCCGTGCTGGCGGCGGCCATGGCCGGCGCCTGCCTGGTAATACCCGTGGTGATAAGAACCACGGAGGAGTCGCTGAAGACCGTCCCCGATTCTTTCAGGGAAGGCTCGCTGGCCCTGGGGGCCTCCCGGTGGGAGACCGTAAGGAAGGTTATCCTTCCCAGTGCGCTCCCCGGGGTTACCACGGGCCTGATACTCAGCGTGGGAAGAATCGTAAGCGAGACCGCGATCTTCTACGTGACGCTGGGAGGTAGCTACCGCACCCCCAACTCCCTGCTCTCCAGCGGGAGGACCATGGCCCTGCACGTTTTCTACCTGGCCATGGAGACCAGGGCCTTCGACAAGGCCATGGCTACCGGTGCGGTGCTGGTTGCGCTAATAGTAATACTGAACCTGATCGTTAACACCATATCAGGCCGGTTGTCATCGGAGATGAAATGAACGAACCTAGGATCAAATCAATCGATTACAGCCTTTACTACGGGGAGTTCCAGGCTCTGAGGAACATCACGGTTGACATCCCCCGCAACCGGATCACCGCCATAATCGGACCCTCCGGATGCGGGAAGAGCACCTTCCTGAGAAGCTTCAACCGTATGAACGAGCTGATTCCGAGCGTGCGGACGGAGGGCCGGGTCCTTCTAGACGGAGAGAACATCTTCGAGCAGGAGGTGGTCAACCTGCGCAAGAAGATCGGAATGGTCTTCCAGCGGCCTAACCCCTTTCCCAAGTCCATATTCGACAACGTCGCCTACGGCCCCCGCATACACGGAAGGAAGGACAAGTCCAACCTGGCCAGGATCGTGGAGACCAGTCTGAAGAGCTCTGCGCTGTGGGAGGAGGTCAAGGACGACCTGGGCAGGTCGGCGCTGTCTCTTTCCGGCGGCCAGCAGCAGCGGTTGTGCATTGCCCGGGCCTTGGCCGTGGAGCCGGAGGTCATATTGATGGACGAGCCGGCCTCTGCGCTGGATCCGGTAGCCACGCTTAGGATCGAGGAGCTTATCACTACTCTCAAAGAGAATTATACCATAGTGATAGTGACCCATAACATGCAGCAGGCGGCTAGAGTGTCGGATTACACGGCCTTCCTGCTCACCGACGAGGCGAGGGCGGGCAATCTGGTGGAGTTCGGACCCACCAAGGAGATATTCACAACGCCCAAGGACAAGAGGACAGAGGATTACATCTCGGGCAGGTTCGGCTAATACCGGAAGGGGTGCTAGATGGCTAGGGAGACCTTTGAGGAGCAGCTGAACGAGCTGCGCGGACAGCTGCTGGAGCTGGCCAGGAAGGCGGGAATCGCTCTGGCCGAGTCGGTGAGGGCGCTCAGGGAACGTGATCTGGATACCGCCAGGAATTTGATCGAAGGCGACGAGGAGATCAACCAGCTGTGTTTCGAGGTGGAAGAGACCTGCCTTAACCTGATAGCGACGCAGCAGCCTGTGGCCAGGGATCTCCGCCTGCTTTTCTCCGTGATGCAGATCGCCGTTGAGCTGGAGCGGATAGGAGATTACGCCAAGGGCATATCCAGGATAAGTGATAAGATAGGTGACGAGCCGATGGTCAAGCCCCTGCTGGACATCCCCAGGATGTGCGACATAGCGACCTCCATGTTGGACGACGCCCTCAAAGCCTTCCTGGACAAGGATCCGGAGCAGGCCAGGAAAATTCCTTCCCGGGACGTGGAGATGGACCTCCTGGACGACCAGATACACAGGGAGCTTTTGACCCACCTGATGTCCAAGCCACAGAAGATAGAGCAGGCGATAATGCTTATGTGGGTGGCCCACAACCTTGAACGGGCCGCCGACCGCGTGGTGAACATGTGCGAGAGGATCATCTTCACCACCACCGGCGAGGTCGTGGACCTGGGCTGAGATTTCCGCCTCCCAGGCGGACGCGAGCTTCAGCGGTCCTGAGGGCCGCTGGAGAAGGGGCTGTGCTTGTACAAGCCAGAACCTCCTTAGCACCGGACCGCTGGCCAGGGCGGTCCGGCCACCTCCGGGGTCCGTGCGTTCCGTACCCCTGGCGCACGGGCCCCTCTCCTTCTATGAATCATCGAATGCGTAGGATACCTGGATTTTTCCCTCGAGGACGGGACGGCCCGTTATGCTCAGTAGGCAGTACGATCCCGGGCGGGATCGGGACCATGCCCTGGAGATCTTCAAAGAGGTCGGATGGCTGAAGAAGGGTCAGGAGGAGGCCCTGGAGGCATCCATCGATTCGAGCAGGACCAGGATGATCGACCTCCGTGGAAGGCCGGAGTGCATGGGCATGTCCGCACCGGGGCGGATGCGTTACATGCAGCGGGACATTCCACTCTCGGCGATTACCGCCATAACCACGGGCAGAGCCGGACGGAAGCAGGGCCTTGCCGGAAGGATGACCGCCGAGCTCCTGGCGCTGGACGCCGCAGACGGGGCCGCCGTGAGCGGTCTGGGTA
>WJMA01000034.1 GCA_014728175.1 Candidatus Fermentibacterota bacterium
GGACGCCTACTCTATGAGGAGCACCCCCCAGGTGATCGGGGCGGCCCATGACGCGGTCGCCTGGGCCAAGAAACAGGTGGAGATAGAGCTGAACGGAGTGGGCGACAACCCGGTGTTCTTTCCCGACCAGGATCTGGTCATAACCGGGGCCAACTTCCAAGGAACGCCGGTTTCGCTGCCCATGGAGATGGTTGGGACGGCAGTAACCATGGTATCGGTTATGTCCGAGCGCAGGCTGAACCGCCTGCTAAACCCGGCGTTGTCGGAGGGGCTTCCTCCCTTCCTGTCTGAGAATCCGGGGCTGTTCAGCGGTCACATGCTCAGCCAGTACACCGCGGGCATGCTAATTGTTGAGCAGCGCATACTGTCCGCTCCGGCGGCCTGCGCCTCCATTCCCGCCGCGGCCGACCAGGAGGACTTCGTCAGTATGGGCATGAACACGGCGATCAAGAACGCGCAGATACTCGAGAACTCCTTCGGCGTGCTGGGAATCGAGTTCATCTCCGCGGCCGACGGCATCGACCACCGGAGCCACCAACCTGGCCGGGGAACGGTGGCGGCTCACAACGTGGTGCGGAAACACATAGAGCATCTGGGCGAGGACCGGCCGCTGTATCCCGACCACACCAGGATGGCCGAGGTGGTGGAGTCCTGTGAGATTCTGGAGGCGGTGGAGGAAGAGGTCGGCTCTCTGGAGTAGCTAGCTCTCCTCGAAGCGCTTCAGGCACTCCGGTTTGAAGCGCTGCCTGTCGAAGCCCAGCTTGTCGTACGGCTCTCCCTGGGCGTAGGCCAGAAGCTGGAAGTAGTAGACCGGCGGTACGCCGAAGCTCTCCTCGAACATCTTGGATATTTTCATCTGCCCGTAATCGAACTGCGAGAAGCAGGTGGGGCAGATCATACCCAGTATCTCGGCGTTTTCCGCGTCGACCGTTCTCAGAAGGTCGTGCATCATGTTGGCGGGTATCTCCTCGGTCTGGCAGGCCTTGCCGCAGCAGAGGTACCAGTTGCGATGGCGGACGGGGGTGGCGCCCAGGGCGGTGACCATCCGCTCCAGCACCTCCGGGTCGTCCGGGTTGTCCACCTGCATAATGCTGCTGGGCTTGAGCAGGTGGCAACCGTAGTGGATCGCTACCTTCAGGCCCTCCAGGGGACGGACCACCGACTCGCTTATGGCGTCGTAGCCCGCCTCGTCGCGCACCAGGGTGGCGATGTGCCGGACCCGGGTCTTGCCCTTGTACTTCCTGCCTATTCTGGCCAGTCGACGGTTGATCTTCTTCCTCAGCTCCTCGTCCTGCAGCAAGTGGACGGTCTCGGAGAGGGTAGCGGTGCAGCCGGAGCAATTGGTTATCACGTCCAGGCCCAGGTCCTCCGCCAGGGAAAGGTTCCTGGCGGCCACCGCCAACCAGGAGAGCTTGTCCTTGGACTTGAAGTAGATGGGGTCGGGACAGCATGAGGCGCCGTCCAGGTCGACTATCTCAATGCCCAGCCGGGGAAGGCTCTGTCTTATGGCGTACTCCATGGACGGGTGCATGGTGGGGATGAGGCAGCCGGGGAAAAAGGCGAATCGCTTCACTCTTCCCCTTCCTCCTCCAGCGGCTCGAAGAGCTTTTCGATCTCGTCCATGGGAACCGGTTCCAGGGGAGGAAGGCCCAGCTTTTCCCGCTTACGGTTGATCGCGTCACTGAGGGGCACGGTCCTCCCCGTGGTCTCGAAGGTGTGGATTATCTTCTTGACCGCCGGCGGGTAGATGCCCCGGTCGGCCATCATGTTCTTGAGCGAGATTATCACCTCCACCGGCTTCACCTCCTGGGGACAGCGCTCGTGGCAGTTGTAGCAGTTGACGCACTGCCAGAGGATGGAGTCTCCGCCTATCAGCTCGTCTCCCAGGCCGTAGAGGACCTTGAGCATTATCTCCCGGGGATTGAACTCGCTGCTGTAAGTGGTGGCCGGACAATCACCGACGCAGGCCCCGCACTGGTAGCAGAAGCTGGCCAGGTTGCCTTCCACCTTCTCGGCAAGCTCCCGCCGGAAGGCGAAATCCACCCTTACTACGTCGTCGTTGTCCTTTTCGGATGGCACCCTGTTCCTCCCTCGGACCGGACCGTCAGCTCTTCTTCTTATCGCCCTTCTTCTTAATGTGGCGGATGCTGTTGGAGCGGCACTTGGGACACATCCACTCCCTGTCCTCGCCCTCTTCCACGGGCTCCTGGTACTCGTGTCCGCACATCATGCAGCGGAAGGTCTCGATGGTCTTCTTGGCCAAACCTATCTCTCCTTCCTACTCGCTGGAGGAGGCCTCAGCTTTGGCGGGCTCCTTCTTCTTTTTCTTCTTCTTGGGCTTGGATTTCAGAGCCTGCATGGAGTGCTCGATCTCCTCGGGTGTCACCGTCTGTCGGAGCTCCTCCATCCTGTTCATCGTCTCGACGAACCTCTGGCCCTCCGCGGCGCTGATCCACTCCAGCTGCAGCCTTTCGGGCCTTACGCCGGCCTTCTCCAGCTTATCCCAGAGCTTCTGCATCCTCTTAACCGTCTGCCGGTTGGCGTTGATGTAATGGCAGTCGGTGAAGTGACAGCCGGACACCAGAACCACGGGCGCGCCGCAGCGAAACGCCTCCAGAACCATCTCCTCGGATACCCTGGCCGAGCACATGGTCCGTACCAGGCGGTTGGTCGTCGGGTACTGGAACCGGGCCACGCCGGCGGTGTCGCCGCCCGCGTAAGAGCACCAGTTGCAGGCGAAGACGAACACCTTGTCCTCCGCGTTCTCCGACAGGATGGATCGTATCTGGGCCTTTATCTGGGCGTCGGTGAAATGGCGCATGGTTATGGCGTCGAAGGGACACGCGGCGCCGCAGTTGCCGCAACCCGCGCATGCCGCCTCGATGACCTTGGCCACCTCGCCCTTGCTCCACATGATGGCCGAATAGGGGCAGACTGAGGCGCAGATGCCGCACCTCTTGCAGAGGTCGGGGTCGATGACGCTGGTTATGGCCTCCACCGTGATCTCGCCCGAGTTGAGCAGGGCGCCGGCCTTGGAGGCCGCCGCTCCGGCCTGACAGACCGAGTCCTTGATGTCCTTGGGAGCCTCGCAGAAACCGGCGAGGTAGACGCCCCTGGTGGGGGCATCGACCGGCCTGAGCTTGGGATGGGACTCCATGAAGAAGCCGTCGGCGGTCTTGGACAGGGTGAAGAGACTGGATATCCTCTGGAGCTCCTCCGAGGGTACCACTCCCACGGAAAGCACCACCATGTCCAGCTCGTACCTCTCTATCTTACCCGCCGTGGTGTTCTCTACCGTTACGTGGAGGTTGTTGGTCTCCGGGTCTTCCTCGATGTCACCGGGAAGCCCTCTTATATATTTGGTGCCTTTCTGTTTGGAGCGCTGAAACAGGTCCTCGAACGACTTGCCGAAAGCCCTGATGTCCTGGTAGAAGACCAGGTTCTCTGTATCGGGGTAGTGATCGGAAAGCAGCAGAGTGTCCTTCACCGTGTTCATACAGCATATGTTCGAGCAGTAAGGCCTGCCTATCTTGGGATTGCGAGAGCCCACGCACTGTATGAACCCGATCCGCTTCGGACGCTCCTGGTCGGAGGGGCGCATGAAGTGCCCGCCGGTGGGGCCGCCCGAGCTTATCAGCCTCTCGAACTCCATGGAAGTAATCACGTTCTCGAAGCGGGTGTAGCCGTACTCGTCCATCTCGGTGGGATCGTATACGTCCAGGCCAATGGCGGCTATCACCGTTCCCACCTTGCGGGTTACGATCTCGTCCTGGTCGTCGTAATCTATGGCTTCCTGCTCGCAGACCTCGGCGCATGCGCCGCAGGCTATGGGGTTGTTGCCCAGGCAGCTTTCCATGTCCAGCACGTAGGCGCCGGGAACCGCCTGGGGATACTGCATGTATATGGCCTTGCGTGAGGACAGGCCCATCTGGAACTCGTCCGGCACGCTCACCGGGCATTCGTCGAAGCAGTCGCCGCAGGCGTTGCAAAGATCCGGGTCCACGTAACGGGCCTTCTTGCGAATCTTCACCTCGAAGTTACCTACGTAGCCGTTTACTTCCTCAATCTCGGAGTACGTGAGGAGCTCTATCTTTGGATGTCGCCCGACATCCATGGCCTTGGGGCCCAGTATTCAAACCGAGCAGTCCATCGTGGGATAGGTCTTGTCCAGACGGGCCATGGTCCCGCCTATCGAAGGCTCCTTCTCCACCAGGACCACCTCGTGCCCCGCGTCGGCCAGATCTGTGGACGCCTCGATACCGGCGATACCGCCGCCTATGACCAGGACCTTCCTGGTCACCGGCATGGTCGGCTCCTCCTGGGGCTCCAGGTAGTGGGCCCTGCTCACCGCGCTGGCCACCAGATCCTTGGCCTTGGCCGTGGCCTGTTCCTTCTCCCTCTGATGGACCCAGGAGCAGTGCTCCCTCACGTTGGCCATCTCCACCAGGTACCGGTTTAGACCGGCCTCGCTCAGGCAGTTGCGGAACGTGAACTCGTGCTGCCGCGGAGTGCAAGCCGCTACTACCACCCTGTTCAGGTTGTGTTCCTCGATGGCCTCCCGGATCTCCTTCTGGCCCGGATCGGAGCACGCGTACCTGTTGTGGCCGACGAACACCACATCCGGAAGATCCTCGGACCACTCGGCTAACTCCGCCGTGTCGACCGTTCCGGCTATGTTGGAGCCGCAGTCGCATACGAAAACGCCTATTCGAAGCTCCTCGCCGCTCTGTTCAGAGCTCATTCACACCTCCCTCCCGCTATTTGGAATCACGTTTATCGAGCGCCTCGGCGACCAGCTCGGCCGCGTCGCGCATCTCTATCGAAATCTCCTCGCCTATGTTGGGATCGTTCATGGCGCACTTCAGGTGTATCTGACACTTGGGGCAGGCGGTCACCAGAACGTCCGCTCCGGTGTCCCTGGCCTCCCGAAGGCGCTCCACCTGTATCTTCTTGGCGAACCGGTCGCAGTTGGACCACGTGCTGCCTGCGCAGCAGATGGCCCGTACGCCCGACCGGGGCATCTCGACCAGCTCCACGCCGGGTACGGCCTCCAAAAGCTCTCTGGGCTGATCGTACACCCCCAGGTGCCTGCCCAGGCGGCAGGGGTCCTGGTAGGTGGCCCGGGTCTGCTTGTTCTCGGACAGATCCAGCTTCTCGGTCTGGTCGGCCAGGAACTCGCTTATATGGAGGATCTCGGGGAAGTCGTCGGGAATAAGCGGTTGGTAGTCAATCCTCCAGGTTCTCAAACATTCGGCGCAGGAGGTGACCAGCACCTCGGCGCCGCTTTTGGCCACCAGGTCGACGTTATGCTTGGCCAGGGACTCGAAGCCTTTTCGGTCTCCGATCCACAACAGGTCGTGACCACAGCACCGCTCCTCGGGAGACACTATCGGCGTTTCCCCCAGAGCGTTCAGAAGCTTTATGGCAGCCCTGGTTCCGTCCAGGGTATGCACGTCGAAGTCGGTAAAAAAGGCGTCGTAGTACATAGTGCAACCGGTCCAGTAGAAGACGCGTCCCTTCTTGGGATCCGTCTGCAGGTCCTCCTTGAGCCAGCCCAGACGATCCTGCTGCGTTCCTCCGTTGGCCATCAGCCTCATCGTCGACTGCAGGGCCCCGCCATGCGGGCATTCCGGCTGGGTGGTCTCGTCGTAGGCGGATTGTCTAAGGCCCAGTATGAGCCCCGTGTAGTCCACTTCGACCGGACAACGGGCATCGCACTGACGGCAGGTAAGGCAGACGTAGAGACCGTCGTGGACTATGGAGCTCGCCGGCTCTCCCAGGTTGGCTGCCAGTACGTGGCGGCGGGGGCTGTACGTGGCGCCGGCCCGTACGATGGGGCAGGTGGACGTGCACTTCCCACAATCGTAGCAGGCCCATGCGTTGGTTCGTGCCGCTAGCTGCTGCATAGGAATCTCTCCCTCGGTATTCAACCTGCTACACCCTTGCCTGCCTTCGCCGGGGAGCGCTTCCTCCCGAACGGAGAGGGGCCCAGCTCTCGTATCTGCTCGGTGAACTCGTTTATCACCTCTGCGAAGCGGGCTCCCTCGGCCGAGCTTATCCACTCCAGCCGCAGGCGCTGCTCTTCGATACCCAGCATCTTCACTATGCTCATGGTCTTCTCGAACTGCTCGATGGCCCTCTCGTTGCCGAAGATGTAGTGACACTCGCCTATGTGACATCCGGATACCAGAACGCCGTCCGCGCCCCGCTCGAAGGCCCTGAGAACGAATGCGGGCTGGATCCGTCCCGAGCACATCACCCGAATCATCCTGAAGTGCGGTTGGTGCTGGATCCTGGATACGCCCGCCGTGTCGGCACCCGCGTATGAGCACCAGTTACATGCGAATACCACTATTTCCGGGTCCCAGCTATTCTTGTCTTTGGTAGCCACCCGCTCTCCTATCCGAAGAAGGCATCTATCATCGCATGGACCTGCCGGTCGGTGAAATGCCGGGCGATGATGGCGCCGGTGGGGCACCAGCTGGCGCAGGTGCCGCACCCCTTGCACATCGAAGCGTTTATCCTCGCCACGAAGAGTTTCGGAGCTATCTCCACCAGCTCTGGAGCGTGGAAATCGCATATGTCCACACATTTGCCGCAGCCCCGGCACTTGTTCTCGTCGACCGTGGCCACGGTGGGATCGATCTTCACCTTGTCGAAGGCCAGGAAGATGGAAGCCTTGGCCGCCGCGGCCGACGCCTGGGCCACCGTGTCCACTATGTCCTTGGGACCCTGGACGGTTCCGGCCAGCATTACCCCCTCGACGGCGGTCTCCACCGGGGCCAGCTCGCCGTGTAGCTCCATCAGGAAACCGTCCGTTCCCACCGGAACCTTGAGCATCTCCTGGAAGTTCTCGGTCTCCGGCTGGCCGGGCCTCATTCCCACGCTAAGGACCACCAGGTCCGTGGGGACCTCCAGATGGCGACCCAGAAGGTCGTCGAAGCACCGTACGGCCTCGGCCCTCTTCCCGCCCACCACCTCCGGCTGGGAGCCCGGGGGTATGCGAACGAACAGAACCCCCTCGCCCCTGGCCTGGCGATACATCTCCTCCGCGCCCTTTGAAACGGTGCGGATGTCTCTGTAGAAGACCGTGGTGTCTATTCCTTTGCGATGTAGCTCCATCGCCTGCTTGATGGCCGTGGGGCAGCAGTAGCGGGAGCAGCCGGTGAATCCCTCCGGGTCGCGCGAGCCCACACATAGTATGAACGAGGCGCTGCTCGGAGCCGAGCCGCCCAGCGACAGGTCGCGCCCCTCGCAGAACATCTCCTCCAGCTGCGCGCTGGTTATGACGTTGTCCATCTCCCCGTAGCAAAAAAGTCCATCGGGCTCGAAGAGGTCCGCCCCGGTGCTGATGATCACCGCGCCGAAGGAAGCCGTCTCGTTGGCCTGCCCCTTGAAGGTGGCCTCGAAGCTTCCCACGTACCCGGTCATACTCTCCACCTCGGTGCTCAGCAGCACTCTGGCGTCGGTTCGGTTAAGTATCTCGATCTTCTCGTCCAGCACTTCCTGTGCCGAACGCAGGTTGGGGTAGAGCAGGTCGAGGTTGGGCCGGGCCAGACGACCGCCCAGGTGGTCGTCCTTCTCCACCAGGGTAACCGGAAATCCCTGTACCGCGAGGTCGGTTGCGGCCTGAATGCCGGCGATGCCCCCACCGATCACCAGGGCGGAGCGGGTCATGGGAACCTTCTCCCGAATCAGGGGCTGGAGGTTGCGGGCCCTGGCCACGCTCATCCGGATGAGGGTCTTCGCCTTCTCCTGCGCCAGCTCCGGTTGATCGGAGTGAACCCAGGAGCACTGGTCCCGGATGTTGGCCATCTCCAGCAAATAGGGGTTGAAACCGATTCGCGACAGCGTTTCCTGGAAGACAGGCTCGTGGGTTCTGGGTGTGCAGGCGGCCACAACGACCCTGTTGAGATCGTACTCCTCTATCATCTCGACGAGCTCGTCCTGACCTGCGGAGGAACAGGCGAATACGTTGGGTTGGGCCACCACTACATCGGGTATGGTGGAGGCGTACTCCACCAACTGGTCCACGTCCAGAACCCCCCCGATGTTGACCCCGCAGTGGCAGACCATCACCCCGACCCGGGGAGGACCGGTAAGTTCCATGGGCTCTGCGTCCATGTGTTCCTCTTCCTCTTCGATGCGATGACCCGTAAGGAACAGCTGGGCCCTTACGGCGGTAGCCGACGCCTGGGCGACGCAGTCGGGTATGATCTGCGGCCCCGACGCGCTTCCGCATACGTAGATGCCCTCGCGGGTGGACTCGACGGCCGAGATGGCAGGATCCTTCTTGGCTATGAATCCGTACTGGTCGGTCTCTATGCCCATAAGCTCGGCCAGCTCTATGGCCCCGTCGTTGGGGGCCGCGGCGACGGAGAGCACGACCAGGTCGGTCTTTATTCGTCTTTGCTCGTGACCCAGGGTATCCTCGACGAAGACCTCCAGGGTGTCGTCCTCGGGAATGTGGTCCACCTTGGCCGGACGGCCCCTGACGTACTCGGCGGAATGGGTGTCGTAGGACCGCTGCAGGAAGTCGTCGAAACCTTTGCCGAAGGCCCGCAGGTCGGTGTAGAGAATGGTTATGTCCTCCACCTCCGGCTGGTGCTGCCGTATCATCATGGAGTCCTTGACCGCGTTCATGCAGCAGAAGCGGCTGCAGTATGGACGGCCCCCCTCGCCCCTGGCTCCCACGCACTGGATGAAGACCATACTCTTGGGCGTCTTCATGTCCGAGGGTCTTACCACGTGCCCGTTGGTGACTCCTCCGGCGGTGAGCATCCGCTCCAGCTCCAGGCTGGTGACCACGTTGGGCAGCCTGCCGTAGCCGTAGTTGCCCAGCTTTCGGGCGTCGAACTCCCGAAAGCCCACCGCCACCAGTACGGCTCCCACGTCTTTGTGAATGTCCTCGCCCTTCATGTCGAAATCGATGGCGTCGACATCGCAGTTATCCATGCAGTGCCCGCAGACCAGGATGTTGGGAGTGTACTCCGGGTCCTTCTTCAACTTGAGCTTCTGGATCATCTCCAGGCGCCTGCGCTGCTTGTCGTCGAGGAATCCCATGAAGTTAAGGCAGGCCTCCGGGTCGACGACGTAGGCTCCCGGTACCGACTGGGGATACGGACGGTAAATGGCCTTCCTGGCCTTCAGGCCCATGTCGAACTCGTTGCCGCCCACCTGGGGGCAGGCATCTACGCACTGCCCGCAGGCAACGCATAGATCCTCATGGACGAACCTGGGGTTCTTGTGGATGGTAACCTCGAAGTTGCCCGGATCGCCCTGGCAGTCGACCACCTCAGCGTTGGTTATGACTTCGATCAGTGGATGCCTACCTGCATCCATGGCCTTGGGGCCGAATATTCAAGCCGAGCAGTACATGGAGGGAAAAGTCTTGGCCAGCTGGGCCATCCTTCCCCCGAGCGCGGGCGACTGCTCGACGAGAGTCACCGGAATGCGGGCGTCGGCCAGGTCCAGCGCAGCCTGGATCCCCGCTATGCCGCCCCCGATGACCAGAGCCCTAAGTTCCTTTGGGGGCTCCTCCTCAGAAGCATCCTCAGGGAGCTCTTCGTGAAGCTCCTCCGGCCTCTCCTCGTCGGTGCCTATCGGTCTTCCTTTCCTTCTTCCTCTGCCTTTTCCTGCGGCTCCTCGTCCTTCGAGTCACCGCCCTCGCCGTACTCGGTCTGGTAGTAGTCCCATCCGGCGTCGAAGGCCTTCAGGTTGAGCTCCTCGGTGCCGCTGGGGACCGAGGCCTCCACCGCCTTCCGCATGTCCTCCCTGGAGACTATTCCCGTGACCCCGGTGAAGAAGCCCACCATAACGATGTTCTGCACTATGGTTCGCCCCAGGGACTCGGCTATTCTGGTGGAGGGAACGCCGAACGCCTTCTGGCCCTTTTTGGGCTGGGGTTCGACCAGGTCCTTCTCGTAGATCAGGGTTCCGTCGTCCTTGAGCTCGTCGCAGTACTTCTCGTACCCCTCCGACGACATGACCACGAAGATGTCCGGCCTGCGTATGTAGGGGTAGAGCACCTCCTCCTCGGAGATGGAGAGCATGGTGCTGCAAGCCGAGCCTCTGGCCTCGGGGCCGAAGCTCTGTATCATGGTGGCGTGATGGCCCGCGTTAACCGCATACGCATGGCCGACTATATGGCCGGAGAGAACCACCCCCTGGCCCCCGAACCCCGTGATTCGGATCTCGGCTCTACTCATGCAGCCAACCTCCCTCCGAAGGCATGCCCACGAAGTCGTCACCCAGCTTGTTCCTGTAATGCTCCTCGCGCCGTTCGCTGAACGTGGGTTTCTCCTCGTCCACGAACTTGCCGCAGACGATTCTGGACTGGAAGTCGATCTCCACGTCGCGGGTGTCCGCTCCGTGGCAGATGTCGGCCTCGTCGTGGTAGAACTTCATGAGGTCGAGACCGGTTCCCAGCTTGTTGAGACGCGAGTAAAGGGTGGCGCAGGGCGTTATCACCTCGATGACCCGGAAGCCCTTCTTGCCCAGGGCTTCCCTGAAGGCCTTGGTCACCCTTCGTATGTGCAGGCAGGTCCACCTGGCGACGTAGGTGGCGCCGCAGCACTTGGCGAGGTTAGGTATGTTGAAGGGGGCCTCGTAGTTACCAAACGGCATTGTGGATGACCTGGCTACGAGGGGGGTGGTGGGAGCGTTCTGCCCGCCGGTCATCGCGTAGATGAAGTTGTTCACCAGTATCACCAGCAGGTCTATGTTGCGCCTGGCGGCGTGTATGAAGTGGTTGCCGCCTATGCCCACCAGATCGCCGTCGCCGGAGAAAACGGTGACGTTGAGCTCCGGTCTTCCCAGCTTGAGACCGGTGCCGAAGGGAATCGCCCTGCCGTGCGTGGTGTGGAAGGCGTCCAGCTTCATGTACCCGGCGACCCTTCCGGTACAACCTATGCCGGAGATTATCGCCGTCTTGTCCAGGTCGACCTCGGCCTCCTCCAGTGCGGTAGCGTAGCATTTCACCACGGTTCCTATCCCGCAGGTGGGGCACCATATGTGAGGGATGCGGTCCATCCTCAGGTAGGGTGCTATGGGATGCTCGGCCTCCTCGGCTCGGACCTTCTGCTTGACGTTGCTCATTGTGCCGCCCCCATAATCGCTTCTAATATGACCTCGGGGTCGTGAACGCCTCCGCCGCCGTGGGGAACGCCCACCGTAGTGGACTTGCCCGCGGCGCAGCGCTCGACCTCGAGCACTACCTGACCGTAGTTGATCTCGGGTACGACGAATCCCTTGACGTTGCCCGCCAGCTCGCGGATCCTCTTCTCGGGAAACGGCCATACCACGATCAGTCGCATGAAACCGACCTTTACTCCCTTTTCCCTGGCCATGTCTATGGCCATCCGGGTTACCCGGGCCGTAATACCGTAGGCTATAACCACTACGTCGGCCCCGTCTATCTGCTCCTCGTCGTAGCGGACTATGTCGTCGGCGTTCTGCCTGATCTTGTCCACCAGATGACGAACGTTGAACTCCTGGCACTCGGCGCTCATGACCGGATAGCCCCGCTTGTCGTGCGTCAGGCCGGTGGTATGGAATCGGTAGCCATCGCCCGCGCGGATTATCTCGGGTATCTCCTTGCCCTCGAAATCGTACGGCAAATACTCCTCCGGCGATTTGTCCGACAGCTTGCGCTGTACTATCTCGATCTCCTCGGCCGGCGGTATTATCACCTTCTCCGTCATGTGCCCCACGCACTCGTCCATCATGAACATCACGGGTACCCTGTAGAGCTCGGACAGGTTGAAGGCTTCTATGACCAGGTCGAAGGCCTCCTGCGGAGACTGCGGCGAGAGCGATATCAGCTCGTAGTCACCGTGCGACCCCCAGCGGGCCTGCATAATGTCGGCCTGGCCGGTCATGGTGGGAAGGCCGGTGGAGGGCCCACCACGCTGGACGTTCACCACCACGCAGGGAGTCTCCATCATGGCCCCGAGACCTATGTTCTCCATCATCAGGCTGAAGCCGGGGCCGCTGGTGACGGTCATGCACTTGGTGCCGGTCCAGGCCGCTCCCACCACGGCGGCCATGCTTCCCAACTCGTCCTCCATCTGAATGAAAGTTCCGCCCATCGTGGGGAACCTGCCAGATATTCTCTCCACCACCTCTGTCGACGGCGTGATGGGGTATCCGGCGACGAAGCGACAGCCGGCCGCCATCGCGCCCTCTCCGCAGGCCCAGTCGCCGTCGAAGTAGTGGGTTCCGGTAAGCACGCCTGCAGGATCAGTCTTCATCGTCTAGCTCCCCCTCTTCGGATGCCTCCTCCTCGTTCTCCGGAGCCTCGTCTTCCGGAATCGCGACGCTGAAAATGGCAAAGTCGGGGCAGATCATCTCGCATAGATTGCAGTTGACGCATTCGCCCTCCTTGACCACCTCGGGCGGGTGATATCCCTTCTTGTTGAATCCCTCGGACATGACCAGGACGTCCTTGGGGCAATACTCGACGCAGAATCCGCACCCCTTACAGCGGTCTTTGATAATGGTGACCGTTCCGTGGGGGACGGAGACCTTGTCGTAGTCCAACGGCTTACGCCAGAACTTCATCGGCGTTTCCCCTCTTTTCGGCGCCCCTGCATGATGTGCTTAGGCGCCGTGCGTGAATTGACACAGTCTGGTTTCGGGTTATTCCGGGGCCGGTCGGATGAATCGCCTCGGAAATCTTCAAGGGCAGGAACAGCTACCGTGGGCGCGGTATCATCAACACCCATGCAGTGCCAGAGTCCCCTCTAACCCGGTTCTAAGGAAAGCATCTTCATAACATAATTCCATATCTACAAACACCGACTTCCCAAAGCAACAGGAGCGGTCGGGATATACCGCGTTCCGGCCCGAGCCGGTCTGCGTTTCCACGGAGGCATTCCGTCTAGGAAATCTTCACTCCGGTGCTCGCATATATACAGCAACCGAGTTCTCTGCTAATCGTTCCCCGGAGGCAAGCGCTTCCGGGCGGTTACTCCACCTCGAACGTCACCTGAACCTGCGCGCTGATCCTGAACGATCCGGGAGTTACGGGGGGAACGCTTACCGTCGAGGACAGACCCCCTCCGTAGTTGTAGTACGCTGACTCAGTCGTTTCCGGGTAGGTGTATCCCCACTCTGAGAGCGACTGCATCCTGCCCAGGGATACGTTCATGGATTCGGCCAGGAGCTCGGCCTTGTGCCGGGCGTTGGCCACCGCGTCCGCGTAGGCCTCGTCCTCCAGAGCCCGTTGATCCTCGACGGTAAAGGCCACCCCGGACACGGAGTTGGCCCCCGCCTCCACCAGCCCGGCGAGAACGTCGCCGACCTCGGACACCTCCCTGACCCTGAACTGCAGCGTGTGCTGGGCGTGGTACACCATCTTTCCCGTGTAGCGACCACTTTGGGAGTCGTACTCCTCCTCGATCCACAGGTTGTAGTAGGTGGTCTGCATGTCCTCACCCCGGACGCCCAGCGCTCTGGCCGCGGCCATGACGTCGTTCACCAGGACTGCCGCCGAGTCGACCGCGGCGCCCGGTTCGTGCATCGTCACGTTCACTCCGGCCGTTATCACGGCCAGATCCGGCTCGGCCGAGGCCATGCCGTTACCCGTAACGGTTATCCACGGAGTGGCCTGCGCGCCCTGATCGGTCTGCGCCGACTCAGGGTAAGCAAGACCGGCGATCAGAACGATGGCAGCTGTCAGTACTCTCATTCCCGTCCTCCCTTAGTCTGGTCCGACTATCGCCTTGTCCCTCTATAGCTCATCGCCGTCGGGGCGTTCCGATGCCCGGCCCCGATCAGGGGATGACCTCCAGTACGTAATCGGTGTCGTAGCATCGCACGAACAAGCTCTCGTCCTCGAAGACCAGGTGCTCGGGAGCGGAGCTGACCCTGATCCGGTGGTAGACCTCTCCGGTCAGCCTGTTCGTCAGATAGATGTAGTCCGGCTCGTCGGTGAATCCGTATCCGGATACGATGGTGTCACCTATTATCACGAAGTTTTCGCTGTTGCAGACCAGGGGCTCGCTGCGCCAGACGATGCTCATGTCGTCCAGGTCCAGGGCGGTGATGTAACCGTTAAGGCCTTCCGAGCTCTCCGCGTAGGTACGATGCCAGCTGGAAACGTACAGAATCCCGTTGTGCTCCTCGGCCCATCGGACGGACTGGCGCACGACGGATTGGCCCACCGTATTGCTCGGGCCGAGAGCGTAACGGGAAAAGTCCAAAGCCCAGTTGAGATCACCGGTCTCGTAGTCCACCGAGAGCAGGATTCTGGGGTCCAGAACCACCCCGAGCCGATTGGGCGGACTGCCGTAGGAACCTATCTTGGTCTCAGAGCCGTACATGATCTGGTACAGATGGTAATCGTTTCTTCCTACGGTTAGGACCATGCTGAGCACGTCGGGCGGATAATCGCTCCTTATGGCCTCGTTCACTCCTCCGTTGTGATAGGTCTCGGCGGGGTAGTAGTGGTCCATGAACCATTCCCCGTAATCGCTTCCGGCATTGGGCTCGGAATCCAGGATCTCCAGGGAGATCAGCTCCAAGGCGTCCGCGTGGTGAGTGTAGTCGAACGAAGGGCGGGGCAGGACCTCCGGCTGCACGGAGGGAGCCGCGGTGCGGCCCTTGGCGGGCACCTGTGAGAAAGCGACAAGAAGGGCGAGAAAGGGCAGGATCTTCATCTCTTACCTCCCGGGACGGATAACGTTATCGAGAGAACCAACGCTGTACCGAAAACCGAAAGGGCCTCTTCAGTCGAGAAGCAGGACCTTCCGGGTGGCCGCTTCCTGATCGCAGCTTACCCGCATGAAGTACACCCCGGTGGGCAACCTTCGCCCGGAAGCGGAGGCTCCGTCCCAGGTTACCGTATGCGATCCCTGAATTCTGTGACCCTGGTCCATGGTCCTCACCAGCCTGCCGCACATGTCGTAGACGGAGACCTCCACCACGCCCGCGGAGGGCAGGCTGTATCTGACCGAGGTGGCCGCGGAGAAGGGATTGGGAACCGCCGGCTCCATCAGTACGGAGGGAGGGAGAACCCCTCCCGGCCCCTTCTCGGGAATACCGATTATCTCCAGGTCGTCCAGATTCCATCCGGAGAAGGTCCAACCGTCGTTGGTGGGCCCCATCGTCCACTGGACGAAGAGGGAATCCTGCATATCGGCGGTCTCCGATACGTCGTACTCTACCCTCACCCATGTGCTGTCGGTGAGGTTTCCGACCGGGGGATTCTCCCACAGGGTTTGCCATTCCACTCCGTCGCTGCCTACCAGAATGGAGGCCTTGTCGAACCCGCCCGACTGAACGTTGAGCCATCTCTGGAAAGCGATACGGACGTCGTGCAGATCGCTGCAGTCGAACGGCCCGGCAATGAGGCTGTAGGAGGGCATGTTGTTCTGGTAGTCGCCCTGCAGGTTGTATCCGTACACGTTGTCTCCCGTGTATCCCGAGGAAGGATCAGCGTTTCCATGCTGGCCACCCTGGCCCAGGGGACGGCCCCATTCCCAGTCGCCGGTCCGGAGCCACCCCGGATCCTCGCTCATGTCGAAGACGTGCTGGACGGCTCCCCCTCCCACCAGAAGCCTCGCGGCCACTTCGAGGTCCCGGTCGAAGCGCACGGTGCAAACGTAGGCGCCGTCGCCGAGCAACTCCGCGTTGGCATTGAGCTCGAATGGTATCTCCACGGGCTGGTAAGGGTCGAGTATTCCCGACCGGTTCTCGACCACGGTAAGCCAATCGGCCGGGGGATCCACGGTAACCGTATAGGGCAGCGGATCCGACCCGTGGTTGGTGAGGGTGTACGTCCATGAGGTGATATCGAAGGGTCCTCCGGAGTCACCGCGGGCCACAATGTCCGTAAGTGGGTCGATCGACAGCCCGTAATCGTTTGCCAGCAATTTCATGCAGAAGTTGGCCGTGTTCGGATAGGGATTCTCCTGCCAGTAGTAGAGGTCTTTCCATCGGCCCTCATCGTAGTAGTAGCTCTCCCCCGGGGAGGACGACGACTCAACTATTACCCTGTAGTCCGCTCCCAGAAGTACGGGAACGTCGGAGGTGCGGTCGTACGGATGCCCGCCTTCGGAGAGGCGAAGGTAGAGGTACAGGCTGTCCCCCTCCTCGGCGAAGAAGGGCTCCTCCAGCCGAACGGTGTGCAATCCGCTTACGGCGGCCGTCCCCGACAACTGGGTGACCAGGTTCTGCAGGCTTCCGGCGTTGTAGCCCTCGTAGAGCTCCACCGTAAAGTCCACGCTGTCGGCCACGGTGAAGAAGCTTACCGCCTCCACCATCTGGTGGGAGGTGATCTGGAAGGCGTTGAAGGCCTCGTCCACCTCCGGCAGGGTATCCCTCCAACCGTGGTAGTCGTGGTAGTAGAAGCAGTCGTAAGCCAGGGGCTCCACACCCCGGAAGGATACCGCCCCCATCTGGGGCTGCTGGCAGCACCACTTGTCGTAGTAGCTGATCCAGAAGTAGCCGTCGAGGCCCCAACCTTCGCCCCAGCTGTTTTTGCACAGCCAGGCGCCCCGCTGAGGAGCCTGGGTGGGAAGGGTGTCGTTCCATCCGATGATGGCCACGGCGTGGTTGGGAAGATCGGTGGTGGAGGGGGGCTGGTAGTGGACGAAGTCGGAGTTGATGTACGCGCCGCTGTAACACATGCAGGTTCCGATGACCCCCTCGGCCATCAGCCGACGCTTGATGTCGTCTATCCGCTCCAGGTCGGCCCCGGCGGTGAACCACTCGATGTGCCGGGGGTAGTAGTGGTGGAAGCCCGGCTCGTCGTAGGAGGGGGGCTCCGCGTACGACTGGCCGTCCTGGTCCCTCACCCCGCCGTCGCCCCGGGCCAGATAGGCCGAGGTGACCATGTAGTCGCCGCCGTAGTGGACCGTCAAACCACCGTACGGGGGATCTATGTCTCCGTTGTAGTGCTCGTTGAAGCCGTTCCACCAGTCCAGATGGTACTCGGCCAGGTTAGGCTCGCCCACCTCTCCGTTGTCCTCCCAGGCCCCGGTAATCATCAGGTTGCCCTCGATCGCCGCCATGGCCCCGTGTGTCCAGCAGGTGCCACCTATCTGGCTCTTGATCGAGGTTACGTAGTTCTCTCCCTCGTAGTCGCGGAGGGAGAACACCACGGGCAGCGGCGGAGCGGAGATGGCAGTGGACGATAGTAGCAGAGCAAGCGTGCCCATAAAGCCGCGCATGAATCGCATTCCCTTCGAACCCGATTTGGTAATAGCCAGAACCCTTGCCGGAGCACTAGGTTACTGCGGCGGGGAATTGTCAACTCCGCGCACATCGAACTGGGAAAGGAAAGACCCCGCCGGAGCAGCGGGGCCAGTCCACTGGTATCGAACAGTTTAGAAGACGCTCTTCAGGTGCCCCCAGGTCATCCTGTCAAGCGCGGTGTCGTAGTTGGCGTAAACCTCCAGGATGGCGGTTCGACCCAGCCCTGATCGGGGTCCCACGCCCCCTCGTACCAGGCCCAGGTCTCTACTCCGTTGTAGTCTATCTGGCCGCCGATATCGGTCACGTCGTAGCCGAAGCAGAAGAAGGCGCCGTCGGAGATGACGATGTCCTCCGCGGACACGTCGACGTAGGTGTACGTGTCCGGAGGGAAGGTGTAGCCGGTGTCGGCGGGAGTGAAGCTGCCGTAGAAGTCGGCGCCGGACGCCTGAGTCGGGGGATAGATGATGCTCCCGACGTCCTCCCATACTATCCAACCGTAGTCACCTGTAGTCGGACCGCAGCAGGGGAAGCCGAACTTGGTGAGTACCAGATCGTGCCCGGTGTCGTTCTCCACCGTGGTTACGAACCACTCGCCCCAGCCCGAGGAACTCCCGCCCGTAGTGGGCATGGTGCCCATGACCCCGCCGGTGTTGTACTCGAAGTCCTCCGCCGAGGCCAGCGCCACCAGAATCACCACTGCAATAACTTTCAGGTTCGGGTGTTTCCATCGTGGACAAAGTAGAATTACCACATCCAAGCGTAATATACAGCAAATCCAACTCGAAAGCGTATAGACTCGATTCGGCTTCTTGCTTCTAGCGGGTAGGATTGTATTCTAGGAATCTTGCAGGTACGAGCGAAGTCTTGAGCAGGCTGAGAACGCGGAAAGATGGTCGTGATGGACTCCGACAACCGGATGTTTCCCCGGTCGGGCATGGAATACCGGGTTCTGGGTGACGGGGAGATAGGCGGCAAGGCGGCCGGCCTGGATCGCTCCCGGGAGATACTGCGGAAGGTGTTTCCCGACCTGACCTATGGGAACATCGAGATAGATATCCCCGGATTCGTGTTGATCTCCACCAGGTTCTTCGATCTGTTCATGTCCCGGGAGGAGGTCTCCGATCTGGATCTGTCGGAGATGACCGACGAGCGGATCGCCCACGCTTTTCAGCGGGCCGACCTGTCTCCCCAGCTGGTGGGGGATCTCTGGGCGCTGGTCCGGCAGATGCACCAGCCTTTGGCCGTGCGCTCCTCCAGCCTTCTTGAGGATGCCCTGCACATGCCGTTCGCCGGCGTGTATCTGACCAAGATGATACCCAACAACGAGCCGGCGGCGGAGAAGCGTTTCGCCCAGCTGTCCGAGGCGGTGCGGTTGGTGTACGCCTCCACCTTCTTCAGGGGGGCCAGGGACTACGTCCGGGCGGCCACGGAAGAGCCGGTGAGCGACAAGATGGCCGTTGTCCTCCAGGAAGTGGTGGGGGCCAGACACGGCGACAGGTTCTATCCGGACGTGTCCGGGGTGGCCCGGTCTTACAACTACTACCCGTACGGCAGCGCCAGGCACGAGGACGGGGTGGTGCAGCTGGCCCTGGGACTGGGAAAGACCATTGTGGATGGAGGGGTCTGCTGGATCTACTCGCCCCGGAATCCAAGACAGGCTCCCCCCGTCGATTCCGTAGACCAGCTGTTGAAGGAGACCCAGCTGGACTTCTGGGCGGTGAACATGGGCAAACCGCCGGCCTACGACCCGGTCAAGGAGACCGAGTACCTGCAAAAGTCCTCTCTTTCCGACGCGGAGTACGACGATACCCTGGCGTCGGTGGCTTCCACCTACGACGGCGGACTGGACATGTTGGTCCCCGGAACCGGTCGGGCCGGTCCCCGAGCGGTGACCTTCGCGCCGATACTGGACCTGGAGATCATCCCCCTCAACAAGATGTTGAAGGAGCTGATGGCAGGTTGCGAGGAGGAGCTGGGCTCTCCGGTGGAGATCGAGTTCGCCCTTACTATCTCCAGGGGAGGCAGGTCGGCCCGTTTCGGTTTGTTGCAGGTAAGACCCATGCTGGTCAGTGATCAGCTGGTAGAGGTAACCGAGGGGGACATGCGGGACGAGCGAGCCATCGTACGATCCAACTCGGCCCTGGGCAACGGGGTGGTGCAGGGAATCAGGCATGTTGTATATGTGAAGCCGGAGGCCATGGATATGGGCCGCACCCGTACCATCGCGGCCGAGATATCCAGGCATAACCGGGAACTGTCAGGATCCGACAACGGATACCTGCTCATAGGCTTCGGCAGGTGGGGCAGCTCCGACCCGTGGCTGGGCATTCCCGTGCGGTGGCAGGAGATATCGGGCGCGAGGGCCATAGTGGAAGCGGGCAAGGAGGGAATACACGTGGAAATGAGCCAGGGATCGCACTTCTTCCACAACCTCTGTTCCTTCCAGGTGCCCTACCTCTCGGCCGGTTCTTCCGAGGGGGCCGTGGACTGGGAATGGCTCTCCGATGGAGAGGTCGCTCTGGATACGGATCATGTGCGGACGGTAGAGCTGCCGGAGCCGATAAGGATAGCGGTGGACGGCAGGACCGGCAGGGGAGTGGTGACCAGATGAGCGAGAACGAAGGCGGGGGAGACCGGCTTCTCGATTCCCTGAAGGAGAGGGCCAAGGAGCTGAGCTGCCTGTACAGCATAGAGGAGCTGGTCAGAGACGCCGACATGCCCATCGATCGGATCCTTTCCAGGGTGGTGGAGGTGATGCCGGAAGGCTGGCTCCATCCCGAGCGTTGCCACGCCCGCATCCGCTTCGAGGGGGAGGTGTTCGCCAGCGACGGCTTCGTGGAGAGGGACGACCGTCTAACCGTGCCCATCTCCGTGCAGGATCAGGTTCTGGGGACCATCGAGGTATCCTACGATCGGGACATGCCCGAGCACGACATGGGCCCTTTCCTCAAGGAGGAGCTTACCCTTCTGAAGACCATCGCCCAGCGCATAGGCCAGACCGTACTGCATCGCAGGCTCATGCCGGTTTTCAGAACATCGGCCGTACCGGAGAAGTCGGGCGTGGAGCCAGAGCAGTGGCGTACGGTGATGGAGATGCTGCGGGTGACCGACCGTGATCTCTACGTCCAGGTGATTCATAGAATGCTCAACTATCTATGCTTCATCGGAGTACGTGACGTAGGCAGGATCCTCCAGGAGGTGGGGGCCACTGAGACGGTAAGGGAGAAGGACGGCCATGCCGGGATCAACCGACCTATACCCAGGAGCTCGGGAAGAAGCCTGGCCATGATAGAGCAGGAGATACTGGGCATAGCCGCGGAGAACATGTCCGACGAGCTGATCATGTCCAGTCTTCGCAAGTGGATAGCGGAAAGTAAATTGAGCTTCTTTATAGAAGTGTTGGAAGACAGGTCCTCCAACCTGGCGGACATCACCGCCGCCATAGAGAACCAGAAGAAATCCGGGGTGAGGATCTCCGAGCTGTCTTCCTCCGTGGTGAGGGCCATGAACGTATCGCTGGTCAGGCGCTTCTTCAGCAGAAGGCTGGAGTTCATAGACCTGGCCAAGAACGTGGTCGACCTGAAAGACTTCCAAAGGTTTACCGAGCGCCTGATATATCCGGACAAAAGCCAGGGCTACCTGGGGGGCAAGAGCGCCGGGCTTTTCCTGGCAGGGAAGGTGATCGAGAACGCGTCCGACGCGGAGGAAGTCCTGAAGGACATAAAGATTCCCAAGACCTGGTACATAGCGTCCGACTCCCTCCGGGCCTTCGTCCATTACAACCACCTGGAGGAGTTCCTGGAGCACAAGTACTTGGATATAGAGCAGATTAGGGTTCAGTATCCAAACCTGATCAGCCTGTTCAAGAACTGCTCTCTTCCCCCGGAGATAGTGGCGGGGCTCAACACCGCCCTGGACGACATGTCCGAATGCCCTCTGGTGGTTCGCAGCTCCAGCCTTCTGGAGGACAGCGCCGGGGCCGCCTTCTCCGGCAAGTACAAGAGCCTCTTCTTAGGCAACCAGGGTACGAAGCAGGAGAGGCTGGACGCTCTCTGCGACGCAATAATGGAGGTCTACGCCTCGATGTTCTCCCCCGACCCGATTCAGTACCGGGCCGAGCGGGGGCTGCTGGACTTCCCCGAGGAGATGGGAATACTGATTCAGGAGGTGGTGGGATCCCGCGTAGGGGACTACTGGTTCCCCGCCTTCGCGGGGGTGGCGTTCAGCAACAGCGAGTTCCGGTGGTCGCCCCGGATAGAGAGGGAGGACGGCTTGGCCCGAATGGTTCCCGGTCTGGGGACCCGGGCGGTGGACAGGCTGAGCGACGATTATCCGGTTCTCATGGCTCCGGGAAAGCCGCAGCTCAAGGTCAACGTTTCCATCGACGAGGTGGTGCGGTACTCTCCGCGATACATGGACGTGATCAATCTGAAGACCAACTCTATAGAGACCATCGAGATGGAAGACCTGCTGCGCGAGCTGGGAACCTCCTACCCCCGGGCGAGGGAGATCTTTTCCGTGCTCAGGGAGGATATGCTGGTTAAGCTGCCGGGGTTGGTGGACTTCGAGAAAATACATCCGGTGGCGACTTTCGAGAGCTTGATATCCGATACCGGCTTCGTATCCATGCTCCGCCGGCTGCTATCTGTGCTGCAGCGTCACTACAACCTGCCGGTGGACGTGGAGTTCGCCGTCGACGAGAGCAACTTCTACCTTCTTCAGTGTCGGGTGCAGAGTTCCCGTCTGGAGGAGGAGCTTCCAGACATTCCCTCCGACCTGCCCGAGGAGCAGGTGGTCTTCGAGGCCAACAAGCATATATCCAACGGTTACGTGAGTAACGTGACCCACATCGTTTACGTGGTGCCCTCCAAGTACGACCAGCTGGAGGACAGGGAGAGGCTGCAGGAGGTAGGGCGGGTGGTGGGCCGTCTCAACCGTCTGCTGCCCAAGAAGCAGTTCATCCTTATCGGCCCCGGAAGATGGGGCAGCCGGGGAGACATCAAGCTGGGTGTAAGCGTGACGTACTCGGAGATTAGCAACACAGCGGCTCTTCTGGAGGTGGCTTACAGGAAGGGAAGCTACGTGCCGGACTTGAGCTTCGGCACTCACTTCTTCCAGGATCTGGTGGAGGCTTCGATCGCCTACCTGCCTCTCTATCCCGATCAGCCGGGCGCGGTATACAACGAGAAGGTCCTCGAGGAAAGCCCCAGCATCTTATCCGAGCTGCTGCCCGACGCCGCAGATATTGAGGACGTGGTTCGGGTCATCGACACCAGGAGCATCTCCGGGGGCGACGTTCTGCACATCATCATGAACGCCGACGAGTCCAGGGCGGTGGCCTTCATGGCCCCGGAGTCCCCCGCCCGGAAGGCCCCTCCCATCAGACACTTCGATAAAGCGTTGGAACGGCCCGGGGAGGAGCACTGGGTGTGGCGCCAGAGAATGGCGGAAAAGCTGGCCGAGATCATGGATGCCGAGGCTTTGGGCGTCAGCGCGATATATCTCTTTGGGAGCACCAAGAATGCCAGCGCGGGGCCCTGCAGCGACATCGACCTGCTTATCCATTTCCGGGGGAACGATGAGCAAAAGAGCAGGCTGCTGTCATGGCTGGACGGCTGGAGCATATGCCTGGGCGAGATCAACAGGCTTAGAACGGGATACGATACGGAACGTCTGCTGGACGTTCATCTGGTTACCGACGAGGATGTAAGGCAGAAGACCGGTTACGCCTCCAAGATAGGTGCGGTGACCGACGCGGCCCGGCCTCTCAGGATAAATCGGACGCCCAAAGACAAAACCGAGGCCTCCAGGTCCTGCAGCGAGAAGGCCTGACCGTTCCTCAGATCAGCTCCCGCTCGGCGCGTTCCAGGTCATCCAGGTCGAAACGGACCAGCGCCAGCTCCGGACCGTCGTGGGCGGCGCTCATCATCCAAGTTCTTTCGTTCCGCTCCCGCCAGTTGCCGGTTAATCTGCACGACTCGTGCACGTGACCGTGCAGGGTAAGCAGTGGCTGACGCCGGGAGATGAATCGCTCTATGGCTATGCTCCCCACGTGCACGTCCATGGGAACCCCCTCCACCTTCCGGTCGTCCAGGGCCGCCCGGTCCAGGGCCGTACGGTAGGGGGGGCTGTGGAAAAGAAAAACTGCCTTTTCCATGTCGTCATCTCCGGTCAGCTGGTCCAGGTCCCGGGCTATGGTTGAGAAACGGCGTCGGCCCGATGGAAATGGTACGCTCAGCGTTCCCTCCTCCGGAGAGACGCATCCGGGGTCTACGTAGCGGGAGACGTCGTAGCGCTCCCAGTCCTTGAGCATGAACGGGGTGGGAGGAACGAAGGAGTAGCCGTAGACCGGGTATGCGTCCAGCCGCGTACGTTCGCCGTGCACGTACTCCCATAGACCCCGGGAGGCCAGGTCCCGAACCGTTTGCTCAACGGCCCTTCCGTCGTCGTTTCCCAGAATGACGAACACCCGGGGATAGTTCTCTTCCAGGCGGTTCCTGACTCGGGAGAGGCCGGGAGCAAGGAAATCTTCGAGAAAATCGTCGTACTCCGGGGAAGCGGGCCCCAGGGCATGCAGGGGTGAGGGGAGTATGTCACCCCCCAGGAAAACCGCGGCCGGACATTCCTCGGCCATCCGGTCGAACAGCTTCTCGAACCTGTTCACCGACCCGTGGATGTCGGATGCAAAAAGGCAGCCGGTCACCACCGCCTCCGTTCGGGCCTGTCTAGATCCTACGGAGCTTTACGGACGGATAGATCGATGCTAGAACCAGCCTCTCCCCCTGCAGGCTTCGACTACGCGGTTGACCGCGATAGCGTAGGTGGCATCTCTCATGAAGAGGTCGTTCTTCTGGGCCAGGTCGCTTACGTCGATGAAGGCCGAAGTCATCATCACGTCCAGTTTGCCCAGAACCTCGTCCTTCTCCCAGTAGTAGTTGGCGTTGCTCTGCACCTGCTCGAAGTAGCTGCAGGTAACACCTCCGGCGTTGGCCAACAGGTCGGGGATCACGAATACTCCCCGCTCCTCCAACCTATCGTCGGCCTCGGGGGTGGTGGGGCCGTTGGCGCCTTCGGAGATCACCTTGACCCTCTGGGATATGCTTTCCACGTTGTCGCCCCGGATCTGGTTCTCCAGGGCGCAGGGCATGAGCACATCGACGTCCTGCTCCAGCCAGGCGTCCCCGGGAAGCCTTTCGTATCCCTCATCGGCGGCCTTGTTCTTGTCGATCCCCCCGAACCTGTCGGTTATGGAGAGCATCTCGTCCAGGTCTATGCCGTCGGCCTTCCTGTACGCATAGGAGGTGGAGTCCTGCTGGTCCCAGCAGGAAACGCAGGTTACGGTTCCGCCGAGCTGGCAGAAGAGCCTGGCGGCGTACTGGGCCACGTTGCCGAAGCCCTGTATGCTGGCGGTGGCGTCGGTGGGCCGGATGTTTAGCAGCTTGAGAGCCTCACGCAGGGTGTAAACCACTCCGAACCCCGTGGACTCGGTCCTGCCCAAAGATCCTCCCATGCTTACCGGCTTGCCCGTGATGACCCCCGGGTACTTGGAGGCGTGGATGGCCTCGTACTCGTCCATCATCCATAGCATGTGCTGCGCGCTGGTCATTACGTCGGGGGCGGGAACATCCCTCAAAGGACCTATATCTCTGGACAGCTGTCTTACATAGCCTCTGCACAGGCATTCCTGCTCCCTGGAGCTGAGGTCGTGCGGGTCGCAGATCACCCCGCCCTTGGCTCCTCCCAGAGGAATGCCGATCACCGCGCACTTCCATGTCATCCACATGGAAAGGGCCCTGACAGTATCGGCGGTTTCCTGGGGGTGGAACCTTATACCGCCCTTGGCGGGCCCCATGGCGTCGTTGTGCTGGATGCGGAAGGCCCGGAACACCTTTACAGAACCATCTTCCATCCTTACGGGTACCGTGAAATGGTACTCCCTCATGGGATTCCTGAGAAACTCCCTGGCCGCGGGCTCAAGCTGCAGGAAGTCCGCCGCGCTGTCGAACTGCTCCTGGGCCATGTGAAACGGATTGTACTTGCGGTCCATTGGAGAACCTCCATCTTGGATCCCAACGCAACGGAGAGGCCGGGATACATCTACAGATTGGCTATGGCCGTGTACCGGCAGGAATCGTCGAAACTGTCTGTCCGGTCTCCGGCCTGAAGCGGTCGGGGCCCTTTGCCTAGCGCACACCGAACCGACGGGCTAAGATAATAACCCGCACCGCGACATGCCACGCCGCCGGAGGCTGAGGACCAACGGCGCCCGCAAAGAACCATGGGGTTGAGCCCCGCCCCTATTTGCACCATACTCGTTTCAGAGTGTTACGAATGCTGCCAGCCGCCTGGTTGCGCGCCGCCGGGAGGGGGAGAAATGACCGCTACGGCAGAGACCGAGTTCCTTCCCGCCGAGAGGGCCGACCCCGAACAGGTCGAGCAGCAGGTAAAGAACCTGTCCAGTAATCCCATCATCGATACCGTGATGCGCGCGCTTCCCGGCATGCTTGCCGTCCTGAACGGGCAAAGGCAGATCGTAACCGTCAACGAGGAGATGATGAGGATGCTGGGCATCGAGCATGCCCGGGAGGCCCTGGGGCTGAGGCCGGGGGAGGCGTTGAATTGCGTGCACGCTGACCAGAAACCCGGCGGATGCGGAACCACCTCGTACTGTCGTACCTGCGGAGCGGCGATTGCCATACTGGCCGCCTCGGAGAGCGACGAGCCCCGGGAGGGCGATTGTGTGGCCGACGTCCGGAAGAACGGCCGGGTGGTCAACTTCCAGTTCCGTGTACACTGTTGCCCCATAGATATCGGCGGCGAGTCCTTCCTGCTGTTCTTCCTTCGCGACGATACGGCTGGCAAGAAGCGGGCCATCCTGGAGAGGACGTTCTTTCACGACATGAAGAACATCCTGCAGGGCGTGATCAGCATGACGTCCATGATCAGGGTTTCTTCCAGACTAACCGCCGAGCAGATGGCCGAAAGGGCCGAGCGTCTGGTGGAGCAGCTGGCCCGGGAAATGGACATCCAGAGGGCGCTGTTCAGCGAAGAGGTCTCCTACAATCCTTCCTTCCGCAGGATCGACATAGAAAAACTGATCGACGACGTCAGAAGCGTGCTGGCCGGTCATCCCGCCGGCAAGGAGAGGGCGATCCAGGTCAGCATCGAAGAGGGCCTTGAGCTGACCACCGACCCTGCCCTGCTCAGAAGGGTGCTTCTGAACATGCTGATAAACGCCTGCGAGGCCAGCGAGCCGTCGGACGTGGTCAAGCTGGACGTTTCGGGCGTTTCGGACGGGGTTCGGTTTTCCGTGTGGAATCCAGGTCATATTCCCGAGGCCATCGCCCTGCGGGTCTTCCAGCGTAACTTCTCCACCAAGGACGGCCGCACCAGAGGTCTGGGAACCTACTCCATGAAAATGTTCGGGGAGAGCTACCTCAAGGGCGAGGTAGGATTCGATACCGACTCGGAGGAGGGAACCACCTTTCACGTGACCCTTCCCGCCTGAGCGGCGGGGAAATCGAATCAGGGACGCGCCGGCACGCTGTCGGGAAGCAGGTCCCGGACGTCCATGTAGACGTAGGGTAGATCGTCCAGCTCCCCGGCCATCCACTGGACCAGGGGGTCCGGGTGGGAGAGGGCCTTTCCCAGCAGCAGCAGGTACACCTCCGAGGTTGACTCCAGCTCTTCGGAGAGCTCATCGGCATGTTCGGGGGATGCGTAGCGGAACGAAACGTAGCATTCCCATGCGGCGCGCGCCCTGTGCGCTCCCAGAAGAAGCAGAAAAGGTTCCAGGGGAGTATCCGGGTGGTCGCTCAGGTACTCCATGGCATGGGTGACCTCTCGCAGCGGAACCTCCGGCACACCTTCCCACTCGTAGGCATGGGGGGCCTGCGAGGCGTAGGACCGGGCCAGTTGACGCGCCGCCGGATGGTCGACCAGGGCCACGATGCCTCTCTCCATCCCCGCAGCAACCTCCAGGCTGACCGTGTCCACCCAGGACCGGCAGGCTTCGAAGTCCAGGCCGGAGCGGAAGCCGTCCCATCTTGCCAGGTACTCCCGCAATCCGGGCCGGAGGAACGCCGGATAGTCACGGAGATCGATATCGGCAGAGTCCGGATTTATCACCCAGTACCGATCCAAGAGGCTTTCCACGACGGTTCGGTACGGTTTGGCCTCAGCGAAGAAGGCGAATGCGAGCAGCAGCATCATGGATAGAGCCGAAAGCCTCATGGCGGCCTCAGACCGCCTCTATGGTCGAAGGGGGCTTGGAAGCGATGTTGTAGGTGACGCTGACCACTCCGGGGACGCTCTCGACCATCTCCGAGGCCAGCGCCCGTAGCGTATCGAACGGAAGCTCTGTGGGGGTCGCTGTCCTGGCGTCCACGCTCTCCCAGCAACGGACCTCTATCTGCAACCCGAAGTCCCTCCGGCCGTCCCTGATGCCGGTAACCCTGTCCTGGTGCAGTATGGCCATGTACTGGAAAGCGCCGGTACCTTCCAGCCTTCTCTCCACCAGCGCGGTGGCCTTCCTTACGGTCTCTATTCTCTCCGGGGTGGCCTCGCCTATCACCCTGGCCGCCAGGGCGGGTCCGGGAAAGGGTATCCGCTCGAAGACCTCCCGGGGAAGGCCCAGGGCCTCCCCTACCTTTCTGACTCCGTCCTTGCGTATCTGGACCAGGGGCTCGATTATGCCGTAGCCGAACGCCTCCTCGGGATCTATTCCCAGCTGCTCGAAGACGTTGTGCTGTCTCTTGATGCCGGCGATGGTCTCGTCCACGTCGGTCAGGATGGTTCCCTGCAGAAGATGGGTGGCGCCGCTCTCCCTGACCACCCTGCCGAATACGTCCCTGTAGAAGGTCTGGGTGACCGCCTCACGCTTCTCCTCGGGGTCGGTCAGGCCGGAGAGCGCGGACAGGAACTCGTCTCTGGCGTCAACCAGCTCGACTGGAACGCCCAGGCTTTCGAACAGATCCACCACTCTCCGGGGCTCTTTCTGTCTCATAAGGCCATTATCTATGAAAACCGTCCTCAATCGGTCGCCGAGAGCCCGGTGACCCAGCATGGTGACCGCCGAAGAGTCCACCCCCCCGGAGAGGGCGTTTATGGCCATGCCGTCTCCAACCTTCCGGCGTATCTCCTCTATCTTCTCCTCTACGAACGCGGGGGCGTCCAGGTCCCGGGTGGTGATCTCATCGGTCATGCGACTCTCTTCCCTTCCCCTGTCGTTTTGCGGTGGGTAAAACCTGCGCGGAAACCTTCCGGCGGCCGAAAGCCGCCAGCCAGCCTCTACGGCTACGAACAATAACAGCGGTACGGGCTCCGGGCTAGCGCTCGACTTTTTCTTCGTCCGCTCCGAGCAGCGCCAGTTCCCTTACCCGGGCGTAATTCTTCGGATGGGTGGTAACGTGGTCCCATACATCGTCGGGGCTGGCGGCTCCCGGCTCTACCCCAAAATCCAGGCCGGCCTTGGCGAAGGCGTGGGCCACCAGCCAGGAGCAGATCGGGTAGTCACCCTGGTCGGTCAGCCGGCGGAATACGTAGGCTCCCAGCAGCAGCCAGTCCAAAAAGTGGGCCACCAGCTTGAGGAAACCGTACCTCCGGCCCACCTGCTCCTCGGCCTCGGCCAGGATGGCCCGAAGCTGATCCGGCCCCAGCTCCAGCGGTCTGTAAACCGCCACCAGATCCCTACTCTGCGGGCCGTAGCGGGTCCACAGGCGGTGCCGTTTCACCCGCATCAACGCCTCGATGACTACGCAGCTCTCTACGGTGCCTTTTTCTACGACCACCCCCACGTGGTTGACCTTGGTCCTGCTTTCTCCGAAGGAACGGGTGAAGAAGCGTATCAGGCCCGACAACAGGCCCCTGCCCCGAGTTAGAAACACATCTCCTGGCTGGAGTATCGAAGCCATGGCATCACTCTCGTTGCGGCAGTGGGTTTGCGGCGAAGACAACACGGGGTACAATAATACCGTTGTCGGGGGTTGGTTACTCACCGAGGGGCGCTCTCATGATTCAATGCAAGCTCATCAGTGTTCTGGTAATACTATCGTTCTGCCTCCCCGCCCGGGGAAAACCCGTCGTTACAGACATCGCACCGTCCGATTCCACCCGGTGGAGCAGATGGCTGAGTGGAGGCGGATTCGTGGACGTGGGCAACGTAAACAGCATGAGGCTGAACGTCCGCTCCAACCTGGCGTGCAGGCTGATCAATCCCTGGTCGTCCCTGCAAATCAACGGAAGCGCTTCCTACGGGGAGAGCAGGGAGGAACGCTACCTGGAGCGGATAAGCGTCGAGCCCATGCTGGAGTATTACCTCACCAGACGCGACTTCACCCGGTTCGGAGTCTACTGGAAAAGGGACTACTTCGCCGGGATCAGCCATGCGGACGCCGTCCTACTGGGCTTGGGCCGCAAGCTGGTCGAGACCGATGCCTTGGAGTTCACCGGAGAGCTGGGGGCGATGTACGAACAAAGGGTCAGTACCGCAGACAGCGTCCGGAACACCAGCAAGGCGTTCAGCGGCGCGGACGTAGCCTGGAGGCCCAGCGAGAGACTGGATTTCGTGGCAACCTGGGGTAGCACCCATGATCTGAGAGACTTAGGCAACTGGGATTTCGAGGGTATCGTGAGCACCGAGAACGTCCTGGTCGAACATCTTTCGCTCTTGATAGGCTACGAGGTGCACTACTACAACCGCCCTCCCGCCAAGCTGGACAAAAACGTCGACATGAGCATCAGCGTGGAGCTCAAGGTATCGATGTAGGTCCGGAGGGAAGCCTTCCCGATCTTACATTCGGGGAATACGGTGGGGATGATGGCTGTATACCATCCGAGTGCACAATGAAAAACCGGAAGGGAGAGATCCGTATGAATAGGGAACATGGAACCATGGCCCTGTGCCTGCTCGTGCTGCCCCTGCTCTTGGCGGGTTGCGGCGGGAACGATGACCAGGCCGAGCAGGTCAGACAGATCTACGTGACCGGCTACGGCACTTCCAGCGCAGAGCCTGATCTGGCTGTGATAATAGCGGGCGTAGATGTTGCGCTTGACGACCCGGCCGAGGCTGTGGACTCGGCCGCCACCGCCGCGGAGGCCTTCATGGCCAGCGCGTCCGAGTTGGGCCTGCAGGAGGACGACATGCAGACCAGCTACTACAACCTGTGGGTGGAGGAGGAGTACGACCCCTACACCGGGATGTACACGGGCGAGACGGTGTACCGGGCCCAGCACCTGGTTAGGTTCGAGGTCCGGGACCTGGACGGGGTGGGAGAGCTTCTCTCCGGGCTGGTTAGGTCCGGAGCGAACTCCGTATCCAGCGTGTCGTTCACCGTGGAGGATCAAAGCTCCCTGAAGGACGACGCCTACGCCTCGGCGATGGAGAACGCCCGCGGCAGGGCGGAGCTGATCGCGGACGGTATGGGTCTTACCCTGGGAGAGATCCAATACGTCTCCCAGTACGGCGAGGCCTATCCGGCCGCCCAGGCATCGATAGGCTACGCGGACGCCATGTCCCGCAGCGCTGGAGCCAGCGCTCCTCCGGTCACCGCCGGCTCCTTCAGGATGTCCGCTCAAGTGCAGGTCACCTACGCCATCGACTAGCTCGTACCAAAAGCCGTCTTCGGGCGGCGGGCCCACCCGGATGGCCCTTTGGTTATAATGGTGGAGTACCCGCGCAACAGGTGAGCTTTATCACTCGACCGAGGTTACGATGGACTCGCCCCACAAAGACGAGCTGACGGGGTTGCCCAGAAGGGACGCACTGGACCGGCTCGGCCGGGAGTTCGAATCCCGGCCGGACGGCGAGGTGTGGTCGGTGATCATCGTGGACGTGGATCACTTCAAGATGATCAACGACGTCTACGGACACCTAAACGGCGACCGGGTGCTGAGACAGGTCGCCGATCTGCTCATGCGCAACAATCGCAGCGGCGACACTCCGCTACGCTACGGCGGCGACGAGTTCGTAGTGGTCATGCCGGGGACCGAGAAAATGCTGGCGGCCAACCTGGCCCAGCGAATCCTGGAGGACTTGGAGCATGAGGTGTTCCCCCAGGACATGGAAGTCAGTCTCTCCCTGGGAGTAGCCGACAGTGGATCGGTCGGCAGGAACCTGGCGAAGGTTCTGGAGCGGGCGGACCAAGCGCTCTACCAGGCGAAGAACAGTGGTCGGGGCAAGGTCTCCTTCTTCGAGGAGGAAACCGGCCGCCGCCAGCCAGGGATATCCTTCGATCACTTCGTGGACAGGCATTACGAGTTGCGCAAGCTGCGGACGCTGCTGGACGAGGCCATAGAGGAGGGCGGGCGCTTCGCCCTGGTGCAGGGAGAGCCGGGCGTGGGCAAGAGCCGTCTGGTCCAGGAGCTGAGGCACTATTGCGACTTCAAGGGTTGCTGCTACTTGCAGACCAAGTGCGACGAGTTGGGAGCGTCCAGGCCGTACACCCTCGTAACCGGTCCGATGGATGACCACCTTTCCGTTCTCCCAGAAGCCCGGCGCTCGGAATTGGCGGTCTCGGTGGGACCGGTGCAGCGGCAGACCGCCGATCTTTTTCCCTCGCTGCCCCTGGAGGTCCGGGCGGAGACCGCCTCCGACCAGGAGGGCGCACTCTCCAGCGTAGTGTACTCCGAAGTTACCCGGTTGCTGTCTCTGATGTCCGAGGAGAGACCGGTGGTCTTTCACCTGGACGATCTCCAATGGATATCCAGCCACGACCTCGATCTCCTGGGGTACCTGGTGCGGAACACGACCGGAAGCCGCGTGTTCTTCGTCTCCACCATGCGCACCCCTATCGACAGCTTCCCCGAGGTTCACAAGCAGGTAAGGGTGCTCTCCAGACTGGTCCCCTTCCTGTCGTTGGACCTGGAGGCCCTGCAGGGCGAGTACGCCAGCCACATGGTGATGTTCGCCCTCCGCGACCCGCACATCCCCAAGGAGGTTCTGAAGAGGCTGGTAAGACAGAGCGGAGGAAATCCCTTCTACCTGCGGGAGCTTCTGAAATCCCTCCGGGAGAAGGGCTCGATAGTTTCGACGGAGTCCGGGGGCTGGAAGTACAGGATAGGCGAGGAGATCCCTCTTCCCCAGAGCATCTCTCAGCTGGTCGGCTCGCGGTTGGAGAAGCTGGACGATCTCAGCCTGGAGGTCATCCAGACCGGTGCCCTGGCCATCTCGGGTTTTCGAATAAGCCTGCTGAGCGAGGTTCTGGACCGGTCCGAGCTGGAGGTAGCCAGAGCGCTGGAGAAGCCTCTCAAGATGGAGTTGATCCGGGAGAGCGTGGGCCGGGACGGCGTTCCGGAATACTCGTTCATTCACGACACCGTTCGAAACTACCTCTACAACCGGATGACCATGGGTATGCGCAAGGCGATCCACGGGAAGTTCGGGGAGTACTTCGAGCGGCTATACCGGGAGGGCAATAGGGACGTCCTTAACAGGCTCGCCCACTATTACTCCGACGGCCTAAATCGCGGCAAGGCCGCGGAGTACACCCTCCAGGCGGCCAGAGATGCCCTGGCGAAGGACGCCAACCGGGACGCCCGGAGATGGCTGGAGAGCTACCTGGACCACGTGAGCCCGTCCGAGGAGGATCCAGAGACCGCCTTCGAGGTCCGCCTGAGGCTGGCCAAGGTCTACGTGATGCTGGCCGAGCACGAGAATGCGGAGGATACTCTTGAATTGGCCGGTAGGTACGCCCGGTCCGACCGGGACAAAGGCCTTGTTCACCTGGAGCGGGGACAGCTTTTTTACAACCGGGGTAGCTACGGGGAGGCCGCGGAGGAGCTGGCGAATCTCGAAGGCCTCCTCCCGGAGGGAGAGGAGCTCATAGGCTCCCGGATGAAGATGGGCTTCATGGAGCACATAGCCGGCGACAGCGACCGGGCCAGGGAGCTTTTCGAGGCGGCCCGGCTGAGCATCGAGGCCCTGGAGGACGAGGAGGCCCGCAGGAGACTCTTCGCCCGCTACTACAGCGCCCTGGGCTTCATTACCGCCAACACCGTCTCCAGGTCGAAAGGCCTGGAGCTGTCCCGCGAGGCCATACAGCTGTACAGGGAGATGGACGACAGGGTGGGGGAGGCGCGGGGGCTTTTAAACATGTGCGCAGTGCTCTCCGGAGAGGGCAACTACGAGGAGCGGATAAAGCTTCTCAACGAGGCTGTTAAGGCTTTGATCGAGGTAGGTGATACCCACTCCATAATGGTGGCTTACGTGAATCTGGGCCAGGTCTACCATACGCTGCACCAGACGGACATGTCCGAGGACTACTTCCGGAGGTGCCTGGAGCTCTCCGAAGCGACGGGAACCAGGAGGTTCGAAGTCTGGTGCTACTGTTATTTCGGACTCATTAGCCAGGCAGACAACGAGTTCGAGAATGCGAGGGAATGGTTCGTCAAGGCGATGGAGTCCGCATCGAAGCTGGGCCTGGGCCGGATGGAAATAGTATCCAAGCTCAACATGGCCCTGTTGCTCCTGGAGACCGGCGAGCTGGAGGAAGCCCGTAGGATGATCGCCGATATAGAGTCCTCCGACGTTGCGCAAAAGATGGGTGGCGGGCTGGCCAGCGCCATGTACTTGTGCCGGGGGCTCGATCATTACACCAGGCCGACGGACGACAAGGCAAGGGAGCTGGAGGAGGCGGAGAAATACTTCGGGAAGGCACGTACCGACGAGGATGCCCTGGACGTGACCCAGGATCTGGACTCGGCCTACTATCTGGCGCAATGCCTCAAGGATCAGGGGAAGACCGAGGAGTGCAGGAAGGTGGTGTCCAGGGCCAGAAAACGGCTGGACGAAGCTCTGTCCAGGATAAGGAGCGGTATCTACCGCGACGGTTTCTGCGAGTCGGAGGCGGTTAGCGGAATAATCGAGTTGGATGAGGAACTGGGCAGTGAATCCGAGTCGATTGGCGGGGAAGGGGAATGACGGTATCCGAGAGCGATGTTGACGAGCTGACGGGCCTTCCCTCCAGGGAAGCGCTGACCGAGCTGCAGGGCCTGTTCGACTCCAGGCCGCACAGAGACGTCTGGTCGGTAGCGATCGTGGACATAGATCACTTCAAGCTGATCAACGACGTGTACGGTCATCTCAACGGCGACCGGGTACTCAAACGGGTAGCCGATCTGGTTTCCCGCAACACCAGGCGTGCTGACACCGCCCTCCGGTTCGGCGGCGACGAGTTCGTGGTGGTTATGCCCAGCACCGAGCACCTGAAGGCGCTCAACCAGGCGGAGCGGATACTGGAGGACGTTCGGGAGGCGGAGTTCCCCCAGGATATGTCTGTGAGCATATCCCTGGGCGTTGCGGACAGCCTTCCCAACGAGGAGAGCATAGAGTCGGTGCTGAAGAGAGCGGATCTCGCCCTTCACCAGGCCAAAGAAGGGGGCAGAGCGAAAATATCCTTCTACGAAGAGCTTTCCCCCGAGGTCGCGGGAAGGGAGGTGTCCTTCGACCATTTCGTGAACCGGCAGAAGGAGCTCCGTGCGCTTCGGAGCAGCGTGGACGACTCTCTAGAGCAGGGCGATCGGATGGTTTTGGTCACCGGAGAGCCCGGGGTGGGCAAGAGCAGGCTGGTGAGCGAGCTCAGGCACTATTGTCGGTTCAAGGGCTGCTTCTTCCTGACCACCAAGTACGATCGGCGCAGGGTGGAGAAACCGTACGCTGGAATCGCCGCCATGGTAAACGAGGCCGTCACGGAGCTGGACAGGGATACTAGGAAAGACCTGTCGGAGACTATGGGCCCCCTTCTGCGACGGAGCGCCAAGCTGCTGCCGGCACTGGAGCCGAGCGGCCTTCGACCACCGATCGAGGAGCGGGAAGCTTTGAAGGAGGCTCTGTTCTCCGATCTCTCCGTGCTGACCAGGGCCGTGGCGGAAGAAGGGCCTCTGGTGATGCAGCTGGACGACCTGCAGTGGGCACCCGAGCCGGACCTGGAGCTGCTCACGCATCTGCTACTGGCGTGCACCGACAGCACGTTGCTCGTGGTGGGTACGATGAACGGTTCACTGAGCGAGCACCCACCGGTGAGACAGGCGGTAGAGGTCGTGTCTAAGTTGGTTCCCTTCCTTGCATTGGAGCTGGATAACCTCGAGGACGAGTACGCTGGGCACATGGTTATGTTCGCCCTTAGAGATCCGCATATACCGCCCGAGGTGCTGAGCCTTCTACTGGAGCGTAGTGGGGGCAATCCCCTCTTCCTACGCCAGCTGTTGGTCTACCTTTGGGAAGAGGGAGCGATCACTACTCGCGAAGGCGGGGGCTGGGACTACGACCTGGGCGCAGAAAGGAACCTTCCCCGTAGTGTAAAGCAAGTGGTGGATCGAAGGCTGAAAGGGCTGGACGAGAACAGCGGCCGGATACTGCGAGTGTCCTCGTTGGCCCGGGGAGAGTTCACGCTTGCGCAGCTGTCCAAGGTGACGGGGGAACCCGAGATGTCGGTGGCCAGAGCCCTGGAACCGCCGCTTAAGATGGGGCTGCTGTGGGAGTTTTCCGGAGAGGACGGCCTGCCGGCGTACCGCTTCAGTCACGACGCGATCCGGGAGTTCCTGGAGGAGAAACTCTCGGGGAGCGAAAGGAAAAGACTGAGCAAAAGCTTCGCGAGGCTCTACCAGGCCCCTGACGATTAGTAGGCCTTCCCCGTAATCCAGAGGCCATCCATCGCCATGTGATCTATACCGCTCTTGCAGAAGGTGGCGACCGCGTCGGAAGGGCTGGCGACGATCGGCTCTCCGCGCAGGTTGAAGCTGGTGTTTAGCAGTACGTCCGTTCCGGTGGCCTGCCCGAAACCCTTCACCACGTCGTAGTAGGTAGGGTTGTCATCCCTGCGTATGGTCTGCAGCCTGCCCGTGCCCATATGGTTCACGGCCGGGACTTCGTCTCGCACCTCCAGCCGCCAGGGCATGACGGCCAGCATGAATCGGGCCGGGAGGTAGCTCTCGGCGTCTTCCATCCCCTCGAAGAGTCGGGCGACGCTGGATTCCGGCACCACTGGGGCAAAGGGGCGGAACGGCTCCCGGAACTTGATCATGCTGTTGATTTTGTCCTTCATGCTGGTCGGGCGGGGGTCTGCGAGTATGGAGCGGTTGCCCAGGGCCCTCGGGCCCCACTCGAAACGGCCCTGGTACAGACCCACGACTCTCTCCCGGGTGAGGGCCTCCACCATCAGGTCCACCAGCTCGGACCGGTCGGAGGGAGCCACGTAGGAAAGACCGGCGTCTTCCAGGGCCTGTCTGGTCCGGTCGGCCCGGTACCTCTTTCCCCAGAAGCCGTGCTCCATTACGAAGCTGCGGGGCTTCTTGAGCAGGACGTGCCAGGCGTAGAGGGCGGCGCCCAGAGCTCCTCCGGCGTCGCCCGCCGCCGGCTGGATGTACACGTCCTCGAAGGGGGATTCCCTCTTTATCCTTCCGTTGGCCACCGAATTCAGGGCTACCCCCCCGGCCATGCAGAGCTTCGACAGGCCCGTGCTGCGGTGAAGCTTGGCCACCAGGTCCAGCAGGATCTCCTCGGTGACCTTCTGAACGCTGGCCGCCAGGTCGGCGTACCTTTGGTTACGCTTTGCCTCGGGGGAGTCGGGGTCACACTCGCCCGGATGCGTCTTCGCGGTCACGAATGGCGAGTCCGGCACCCTGGGTTGGCCGAAGAGCTCGATGAACCTGCGCCCGAAGCTCCTTTCGGGGGAGTAATGGTAGCTGAAGTAGTTCATGTTCAGCCCGAACGATCCATCCGGCCCCCTGGCCAGGATCTTGTCGTAGATGTCCTCCACGAAGCGGGGGGAGCCGTAGGGTGCCATGCCCATCACCTTGTACTCCCCGTTGTTCACCCTGAATCCCAGAAAGGCGGTGAAGGCGGAGTACAGAAGGCCTATGGAATGGGGGAACCTCTGCTCCCTGGTCAGGTCGATGCGGTTGTCGGCACCGCTGTCCCAGTCGGCCTTGCCCGTTCCCATCGCTGTAGTCGTCCATTCCCCCACCCCGTCGATGGTTAGGATGGCGGCCTCCTCGAAAGGGGAACAGTAGAGAGTGCTGGCGGCGTGGGCATCATGATGGTCGACGAACAGGATCTTGTCACCGGGAACCCTCAACTCGCGCAGAATCGTGGACTTGATCCACAGCTTCTTCTCGAACCAGTTGATCATCGATTCTCCGAACAGACGCCACGACCGGGGGAACGAGGCCAGGGAGGACAGCAGTATCCGTTCGAACTTCACGAACGGTTTCTCGTAGAAGACCACGTAATCGAGCTCTTCGGGATCGATGCCGGCCTCCTCCAGGCAGTACTGGATGGCCAGGCCGGGGAACGAGGAATCGTGCTTCACCCGGCTGAAGCGTTCCTCCTGGGCCGCGGCCACCAACTCGCCGTTCCGCAAAAGCGCCGCCGCTGCGTCGTGGTAGTAGCAGGAGATGCCCAGGATGTTCATCGTCTTCCCCTCAGAACTGGTTCTTCGCCTTATCGATGGAAGGCTCCTGGGTTTCTCTCTCGTGCCAGGTAGGTTTTTTCCCCTTCAGCCTCAGGGCGTCGGAGAATAATCTGAAGCCCAAAGCGAAGGGCACGGCGATAGTGAAGAAGAACACCGCCAGTATTACCCGTCCCTGGTAGTTCCCCATACGGGCGGCGAAGATTTTCCATCTTTCCCACAGGCGCCTCAGGGCCCGGTACTCTTCAAGATCGACAGCACCATCGATCGACGGAAAGTTCCCCCTGACCGGAAGGGTGGCCAGCGCGCCCAGCACCAGGCCGCATCCCAGCCAAACCGCTATAGCTCCCAGACGGCCCAGCGTTCCTCTGGTCAGTATGGCACCCACCACCGCTGCGCAAGCCAGCAATACGTCCAGAAGCCTGGGAACGGGCTGTCTTCCGGTGGTTACCGCGGCGGCCCCGGAGGAGTAGCCGACCATGGTTAGCAGCACCAGCGCGACGTAGCTCAGTATTTCCATGCCGGATCAGAACAGGGTGTATATGAAGGGCGCCACGGCGGAGCCCTGAGCGAACACCAGCGCCGCAACCAGAAGAACCAGCACCACAATCATGGGTATCAGCCACCACAGCTTGCGGCTCCAGAGGAACCGCAGCAGCTCGCCCAGCACGCCCATGCGATCAAGCAGGCCTCCGTGTTGCGCCATCCGTTCACCTTCCCTCATCGGTGGAGGAGATCTAGCCGAAGATGCCCTTTCGCGAGCCGCTCATCATCTTTCGAATGTCGGATACCAGCTTCTTGAGCTCTTTGTCGCCCTTGATCTTGCTCTTGCCTGCCACCCCGGACACCAGCTGGTCGGTTTTCCGGAGCTTCTCCGCCGCGACCCGGCCCAGGCAAATGAGTATTCTCAGCCCCAGCATAGGCTGCCTGGCAGCGATCTCGGCCAGCTGCTCCCGGGTCATGCGCAGCACTTTGGAGGTACCGATGGACCTGACGGTGGCCGACCGTTCCTGACCGTCGAAGAAGGACACCTCTCCGAACACGTCGTCCTCGTTGAGAACGGCCAGGCGTATCGCGTCCTCCCCGGTTCCCTCGACCACTTCCAGCTGCCCCTCGCTTACTATGTAGAAATCGGTGGTCAACTCGCCCTGGAATATCAGGCCTTCCTCGTTCTCCAGGGTCATCTGGTCGTAGAAGTACGCTATCTCCGACTCGAGGAGAGTGTTGTCCGGCGCGAACAGCTGTCCTACCCTCATCTCTTCCCCTTCCATCTACGCTCCCCCGACGGTTCGGGCAAACACCACCCGTTCGGACGGGCGGCTTACATTGGAGCCTTTTCCCTACCTGAAGTCAAGACCACAGCGGGACCGTTCCAAGCCACGGACTACCGGGATCAGCCCTGGGGCTCGTTCAGACACCACAACCGCGGGAACTGCCTGTGCAGCCTTATCCACAGGACAAGACAAACAAAAGTTATGAATGCCAAGGTGATAAGGCTTCCAGTTGAGAACCAGCCCTCGGCGAACAAGTTGCTTATCGATCGAATGATGCTCTGCGGTATCCTGTCCAAAACCAGCTTCAGCCCGAAGGGCAGACCTACCGTTATTCCTATGAGCACTATTGAGTACCATTGCTGGGCGCTTCTGGCCGAGCTGGCCCTCAGCGAAACGTTCAATCCCACCAGCGTGCTCAGAGCTCCGGTAAGAACACCAAGAGTCAGGCTGAACAGCAGGGCGTTCAGGGTTGGAAATCCCCTCCCGAGTATCGTTTGCAGGATCTCATAGAGAACCAGGGCGATCCAGGCCGACGCCAGGGAGAACAATAGGGAGAACAGGGCCTTGCCGGCCAGGACTACGGTGGGCTCGACCGGAGCGGACAGAAGGGTCTCCAGCGTCTTTCTCTCCCGCTCCCCGGCGATGGCGTCCACCGCCGCCGGCCCCGCCACGTATATGGGCAGAAAGCCGAACACCACCAGGGACGCGGATGGATGGCCTATCTGGCTGGGTATGAACAGGCCGAAGATGCCCACGTAGATGACCAGGTACCGGACCAGCCCAGCCTTCCCCATCGCCCCCTTGAAGAAGAGCCATTCCCTGGTCAGCAGGCCTCTCACTCTCCACCTCCGGCCAGCTCCAGGAATATCTCCGCCAGGGACCTCTTCTCCGGACGGAACTCCAGCACTTTATTGCCTTCCGCGAGAAGCTTGCCCAGTACCTCGTGGGGAGCGTCATCCGAGGAGAGCCTGACGTAGCCGCTTCCATCCATGGCGTAGTTTACGCCCTCGTAAGTCACCTTTCCGCTCTCGGTCCTCACCAAGAAAGCATTACCCTCTCCCCTGAGGTCGTCGGGGCTGCCGGAAGCCACCAGCCTTCCCCGGTCGATTATCGCCACCAGGTCGCACAGCTCCTCCGCCTCATGCAGATCGTGCGTGGAAAGCATTATCTGGGCCTGGTCGGACATGCGGGAAATCCCCTTCCTCACCCTGTCGGCACGAACCGGGTCCAGCGATGCGGTGGGCTCGTCCAGAATGACCATCTCCCGGTCCAGCATGAAAGCCCTGGCCAGGGCGGCTATCCGGGCGTTTCCGGTGGATAGGTCGGTTACCTTGGTATTGTACAGGTCCGCGACATCCATGCGCTCCAGTACGGACCTTGCCGCGCTGCAGGCCTCCGACGACCCCAGACCGTCCATCATGCCCCAGATGCGGAGGTTCTCTCCGGTGGTCAGGGTGGGAAGCAGGCCGCTCTCGGAGAATACCGCCGCAACCCGCCCCCGGACGTCCACGATTCTGTCCCGGCCCAATCCCAGAACCTCCACCGACCCGCCGGTAAGGCTGACCAGGCCCAGTATGGCCCTTATGGTGGTGGTCTTTCCTGCTCCGTTTCTGCCCAGAAGGCCGAAGACTCCGCGGGAGGGGATGGTCAGGTCGAGGCCGTCCAGCGCCCGCGCGTTTCCGTAGTCGACCACCACGTCATCAAGGTTAACCGCGCGGGCCGGCTCTCTCATTCGCCCGTTTCTGCCAATTCCTGGGCCAGGGCCCTGACGAGCAGCTCGAAGAACTCCCGGCCCTTGTCCCTGGATATCAACTCGGGGTCCACATCGCAGGGCCCCTGGGGATTGAGCCGCTTCCAGCGGGGGGCGCTCACCACCTCCCCCTTCCGGGGTCTTGCGGTGCGGGTTAAGGAATCTTCGGAAGGTTGGAATCCCTCTCTCAAAACCATGATCATGCTTACCTCTGCGGCGCTGGCGTGCAGGCCCCTGCCCTCGCCGAACAGTCGTTTCTCGGCCTCCGGGATTCCCGGCAGCTCCCAGTAGCCCAGATAGCGGAGAACGGCTTCGGGGCAAGACCTGGAGGCGTCGGCCAGGCCCGACATCACCGGCCCCCGGTTGCCCCCGTGGCCGCTGAGGAAGAGCACGTCGCGGAAGCCCGTTCTGTAAAGCGACTCGACGATGTCCCTTACCATCAAGGCCATGGTGACCGCCGAGAGGCTGACTGTTCCCGGGAAGGCCATGTGGGACTCGGATTGCCCGTAGGGCAAGACCGGCGCAAGCACGACCTCCGAGCGCTTCCCAACCTCGATACAGACTGCTTCGGCGACCAGGTGGTCGCAGCCGGTGGGCCCCAGGGCGCCGTGCTGCTCGGTGCTGCCTACGGGTACGAGAATGCTCCGCTTTCGGGCAAGGTACTCCTCCACCTCCGGGCTGGTCATCTCGGCTAGCTGCAAGACCGCTCCTCTCAGGCTTGTTCGTAGAACCGGGTGCGTGCATAGTGGGCACCGGGGAGTATAAGATATGCAGCCTTCGACTATAAGGGCCGACAGCAGTGACTACGAGAGGATACCGGTGCGGACCCGGCTGATCCTCCGCGGTGACTCCCTGGCCGGGACGATAGAGGAAGGTATGAAGCAGGCTGGGGTAAGCACCAAACCAGACGACGTGCTGGTCGTAAGCGAGAAGGCCGTCGGCGCCAGCCAGGGAAGGTACTACCTGTTGGACGAGGACCAGATTCGACCCGGCCCGCTGGCCAGGTTTCTATCGAAATTCGTAACCAGAACCCCCGCCGGCATAGGCCTGGGAATGCCCGAGACCATGCATTGCGCGCTGGAGGAGTGCGGCACGGCCAGGATACTCCTAGCAGCCGTGGTGGGAGCCGTCGGTAAGCTCTTCGGCAGGAAGGGCGATTTCTACCGGATCGCGGGTCCCAAGGCCCGCTCGATCGATGGGCCGACCACCGGGACCATCCCGCCCTTCAATCGGGCGGTAAGCCTTGCGCCGCTCGACCCGCAGGGGGTGGCCCGAAGGTTGGCGGAGAGATTCAGTTGCGGCGCTGCCGTGGTGGACGTGAACGACCTGGGCGCGAACCTGCTGGCGATTTATCCCGCCGATCTTGACGCCGACCTGCTTCTTTCACTGCTTTCAGACAATCCCCTGGGCCAGGGAATCCAACAGACCCCGGTGGGTATCGTCAGGCCTATCTCGCCCTGACTCCCCTCCTGTCGCCCTTGACCAACCCACCGATTATCGTGGTGGCCAGCGAGATCAGAACTGCGGCCAGCACCGCCCACAGGAAGCCGGCGATGTAGAAACCTTCCAGAATGGAGTCGGCCAGCAGAAGCAAGAGACCGCTTATCAGGAACCTGGAGAGCCCTAGGGTCAGCAGGTAAACCGGACAGGTGATGAGATTCAGCAGGGGGGCGAGAATTGCGTTGAACAGGCCTACAAGGGCAGAGGTCCAAACCACGGACCAGAATCCGCCGAACAGCATCCGGTGGCCCAACAGAAGTGAGACCAGGTACATGCTTACGCCGGCAACCGCCCAGGATACGAGGAGCCTTTTCATGGATGGTCCTTCCGCTTTTGGGGGTGCCCACGAATATCTCCGGGAGAAAGGGCTGTCAAGCGAAAAGGGGCTGCCGCGACCGCGGCAGCCCCTTAAGCAGCAGCGAACGAACGGCTAAAGCCTGACCACTGAGGCCTTCTCGGTCCTCCCGGCCCTGTCGCGCACCCTCGCGTAGTACAGGCCGGACGGAACGGCTTCACCGCCTTCTGCCCTTCCGTTCCAGACGAATCTTCCCCGAAAATCAGCCTCCAGGACCCTACGGCCTGCGAGATCGTAGATCTCGATAACGGCGTTCGGTCCGAACCCGGTGCCGCTAAAGCTGACCGAACCGTGGAAGGGATTCTTCGAACAGACCAGGGTTACCGGCTCGACCGGTCCGGTCTGAGGCGCCTCCACGCCGACCGGGTCGAGATCGAGCTGGTAGATCATGTTGTCCTCCGGGTTGCTCACCCAGAGATACCTGTGACTGCCGCTGGAGCTGTAGGCCATGCCGCGGACCGAAGACAGGACGTCGCTGGCGTACATTAGATCGCCAGAGTCGTCGTAGGATCTGATGGGCGAGTCGTAATGATCAGTTGCTAGCCAGAAATCGCCCGTCTCGTTGGCGGTTCCTTCGTACGCGAAATCGTAGGTGCTGAAGGAGGTGGGAACGTACATCTCCGTGTACATGTAGGTGCTGTCGGAGAGGGGCAGGCTGTAACTGTAAAGCATGTCGTAGTCGTCATCTATGAACCATACGTAGCTTCCGCTACCTGCAGCGCCGACCACCGGTTCGGCGGTGGCACCTCCTCAACCGGAGCATAGAATAATCGATGTTCCGTCCGAATACCCGGAAGTAGTGTACTTGTATACCGTGCTGCTGCCGTCGGTCACGTACAAGAGATCGCCCGCGTAACCCAGGCCGTTCGAGTTGGTGGGTGTTACCGGCCAGGAGTCCTCAACGCTTCCCGAGGACGGATCAAGTACGTAAAGCGTATTCGTATTCTTGCTAACGGCGTACAAACTGCCGGAAGTGTAAGCCAGGCCCTCGATGCCGCTGTCGGGAGCATCGAAGGAATTGACTATCTCCAAACCGGCAAAAGCGGCTACTGTCACAGCCAGCACCAAAGCTAAGGCGATCCTCAATTGGTACCTCCTCCATCAAAACCCTACCAATTTGAGCGGAATGATACATTTGGCAAATAGCTACTTCACACGGAAATGTCAAGATCGCGGAGAAGAAACGCCCTCGCTCCATACTCCCCCGTAAGAAGGTTCCCCACCCCGCTGTACCTACTTGCGTTCGTTTGTCAATGACCGCACCGGCTTGGTTGACAGCAAACGACGACCAATTCTATACTTCCCACCCCGCTGGCGAGTCGTCCAATGGTAGGACAGCGGACTCTGGATCCGCCAATCGGGGTTCGAATCCCTGCTCGCCAGCCATGACATGAAATGCCCCCGCTCTCCGGGGGCTTTTCTTGTCTGGAGTCCGTATGGATGAGAACCTCCGGTCGAAGGCCGGACAGGTGAGCTTGTCCCGAGCGAGACGAAGCGAATGCCTGCTCGCCAGCTAACTTCTCTGTACAGAAGAGATCCACAGGTGCCGGCGGCGCATTCTAATGACCGCCCTTAGGCCAATGACATTAAGGCTATTGCCCCCTCCCTCGATTTAGATTATGATGAATGTTACAACAGGACTGATCCAAGTACACGCAGGAAGCTGCCATGAAACCAGAAAGCCCGTCAGACAGCCCAGCCAGCTGTTCACCAAGATATCCGTCTTACTGTGCCAATCTTTGGTATCATTATCCAATATGCCCATACAGGGAGGGGTAAACTCATGAAGATTCTAGTTTTGGGACTGTTCGTGTTGCTCTTTGCCGCACATCTTCAGGCTTCCGATCTTGTCGGTACGATGAGGTCACTAAGGGAAAAGGCCTGGGAGAGCGAGTACATTCCGGAGTCTGATGACTCCATCCCTCCGCTTACCGCATATGAAGAGTTCGAGGTCGTAGAACTCTTCCGCGCTGAAACCATAGAAGAGCTGGAGTCAGCTCTGCCGGAAAGCTATCCCATGCCCTGGTTGGAGGAGACTCTCAAGGACACGTCCATTCCCTGGGAAGACCGCTACTGGCTGGACAGGAGAGTGAGAGCAGCCATCTCCCAGAACCTGCATGTCTTCTACGATACTGAAGGAAATCCCGTGCATGTCGATGCCGACGGCATCTTCCCCGGTGAGTTCTACTGGCGCGAGCACATGATAGCAGACCCCGAGGGCTGGAACGTTCCCGAGGGTGCCGAAAGGCCGGTCGCGCTGGAAGAGTGGGACATCGGCCACCTGTACAATGCTTACGGGGAACGTGAGGGCGAGATCGCAGTGCCTGTTCCAGTAATAGCGCTCTCAAGAGACGGTAATATTGGGGTGATCACAAGCGGAGGGAATGACAGCCATCATTCAAGAAGACAACCTCTTGCTTGTTTCCTGCATTCTGATGGGAGTTTTCGCGAAATTCCACTTGACACCATGGGTGTCTATGATGCCGTCATTTCAGCAGATGGTTCTGCAGCAGCTTTTAGTTGTAGAGACCGATTCCAGCTCTCATCTGAGGAGCGCAATGCTAGAATAGGACCTGTCTATGTTTTTGATAGTGACGCAAACCTGCAGACGGTCATAATACCGCCCGTTGCGCTTGGCGGCTATTGGAGGCCGAAGATGTCCGCTGATGGCAGATATCTTTGCCATATGGCTAGGGGGGCCAATACATGCTTAGTTGATTGCATTGATAACGTTGCAACGCTGATAGATAAGCCGATTGGCTACTATGATCGAAACACATGCGATTACTATTTCTCCCCAGATGGCAATTACTTGTGTCTTGGTGGAGCTACAACAGGGAGGATACTCGATTTAGGTACCTCCGCTACATCAGTCTATTTGGACTCTACGAGCGCTAACGAAGGTCCACACCATGAAGTAGCCGTTTGCAGTTCAAATGAGAAACTGGTCGTCGCGCTAACATATACAAGGGGCGAAAGACCGAACTTGTGGCGAGAACTCGTCTTGCATCTCGGGGGACGCAGGATCTTGACCAGACGGGTACCTCCAGATGGAGTTAGTCTCCCGATTCAAACTGAAGTTTCTCCTAACGGTCACTATCTACTTCTTAATCCAACGGATGCAGCCCATGGCTATCCAACTGAGCATAGCAGCTACAATGATGTGTATAACTTGCCATTCGTTGCACTTCGGATTGAGGGCAGGTGATTGGGATGTTGAAGAAGATGACTATCCTGACAGGTGTTTTCCTATCTATAACATCATCCGCCTCTCAAAACGACCCGACCTCTGTTCCCTGGCCAGTCGGTAGTACACTTGCAGAAATGTACCAGACGAAAACGCTTATGAATAGCTACGGCGACCCCAATGGACCATGGGCCGACAGAAAATTCCACTGCGGCATCGATATCGATTCCCACACCTCCTCTCCAAACTGTACTGATGTCCGCTGTGTTCACGGAGAAGAGGCGGTTGAAGACGTTGTCATCTCGCGGATGTTTGACGAGTTTTTTGACGGATATCTACAGTGGACTGTGGTGAGTACTGAAGGGACAGACTCTCTCAACCATGAAGATTACGGCTGGTGCTACGAGCACCTCGAAGATCCGCGAATCCAGGGCTGGAAAGAATGGGATGCTATCGAAGAGGGTGAGTATATTGCGCCCATGCATCCTTATGTCGCTCCACCTCACATACACTTCAAATGGACAGCCTTCGACTTTGATCCCTGGTGTTACGTAACCCCTCTCGACTATCTCGATGGGGCGCCTGTCCATAATCCTCCAGTGTTTTCCTGGCTCTTCAATCCCAACGGAAATGATCCTGCCTTCAGGGTGTTCTTCCTCGAGGACATGGTGCCGAGTTCGTGGCCGAGTGATCCGGGAAGTGTTCCGGGCATCATGTTGGATCCAGGCAATCTGGCGTCCAACGTTGAACCGTTTTTTGGTTTCAGTCTTCGAGGTGAGGGTGAGTGCACTACACCGGAATGCGGAATGGACGACCTTGTCCCAGAAAGGATAGGCTGGAGCATCGTAAGGGAAACCCCCACGGGAGAGGTGACGGTCGAGACACGGTACGTAGTCCACTTCCACTGTCCCTTGAGTTACGAGGAGACGGAGAAGCCACGGTTGCTATACTTCCGGCACGACCTTGAGGACATGTACCCTGACGATGGTCAAGGCTTGATAGTCTGCCTTTCAAACTGCGGCGACATGCAGGGCTGGGACAACCTGGGCATCGACAATATCGAGGAGAACTGCTGGGACACCAACAGCAATCACCTCTTCTCGGGTGACGTTACCAATCCTGTCCTCGCCGCATACGCAGACGGGCCTTACCGGCTGGATGTCACCTGCTATTCTCACGATGATCCTGGGAATCCTGCGGTTGAATTCGATCAGAGCATCGACTGTGAGTTGCACAATTTCTCGCCTGTTGTGCAGGAAGTTGTTATCTCCGGTTCGTCTGGCGAGGTCTATCATGCCGAGTGGATCGCCGACGGCCTGACTCCGCAGTTGGATATAACCACGGACATTCCCGTGGAGAGCACGGAACTCCTCGATCTGACGATCGTTTTCTCGGAGCCGATGAATACCTCTTCGGCGTTAGTAACCGCAGGGCAGGAATCTCCCTACGACGACGTAACGGCCACCCAGACGGGCTGGAGCTCGACCAACTGTCCCGACGAAGCTGATTACCGTGATACCTGGCATGGCACATTGGGCGGCATGGCCTTCTTCGAAGGTGAGATGACCCTCAGCATCCAGGCCGAGGATCAGGACGCCAACGGCCTGATGGATCCATCGGCAACTGCAATGACCGACGAACGCTACTCAGATACTCATCATAACTTTACGCTTACTGCTTCGGAGGAATGCTGGACCTCATCGCTTCACGACGTGGTCTACGGCTCCGCAGTGATAGCCGACCTCGACGGGGACGGCGACCTGGACATCGCCATACAGAGTGAGGACGGCTGGACCCACGTGCTGGATGACGACGGCAGCGCCCTCAACGCCAACTGGCCATGCAGTGGCGGCTGGCCGCCGTCGGCTCCCGACGTCATGGCCTCTCCGACGCTGGCCGACTTGGACGAGGACGGCGACATCGACCTGCTGGCGGTGAATCCCTACGGATGCCGCGCCTACGACGTGGCCACCGGCAACGACCTCTCCGGCTGGCCGCAGTACTTCAGCTTCAACTGGACCTACTTCCTGGCGGCCTCTCCGGCTGTGGGCGACGTGGACGGAGACGGCCATCTCGAGGTGGTGGTCTGCCGCGTGGACGATGGAACGGGCGGGGACGAGCCCACGGTGTTCCTGCTGGAGCACGACGGCACCAACACCTGGTCGAAGACCTTCAGCGGCAGCTCCGGCGGGGGCGTCTCCATCATGTCCACTCCATCCATCGGCGACATCTCCTCGACCAACAGCGGCATGGAGATCGCCGTGCCCACGGCCGACGGTTACTGGCGTAATAACGGGGCGGAGGTAGATGGCCCGAGGGCGTACACCAACTACGTCTACCTGTTGGACTCGTCGGGCAACACTCTCTGGACGTCCTCCGGTTTCGACTGCCAGTTCCGGGGGCAGGCGGCGGTGGCCGATGTGGACGATGACGACGTGAACGAGTTGATAGTCGGCTCCTGCGGCTCCGGCAGCGACAGCGGTAAGCTGTTCGTGCTAAACGGCAACACCGGGGTCACAGAGGAGGGCTTCGACCTGGACGGCTGGATGACCGGCTCGGCTGCGGTGGCCGACCTCGATGATGATGGAGTCTTGGACGTCGTCGCCGCTTCCAACAGCGACAACGTCTACGCTTGGTCGGGCGACAGCTGGAACATGAAATCTGGCTTTCCAGTGGATGTCGGCAGTAACCCCACCGACGGCGCCTCCATCGCCGACGTGGATGGAGACCTGGACGTAGAAATAGTCGTAGGTACCGCCGATGGCAACATCTACGTAATCGAGTACGACGGTTCCATCTCGGCATACCTGGCAGTCGCGGGCAGCTACCTCAACGGCCAGCTGGCCATCGGTGAGATGGACAGCGACGATAAGCTGGAGATAATCTTCACTGACAACAGCCAGTCCAACGCCTACTGCTACGAGATGAGCGACGGCAGCTTCCCGGCGGAGGCCCCGTGGCGACAGCTGGGACACGACAGCTGGCACTCCGGGTGTTTCGAGGTAGACAACACAATACCCGCACCACCGACTGATCTTGAAGGTGATCCTTCGTACAATCAGCAGGGAGAGCTGGAAGAGGTTTACTTGAGCTGGGATTACTCGGTTAATGATCCCAATCACCCGGATCCCCAGGATCCTGCGGATGTCATAGGGTACGGCATCTTGCGGAGCTTCCCGCCCTATGATCCTGAACTGGTTCCAATCGGAAGGGTTTCCACA
>WJMA01000035.1 GCA_014728175.1 Candidatus Fermentibacterota bacterium
CTCCCAGCCTGTTAGGGTCTTCCGGAATTCCCGCCGTAGAGTCCCTGGCAGTGGGATCCATGGACCGTAAGCTCGAGATGGTTGATCTGACCCGGCGGGAGCTGGGTAAAGACGTAATGGTGGAGGGAAGCGTTGTTTACGGGCCTGATAGATGATCTGGGAACGGTATTCGCCGCGCGCAAGACCCTGGAGATAGCTACGGCCCTGGCGGATAAGGTCGGAGTCGGTGACAGCGTATCCGTAGACGGTGCATGCCTGTCTGTGGTGAGAATCCGGTCCGGGCGCTGCCGTTTCGAGGTCTCCCCGGAGACTCTTTCCAAGACCTTGGCCGGAACCTACAGAAAGGGCCGGAAGGTGAATCTGGAGCTTCCCATCGGGGTTGACGAGGCACTGCAGGGACACCTGGTTCAGGGGCACGTGGATGGTATGGAAACGGTTCTCGAGGTTAGAAGGAGGGACGTGGGGTGCAAGGTCAGGGTATCGCGATCGCCCCGTAGCGAGGAGCTGGTGGTGGAGAAGGGCTCCATCGCCGTCAACGGCATTAGCCTGACCGTGGCCTCTGTGGACGCCGGGGAATTTACCGTGGCCCTGATCCCCCAGACCCTGGAGAGTACCAACGCGGAGAGCTGGCGCCCGGGAGCCAGGGTCAACGTGGAGTTCGACATTCTGGGCAAGTACGTTCGGAATTACCTGCGCAAGACGGAAGCCAGCCAAAGGCTGAGAAGGTTCTTGGAGGAGGGCCGGTAGGCGGAGATGGTCGAGTCGGCAGATTCCGGTAGGAGAAGCGAGGTCGTAGTCGATGCGGGGAAGGCTGTAGATGCCATCCGGCGTGGGGAGATGGTGATAGTTGTAGACGACGAGAATCGCGAGAACGAGGGCGATCTGGTAATTGCAGCGGAGAAGTGCGACGCCGACAGCGTGAACTTCATGGCCAAAGAGGCCAGGGGGCTGATATGCCTGTCCATGGAAAGGGAGAGCCTGGAGAGCCTGGGTATTCATGAGATGGTTCCCCGAAACACGTCTCTACATAACACGGCATTCATGGTGAGTATCGATGCGGCCGAGGGAACCACCACCGGCATCTCGGCCGCCGACAGGGCCCGGACCATAGCGGTGGCCATCGACCCGGAGAGCCGCCCGGAGGATCTGGTTCGCCCCGGCCACGTTTTCCCGCTCGCTGCGCGGGACGGGGGAGTCCTGGCCAGGACCGGGCATACGGAGGCCGCGGTGGATCTGGCCCGTTTGGCCGGTCTTACCCCGGCCGGAGTCATATGCGAGATAATGAAGGACGACGGTACGATGGCCAGGCTGGACGACCTGGAGTCATTCGCCCGCAAGCACTCCCTGCTGGTCACCTCGGTGGAGGAGCTGGTGAGGTACAGAATGAAGAGGGAGGTCCAGGTCTCTCTGGTGGCGGAAACCGTGCTCCCCACGGACTTCGGCACGTTCGCCCTGAAGATTTACCAGGACGACCTCACCGGGCAGCTGCACTCGGCCCTGGTCAAAGGCGACCCCGAGGGCGGCAAGGACGTTCTGGTTCGCGTTCACTCCCAGTGTTTGACCGGCGACGTCTTCGGCTCCCGCCGTTGCGATTGCGGCGAGCAGCTGCACGAGGCCATGAAAATGGTTCAGAGGGAGGGAACCGGGGTCATTCTCTACATGTCCCAGGAGGGACGGGGTATAGGCCTGGCCAACAAGATAAAGGCTTACCATCTGCAGGATCACGGGCTGGATACGGTGCAGGCCAACGAGGAGCTGGGTTTCCCGCCCGACCTTAGGGACTACGGAACGGGAGCCCAGATACTGGCGGACCTGGGCCTTACCTCCATAAGACTCATGACCAACAACCCCAGAAAGATAGTGGGCTTGAGCGGGTACGGTCTGGAGGTAAAGGAGAGGGTAGGGCTGGAGGTCTCGCCGAGGAAAGAGAACATAGGCTATCTGAGGACGAAGAAGGAAAAGCTGGGCCATCTGCTGGAAGGAGTGGACGATGACCAGGATTCATGAGGGAAAGCTGGACGGCACCGGCCTGAAGCTGGCGATAGTTGTATCGAGGTTCAACAGCTTCCTCAGCGAAAGGCTCCTCGAGGGGGCTCTGGATTGCCTGAGCAGGCACGGGGTGGACGGCGATAACGTAGACGTCTACCGGGTACCCGGGGCTTGGGAGATTCCCGCGGTGGCAGCCAGGATCGCCGCCAGCGCCGATGCGCCGGACGCGATAGTCTGCATAGGGGCCGTGATCAGGGGAGACACCCCCCACTTCGAATACGTGGCCGCGGAGAGCGCCAAGGGCATCGCTCAGCTGGCTCTGGGAACCGACATTCCCGTAAGCTACGGTATACTGACCGCAGATACGGTCGAGCAGGCTATAGACAGGGCGGGCGCCAAAGCCGGCAACAGGGGATTCGATGCCGCCATGACCGCTCTGGAGATGTGCGACCTCTACGGAACCATAGGGGAGGAGTGAGGGTCCGGTAACCATAGATGGGCATCCGCAACCGCTGCCGTAAGTTCTTGTTGCAGTGCAGGTATGCGTCCATGTCGAATGGGCGCTCCCTGGATGAGAATCTGTCCGACCTTGGATTGAGCGACCGGTTTTCCCCCGAGCACGCCCGGTGGATATCGGAGCTGGCCAGACTTTCCTGTGAGCATTCCGGGGAGATAGACGAAGCCATCTCCGAGGTTCTCGAGAACTGGAGGCTGGACCGGCTGAGCATGGTGACCAGGCTGATACTGGAGCAATCGGTGGCCGAGGCCTGGTTCGTGGGCACCCCCGTCCCCGTGGTCATAGATGAGGCTGTAGAGCTGGCCAGGGATTTCGATAGGGAGGATTCGGAAGGTTTCGTGAACGGAGTGCTGGACGAGCTGCTGTCGAGCTACAAGCCCCCCCCGAGCTCCGGGAAGAGAGGATAGACGTGCTTCTGCGTATTATCAGCGACGTGCACGGAAACGTACCCGCCCTGGATGAGGTCATGGCCGATTCCTACGGAAGGCAGGCCGACCAAACCCTTTGCCTGGGAGACGTGGTTGGATACGGTGCCGACCCCGAGTACTGCATAGACTCGGTCAGCCGGGACTGCGAGATCGTGGTCAAGGGAAACCACGACGCCGGTGTCGCCGACCAGCTGGGGCTGGAGTACTTCAACGACCCCGGAGCGCGGGCGGCGGATTGGTCCCGGAATCTTCTGGACGGCCGGCGCATAAAGTGGCTGGCTGAGCTTCCTATGTTGAGGGAGCACGAGGATGGCCTGGTTCTGTGTCACAGCTATCCCCCGAAGCCCGAAAGCTGGAGTTACGTGCTTCACTCCCATCTGGCCAAGTCCTCGTGCCAGAGCTTTCCGGGAAAGGTCTGCCTGGTGGGGCACACCCACGTAGCCATTGCCTGGAACGAATCGGGAACGCCGGTAAGGCTCGATAGTGGGGGGTTGGACGACGTATGTCTCATCAACGTGGGCAGCGTGGGGCAGCCCCGGGATGGCGATCCAAGAGCGGCCTACCTGACCATAGACACGGATCGGCGCACATGGGCACATCACAGGGTGGAGTACGATATAGACGCCGCCGCCGAAAGAATCAGGGAGGAGGGTCTGCCCGAGGTCCTTTGGAAGAGGCTGTACGTGGGAAGATGAGTCCCAGCGGCCTCTACGAAAGAATCCACCGGCTCGTAAGGCGGATTCCGCCGGGCAAGGTGACCACCTACGGTCAGATAGCGGCCATGCTGGGAGACTGTACGCCCCGACAGGTGGGGTACGCGATGCACTCCGTCGGGCCCGACGACCTGGTTCCCTGGCATAGGGTGGTGAACTCGAAGGGAAAGATCAGCGTCCGCGCCAACGGCGAGAGATCCCCCGAGCAGCGGGCGATGCTGGAAAGCGAGGGTGTGGAGTTCGACACCGAAGGCAGGATCGACCTGGAGAAGTTCTGCTGGGTTGTTCCTGGAAACCTCCCAGGGCCGCCAACCCGGATTTGGAGGCGTTCAGAAGCTCCAAAAGGTTGAACGCATCCAAGATATATTGGTTCGAACTACCGAACTTCCGGGACGTTTTTCAAAAAACTCAAAAAACCCTGGCCAGCTTTGCTGCATGGCTATAGTACATGCAACGCCTTCTTCAGATGCAAACTGCCCAATTCTCTTCCATTGAAAGATTAAGAAGGTTAAAAGCGTCCCGGAGACACTACGCTTCCATCGTTCGAGTTAGCGATACAAGATTAAGCCGGAATAGAGCTTTACATCTCAATTGCGCATCTCTATCTTGTTTACAGCCTCCAAAATCCAACGACATGGCACAGGATGTGGATTGAGAGCCGTAGCATCGATGGAAGGAGCCCGTAAATGTCGTTTTATCCCCCCCCGATTCTTGGTAATCCTTAGCTCAATATTCCTTGTCTCCGCAGCTGCCACCGCCCAAACGGAGTGGCTCGAATTCAACGCCGGGGCCCCGGAGAATTCCTCACCTCTGACCCGGTACAACGCCGCCTGGGATGAGTTCCTCAGCTTCGACGTGGAGCTGAGAGGCCTTCTGGCGGACACCATCGAGGTGGACTCCATCGAGTACCTGCGCTTCAGCAGAACTCCCGGCATCACCACCATGGACAGCGTGGGCTACCCCGAGCTGCCGGCCGTCGTGTGCTACGTGATGGTGCCCGACAGCACCGACCTGTCGGTATCCGCCATCGCCGCCTGCCTTGAGAAGACCTCCACGCTTCCCGTC
>WJMA01000036.1 GCA_014728175.1 Candidatus Fermentibacterota bacterium
CAGATCACGGAGGCCCGGCCGCATGATGTCAACGTCCTCGACTCGCTTATCCTCGAGCCGGGAGCCTATTACGTGATGGACCGGGGATACATGGACTTCGCCAGGCTGTACCGGATAGCCAGGAGTGGGGCTTTCTTCGCCACCCGGCTCAAGCGCAACGTAAAGCTGCGCCGAAGATACTCGCATTCCAGGGATGCATCCCTCGGCATCCTGTCGGACCAGACCGTCGTAGCGGCCGAGGAGAAGAGCTACAACCATTACCCGGCACCCCTGCGCAGGGTAAGGTACCGAGACGAGGAAGAGGGCAGATCGTTCGCCTTCCTGACAAACAACTTCGATCTGGCCGCCCGGACTGTAGCCGACCTTTTCAAGTCCCGCTGGCAGATAGAGTTGTTCTTCAAGTGGATCAAGCAGCATCTGCAGATCAAGTCGTTTATCGGTCATACCATGAACGCGGTAAAGACGCAGATCTGGATAGCCGTATCCACCTATGTCCTGGTGGCAATCATCCGGAAGGAGCTTGGACTGGACCATATCAGCCTCTACAATATTCTACAGGTTTTGAGCGTTTCTCTGTTTTGTTATGTTGATCTACCCCAATTACTTAGAGAAACCGACTTCGAGCCTGGTGATTATAATAATCCTAACCAGTTGCAGCTCTTCAACTTATGATGGGACACTAGTGGAGGGAAAGGGACAATTCGACCGAGGAAGACCCGGGATTGCCAATTACTTCTTTTCGCAGGCCCGCCTCGAGTGTAGATTGTAAAGGTAAAATTATCATTCCCGGGGAGGAAACGATGATCATCACCATCCGGTAAATGCCACCCGGCAGTCGCAGTCGCAACCGGAAGGATGATCGTGTCGTCGTTTCTTAGGTTCGAATCCGTAACGTTTAGGTATACTGGAAGCCCCAGGGCCGCGGTTAGAGATGTTTCTTTCACCACAGAACCAGGCTGGATCGTGCTGGCCGGGGCCAACGGCTCCGGGAAGACAACCCTGCTGAAACTGGCCACGGGATTTCTTCGGCCGGACACCGGAGTGGTGGAAGCCTCCGGAGACGCCCTTTACTGCCCTCAGCGCACCGACCGGCCACCGAAAGGATTCAGACAGCTGGTCCGACAGGGTCTGTTCGCGGAGCTGCTGGCCAAGCTGGAGATCGATTGGGACTGGCCGGACAGGTGGCAGACACTTTCCCACGGGGAGCGTAAGAGATCCCAGCTTGCCGTGGCGCTGGCCCGGAACCCGGACATCCTTGCGGTGGACGAGCCGGTCAACCATTTGGACTCCCGGGGAAGGGAGATGATTCACGGGGCGCTGCAATCCTACTCCGGAATCGGGTTGCTGGTAAGCCACGACAGGATCCTGATGGACTCCCTGGCCTCCAGATGCGGGATAATGCACTCCGACGGCCTGGTCGTGCGCAGGGGCGGCTACACCGTTGCCAAACGGGAGGACGACCGGGAACTAAAAGCCAAGAGAGCCGCCAGGAGCCGGGCCGCAGCGAAGCTGGATCAGCTGAGACGCGACGCCCGTCACAAGGAGCTTACCGCCAGAACCCTTCAGGCCAGAAGCAGCGGACGAAGGCTTACCTACAAAGAGATATGCACCTACAACGTCGACGGCCCGTCGAGGGTGGACTCGTCGGTTCAGAAGGCCGGTAAGCTCTCCAGAACCGCCCGGGCCAGGGTAGCCCGGGCCAGGGAGGAAATGGAATCGATTACCTACAGGAGGGTCCATCGAACCGGGATCGTGATGGAGGGTGAGCGCTGCCAGCGGAACTTGCTTCTCGAACTTCCCGGGGACAATATCCGGGTGGGAAGCACGCCGCTTGAGTATCCCCGACTCACCGTACTGCCCGGAGACAGGATAGCTTTGACCGGCCCCAACGGATCGGGCAAGAGCACCCTGATAGAGTTCATCGTCGGCGAGTTGCACCTGCCGGAGGGAAGGCTGCTGTACATCCCCCAGGAACTGACGGCCGATCAATCGTGTCGTGCGTTATCACAAGTCATAGAGCTGGACAACGAGATGCTGGGACAGGCAATGATCTGCGTGCGAAGGTTGGGGTCCGATCCCCGGGCTCTATTGGACAGCCACAGTCCCAGCCCGGGCGAAACCCGTAAGCTTCTTCTGTGCCTGGGAATTCTGGACAGGCCCTGGCTGGTTATCATGGACGAGCCCACCAACCATCTGGACCTTCCGGGCATCGAGTGTCTGGAGGAGGCTCTGAAAGGTCTTTGCTGCGCTCTTCTCCTGGTCAGTCATGACCGGCGTTTCCTGGGCAACACGACCGATATCCGGTGGAAGCTGGAAACGGAGCCTGCCGGCACGAAGTTAGTGGTAAGAGCCTGACGGATCAGGAGGCCTTCGACGGCGGGCCTTCGCTGTGCTTCGCAAGCTTCAGAATCCGGGAGTAGCTGGTCGCGAAGACCCTGCGGCTAAGGCTGCGCAACAGCCGGTTGTAGAGCGGAGAGAACAGCCCGAAGAGCCATCTGAACGGACGTGACTCCATCAGGTGGACCAGCGGTGTCCACGCCAGCCATCTCACCAGCCGGTCCGGCACTCCCTTGTTGACCAGAGTGAAGAGAAGGTTGATGTACCTCAGCTGCCGCTCGTGATTCTCCTTGAGGTAGTGGATGCGGGGATCGTCAATCATCCCCCTTTGCAGGGCCAAATCCCTCAGCGGGGTACCCGGATAAAGGGTTAGCGAGTACAGCTGGAGCTGCTTGGGGCGGGGCAGGTCGATTACCAGCCTTAGGGTCTGAAGCATCGAGTCCACGTCCTCGAAGGGGCTGTCCAGCATGATGTCGTAGATGATAAGGCTGGTGTGATCGGAGTACTCCTGCAGCTTCCGGGCCCTTTCCAGAAGCTTGCGCGGAGAGAAGTACTCCCTGTCGTACAGACGGTTGGTTCTGTCGCTGGCCGACTGCAGGCCAACCTGTATCTTCTGCAGCCCCGCCTCGATGAGGGGTTTCATACGCGCCTCGTCCATGGTGGTTGAGCTCAGGAGGAAGAACAGGGGCAGCCCCACCCTGTCCGTGTACAGCCTCTCGAACTCCCGCAGCTCCTCGGGGGAGGCCGCGGTGAAACAGTCGTCATGCAACACCAGGCCGTTGAACCACTCGAACCTTTCCAGAACGGTCTCGAACTCCCTTACCACGTTCTCCATGCTCCTCCGTCTGAAGAACGCCTTCTGCCCGTAAAGCTCCAGATATCTGCTGTTAATGCAGAACGCGCAGTGGTGGGGGCAGCCTCTGGAGGCGATGGATTGGTAGATGGTCTCGTGCCGGCTGTCGAAGTAGCCGGTCGAGGTGCTGAAAGCCCTGAGGATATCCTCGCTCATCCCCACGATCCGATCGCCCAGGAGAATGTAATGCTCTTCCAGGTGGTAGTCGGGAAACGGAAGGGCGTCCAGGTCCTGCACCGGGGGGTAGTACGACTCGGGTGAGGGCCGGTCCGAACCTTTCACCCACATGTTGGGGATGCCCTCCAGGCCTTGCTCCCGCCTCAGCCTTTCCAGAACGTCCAGCATGGACCTCTCCCCCTCCCCTACGCAGACCAGATCCGCGAAGTCCAGGCACTCTTCGGGAGCAGCGGTGGGATGAGATCCGCCCCATACGATGGGCACGGAAAGCCTCGCTCTCAGCCTCCTGGAGAGATCGGCCACCTTGTAGAAGTAGTTGGTCATCAGAGTTATGCCGATCAGGTCCGAGTCCGAGCAGAGCTCCACCAGCTGGTCGAATGCCCTATCGCTGTAGGTGCCGTGGAAATCCGCTCCGGTCTCGGCCATTGAGCCCACGTCGGAGAGGAAGACGATCCTGGTGCTGTGCCCCTCCGCCTTGAGGTAAGAGCTCAGGAATCGCAAACCCAGAGCGGCGATGTTTATGTAAGGGGAGATAAGGGTGACCTTCATGGCAGAGTCCTCGCAGTTCGCCGGGGAAACGGTCAGTCGCTATATGGTGGATAGCGTGTACAATCAACGATTTATAAGAACCGCGACCTAAAGCCGTCAAAGCCCTACCGGAGACGTAGGATCGCTAATCAGCAATCAACCGGGCCTTCCGATTACCTGAGAAGAGTCAGCTTTCGTATCCGGCTTGCGTGGGGAGTATCCATACGCACCAGGTATATCCCCGGTCGGATGGCTTCGTCGGCTCTCCACAAAACGCTGACCGGATTAGAAGGCAGGGTCGAATCGAAAAGGATATCGACGCTTCTGCCGCAAAGATCGAAAATCTCCACCCGGGCGGAAGCGCCCTCCACCCCACCGAATCTGATGGTAAGTGCCCCCGAAGACGGATTGGGTGCGCACCCCAGCGTGGGTCGACTACGCGGGAGCCGCCCCGATTCACCGGTTACCCCGGTGTACAGGCTGTCACCTTCCACGGCGGTGAGGTAGCGGTCGGCGCCTACGGACTCATAGGTCTCCACCAGGCCGCTGGGCCAGGAGATCTCCAAAGATTGGATGGATGTACGGTCGTACAGGCCCAGCTCCACAGGAAAGCTGTGGAAGTCGTGCGCCCCCTCCCCCGCTCCCACGAATCGGGTGAGCACCATCGATCCGATATCGGCCGACACCCTGGCTCCGATGGCGTCTTTGTTGGACTGCGTACCCACCAGCTCCACCACCGCGTAGTGGGCGGGCATGGTATCTCCCATATCGTTGCGCATCAGGTTGTACTTGTCGATGTGGCCCACGGAGAACAGGTCTGCGTCACCGTCCAGGTCGAAATCGCCCCACGCGGTGCCGAAGTAGTCCCCTATCATCTCCCCGGACAGGCCCAGGGGCTCACCCACGTCCGTGAAGGTTCCGTCGCCGTTGTTGCGGTACATCTGATTGCTGTAGGTATAGAAGTCGTGGTTAGACACGAATATGTCCAGCCAGCCGTCGTTGTTGTAGTCGACGAACGAAGGGGTACGGGTATCGGTATGGCCGGTCACCCCGGCGGCCGAGGTCACGTCGTCGAACGTGCCGTCTCCCTGGTTCTCGAACAGCTTGCATCCGGGGGAAGATGTGTTGCCCAGGTAGAGATCTGGATAACCATCGTTGTTGTAGTCTCCGGAGGTTATTCCCGAGGTGCCCCCGTTCCACTCCACTCCGGCGCTGGCGGTGACGTCCTGGAAGGAGCTTCCGTCGTTCCTGAGCAGAACGTTGGGATCACTACCGTAGGTACCCAGGTAGATGTCCTGGTCACCGTCCAGATCGTAGTCCAGGCAGACCCCGCACCAGTAGCTTCCGGTCGTGGCCTGGCTGGCGCTGAACTTTCCGGTTCCATCGTTGTACAGTACCGAGCAGCCGCTTCCGGTAAGAGTCAGAAGATCGGCGTTGCCGTCGTTATCGAAGTCTGCCGAGCAGATCACCGAGCCGGTTATTCCGCTTCCCGCGGTGATGTCTGTGAAGCTGCAGTCGCCGTCGTTCTCGTAGAGCGACTGGCCGCTTCCGGTATCCAGGGCCAGATCGGTGTAATCGTCTCCGGTGAGCTCGGCCCAGATTATGCGGCTGCCGGATACCCCGGCCAGCCCGGAGGAAGACGTGATGTCGACGAACACATCCCGGTCGTTTCGGTAAAGCCAGAACCCGGATCCGTCCTGGTTGGAGAAGGCGACGTCCAGGTCTCCGTCCTCCTCCAGGTCGCACCATCCCACCGAGTGGCCCAGTCCGAACTGCCCGGTTATCCCCATCTGCTCGGTAACCTCGGTGAAGACCTGGGGGGCAGCGGGCGAAGAGACGGACACCAGAAAGGGCAGGAGTATTACAATGCCCCTGAAGAGATTCCAGCTTGTATTATCGCTCACCGTTTTCTCCCTTCTTGCCTATCTCCAGCGAGCTCGCGGTAGTAAGGGAAGCGTTGTGTCGCTTACTAGATTTCCTCCCCCTGGAAGGAGTATCCGCCCTTCTCACCCAGCCATACGTGCAGGTAGTAGGTGCCGGCCGGAACGTCTTGGGGAAGGGTAAGTTCTGTGGTTACCCCCGACGCTACGTCGAACTCGGTCTGCATCTCCCTCTGGTCCGGATCGCAGACCTGGACGTTCATCCTATCGCAATCCTCACCGGGGGTGAAGCTGAAGGACAGGTTTTCTCCCTCGGCAAGCTCCACCGAGTACCAGTCATCCTCGTCGAAATCGCCCAGGAAGCCGCTCAGCTCTTCCCCTGGCTGCACGGCGGCTGCGTCCACTGCCCGGTCACCGGCATCGGTACCGACGCCGGCGTCATCCTGGGCGGATGCGGACACCTCCAGGGCGTACGAGCCCTTCGAGCCCTGCCAGGCCTGAACGTAGTACGGTCCACCCGAAGAGCAGCTCATGGCAAAGGTCTCGGTTTTGGTCACTCCGGGAGCGACGTCCCATTCGGTCCACAGTTCCCTCTGCTCCGGGTCGAGGACCTGGACGTTGATGTTCTCCGCGTCGTTGCCCGGAGTGAACTCCACCTCCAGGAGGTCTCCGGAAGGTACCTCGAACACGTACCAATCGGACTCGTCGATGTCGCCTACCGCTCCCTGTATGGTATCACCAAGCGCTACCTCGGCCGCTTCCGGAGCCCGTCCACCGGCATCGGCGCCGGTGCCACCGTCGTCCTGCATCCGTTTGGAAAGCTCGATCGAATAGCTACCGGGGCTTCCCGGCCAGACATGAAGGTAGAAGTCGCCTCCGGAGTCGCTGGAGGTCATGTAATTGAGCTCTTCCGTCACCGTGGGCGGAACGTCCCATTCGGTCCATAGCTCCCGCTGCTCGGCGTTGAGAACCTGCACGTTGATATTCTCGGTGTCTCCACCCGGGGTGAAAGCGATGTCGAACGTCTCCCCGCCTTCCACGTCGAATACGTACCAGTTCTCGTCCTCCGAGTCCTCTATCTCTCCCTCGATCGTGCCCGGCGATACCTGGATGGCGTTGGTAACGGAATCGCCCTCGCCGGGCGAAGCTTCCTCGGAAGGCTCCTCCGTCTCGACGGCTCCTTCCTCCTGCTCGGCCGGCCCTTCCTCGGGCTGCTCGGACGGTTCCTCACCGCCGCCGCAAGAAGCAAACGCAAGCATCAAAGCCGCCACAAAAACGAACCAAACGCTCGATCTAAGTGCCATTTCCTACCTCTCTCGAATCCAACGGAACAGCAAATCCAATCCTATCGCATCGCCTACTCGATATTCCGGGCAGGCATCCTTGCCCAAGGGCACCGAGTATCATCGTGGGAGTTGGGTAAAGTGGGAAGATGGAAAGAAAACGGCCCCTCCGAGCAAACGGACGAATTAGGAATACCAAGACCTCCATTGCCTGTCCAGGGGAGAGTTGCATCGAGCCTCGATTCACTCGTTGACGCCCTCGAAACGGCAGGATTATCATGGGTGATCGGTTCGGTCGGAAGCTGGAGTTCATCGCCTTTTCCGACCGGACGCTGACTACCCCCCAACAAACAAGAGGAGCGAAGGCAGATGGGTTTCGCCAATCGAATGCAGCAGAAAGCCAGGAGGGCAGAAAAAAGGCTTGTTCTCCCGGAGGGAACCGAGCCCCGTACGATCAAAGCATCGAGGATAATTCTTGACCAGGGGCTGGCCTCCAGCGTTACCCTGGTGGGAAGCGCGGAGCAGATTCGGGACAGGGCATCACAGGAAGCAGTGGATCTTACCGGTGTAAGCATTTCCGATCCCGCCGATTCCGAGCTGAGGGACCGGTTCGCCTCCGAGTACCATCAGCTGAGAAAACACAAGGGTATGTCCGAGGAGGCCGCGTACGATGGAATCACGGACAACCTGAGATGGGGAGCGATGATGGTGCGAACTGGAGAGGCCGACGGAATGGTGGCCGGGGCCGATAATCCATCCGGCAACGTTCTCCGAGCGGCCCTGACCATCATCGGAACCCGTCCGGGAACCAAATACGCTTCCTCCTGCTTCGTGATGAGCTTCTCCAACCATCGATGGGGAGTGGACGGAGACATGATATTCGCCGACTGCGCGATCATCCCCGAACCCGACCCCGAGCAGCTGGCGGAGATCACCATAGCCTCCTCCCAGTCCTGCAAGGCCTTTTTGGAGGCGGACCCGATAACTGCGATGCTGTCGTTCTCCACCAAAGGCTCGGCGCCACACCCCGCTGCAGACAAAGTCGTCCAGGCCTTGGAGATAGTTAGAGAGCGAAGGCCAGACCTGGAGGTGGACGGAGAGCTCCAGGCCGATACGGCCATAGTGCCCGAGGTCGCGGAGAAAAAGGCCCCGGGATCGTCGGTCGCCGGCAGGGCCAACGTACTGGTCTTCCCGGACCTTTCCTCGGGAAACATAGGCTACAAACTGGTTCAGAGGTTGGCCGAAGCAGAGGCTTACGGCCCATTCCTGCAGGGTTTTGCAAATCCGGTAAGCGACCTGTCCAGGGGCTGCTCCATCGATGATATCGTGAATACGTCGGCCGTTACCCTGGTCCAGGCGGAGTAGGAAACGGCCCGGATTAAACGAAGTCGTCCTCTTCGGTGGGTTCGGTGGAGCTCTCTCTCCTTATGTAGGCGATCATGGTTCCCACGATACCCATCACCACGCCGGCCACTATGCTGAAGACGAATACGTTCTCCACCATGTTGGTGTAGGCGTCCCCTCCTCCGAAACCGAAAACGGCGTCCGCCAAGGAAAACAGAATCATGAAAACGCCTCCGAAAAGGGTTCCTCCCATGCAGCCCATCAGGCCGCAGCCGGGATAATCCTTATCCTCGTTTTCCGAATCCACGGATGGCTCTTGCCGACCGGTTTCTTCCGGGGGGCGATCGTCGGGTTGTGGTGATGGTTGTTGCCTATCCACTTGCGCCTCCAAAAGGAACAGCCTATACGAGGGATAACCTTGGCAAGCCCAATGCCGGAAACTACCTAACAAGCAGGAACGAAATACGTTCCCTCGGTGTACCCATCCGTACGGAAAGCAAGGTTTCCGATACGAGTTCAAAACCACCGGGAGACCGGCTCGAACAACCGGACGAAAACCAAGCCAACCAGCAAAGAAATAACATTCGAAAGCAATTGTCAAACCATACCGCACGCTGGCATCGGGTGGCCTACGCCGGTGGGAATTGCATTATGTTCTGGTTAGCATACATCTAGCGGTGGCACATTCGAAGGGAAGGACTATGACGGAGCAGAAAACCCGCAAGGAGGAGTTCAAGCTCGACGGAAGCGAGCTGGTGGACAAGGTGAAGGAGTACGTTCACAAGGGAAGCATCAGACGCATCGTGATCAAGAATCCCGGCGGCAAGGTACTGATCGACATTCCCCTGACCGTAGGCGTGCTCGGGACGGTAATCGCTCCCCAACTTGCGGCTCTAAGCGCTTTCGCCGCCCTGGTGACCAGATGCACCGTGGTGCTGGAAAAGATAGAGGAAGAGCCTCCCTCGGATTAGGAATAGTATTATCACCTACCTGCCCTCGATGCCAGTCTGATGGTGCGTATCGTGCAGCATTCACGCTCAGAACAGGCGAATTAAAACTTGGAAAAGGGTCTTAACCCAGCAATACGTCATCGGGGTCCTCTGGGTTGACCTTTACCCCGATGGTTTTTCCCTGTCGGAACTGCGACAGCATGGTCAGGGGAACGACCTGTTTGTGCACCACGTCTCGGGGGGGATGAATAGGAGAGTCCACGTGCAGCACGAACCTGATCCTGGGCTGGTTGTTTATGTAGGTCCCGGTTTCCCCCATCTCCAGAATGGTGGCCTTCGCATCCGGCCATTCCCTCTCTATCCTCTCCCGCCTTCTATTCGAAAGCCGGGCCCAGAGGACGACGCCGGTTATGGACACCAGGAACATCCCACCCATGCCCCACAGAAAGTAGTTCAGGGGAAATCCGTCGTCCGTCTCCGAGCCTTCGGGTACCAGAAATCCGGCCACGAAGAAGGCCAGGATTATCACCCCGAACATTCCGAAGACGTTCCAGTTAATGCTGGTTCTCATACCCATGGGCAAAAGATAGCTCAACTCTTTTCACCCGAACAGCTCTTGACGAAGGCTGGGAGATGAGCCCTCTTTTCGCCAACACGTTCCACTCCATGCTAGGAACTGGAGCTGCATGAGGATCGGCATGATTACCTGGGGCAGCCAGGGCGATGTACGCCCATTTCTGGCGCTGTCCGACGTCTTGTCGAGGCGAGACCATCGAGTAGACCTGGTCGTATGCTCCATAGACGAGTCGGAATACTCCGATCTTCGCTGCGGCGAAGGTGTAGACCTCCATTTCACCTCCCCCATACCCATCGACAGGGAGACGCTGGACAGAAAGAGCTGGGAAGCGATATCCGACCGCAATCCAGTCAACCATTACAGGTTTCTCATGGAGAAGTTCTTCTTTCCTCTGGAGGAAGAGCTGGTTGAGTACAGCGAAAGGCTCTGCACCAACTGCGACGTTGTGGTCAAGCACCTGGCGGTCTATCCGCTCTCGGTTCTCAGCGAGCGCTACCGGGTACCATTGGTCGATATCAGTCCCACCCCGATCGCCATCCCCTCCGCCGGCCTCCCCCTGCCCGGGGTTCCGTGGGCGGGTCGAGCGGCCAACGTGCTCCTGTGGAGGCTCGCCTCCTGGCTGTTCAGTCGTCTCATGCGGCCGAGCGTGAACGGCCTAAGGGGCCGGTTCGGCATGGATCCGGTCCGTAACGTCCACCACTGGCTGTTGGAAGCCAACGATCTGACGCTTCTTACCTGCAGTCCCGCACTGCTCCCGGAGGAGCCGGGCTGGATGGTGCCAACCCATCCGTGCGGCAAGTTCGAAGCTCCACTTCTCGAGCCGGAGCTGCCCGAGCGTCTGGAGCGCTTCCTTTCCTCCGGTCCTCCCCCGGTGTACGCGACGACGGGAAGCATGATGTACTTCGAACCCCAACCTCAAAAACTTCTTGAACTTATCGCCGACGCCATTCGGGCTGCCGGCTACCGGGGGGTTATCCAGTATGACCAGCGGTCCCCGGAGCCGGCTACAAACGGCGACGACATCCTGGTGGTGGGGAGAACTCCACACTGCAGTATCTTCCCTCGCTGCCGGGCGGCGATCCATCACGCGGGAGCCGGCACCACCCACACCGCCGTGGAAAACGGCCTTCCCTCAGTGGTAGTAATGTACGGGGTCGACCAGCTCTTCTGGGGCCCCCAGCTGCATCGGTTGGGCCTGGCCCCGAAACCTCTTCTCAGGCGAAAGCTGACCATGAACGATCTTGCCGCTGCCATAGATACGGCATGCGGGTCGGAGAAGATCGGATCCAGGGTTCGGAGAGCGGCTGCCGCGATGTCCGCCGACAAGGGTGCGACGGCCGCAGCGGAGCTAATCGAAACGTTAAGGCCTTAGCTTGCTCCCCTACAGACCCTTGACCCGCCACCTGCGGTGGAACCGACAGGCTCCTAAGAAAAGCACTACCGTGAACAGAACCAACAGGATCAGGCTCAACCGAACGGAGAAGTAGCCCGGCCGCCCAAAGGCCGCACGGATGAGCGAGCTGGCATAGGACAAGGGCGAGATCGGGGCGATCCACCGCGCCCAGACGGGCATCTCCGCTATGGGAATGAATATCCCGCTGACGAACAGCAAAGGAAGCCTTACCAGATTGGAGAGCAACATGATGTTGGAGGGACTGCTGGCCGGGGGCGCGGCCAGAAGAACGCCCAGCGACGCGAAGGTGAGAGCACCCAGCACGATCCCGGCCAGCAGAAGCGGTAGGCTGGCCACCGAGGCATCCGTTAGCAGAAGCCCCAGCAGAACTGGCACGACCGAGAAGCAAACCCCGAAGACCAATCCGCTCATCACGTCCCCGGCCAGTATCGCATGCAGAGACACCGGCGAGGATATCAGCCTCTCGTACGTCTTGGCTCGCCTTTCCCAGGGAGTGACCAGGGGCCCCACGGCGGTGGCGGTGAACCAGAGAGCCATGGCCACCATACCTGGTACGATGTTGTCTGCCGATACCGGCCGGCCCATCTTGAACGAAAGGAAGAAGAACAGCGGGAACAACACGCCGAAGATGAGAACGGGAGGCTTCAGGTAGTAGAGGTAGGCGTTCTTCTTAAGTATCACCAGCGAGCCGTGAAGCTGGCGGGCCCAGGTCTGCGCGGACTCCTTCTCGGAGGTCACTGGCCGCCCTCCTTCCTGCCGCCGGTTATGTGGAGGAAGACATCCTCCAGGCTGGGTTTCCTGCTTCCCAGGTCCGATATCTTAAGGCCGTCCTTCCGGTCCGTAAGACGAACCACTTCCGCAAGAACGCCGCCCGGCTCCTTGGTGTACAGCCTAAACGCCCGACCCCGCATCTCGGCTTGGGAGACGCCGGGCAGGCACTCCAGCTCTTCCATTTCCGGAGAGCCCTGCGCGAACTCCACTTCTACGTACTGCCGGGATATCATGGTGGAGCGCAGCTTCTCGGGGGTGTCGATCGCCACTATCCGACCGTGATCTATGATGGCCACCCGCGAGCACATCTCACTGGCCTCGGCCATGTTGTGAGTGGTAAGAAAAACAGTGAGACCGTTTTCGTTGAGATCGGCCACTATGCTCCGTATGAGCTTGGCACTCTGAACGTCCAACCCGCTTGTGGGCTCGTCCAGAAACAGGGCCTCCGGGTTGGTCACCAGGGCGGCGCAGAGCATCAGTCTCTGCCGCAATCCTTTGGAGAGCGCTCGTGCCTTCTGCCTGGTTCTGTCGGCCAGTCCCAGCCGCTGCAGAAGCTCCTTGCCGCGCCGCAGGCGCTTCTCCCGCCGCACCCCATGCAACTCGGCCATCAGCATTATGTTCTGCCAAACCGATAGATCCAGATATACGTTGGCCTCCTCCGGAACAACGGCCATGTGCGCCCGGGCCAGAAGAGCCTCCCGGCGTACGTCGTGCTCTTCCACGGTAGCCGAGCCCTCCGTGGAATCCAGGACCCCGGTAAGCATGCGTACCGTGGTGGTCTTTCCGGCCCCGTTCGGGCCCAGAAAACCGAATATCTCGCCCTTCCGCACGGAGAAGCTAACGTGGTCTACGGCCACCAGGTCGCCAAACCTCTTAGTCAACCCGCTCGCTTCTATGATGGTCTGCATGCGCAACGCCTCCCCATTCCCGTAGGGCTCGTTCGCCTCGCGCCCTGACGAAAGCCCCAACGAGACGACAGTCGGGCATATCCTATCCCAAAGGTGTTCGAACCGCAAAACCCGAGTATCTTTTCGGTTTAATTGGCTTTTACAATTCCCCCGTCCCCGATGGGTCCCCGATGGTGTTGCAATAATGCAATGGTAATTCACGTTTTTGTCGCATATTAGCGACATTTGCTGGAGGCGTATCGGTTCCTTCATGTTCTTATTTACTTATCGAATAACGTCTTACGCTGATTCATGGATTCTGGCACGTTTTGTGCAACTACGTAAGGTGAGACGGATGAAAAGCAGAAATCGAACCGAGCCAGACGAAGGAGGTAGTGGAGATGCCAGGTGGAGACAGAACCGGACCCGACGGAATGGGTCCCATGACCGGCAGAGCCGCCGGATACTGCGCAGGATACGACGGACCGGGGTACATGAATCCCGTTCCCGGCCGTGGCATGGCTCGTGGATGGGGCCGCGGCGTTGGTCGCGGACTCGCACGCGGATTCCGAGGCGGACGGGGCCGGGGCGGCTACTACGGCGCACCGGCCTACGGATATCCCCCCTCGGGGTACGGATATGCGGCCCCCACCACCGAGCAGCAGGCCGATATGTTGCGCAGTCAGGCCGAGTACTTCGAAAACGCTCTGAAAGACATAAAGAAGCGTCTGGAGGAGCTCGAGGCCGACCAGAAGGACGATTAGGTCCAAGGGTTGGGGCCGGACGCGAGGCTCATCGTTCACCCCCGAGAGCGATGTCTCGGATGACACAGCGCCCGGCCCCACTTGGTCCGAGGTAGAGGATCACCGTATAAAACGGCCAGGATTCGGAGGTGAGTGATGCCCGGAAGAGATGGAACCGGACCGGACGGGGCAGGACCCGGAACCGGTCGGGGTAGAGGATCCGGAGGTCGGGGACGCGACAAAATGGGCGGATCGGGCCTGGGAACCGGGGGGAGCTGCGTATGTCCGAAATGCGGGGCGACCGTACCGCACCAGCGCGGCGTTCCCTGCTACCAGAAGACCTGCCCCAACTGCGGCACGACCATGACCAGACGCGGCTAGAAGGCAAATTCCCGGCGAAGCTCGGGGAGCAACGTCTACACCGGTAAGGGAAGTCCATCCATGCGAATCACCGTAGCCAGCGGCAAGGGGGGTACCGGAAAGACCACATTCGCAGTGAATCTCGCCTATGCGCTGGGTATCCGGGGAGACCACGTCCGCCTTCTGGACTGCGATGTGGAAGAACCCAACGACCATCTGTTCGTACGCCCCGAGTTCACCTCGGAGCAGGTCGTCACGGTGCCCAAACCGGTATGGGACGAAGAGAGATGCACCGGATGCGGTGAGTGTGCCAAGGCATGCAACTACAATGCCATAGCCGTTGTTAAAGGGAATGTACTAATCTTCAACGAGCTATGTCATTCCTGTGGGGTCTGCAGCCACGTTTGTCCCGAAGAGGCGCTGAGGGAGAGAGACACGCCGGCGGGAAAGGTTCTTATCGCCGGGAACAACCGGCCCTTCTTCTTCGCTCACGGCCTTTTGAACATCGGAGAGGCTCTGGCCCCCAACGTGGTTCGAGCGGTGAAGGAACACATCGACCCGCGCTCCATAAACATCCTGGATGCGGCTCCGGGTACGGCGTGTCCGGTAGTGGAGGCCCTGGAGGGCGCAGACGCAGCGGTACTTCTAACCGAACCCACCCCGTTCGGGCTCAACGACCTGCGTCTGGCGGTATCCATGGCCCTGCAGATCGGCGTTCCCACCGGTATCGTCATAAACCGCTCCGCGGGAGCCGATGAGTTGATAACCGATTACGCAGACCTGGTGGGGGTACCGGTGATCGGCACCATACCCTTCCAGAGGAAGTACGCCGAAGGGTACTCCCGGGGGGAGATTCTGGCCGACCATCATCCTGAGCTCAGGGACATTCTACTGGGCGTCTACGACCGGATCCTCGCCCTGAGGGATTCCGAGGTCCCCCCCGTTCCGTCCCTATCGGAGATGGCGGTCGACCCCGGTCCCGACGACGAGCCGGTGGTGGGTAATGCGGAAAGCTACGGGGAGATGACTGTGATAAGCGGCAAGGGGGGGACCGGGAAGACCACCGTCGTGGCTTCCTTCGCCGCGCTATCAAGTAGTAACGTATTGGCCGACAACGACGTGGATGCCGCAGACCTGCATCTTCTCATTCGGCCCAGAGTTAGGGAGGCTCATCCTTTCGTCGGCGGGCAGAAGGCCGTTATCGACCCTTCGAAATGCACGGCATGCGGAGCGTGCGCCGAGGCCTGTCATTTCGACGCCATTCGCTTCGACGGACCGGGAAACGACGAGCTGGTAAAGACCTATCGCGTCGAGCCCCTGGCCTGCGAAGGTTGTGGCCTGTGTCCCCTGGTATGTCCGGAGGACGCCATCGGCACCCAGAGAAGCGTGACCGGTACCTGGTACGTATCGACCACGGAGTGCGGTCCCATGGTCCACGCCAGGCTGGGAATCGCGGAGGAGAACTCCGGGCGCCTGGTGACCCGGGTTCGAGGCAAGGCCGCGTCACTGGCCGAAGGGCTGCGGATGCGCGGTATACTGGGTGACGGCCCCCCGGGAACGGGCTGTCCGGTGATCGCTTCGGTGTCCGGCTCGGACCTGCTGGCAATAGTTACCGAGCCCACGGTGTCCGGAGTCCACGACATGGAGAGAGTGCTGGATTTGGCAGAGCACTTCGGGGTGCCCGCGGTGGTTATAATCAACAAGGCCGACCTGAACGAGGAACAGGCTGATCGCATCGAACGAATGGCCCTGGCCAAACAATCCAGGGTGGTGGGGAGGATCCCCTTCGACAAGACTGTGAACGATGCCCTGATGCTGGGAAAGAGGATAGTAGATTACGATGCCGACTCCCCGGCGGCAAAGGCCGTACGGGAGGCCTGGAGAGCGGTTCAATCGTTCCTGGGCTGAACCCGGCCGTTTTCGAACAATGAACTTCGTGCAAGCGAGAGGAAACAGATGAAGGTAGCAGTGACTTCGACCGGAAGAACACTCGACGATAAGGTAGACCCCAGATTCGGACGCAGCCCTTACTTCCTGTTGGTCGATACCGACAACATGAAGGCCGAAGCTCTGCAGAATCCCAACGCCGCCCTGGGCGGAGGAGCGGGCATCCAGGCTGCCCAGTTGATGTCCGAGCAGGAGGTCAAGGTCGTTCTCACGGGCAACTGCGGACCCAACGCCTTCCGGACCCTGCAGGCTGCGGGTATAGAGGTGGTTTCGGGGGTAAGCGGAACCGTAAGACGGGCCGTCGAGGACTACGTCTCAGGAGAGTACTCCAGCTCGAACGCTCCCAACGTCGCAGACCATTTCGGAGCAGGTGGCGGCCGCGGCGGAATGGGTATGGGCAGGGGGGCTCCACCTCCACCACCCAGGGCCGAGGAGAGCCATATCGACGCTCTTAAGGCGGAGGTTTCGAAACTGGAGCAAACTCTTCAGAAATTAGAGGAGCGCCTCAGCAAGCTGGAGGGCGGCGACTCCTCTACCTAGCAATCAGGGTAGAAGGCTCAGCGGATTAGGGAACCGGCATCCCTTCGCTGCTTGGGCTGGGGGCTCTCGGCCGGGAAGCCCACCGGAGTGACGGTAGCCACGTGGTGTTCCAATGGGATTCCCAGGCAATCCTTTACCTCTGCCCGGTCCATACCCGCCATCCAGCAGGTCCCCAAGCCATGGACCGTTGCCGCCAGGATGAAGTGGTAGGCCGCTATGCACGCGTCCTGCACGTAACCACCAGATTTGGAAGGGTCGCTGCATGCAGCCACCGCCATGGGCGCCTCGCCGATGGGAGCCGAGCTGGACCCTCGCAGGCCGGCCAGAAACTCCAGGTTTTCCCGGTTGCTGGTGGCCACGAAGTAGTACGACTCGCTGTGCCGGGAGGTCGGACTGTACCGGCAGAGTTCCAGTACCTGTTGAAGCTTCTCCTCGGGTATTTTAGTGTCAAGGAAACGCCTTACGCTCCTTCTCGATACTAAAAGGTCGCAACCACTTACTATCGGCTCTGTTGGATGCAGAAAAGCCTGGAACTCCAACCGCCTGCCTTCGGGATCGCTGGCGAAGAATTGATAGATCCCGTACTTCTCGCTCTCCTCGGGGGCGCTCTCCGCCCTGTCGGTCAGCCTTTGGTACATCCGGTCTACTCCGGCCCTGTCCGGGTACACGAAGGTCAGCAGGCCGTCGAAGCTGTCCGTTCCCCGGTCGCAAAATCCCAGAACCATGTTGCCGTGCCGTAAGAGCAGGCAATCGGCCTGTCTCAGCCATACGGTCATGCCCAGCTGGTCCTGGTAGAAGTTTCTTACGCCTTCCAGGTCGGTGGCCTTCAGAAAGACTATCCCCGAAGCTGCCCGGGGGTATCCGACGGTATCGCCCATATCCTCTCCTAATCCTCGGGTATGACTCGTGCTATCAGGGTAGCCAGGCCGGCCAGAGCTATACCGACCAGCAGCCAGGATCCCAGTATCCCGGTGGAGGCAAGGGAGGCGAAGTTGCGTTGTACTATCCTGAGCATGGCCTCCAGCTGACGATCGGTGCTGGGGGGCAGCAGACGGGCCAGGGAAGTAACCAGAAGGGCAACGGCGGCCACCATGCCGGCAATACCGGCCAGAGACTTCCAGGGGAAGGTGGGCTTGTAGGCCAGAAGGAGTCTCTTGCGCACCTGCAGACGCAATCGGGCCGGGGCCTCCGCCCCGTCGGCCAGCCGGCCGCTAATCGCCCTCTCCAGCTCCAGCTCTCTTTGGCAAAGACGGCAGCCGGCCAGATGCTCTTCGAAATCCGCCCGCTCTTCCGGCTTCAGCATACCGGTCAGGTATGCCAGAACCTTATCCGATCTGCTGCAAGAGGTCATCCTCGAACCCTTTCAGTTTCTTGCGCAGCCTCTGCCGGGCTCTGTACAGGTAAACCCTGACGTTGCCCTCGGGTATATCCAGTATCTTGCCCACCTCCGCAAGGCTCAGCTCCTCGTAGTAGGCAAGGGTGAGTAGCTCTCTGTCCCTCTCTCCGAGCTTCATCAGAGCGTTCTCTATTATCTTCGAACCGGTCAGGTGGGCCGGAGGATCGTCCTCGGTGGCGGTCTCGATCTCCAGGGTCCGGTCCAAACCGGTAAGCTCCCTCTTGCCCTTCCTCACATGGTCCAGGGCAGTTCTTCTGGCGATGGAGCACAGCCAGGATACGAAAGACTCCGGTTTGCGCAGCGTATGCAGCTTACTGAAAGCCTTTACGAACGTCTCCTGGCTGAGGTCTTCCGCCATGTCCGTATCCCTGGCTATCCTCAGGCTGAGGCCATACACCAGATCTCCATATCTCTCGGCCAGCCTGCCGAACGCCTCCCTGCTGCCGCTCTTTGCCCTCTCGACCAGCTCGGAGACCGCAGGCTCCGCCGTCAACTCACACTACGCCTTCTACCAAGCAGCAACCATGTCAGAATGAAGGCGGCTCCCAGAACCACCAGGAATATCCCTCCGGCAGAGGTCTCCAATACTCCCAGGAGCAACCCTATCAGTATCGTGCCTATCCCGATGCCGGCAACGATTATTCCCGCAATGAGGAAGCCGTTGCTGCTCTTCTGGTTTTCCATCATGGAGATGACTTCCTCTATCTCCTGTATGCTTCTGCCCGCTTCGGTGGCCTTGATTGCCGTATCGTACCTCTTCATGCGCTTTCGGTGGTTGTGAACCAGCACCAGCACCACGATGGCGATCGGACCGCCCAGCGACAACAGCACCGCCAGTACTCCGGGGACGTCGGTCATGATTCTCCTCCTTGGATCCGGGTTACAGAGACTTCCTCCGCTACCTACAAGACGCCTCGGAGGACGATTCGTTACATGCGGACGGGCCGGTCAGGTGCCATCAGAGGCATCAGGGACTCTTCGAGGTTCAGCTCCAGCCGGGCCGACCATATCCTGCTACGATCGAAACTCCGCAGGAAGCTTCCTACGATGAGCTCTCCGCTCTGTTCCACCCTTCCCCTGTACACCTCCCTGCCGTTGCAGAGCACAACGACGTCTTCATCCAGGTCCACCATTCCGGGATGGAGCAGAAGTCCGAGCCTGCACAGCCTGTTCACGTCCAGCTCGAAGGTGTTGCCTCTTCTTACGGCCTCCACCCTGACCGCGGGGGCGGACCTGGACAAGAGCCAGTAGTACTCCGGAGGGTTGAAACGGTCCTCTATGTCCAGCCTGTCCCCGTTCCTGAGGATGCTCAGGGAGAACGGATCTCCGGCCCTCAGGCCCTCCTCCAGCTCGTACAGCTCCTCGAGATCGGAGACCTCGCTACCCTGGAAGCTGACTATCACGTCGCCGGACTGAAACCCCATTCGAGTGGCGGGAAGGTCGCCATCCACCACGGCGGATATTCTGACTCCCTCTCCCTCGTACTCGTAGTCAGGGTAGAAGCCGAACATCAGGCGGTCGGACACCAGCACCGTGTTGTACTCGAAGTCCTCTCCCACCAGGGGCCAGGGGATTATGGAGTCCACGCACAGCCAGTCGCAGCGCGAGGGCTCTCCCGCTTTCCAGACTACGGAATCCGGAAAGCGTTCCCGTTGTGTAGTGTCTAGGAAACATATTACGTCATCCACGAATTCCCTCAAATAGGCCGGATCGTGCTCGTAGCCGTAAAACGTTGAGTACTCCAGGTCGGCGCCGGCGGCGAGGGCTAGATCTACGGTCGGTTCCATCCTGGAGATCGGATAGAGACCGTCCATGTCGCTATGGGTTGCCAGCCCGGGGCGGTTGGAAAGGCTGGGAAGGTAGGTCTCCCGGGAGCCGTCCAGCGACGCCACTCCCAGGTGGCCGGAAAAGGCCATGTAACCGGCGAAGGGCGAAGGGTAAAGCATCATCAGGGCCCAGCTTCCCGAGGCCCCGTCGGAGAAGCCTCCCACGAACACCCTGGAATCGTCTACGTTCAGCCTGCCTTTCATCTCCCGCACTATTTCCAATACGCCTAGCTGACCGTTCTCGTCCCACCAGGTTGCGCCCAGCTGCGCGCAGGGGAGAACGATGACGTACCCCGCATCCAGCATATCGGGGATCAGGGGCCAGTCCTCCAGTACCGTCTCATCGTAACTGGCGAGCTCCTCAGTGCTCACCCCCCCGTGGAGCCACACCACCATGGGATTGGGCCGGGAGTGGTCGTAGGAGCCGGGGAGTACGTAGTAGTAGTGACGCCAAACGCTGTCCGGATAGAGCAGGGAGTCCTCCATCAAGGCTCCAGTTGCCGGGACCTCTTCCTCCAGCGGAAGCGACCCTTCCAGAGTGCCTAAAAGATTGGAAGGCCGGGAAAGCGTTCCGGAAGAATCGATTATGGTCTGTACCCTTATCTGCGAGGAGGAGAGACCCGGCTCATCCGCCCATGCCTGCAGAAGACCAACGAAAACCAGAGCAAGGAACACGCTTCTCATCTCATACCCCATTCGCATGAAGCCACCTTAACGTTCCTCGAAGATAACCCGCCCTCCCCCTAGCCGAACAGCTTTAGCTGCCTGGCCTCGAAAGGCTCGTAGAACCGCATGTAGGGGGCTACGTCGTACTCGTTGCACAGCCCCTCGAAGACCTCGTGCAGCCGCTCGTGCCTTCTCGCCGAGCAGTGGTAGCTGTCGCCGTAGGCCTTCTCGTACTTATCCCTAGCGCCGGGATACAGCCTGTCCAGCTGGCGGTAGTAATACTCGCGCTGACCGTCGCGCAAGGTCATCCCGAACCAGGGAAGAACGAACCGGGCCCCGGCATCGACCGCCCTCCTGAAAACCGCCACCACGTTCTCCTCGCTGTCGGTCAGGAAGGGCAGTACCGGCATAAGGGCCACTCCGGCGTATATCCCTTTGGCCCGTAGCGTTCTCAGGGCCCTCATCCTTGCGGTTACCGAAGGGGCGCCCGGCTCCAGCCTGGCGGCCGTCTCGTCTTCCGCCGCCGTCACCGAGAAGCTGACCGCACTGTACACCCTGCCCATGCTCTGCAGAAGGTCGATGTCGCGCATGACCAGGTCGCTCTTTGTCATCACGTGTACCGGAAAGCCGTTCTCCTCCAGGGCCTCCAGGGCCCGCCTGGTTAGCTTCAGCCTTTTCTCCAGCGGCTGGTAGGGGTCGCTCATGGCTCCCGTCCCCACGGTTCCCTTGCGGCGTATCCGGGGCAACCTTTCCCGCAGCAGGTGTATGGCGTTGGCCTTCACCGCCACCCTCTCGAAGCTCCGGATTCCGTAGCGGTCGCTGCGGGAGTCGCAGTAGATGCAGCCGTGCCTGCACCCCCGATAGAGATTCATGGTGTAGCTCAGGCCGAACCAGGTGTCGGGCTGTTTCACTCTGTTCAGTATGGTCTTGCACTCTATCTGCATAGTCATACCAACCGTCCGCCCCTTAGTATTATTCCATCCTCACAGTGAACTACACATATGTTTACCTCTAAGATTAACCTCCGTCAACCCCGGGGATATTCCTATCCTTTTGAGCTTTTAGCATGAAATTACCAAGCAATAGGAAAATGCTGAATTCTTGTTTTCTTGTATAAGGCTTCTATGCCATTTTTTAGGGGGTTTTTTGAGTTTTTTGAAAAACGTCCCGGAAGTAGTTTTTGACGACGGCGGGTTCGGTACCGGTGATGTCGAAGAAGATGTCCTGGAGATCTTCCCTGGGTACGTCGGAGGTGAGCATAACCCTTCTGAGGCGGCCTTCGTGGATTATTCCCAGCCGGTCGCAGAACCTGTGGGCCACCGGAAGCGTATGGGTGGAGAGGACCATAGCCGCGCCATTGTCCACAGCCGACCGGGCCATCCGGTAAAAGGTCTCCGCGGTGGCCGGATCCAGACCCACCAGGGGCTCGTCTATGGCGTAAAGCCTGGGAACCGCGATGAAGGCGGAGCTGAGGACCACCCTCTGGACCATGCCGTGGGAGTAGGACTCCGCCCGGGTGTCCAGCCAGCCTTTCATGTCAAACAGCCTCTCGTGGAACTCTATCCTTCTCTCCAGCTCCTCGGGGTCGATCCGCCGCAGCCTTCCGGTGAACCTGAGGAACTCCCTGCCGGTAAGCTTGGGGTAAACGGTGGGCTCGTCGGGTACGTAGGCGGTGACCCTGCGGGCGTCATCCTGGTTCTGCAGGGCGTCGATGGAGTCTATCTCCACACTTCCACTGTCCGGGTAGACCAGGCCGGCGACTATGCGCAGGGTGGTGGTCTTGCCGGCCCCGTTGGGGCCCAGCAGGCCGAAGATCTCGCCCTCCCGAACCTCCAGGCTCAGGTCGTCCAGGGCCACGCTGTCGTCGTAGCTCTTGCGCAGCGACCGCAGGCTCAGGATCAAGCCGACAGCTCCTCCAATCCCAGAAGGGCCCTGACGTAAGCGGATGGTTCGAACTCCACCAAATCGTCCAGCCCCTCCCCCACTCCCACGTAGGCTACGGGGATGTCCAGCCGGCTGGCCATGGCCAGCACGGCTCCGCCTTTGGCCGTGCCGTCCAGCTTGGTCACCACTATGCCGGTCACGGGAAGGGCCTCACCGAAGCTCTGCGCCTGGGAGATGGCGTTCTGCCCCACCGTTCCGTCCAGCACCAGCAGGGTTCTGTGAGGAGCTCCCTGCAGGGCCTTGCCGCATACCCGGTGGATCTTGGAGAGCTCGGCCATCAGATCGTCCCTGGTTTGAATCCGACCCGCGGTATCTACGAGCAGCCTGTCGTAATCCCCGGCCAGGGACTTCTTGATGGCGTCGAAGGCCACCGCTCCGGGATCCGAGCCGTGCTGCTGGGTGAGGACCTCGGCGCCCAGGCGGTCTCCCCAGATCTGCAGCTGCTCGGCCGCCGCCGCCCTGTAGGTATCGGCGCAGGCCAGCAGCACTCTCTCCCCCCGGACCTGGTACCTGGCGGCCAGGCGAGCGATAACGGTGGTTTTCCCCGAGCCGTTCACCCCCACCACCAGAACCACCTCCGGTCGGGCAGAGGTTTCCTCGGCCTTCCTGGTGGGCAGGCGCTCGGCCAGCATCGAGGCCAGCTTCTCCCTGTAGTCTTCCTCGCCGCCGGCCATGCGGGGAAGCTCTTCCATCACCATCTCGGTCAGCTCCCAGCCCAGGTCGCTTCCCAGGAGGAGCTCCTCGGCCTCCTCCATCGTCTCCTCGTCCAACCTGGGTCCGCCCAGCACTTTGGACAGTCCCTTGCCCAGAGCGTCTCGGCTCTTCCTCAAACCCTCGAAAAGCCCCATTCTAGGCCTCGACCTCCTCCAGCCTTACCGTGGTGGCGGTGGATACCCCGCTCTCCTGCATGGTTATTCCGTACAGGATGTCGGCCGCCTCCATGGTCCTCTTATTATGGGTTATCACGATGAACTGGGTCTTTTCCATGAAGCTCCTCAGAAGGTCCACGAAGCGGTCTATGTTGGAGTCGTCCAGCGGAGCGTCCAGCTCGTCCAGGAGGCAGAACGGCGATGGCTTGACCAGGTACAGAGCGAACAGAAGGGCGACCGCGGTGAGGGCACGCTCGCCGTCGGACAGCGCGGACACGTTCTTCAGGGTCTTGCCCCTGGGGCTGGCCAGGATGCGGACCCCGCTCTCCAACGGGTCCTCGGCGTCCACCGCCACTATGTCCGCCTGGCCTCCCCCGAACAGACGCATGAACAGCTCCCTGAAATTGCCCCTGACGTCCTCGAAGGTTCTCTCGAAGCGGAGGGTGGCAGTCCGGTTGATCTCGTCGATGGCCTGCAGCAGCGAAGCCCTGGCCCCCAGCAGGTCCTCGCGCTGCTCGGTCAGGAACTGCAGCCGCTTCTTCGCCTCCTCGTACTCCTCCACGGCCAGCATGTTCACCGGGCCCAGCCTTTCCCTGTAACCCGTCTGCCGTTCCAACTCCTTCCGCAACTTCTCGTCGGAAAACTCGTAGTACTTGCTTCCGGCCTTTGGTAGCACCAGCTCGGCCTCGTCCAGCTCCTCCAGCCTGCTTTGAAGCAGAGCGGCCTCCCCTGACAGCTCGGTGCGCCTTTCCCTGGTGGACGATAATTCCTCGCTGACGCCGGAGTGGCGGTTCTCCAGCTCCGCCATACCCTGCAGAACCTCTCCCCTGGCCTTGCTAAGGTCTATTCGTTTTCGCTCGGCCTCCTGTCTTTTCCCGTCCAGCCTATCGGACTGCTCCTCCAGCTCCTCCGCTCTCTTCCGCAGGTTCTCCAGTTCCTTCCGGTTCTCCTCTATCCTCTTCCCGGCGGCCTCGGCGCTCCGACGAGCCTGCTCGGAATCCCTCTCCAGCCTGGCCACCGTCTCGTCCAGTCTTTCCAGGTCGGCCTCCAGCCTGCCGACCACCAGATCGGCCTCGCTCTTCTTCCGGGAGAGCTCCTCCAGGGCCACGGTCACCTCTTCCAGCTTTTCCCTGGTCCGCTCCACTTCACCGGCCGCCCTCACCTGACTCTTCCCGGACTCGGTGATCTCCGCCTCCAGGCTCTCGATGTCCACCTGCTCTTCGGGCTCGGTCTCCCGGGCGGCCGCCCGTAGCTCCTCCATCCGGGCCTTTAGCTGGCGGCGTCTGTTTCGCAGCCCTTCCAGAATGGCGTCCAGGGCGGCCAGCTTCTTCTCCGCCTCCCTCGATTCGGCCTGCGCCTGCTCCATTCGGGATTCCTCATCGGCGAGCTCTTTGCGCGCTTCGTCGCAGCGCCCGCGGGCGTCCTCCGTTTCGTCCTCCAGCTCCCGCAGCTCCTCCCGGGCCTCCGAGAGCAGCCCCTCGCGCTCTATGGTTCCGGCCGACTCGTCCGGGACGCCCAGCCTGACCAGGCCGTCGGCCCGGAAAAGGTCGCCCTCCGGGGTCACGATGTCCAGGTCGGTACGGTTCAAAAACCAATCCAGAGCGGTCTTCCTGTCCGGGGCCAACACCCCCCTGGCAAGCACGAGGGAAGCTCCGGGCAGAACGGCCTCCACACAGTCGGGCAGCCATCTGGCTCCCCGGGGAAGGTCCGGTCGAGCCGGCTCTCCTTTCCGGGCCACCGCTACTCTAAGGCCCCCGCTATCGGTCCGATCCGGGCCCAGGTCATCCGTAAGAACCGCGTCCTGGAAGGCGTCCAGGTAGGCTCCCACCGCCTTGGCCAAATCGGGCCCCACCTCCATGGCCTCCGAGAGCGCCGAGCTCTTCCTGCCGACCTCCGACCGCTCCAGCGAGGAGATCCTGCTTTCGAGGACCTCCCGCCGGGCTTCCAGGGCCCGGACCTCGGCCTCCTTAGACTCGACGTCTTCCAGCTTCCGCTCCCTCCGGGCCCGTGCCCGGTCGACCGCTTCCTCTAGCCCGTCCAACTCCTTCCGCAGCTTATTGCGCTTCTCTTCGGTGCCCTCGATCCGGGGCTCGAGCTCCTCCATATCCTTCTGCGTGGAGTCCCTCTCCAGAGCCAGCCGTACCGCCTCCTCGGACCGCTCCTGCTTTCGGACCAGCTCCTCCCGGTAGGTGCTCTGCAGCTCTTCGGTGCGCGCCTGGAAATCCTCCATTTTCTTCCGGGCCTTCTCCAACTCTCTCCTGAGGCCGTGCCGGCTCGACCTCCGATCCTCGATCTCGGCACCCAGGTCGGCGGCTACGATGCGGGAATTCTCCAGCTCTTCGACCTTTCGCTCCCGGGACGCCCCGAGCTCAGCGGCTTCGGCATCGAGCTCCTCCGACCTGCTCCGGGAATCCCGACCAGCCTGAGCCAACTCGGAAAGCCGGGCTTCGGTGGTGGACATCCTCTCCCTGTATACCGCCAGCTCTCGCTGGGCATCCGCCGACTCCCTTTCCAGACGGGAGCACTCCGAATGCGACCGGTCCAGGTCGGCCTGCACGTTCTCCAGCCTTGTTCTCTCCGCGCTCAAGCTGCTCTTGGTCGAGGCCTGGGCCGCCCTAAGGTCCTCCTCCTTCTTCTCCATCTCTTCCAGGGAAGAACCGAGCTCTTCCAGCCTTTCCGACAGGCCCTCCATGCGACGTGATTTCAGAACGCCGCGCACCTCCTCGATCTTCCGGGCGGCTTTCTCGTACCGCCGGAAGGCGTTGACCTGTTTCTTCAGGGAGGAGACGGCCGATTCCACCTCCTGCACGATGTCCTCTATCCTCTCCAGGTCCCTTCCGGTCGCATCCAGCTTGAGTTCCGCCCTGTGGCGCTGGATCTTGTACCGGGTGATCCCGGCGGCCTGATCGAAGAGGAACCTTCTGTCCTCCGGACGGTTGGACAGTATGGTTTCCACCATGGCCCGCTCCAGGATCCAGTAGCCGTTGCTTCCCAGGCCCTCGTCCACCAACAGGTCCGTTACGTCCATAAGACGGCACTTGTTGCCGTTGATCAGGTACTCGCTCTCTCCCGCCCGGAACAGGCGGCGGGTTATGCTTACCTCATCGAAGTCTACGGGGAGGGTTCGGTCCCGGTTGTCCAGCTCCAAAGTTACCTCCGCCATTCCCAGGGATTTCCTCTCCTCGCTGCCGGCGAAGATGACCTCCTCCATCCGATCCACCCGCAACTCGTTGGGGCTCTGGGTGCCCAGAACCCAGCGCACGGCCTCCGCGACGTTGCTCTTGCCGCAACCGTTGGGGCCCACGATGGCGGTTATGCCTTCCTGGAAATTGAGCTCGAAGGCATCGGCAAAGGACTTGAAGCCGATCATCTGTAGTCTTTTAAGTCGCAATCAGCGATTCCCTCCGGATAGGGGAGGCTCCGGTGTCCCGGAATCCCTCAAAAGCAGTTTCGAAGAAGAGGTAATGTACACAACAAGGCTGGTCAGAACGAGGGCCAGGGCGACCAGGCCCAGGGGGCCCACTCCCAGCAGAACGCCCCCGGTGGGCAGCAGGACCTGCCTTATCAGATAAAGCGAAAGGATCACCGTGGAGGCTTTGCCCCACAGGTTGGACGAGGGAGGGTATCGCAACCTGCGAGCCACCAGAAGGCCTCCCCCGGCCAGAATGGCATCCCTGCCCACCACGACCAGCAGAAACCACACAGGAAGCCTCCCCATCAGGGTGAGGGTCAGGATGAAGATGGCGAAGCCCACCTTGTCGGCCAGTGGATCCAGGATCTTTCCCCAGTCGGTCACCGAGGAGGTCTTCCTGGCTATCCATCCGTCCACGGCGTCGGAGAGGATGGCCAGAACAATGAGCGCCGCGGTTGCATATACCTTCTCCCGCCAGAGCATGTAGCTGGCCAGGCAGCTCAACGGAATGCGTGAGATGCTCACCATGTTGGGAACGTTGAAGAACGGCCCGGAAAGCCGCACGATCAGCCTTTCCTGCTGGAGAGCATCTTTCTGGCATGCTCCCTGGCCGCGTCACCCCCGCCAAGGATCCTGGCTATCTCCTCGACCCGGTCGTCGGGGCCCAGCTCCTTTACCGTGGTGACCGGCATGCCCTTCCTGGTCCGCTTGGAGACCGCCAGATGGGTATCCGCCAGGGACGCTATCTGGGCCAGATGGGTTATCACGATCACCTGCCGTTCCGGCCCGGAGGCTCTTCTCAGGGAATCGGCCAGCAGGTGAGCGGTCTTCCCGCCCACCCCGCTGTCAATCTCGTCGAAAACCAGGGTGGGATGGCGCCTCAGCTCGGCCAGGGCCAGCCTCAGGGACAGACTGAACCTGGACAGCTCGCCGCCGCTGGCCACGGTGGAAAGGGGCCCCAGCGATACCCCCGGATTGGCGCTGAACAGGAACCGGGGCACCTCGGCACCGTCGGAGCATACCCTTCCGCCGTCTATCTCCACGGACCTGTCATCCGGCGGCGGGGACATCTCCACCTCGAACCGGGCGTCGGTCATCCCCAGCATGCGCAGCTCGCCCTCGGTAAGCTCCTCCAGCCGGGCCGCTCCCTCCCGGCGCAGCGAAGAAAGCTCCCCGGCGGTCCGAGCCAGCTCGGATTCGGCCCCGGTTATCCGCTCCTCGACCAGGTCCTCCAGCTCGGCCTCCAGGGAATCCATCTCTTCCAGCCTGCCCGCCAGTTTCCGCCTTCTGCCCATCAGATGCCCAATGTCTCCGCCGCATCTGGCCAGAAGCCGGGAGTATGCGTCCAGCCGCCGGTCTATCTCCTCCATCCGCCAGGGAGCCTCCTCCATGTCGTCCAAATGCCTCTCACACCAGCCGGCGGCCTCGTCCACGGCCACCAGGGCCTGCTGCAGGAGCTCGGACAGTCCTTCGGAATCGTCCTCCATCCGCGACGCCTCTCCCAACAGCTCCCTCAACCTTCCGGAGACGCTCTCCGGCTCGCCGGAGAGCTCCGAGGACATCCTGCGGTGAAGCTCGGCCCGGTCGGCGGAGCTCTCCAGGTACTTCCTCTCGGCCAGGAGCGACCTGTACTCGTCCTCCGAGGGCCTTACCTCGTCGATCTGACGAAGCTCCTCGGAGAGCAGATCCCTCTCCTCCCTCAGCTTCTCTACGGTTGGAGTAAGCTCGTCCCGTCTGCGGATCATCTCCCGATAAGCCTGGAAGCTTTCCCTCACCCATCGGGCATGCTCGGAGGCTCCACTGAATCCGTCCAGGTATCCCTGTTGGGTCCGGCGCGAGAGCAGGGCGGGGGTGGTTCTCTGGGAATGCAGGTCGATCATGGGCCCCACCACCTCCCGCACCTCTTCCAGATTGGTCAGCCTGTCGTCCAGGAATATCCTGCTGCGTCCGGCGGAATAGACCTCCCGCCTGACTATTATCTCGTCCCCGCTTTCCTCGGGCCTGAAGTAGGCCTCGGCGCTGGCCACTCTCTGACCGGGCCTGACCAGCGAGGTGTCCGCTCTCCTGCCCAGGGCGAGCAGGAGCCCGTCTATCAGGATGGACTTGCCGGCCCCCGTCTCGCCGCTGAGAACGTTGAGACCGCGGCCCAGCTCCAGGGAGGTGTCACTGATGGTGGCCAGATTCTGCAGGCAGAGGCGTACGAGCATTCTACGTCAGCCCCTCGCTCCCCAACCCAGCTTCTGACCCAGCCTTCCGTAGTAACCGCCCCAGTTATCCAGCCTTACCACCTTGCAGTAGTCCGACGTGGTGGTTACGGCCAGCTCCTCCCCGGCCTTCAGGCTGCCCACCGGGGTGCCGTCGGCGGAGACGAACGGCCCGCTTCCCCTGATCTTGCCAATCTTGAGCCTTACCCTGACGCTGTGGGGAAGGACTACCGGTCTGAGGGACAGCTGGTGGGGAGCTATGGGAACCACCAGCATGGCCGGAAGGTCGGGGTCCAGTATGGGCCCTCCGGCGGAGAGGGCGTAGGCGGTGGAGCCGGTGGGGGTGGCCACCACCACCCCATCGCCCGCCACCCGGGCAATAAGCTCCTCCTCCACCATCATCTCCAGGTGGAGGATGCCCCCCATCATGGACCTGTTTATGCAAAGATCGTTAACTGCCGTGAGTTTCTGCCCGCTGGGCATGGTTCCGCTGAGCAGGGTCATGTCGTGCTCCGTGTACTCCCCCTTCGAAAGCTTGCGCAGGGCGGGAAGCGTTTCCTCGGACTCCACAGAGGCCAGAAAGCCCAGGTGGCCGGTGTTGACCCCCAGAACGGGGACCCCGAGCCTCCTGAAATGGTCTATCCCTCTGAGAATGGTGCCGTCACCACCCACCACCAGAGCCACGTCACACTCGTCTCCCTCCTCCAGGTCCCGGTCCTCGAACGCCGACGCCGAGGCGGTGGAGACGGTCAGGTCGAGGCCGCAGTCGGCGCAGGTCCTTAACAGGCTCTGCACCAGTCCCCCGTAGGGTGGAGAGAATGGGTCCACGTATAGACTTACCCGCTCAACTCTTTTCATCATGAAGCCCTTTGATCGTTTCCCTTACGCCCTCGGCGTCCAGGTCGATGGAGCGCAGGAGGCCGGCTCTGGACCCGTGGGGCTGGAAATCGTCCGGAATGGCCAAAATCCGCATCTTGCCCCGGACAACGGAGCTCAACCGCTGGCCAACCCCACCCTCCAGCGAGCCTTCCTCCACGCTCACCATGGCCGAGCGGGACGCGGAGAGCCTGACTATCTCTTCCGTGGGCAACGGCTTAATCCAGACCGGGTCGTACACGGCCACCGAGATCCCCTCCCTATCCAGGTCCTCGGCTGCCTGCAGGGCGGCCTCGCACATGGTGCCCACCGCCACCACCAGGACGTCCTCACCCTCCCGGAGAAGCTGACCCTTGCCCGGCTCCACCTCGGAAGGAGCCGCTACGTCCACCGACGGGACCTTCCCCTTAGGGTATCGAAGCAGGGTAGGACCGTTCTCGAAGCCGACCGCCTTCCGCAGCAGAAGCCGCAGCATCTCTCCGTTCCGGGGAGCGCAGATTCGAAGCCTCGGCACTGCAGCGAACAGCGACATGTCGAACACCCCGTGATGGGTGGGACCGTCCGCGCCCACCACCCCCGCCCTGTCCATGGACAGCACCACGGGAGCATCCTGCAGGGCGGCGTCATGGATCAGCTGGTCGACCGCCCTCTGCATGAACGTGCTGTAAATGGCGGCCACGGGCTTCATGCCCCCGAAAGCCAACCCGCAGGCGAAGGTAAGGGCGTGCTGCTCGGCTATTCCCACGTCGAAGAACCTGTCCGGGTACTCGGAGGCAAAGGCCGAAAGCCCCGTACCGTCGGGCATGGCCGCGGTTATGGCGCAGACCTCGGGGTCGCTCTCGGCCAACTTCAGCATCTCGCCGGAGAACACCGAGGTGAAGGTCTCCCGCTCCCGGTCGCAGGGCGGTTCAGCCGAAACCCCATGGTATCCGGTGGCGTCGGACTCGGCCGGGGGATAGCCCTTGCCCTTGCGGGTGACCACGTGCACCAGGAACTGGCCATGCAGGCGGCCCACCCGGTGAAGAACTCCGGTCAGTAGGGGAAGGTCGTGCCCCGGTACCGGGCCTATGTACCTCACGCCGAACTCGTCGAATAGGGTACCCGGCGCCACCAATGTGCCTTTAAGCCCCGTTCCCACCATGTGGGCGGCTTTCCTCATTCTCTCTCCCAGAGAGGGAATCTTGCCCATCAGGTTCCACACCTCGTTGCGAAAGCGATTGTAGGTGGGATCGGTAAGTATCCGGTTCAGGTAACGGGATATGGCTCCGACGTTTCTGGATATGGACATCTCGTTGTCGTTGAGCACCACCGTCATGTCGGTTCCTGAGTTGCCCAGGTTGTTCAGACCCTCCAGAGCCATGCCACCGGTCATCGCCCCGTCACCGACCACCGCCAGCACCTTGTACCTCTCGCCCCTGAGGTCCCGGGCCCTGGCGAAGCCCAGGGCGGCGGATATGGCGGTCGAGCTGTGGCCGGTGCCGAATACGTCGTACTCGCTCTCATCCCTCCTGGGGAAGCCGCTCAGCCCTCCGGTCTGCCTTATGGAGTCGAACCTGTCAGCCCGGCCGGTGAGCAGCTTGTAGGGATAGGATTGGTGCCCTACGTCCCAGATCAGCTTGTCCCGGGGAAGGTCGTATACGGAGAGCAGGGCTATGGTCAACTCCACTACTCCCAGGCTGGACGCCAGGTGCCCCCCGGTGCTGCTGACCACCTCCACTATCCGCCGTCTTATCTCCTCGGCCAGACGGACCCGATCCTCCATGGAGAGGTCCTTTACGTCCCGGGGGCCGGATATGCTCTCCAGTATAGCCAACTACTTCCTCCTGTGCGGAAGGTACCGGGCCAGTAGCGCCACGGCGCTCCAGTCGCCTTCGAATCGTGCAAGCTCGGACGATATCTCGTCGGACAGCCGCAACGCCAGGGCCTTCGCCTCCGCAAGACCGATGGTGGATACGGTGTTGGCCTTGCCGTGATCGGCGTCCTTGCCTACTCTCTTTCCCATCTCGTCGGTATTTCCGCTTCGGTCTAGAATATCATCGGTCAGCTGGAACAGGTACCCCAGCCTGTCGCCGACCCCCTGCATCCCATCTACCAGATCGCTTTCCGCCCCCCCCGCCAGGGCCCCCAACTCCAGGGACACCCTGATCATCGCAGCGGTCTTGCCCAGTATCATGCGCTCCACCCAGGGGCGGTCGGCATCCCGGGGAGGATTCATATCCATGTACTGCCCTCCCACCAGGAAAACCGGGCCGGCCGCAGCGCTCAGACGGCCCAGCATCTCCGAGACCCTTCCCGCTCCCAGCGGGGTTCTGGCCAGCTCCCCGAAGGCCTCCACCATCAGAAGATCCCCACCCAACACGGCCTGGGGAACTCCCGCCTTCACGTGGAGGGTGGGCAATCCACGTCTGAGGTCGTCGTCGTCCATCTGGGGCAGGTCGTCGTGAATCAGGGAATACGTATGCACCATCTCCACGGCACAGGCGGCATGAATCGACCTTCCCGGGCCCCCGCCCACGGCCTCGCATGAACTCCTGACCAGGAACGGCCTGACCCTCTTGCCCCCCGAGGTGAGCGAGTACCTGCAGAGCGAAGGAAGCCTGGACAGGCCCCCGCTGGATTCCGGGAGCTCGCCCAGTCGGGGCTCCACCCACCCCGAGGCCTTCTTCAAGAGCGCCTGAAGCCTACTCTTCTCCGATTCTTTCATCTACAGCCTTCACCGAGGAAACATTCAGGTCGCCGTCCAGCTCGACCTCCATGCCTCGGACCACCATCCGGCCGTGGTCCACCTTCAGTCTCACCGGAACGGCGGAAAGGAAGCGGCTTACGACCGCCTCCCCGGACATGCCTATAATCCCGTCCGAGGATCCGCACATGCCCAGGTCGGTTACGTAGGCCGTTCCTCCGGGGAGCACCTGGCAGTCGGCGGTCTGCACGTGGGTGTGGGTTCCGGCCAGCACGGTGACCCTTCCATCGAGGTACATCCCCAGGGCCTCCTTCTCGCTGGTGGCCTCCGCGTGAAAATCCACTATCACCACGTCGGCCCCGCAGCTCTCCAGGACGTCATCGGCCGTCCGGAAGGGACAGCCAACCAGATCGGGCATGAACACCCGCCCCTGGAGGTTTGCCACAGCCACGCGGGTGCCGTTCCTCTCCAGGAACATGGTTCCTCTGCCGGGACTGTCCTCGGGGTAGTTGGCGGGCCTGACCACCGGACAGTCCTCGGTGTCCAGGAAGTCCCATGAATCCCGCCGGGCCCAGACATGGTTGCCCGTGGTTATAACGTCCACCCCGGCTTCCCTGAGCTCCGCGGCGGTCTTTGCGGTGATGCCGAATCCTCCGGCGGCGTTCTCGCCGTTTCCCACCACCAGATCGTAGCTCCGCTCCTTCAGAAAAAGGCCCACCGCGTTTCTGCCGGGACGGCCGACTACATCGCCTAGCAGCAGGATCCGCATGGCTACCGCGCCGTCTCGGCAGCCCGAATCTCGCGGATGACCGTAACCTTGATCTGGCCGGGGTACTCCATCTCCTTCTCTATCCTTCTCGCCACCATTCGAGCCAGGTCCGCGGCGCCGGCGTCATCCACGGTTTCCGGTTTGACGGCTATTCTCAGCTCCCTGCCCGCCTGTATGGCGTAGGACTTGCCCACCCCCTCGAAGGCGTCCGCGATGGATTCCAGCTTGCGAAGCCGCCTTATGTAGTGCTCCAGGGTCTCTCTCCTGGCGCCCGGGCGGGCCCCGCTGACCGCGTCGGCGGCCTGAACAATTACCGCGTACAGGGAAGAGGGCTCTATCTCCTCGTGATGCGCGCCTATGGCGTTGCAAACCTCGGCCGACTCGTCGAACCTCTGGGCCAGCTCCATTCCTACCACGGCGTGGGAGCCCTCGATCTCGTGATCGGTTGCTTTTCCTATATCGTGCAGGACGCCGCATCTGCGGGCCAGCACCGGATCCAGCCTGAGCTCGGAGGCCAGCAACCCGGAGATGTGGGCCACCTCCAGGGAATGCTGGTACATGTTCTGGCCGTAGCTGGTCCGGTACCGGAGTCTGCCCAGATGCCTGACCAGTTGGGAGTTGATCCCCGACACGTTCACCTCCATGCACAGGTCGTTGCCCAATTTCTTCACCTTTTTTTCCATCTCGTCGGTGGCCCCGTTGACCGTGGACTCTATCCGACCGGGATGGATCCTGCCATCGGCTATGAGTTTCTCCATGGACTGCCGGGCCACCTCCCGCCTGACCGGGTCGAAGCAGGAAAGGACGACGGCCTCCGGGGTGTCGTCTATGATCACGTCCACCCCGGTCGCGTTCTCGAAAGCCCTTATGTTGCGGCCCTCCCTGCCTATTATCCTGCCCTTCATGTCGTCGTCGGGGAGGTTGACCACGGATACGCAGCTCTCCATGACGTGCTCCGCCGAGCAGCGCTGGACCGTGGTGGCCAGTATCCAGTTGGCCTTCTCCTCGGCCTTCCTCTCGGCCTGCTCCAGAATCCTCCTGGTAAGCCGACCGGCCTCCAGCTGGGCCTCCTCCTCCAGGTTGGACATCAGGACCTTCCGGGCCTCCTCCCTGGTCAGCCCGGCCTGCTGCTCCAGAAGGCGGTTCTGCTCCTCCATCAACTTCTTGACCTTCTGTTGCTTGGCCGCCAGAGAACGCTCCTTGTCCGATATCTCCGACTCCAGGGCGGACAGCGCGGACTCCCTGCTCCTGGCTATGCTCTCCTGCCTGCTAAGGTCCTCTTCCATCCTCTTCAGCCTGGATTCCTTCTCCTCCTGCTCCATCCGCCGCTTCTGCAGCTCCTCCAGAGCATCGGCCCGTTCCCTGGAGATCTGGTCCCTGCCCTCGACGAGGGCCTCTTTCTTCATGGTCTCCACCTCACGGCGGGCCTCGGCGAGGATGCGCTCCGACTCGCTCCTGGCCCCTCCGAGCTCCTTCATCACCAGCAGTTTATGCAGGAAAAACCCTAACACGAATCCTGCGACGCACAGGGCGATAACCATGTAAGGGCTCATTTTCGGGCTCCATTCCAAGCGCAGATGTTTATATCGAACGGGAATGGGCAACAATCGAGTATGGTACTAAGGCGAGCTTAAGGCCCTGCGCACGGCTGCCCGCACACCCGTCCCCGTGTCCGCTCTACTCTTCCTCGTTTCGGCCGGAAGGCACGGATGTGCTGGATTCCGTAAGCTCCTCCGCCTCCCGCAGGGTGGCGGTCGTAAGGTCGGAGACGGTTTCGGTAGGTAGGTCCGTGGAGGACCGTGATAGGACGTCCTCTATGCGATCTGCCAGCCTGCCCAATTCCTTGCCGTGGTCCTCCTCCATCTTCTCGAGGTCTTTCTGGCTCTGGAAGAGTTCGTCGGTGATGTTGAGCGAGGCGAGAATCGCCACCTTGGCCGTGGAGGCCATGGCGACGTTGTTGGTCATCTGTCTCATCTTCATGTCGACGTAATGGGCGATCTCGGAAACGTAGGAAGGCTCGCCCTCCCCGCGAATGGAATACTCACGACCGAATATGTTAACTCTGATGCTTTCCGGTCGCTCTGCCACTTTTCCTACCTAAGCTTACGCTGTAGCTTCTCCAGTCTCTCCAACACCTTGCCGAGACGTTTTCCCAGTTCCTGGCGCTCTCGCAGAAGCCTGGCGCTGTGAATCCTCAGCAGATTGTAACCTTCCGAGTCGACCGAGCCGGAACCGCTCTGCGAACCCTGCTCGATCTCGGCCAACTTCGCGGCCAGCTTGTCACGCTGCGCCTGCAAAGTCTCAACCCTTATAATCAGGCGATCAACCGCCTCGGTCAACCTCTCCAGCTGGCTCTCACCAGTTTTCATCTAGCTCCGAAGTCAGGCAAGGGCGGACTCCGCTACCTCGACGATGCGGGAGAAGGCTTCCGGATCCCCGACCGCGATGTCGGCCAGGTTCTTCCTGTCCAGGGTTACGCCGGCCTTCTTCAGCCCGTTCATCAGGGTGCTGTAGTTCATACCTTCCCGCCTGGCCGCAGCGTTGATCCGGGTGATCCAGAGCCTTCTGAAGTTGCGCTTCCGGGCCCTTCTGTCGCGGTACTGGTACTCCAGGGCTTTCTTCGTGCTCTCCGTCGCCACCGTGTACAGACGGTGCCGGCCTCCCACGTATCCCCTGGCCTCTTTCAGCCGCTTCTTGTGTCGCTTCTTCCTGGCGACGGCGCTCTTTGCTCTACTCATCGTGATCCTCCGTCAGGGTAGAAGCTTCCGCAATCGCTTGGCATCCGGGGGAGACGCCAAACCGCTCTTCCTGAGCTTTCTCTTGCGTTTGCCGCTCTTTTTGGACTTGAGGTGCTGGGCGTGAGAATGGTAGATCTTGATCTTGCCGGTCCCGGTCTTCTTCATCCTCTTCGCCGCACCCTTGTGCGTTTTCATTTTGGGCATCGGTTTTTCCCTCTACTGGTTCTCCTTCAGTGGTGACACAATCATGGTTAAAAGCTTTCCCTCCAGCACCGGTTTTTTCTCTATCTTGCCGTAGCCCTCCAGATCCGATGCCAGTCTCTCCAGCAAATCGTATCCCTGGCCCTTGTAAACCAGCTGCCTTCCCCTGAAGACAACGGTTGCCTTCACCTTGTGGCGGTCCTGCAGGAACTCGCGGGCATGCCTCATCTTGAAATCGTAATCGTGATCTTCCGTATTGGGCCTGAACTTGATCTCCTTCAGACTGCCCCGGTGCTGCTTCTTCCTGGCCTTCCTCGCTTTTCGGCTCTGTCTGTACTGGTACTTCCCGTAGTCCATGACCCTGACCACGGGGGGATCGGCCCCGGGAGAGATCTCTACCAGGTCCTGACTCGCGTCGGAGGCACGATCCAACGCCTTGCCGAGCTCGACTATCCCTACGTGTTCTCCGTTCTCATCGATAAGACGCACCTTCCTGGCTCGGATCGCACCGTTTACTCGCGGCTGTTTCGTGATGGCTATCAACCTCCGTTCGGCAGTGCCGGCCTTCTACAGGCTTCTCTGACGGTCTCGACCGCCTCGTCCACGGGGATGGATCCCCGGTCTCCCTCGCCATGTACCCGCAGAGCGGCCATATCGGAGCGCACCTCGCGCTCCCCTATTACCAGCATGAAAGGCACCTTGGAGGTCTCGGCCTGCCTTATTCGGTAGCCTACGGTCTCGCTGCTGTCGTCGACGGCACAACGCAGACCTACATCCTCGAGGCGGCGGAATACCTCCAATGCCTTCTCCCGCTGCTCGCTCGTAATCGGTAAGATAATGCACTGCATGGGCGCCAGCCAACCCGGAAGGTTACCTGCGTAGTGCTCTATGAGACAGCCTACGAATCTCTCCATCGACCCGTACAGCGCCCTGTGAATGGTCAGGACCCTGTGGGCGGCTCCGTCCGAGCCGACGTAGGTCAGGTCGAACCTTTCAGGCAGATTGAAATCGAACTGTATCGTGGGCCCCTGCCAGAGCCTTCCCAGGGCGTCCCTGAGATCTATGTCTATCTTGGGGCCGTAGAACGCCGCCTCTCCGGTCACCGGCGCGTAGTCTTCCTCCATCTCTTCTAGAGCTTGGGCCAGAACCGGTTCCACGGTCCTCCAGCTCTCCTCGTTGCCGGCGTAGTGATCGGCCTCGGCTGCATCCATCAGGGAAAGGCGTATCTTGTAGCCGAAATCGAATATCTTCAGGAAGTAAAGCGCCAGCCTGACCACACCCTTTATCTCGTCCGTTATCTGGTTCTGGCTGCAGAATATGTGCGCGTCGTCCTGGGTGAATCCCCTGACCCTCATCAAGCCGTGCAGGACTCCGCTCTTCTCGTATCTGTAGACGGTACCCAGCTCGGCCAGCCTCATCGGAAGCTCCCGGTAGGACCGCTTCCTGCCGCGGTAGATCAGCATGTGGCCGGGGCAGTTCATGGGCTTGAGCGCGTACTCCGCTCCCTCTACGTCCAGGAAGTACATGTTGTCGCGATAGTAATCGTAGTGCCCGGAGGTCTGCCACAGCTCGGCCGGGGCGATGTGAGGGGTTCGGATCAGCTGGTAGCCGGCGGCTCTGTGGGCTTCCTTCCAGTGTCGCTCCAGCTCCTCCAGCACCACGGTTCCGTTGGGGTACCAGTAGGCCAGGCCGGGGCCGCCTTCGCCTCCCACCGTGAACATCTCCAGCTCTTTGCCCAGCTTCCTGTGATCCCTCTTCCTGGCCTCCTCCAGCAATTGTAGGTGCCGCTTGAGGCCCTGGGCCGAATCGAAGACCGTTCCGTAGATCCTGGTGAGCATTTGTCTACGCTCGTCACCCCGCCAGTACGCGCCGGCAACCCCGAGCAGATTGAAGTGTCTCAACAGGCCCGTAGACGGCACGTGAGGACCGCGGCAGAGGTCCACGAAATCGCCGTGTCTGTAAACGCTCACCCTGGTCTCGCCCTTGTGCTGCAGCTCCCGCAACAGCTCCAGCTTCAAGGTCTCGCCGAGCTCCTCGAAAAGCTGTAGCGCCTCGGACAGGTCCATCTCCTGCCTCTTGAAGGGAACGTCCTCCTCCACCTGTCTCCGCATTTCCGCCTCTACGCCCTCCAGAGCGGAGCTTCCGGGGAAGTCGGGTATGTCCATATCGTAGTAGAACCCGTCCTCGATCGCTGGCCCTATGCCCAGCCGGGTGCCCGGAAACAGGGACTTGACCGCGGAGGCCATCAGATGGGCCGCGCTGTGCCTGAGAACCTCCTTGCCCCGGTCGTCGGCGAAGGTGAGTATCCTTATCGAGCCGTCGGCCGGCAGGGGGACGGTCAGGTCCAGAAGCCTTTCGTCCAGGGTGCAGGCCAGGGCCTTTTTAGCCAGGCCCCTGGATATCGACTCGGCCACGTCCATGCCGGTGGTACCCGGCTCGAACACCTCCACGTCGCCGTCGGGAAACTCGATGCGCACTTGCAGCCTTTCCAGCCCTGATCCAAGGGACAAAAAAAGAGAGATGTGGTGGGCGATACTGGATTTGAACCAGTGACCTCTTGCATGTCAAGCAAGCACTCTAGCCAACTGAGCTAATCGCCCACATCTCAAGCAGGGGCAAGGATAAGCAGGGTCCTCTGGGACGTCAAGAATCCAGGCTAGCCGTTACCGGGAACCACCGTGGTGCCGGCCCTGCCCTCCATCGCGTCCAATATTTTGCCCGGGCAGGTGATGACCACCCTTCCTCCGCCGCCCTCCAGAAAGTTCTCCACCGCTCTTATCTTGGGCAGCATCGAGCCCGGGGCGAAATGGCCCTCCCGTTCCAGCTTCCTCAACTCTTCCAGGGTCACCCTGTCCAGGCCCTCCTGGTCAGGGCGGCCGTAGTTCTTGAACACCCTGCACACGGAGGTGGAGATGACGAAGGAGTCGGCCTTCAGGCCCACCGCCAGCAGGGAGCTGGCGTGATCCTTGTCTATCACCGCCGCCACTCCCCTGATCTTGAATCCCTCCCGGATTACGGGCACCCCGCCGCCCCCGGTACAGATGACTATCTGCCCGGAGTCGACCAGAGCCTTTATGGCCTCCATCTCCACTATCTTCCGGGGAATGGGCGATGGAACCACCCTCCGCCAGCCCCTTCCGGCATCCTCCTTCATCACCCAGCCCCGGTCCCTGCTCATCCTCTCGGCCTCCCGGCTGCCGTAGAAGGGACCGACCGGCTTGCTGGGATCGTCGAAGCGGGGATCGTCCGGGTCCACGACTACCTGGGTCACCATGCTGGTCACGGGTATGTCCTCGCCCCGCTCCTCCAAAACGTCCCCCAGCACCTGCTGGAGGTAATAGCCTATGTAGCCCTGGGTGGCGGCCACGTTGACGTCCATGCCGTCCGGAGGCACCATCTCCGAGGCCATCTCGTTGCGCAGAAGCTCGAAGCCCACCTGGGGGCCGTTGCCGTGAGTGACCACCACGCTGCCGTGCTGCTGGGCTATAGTGGCTATCTCCTCGCATACCTCCCTGGCCAGCTCGTGGGTGTCCAGGTTGCCCCTGGAGGGAGGGCTGTAGTCTACCAGGGAGTTGCCCCCTATGGCCACCACGGTCCTGTGTGCAGCCATCCTCCCTCCCTAAGCCGTCTCGTCCACCGGGGCCCGGGGCCGTCTGTAGAACAGGATCAGCGTCAGCCCACCCACAGTTATACCGATGTCGGCAACGTTGAAGGTGGGCCATCGGAACCCGAACGCGCCTACATCTATGAAATCGACCACCGCTCCGTAGAGCAGGCGGTCCAGTACGTTTCCCACCGCGCCTCCCAGTATCGCTCCCAGGGCCAGGCCGGTCAGGGGGGTGCATCTGCCGCATCTGGCGAGCAGAACGCACACCAGCGCTGCGGCCGCCACGTTGAAGACCAAAAGGAAGGTGGGACCGCCCCAGGACAGGCTGAAGGCGGCCCCGGCGTTCATCCTCAGGCAGAGCCTGACCACGTTCCCCAGGACCTCGACCGGCCGGGAATGGGCCAGCTCGGACAGGGCTACCCTCTTGGTCAGCTGGTCGACCAGCAGCACCAGAAGAGCCAGCAGCCAGGACCGGGTCTTCTCCGGCCCGGTCATTCCCCGCCGCCCCCCATCCTCTTCAGGACCTCAGAGCATCTGTGGCAGAGGTCAGAGGCGTGCTCAAGGGAGCCGACTTCCGGCAGCCATTTCCAGCACCGGGCGCACTTGGCTCCCCCCGCCCGGGAGACGCTGGCCGATACCTCGTCGCCCGCGGAAGTTTCCACCTTCGACACGATCAGCAGGTCTTCCCAAGGCTCGCCCAGGGCCGAATCGGCCATGTCCGAAGGCAGGGTCAGGCGGACCCAGGCCTCCAGACCACCTCCGATCGTGCTCTCCGCTCTGGCCACCTCCAGCCTCTTCAGGGCAGCCTTCCGAACCTGAAGGTAGGGCTCCCAGCGAGAGAGCTCCTCCCCCTCCTCCGGCCGCATATCGACTTCCTCCAGGTGCGTCAGGTGGACGCTGGGCACCTCCCCGGTCAGGCAATCGGGCATGCAGCTCCAGGCCTCCTCCGTGGTGTAGGGAAGTACCGGAGAGAGCAGCTTGACCAGCTCGCGGAGCATGTGGGCTATCACCGCCCTGGTGGCCCGCCTGGCAGGATCATCCGGATGATCGCAGTAGAGCCGGTCCTTCCTGCCGTCCAGGTACAGCCCGGAGAGCTCGACCACGCAGAAGTTCCGCAGATCCCGGAACACTTTGTGGAACTGGAAGGACCTGTAATTCTCCACGCAGGCCTGCTGCAGCTGTCGGAACCGGAGATAGATGTACCTGTCCAGCCCCGAGAGCTCCTCCGGATCCAGGCTGTGGCTCTCGTACTCCCGGAGGTTGCCCAGCATGAACCGCAGGGTGTTCCTCAGCTTCCGGTAGGCCTCCAGGGCGTCGTCCAGCTGTCCCAGATCCGCCCGCATGTCCTGGGTGTAGTCCATGCTGGCGAACCACAGCCGCAGCACGTCCGCGCCGTACCTGTCGACCACCTCCATGGGAGATATCACGTTGCCCAGGGACTTGGACATCTTGCGTCCCCGGCTGTCCTGTATCAGGCCGTGGGTTATTATGTGGTCCGCCGGCCGGCTCAGATCCAGGGCGCAGCTGGTTATCAGGCTTACCCCGAACCAGCCCCGATGCTGGTCGGTGGCCTCTATGTAGACAGACGCCGGTCTGGATAGGCCGTAACAATCGTTGAGCACGTTGTAGTGGCTGAGCGAGCTGTCGAACCAGACGTCCAGTATGTCGTCGCCCCTCTGGAGAGAGCTTTTGCCACAGGAGGGGCACTCGGGGCTGGCCGAGACCAGGGAGAAGATCTCCTCGGGGTCCATCTCGAACCACACGTCCGACCCTTCCCGGCTCACCAGGTCGGCCACCGCCTTTATCAACCGGGGATCCATCACCGGCCGCCCGCACTCGGAGCATACCAGTACCGGCAGGGCGACTCCCCATGCCCTCTGCCTGGAAAGGCACCAGTCAGGTCGGGCCGTCATGGTGTTGGTCATGCGGTCCTCTCCCCATGCCGGATGCCATTGGACGGTCCGGACCATGTCCAGCACCCGGTCCTTCAGGTCCCGGTGGGACAGGTCGAGGAAGAACTGGCTGGTGGCCCGGAATATCAGGGGGCTGTTGCACCTCCAACAGTGGGGGTAGCTGTGCTCCACCCATCGGGAGGCGATCAGCCTGCCGGCCTCCTCCAGGTCGTCCACTATCCTCGAGTTGGCGTCGAACACGTGCATCCCCGCGTAGGGCCCGGCCTCCGCGGTGAACTCGCCGTTCTCGTCCACGGGGCTGAATACTTCCAGCTCCCACCGCGGAGCCACCAGGAAATCCTCCAGCCCGTGACCCGGAGCGGTGTGCACGCAGCCGGTCCCGTCGGCCATGGTTACGTGGTCGGCGGTTATCACCTTGGAAAGGGCCCCCTCCATGAGGGGATGGCGCAATCTCAGGCCGGCCAGGTCCGATCCGGTGAACACCGGCTCTTGCAGAACCCTCGCCTCCAGGCCGGCGTCCTTTAGCAGATGCTCCACCCTTCTCTGTGCCACCAGGAGCAGACGGTCGCCGTCGCTCACCTCCAGCAGCACGTAGCGTTCGTCCGGATGCAGGGCAACCGCCCTGTTGGCCGGAAGGGTCCAGGGGGTGGTGGTCCAGATGACCACCTCGGCGCCCTCTGGCACTCCCACCCGGCTCCACTCGTCCGGCTCCAGGGGTTGAAAGGCCACGTATATGGAGGGCGACCTGTGGGTCCCGTACTCCACCTCCGCGTCGGCCAGGGCGGTAGAGCAGGAGGTACACCAGTGTATGGGGCGCAGGCCGAGGTAGACGTAACCATTCTCCACCAGCTCGCCGAAGGCCCTGATTATGCCCGCCTCGTAGTTGTAATCCATGGTCAGGTAGGGATGCTCCCAACTGCCGAAGACCCCCAGCCTGGCGAACTCCTCCCGCTGCACCTCCACGAATCTGGCGGCGTACTCCCTGCAGCGCTGCCTTATCTCCTCCCGGGGCAGGCTTTCCCCGTTTTCCGCGGCCTCGCCTACCACCTTGTGCTCTATGGGCATCCCGTGGCAGTCCCAACCGGGCAGGTAGGGCGAATCGTACCCCATTATGGTGTGCGATTTCACTATGAAATCCTTGAGGACCTTGTTGAGGGCGGTCCCCAGATGCACGTGCCCGTTGGCGTAGGGAGGGCCGTCGTGAAGGATGAACGAGGGGCCTCCGCTCCTGGCCTCCCTTATCCGCTTCCGCAGCTCGATCTCGCTCCACCACTCGCGGGTCTTGGGCTCTCTCCGTATGAGATTGCCCTTCATGGAGAAGCTGGTCTTGGGTAGCAGTATCGTTTCCTTGTAGCTCATTCGCCCCTCACCTCCTTCGGTTCCGCTCCGATCGACGAGGCGGTTATCTGGGGTTGTTCATGGATCGACCCAGGGCCCCGAGCACCTCGCCCAGGGGCGGTCGATCCTCGTTGGTATGCCCCCATCCGTGGCAGCGTACCATCATCGCCACCCTTCCTCCGCCGTGGCCCGCCACGATGGCCTCGTCCACTCCGTCGGAGACCAGAGCGTCGGACCGGGTGGCCATAAGCTCGGCCGGGGTTCCCAGCCGCCAGTCCGGAACCCTGCACACCACCCCGATCTTCCAGCTCCCCTCCGGTACCAGGTACAGCCGGTCCAGGGAAGGGAAGCGGGGACCGAGACAGTCGGCGTTGGGCCCCACCAGGGGGCTGTCACCGAAAAGACTGAGATGGTCCCTCGCCAGGAGGAAACAGCTCTCGAAGGCGGCTCCCTCCGCGCCTATCAGAAAGGTCCTCTCGCCTTCTCCAAGCGCCCGACGGACCCGGTCCAGCGCCGGTTCTCTCCCTCTAAGGCACCACTCCAGGTCGGCGTCCAGGTCGTCGCGCGCCCAGCGTTGCGGAAGTATCGCAAGCATAGTAACCTACCAAGCTGCAAGAAACGCGATTATGCACTCTGCGTGAATCGACGGCAACCTGGAGCGGTAGAAGGGAGCGCTCAGAGCCAGGCGGGAATCCGGTCCGGCGCCTCGATCAGAACCACCTTAATTCGGCCGGAGACACCGGACAGCAGGCGCACCGACCGCCGGTCGCAGCCGAACTCCGTGGAGAAGAACCTCAGAAGCTCCTTGTTGGCCTTGCCTTTTACGGGCTCGGCGCCCACGTCTATCTTGTACGACCCATCGGACATCCTGGAGACGAAGCGGGTTTTGGCCGCCCCGGGCCTTACCCTCACCCGGACCCTGCGGGCACCTCCGGCGCCGCTCAGCATTCGTCCGATTCGAGCTTCCTGGCTTCGTCTATGAGCATGATGGGGATGTCGTCCTCGACGGCGTAGGCAAGGCAGCAGGAATGGCAGATGAGCTCTTCCCGGGGCTCGGTTCTGTACTCCAGCTCTCCCTTGCACTTGGGGCACGCCAGAATCTCCAGCAGTTTGTCGTCGAGCATCTCCTCCTCCTAGATAACGAAACGGCCGTCTACGATAACCGGTTGCTCCGAACCGCTCTCGCTCACCCCATGAACCGAGACCTCTTCCGACCCCAGCATGAAGTCCGTATGGACCAGAGAGACGTTGCAGCCGGCCTCCAGCAGCTCCTCGCTGCTCATGGAAGCGCCACCCTCCAGGCAATCGGAGTAGCCGTTGCCCAGGGCCACGTGGCAGGCGGCGTTCTCGTCGAACAGAATGTTATAGAAAATCTTTCCGCTCTTGTATATGGGCGACTCGATGTCCACCAGGGCCACCTCGCCCAGGTAACCTGCGTTGTCGTCGATCTCCAGGTACTTTTCCAGGACCTCGGGATTCCGGTCGGCACCGAAGGACGAGACCATGCCCTCCTCGAGCTCGAACCAGGCGCCCTCCACCAGTTTGCCCAGAACCTCCACCGGTCTGGTGCACCGGAATCTTCCTTCGGTTCTGGAGAGGTCGGGGGTACTGAATATCTCCTCGGTGGGAATGTTGGGGAAAAACTCGATGCCCGATCTGGAGACGCTCCTGCCGCCCCTGAACCTTCTGTCCGGGCGCATACCCACGTACAAATCGGTTCCCGGGCCCCGGAAATGGATCCTGTCGAACAGTCGGGAGTTCATGAAGCCGGCCCTTCTCTTGAGCTCGGCGTCCTGTTCCAGCCAGGCCCGGGAGGGATCCTCCCGGTCCAGACGAAGGATGGGGGCGAGCACTTCCCATATCTTCTCCTCCCAACTCTCGGTTTCGCCCAGAACCTTTGCCGCCCACTTCTCGGTTGGATGCAGACATACGTTCCAGGCTACCCGGTTGGAGGAGATGCCGGCCAAGAAGCTTCTCCTGGCTCTGCCGACCGCCCTTCGCACCTTTCCCAGACGGGTCGGATCACAATCGTCCAGAAGGTCCGGGTCTTCCGATCCCCTGAGGCTGATGCTGGCCCAGTCATCCTCCAGGATCTTCTCGTACCTGCCCTCGGTGAAGCTGGGCACGTACTCCAGGTACTCGCTCTCGGCGGTCTTCTCCACCCGAGTCTTCAGAAGAAAGGGATCATCGAACCTGACGTCCACGAATACCGCGCCGGCCTCGTACGCCCTTTCGGCCAGCATACGGGCGAACCTCCGATTTGCCACCTCGGCCCTTACCAGGACCGGCTGGCCCTCCCGGACGCTCAGGCCGATGGTCACTATCAGGTCCGCATAGCTCTCGAGCAGCCGTTGTCTCATGGTTGATCGTCCCTTCCGCTAGAAAACGCCCAGGAAATCCACGGACAGGGACCTGTAGGTGCTCCCGCCGGATTCCAGGAGATCGAGGAACTGAATCGATATCCGAACCTGACCGTAGCTCTCCCAGAAGACCTCGGCCTGCAGGAAGCCTCCGCTCTTATCGAACCTGACCCTTCGGCTCTCGGAGGTGGCCGCATCGTAGTCTACGGCCAGTCCGAATCCGGCCGGAAGGGATGCGTCCGCCCCCACCCAGCATCCGGCGTGGTCCGGATGCTCCGGGGAGAGGCTGGCCCCGGCGTGGAACGCGAGGTCGCCGACCGTGGTCCGGAAGTTCTTGCTGCCCACCATGTAGAAGCCCCGCTGGTGTCTATCGTAAATGCCTCCGGCCCGGTACTGCTCCTCCTCGGCGTCGTAGCCCAGGGCCAGGGCGGGGAAGTTGAGGGACTCGTCCAGGAAGCGGAACCGGGCCTTGAAGAAGGCATGGTCGAACCACTCCGCGTCGTCGGTCCCGGTGACGTCCCATCCGCCGTAACCGACTCCCACCATGAGGTCGGACACCAGGCCGGCAGTCAGGGCGAACCTCAGACCGTCGTGGGGGAAGGTGCTCATGAATACGTAGTACGTGCGGGGTGCGACCACTCCGGCCGTCGGTTCCCTGACTATCCGCATAAGCTCTCCCGAGCCGGCGGTGAAGGCGGCCAGTAGAGCGAGCCCCAGCCCCAACCTCACGACGCGACCCCGTTGCCCCTGGTCAGCCTGACGGCGTCGTCGCCCAGGAGCTTTCTCAGCTCGGCGGTGAGCTCGCGGTCGGCGTTAACCCTGTACGACCGGGAGACCCCGGTGACCTTCCACCCCGAGGGATGCTCCACCCGAACCAGCACCCGGCCCCTTCCGGGATGGTCTTCTAGCAACTTTACCGCCCGTTCCATGCGCCCGAAGTCCACCTTTCCCCCGTCGACCAGTATCATGATCCCGGCGTTGAGAACCTTGCGGGCCTTCTCCAGTGGAAAGGCCCTGGTGAGCTTCAGTTTCCGGTCCCCGTTACGCTCGCTTATCTCACCCTCCACCATCAACGCGGCCATCGGCTGCAAAAAGTCTTTATAACGCTGCAGCTCCTCGTTGAAAACCAGCACGTCGGAGGAACCCTTCCTCCCCTGCAGGGTGAGGAAGGCCATCTCTCCCTTCCTGGTGGGGACCACCCTCCTCCCCTTGACCAGACCGCCCACCGCGGCGAACCTGGCCTTAGTGCTCCGAAGGTCCTCCACCTCGTGGGTGGCCAGGCTCTGCAGCTCCTCCAGATACAGGTCGAGGGGATGCCCAGTAAGGTAGAACCCCAGAAGTGATTTCTCCAGGTTGAGCTTCTCCTCCAGAGAGAAGTCCGGGCAGCTCTCCATGGCTGGAGACTCCGGAGACTCCGAATCCGACCCGTCCCCTCCGAAGAGAGACATCTGGCCGGCCCGCAGCAGCTTCTGGTACTTGCTGCCGTAGTCCAGTGCCCTGTCCATGCTGGCCAGCTGGGAGGCGCGGTTGCCGGGAGCGGAGTCCAGGGCCCCGGCGCCTATGAGCGACTCCAGCGACCTCCTGTTGATGCTGCCCTGCTCGACCCGGGCGCACAGGTCATAGATGTCCCGGAACGGCCCGTTTTGGTCCCGCTCGGACACGATCGCCGCCGCCGGTCCCTCGCCCACGTTTTTGACGGCCGCCAGGGCGTAAACGATTCGGTCCTCTTCGTCCACGTCGAAGTTCACGTAACTGGTGTTTATGGAGGGAGGAACAATCTCGATGCCCAGCCTCCGGCATTCCCGCACCAGGGAGGCCAGCTTGTCTATGTTGCCTATCTCGCTGGCCATGTATGCGGCCATGAACTCCGCCGGGTAGTGGACCTTCAGGTAGGCCGTCTGGTAGGCCAGCACCGCGTAGCTGACCGCGTGGGACTTGTTGAAGCCGTAACCGGCGAAGCGCTCGATCTGGTCGAACACCCGGACGGCCGCGGCCCGGTCCACGCCCCTCTGCTCCGCGCCCTCCAGGAAGCGTCGGCGCATCCCGGACATCACGTCCGGATCCTTGGAGGACATGGCCCGACGGAGGATGTCTGCCTCGGCCATGGACATTCCGGCCAGCCGGTTGGCGATCTCCATCACCTGCTCCTGGTATATGATCACCCCGTAGGTCGCGGACAGAACCCTCTCCAGCTTAGGATGGAGGTGGTCAATGCTGAACGACGGGTCACCGCTTTCCACCCCGGCCTTGTTCTTGGCATACATGTCGATCATGTGCATCGAGCCCGGTCTGTATATGGCCACCGCGGCGGTGATGTCGTCGAACTTATCTACGTCCATCTTCCGCAGGGCCTCCCTCATCCCGCTGCTCTCCAGCTGGAACACGCCGGTGGTCTCCCCGGACCCGATGAGCTCGAAGGTGGCCAGATCGTCGTAACTCATGTCGTAGAGCTTCAGGCCGGGGGCCTTTCTCCGGGCCATGTCCCGGGCGTGCCGGATGACGGTTATGGTCCGCAGCCCCAGCACGTCCAGCTTGGGCAGGCCTATCCTCTCGGCGGCCTTTTTCTCGTACTGGGTGGTTATCTCCCCTTCCTTGGTCCGGTAAAGGGGAGCGTAGTCGGTGAGGTCCCCGGGGGCGATTATCACCCCGGCGGCGTGCACCGAAGAGTTGCGGGCGATGTTCTCCAGGGTACCGGAGTACTCGATCAGCTTCCCCACCCGGTCATCGATCTTGGCCAGCTCCGCCAGCTCCGGGACGTCGCTGGCTATGTCCTCCACCGGTTGGTCCGGGTCGGGGGCGGTCGCCACCAACTTGGCCAGCCTGTCCCCCTCGTCGAAGCTCATGCCCAGGGTCCGGGCTACGTCCCTCACCACCAGCCGGGCCTTCATCCGATTGAAGGTTATCATCTGGCACACGCTCTCCCGGCCGTACTTCTCGATGATGTGCTCTATTATCCGGCCCCGCTTCTCGTAGCAAACGTCCAGGTCTATGTCGGGCATCTGCTTACGTGCGGGGTTTAGGAAACGCTCGAAGCTCAGGCCGTAATCGAGAGGATTTATGTCCGTGATCCTGGCCGCATAGCTTATCAGACTGCCCGCGGCCGAGCCCCTTCCCGGTCCCACCGGTATGTTCTGCGAGAAGGCCCACTTTCGTATCTCCGAGACTATCAGGAAGTATCCCGGGAATCCCATCTCGGAGACGATGGCCAGCTCGTGGTCCAGCCTTTCGGTCTCGGTCGGGGCAAGATCCCGGTCCAGCCTCTCCCTCAGACCCTGGTAGCAGAGGTCCCGCAGGTAATCGTCCGGGCTACGCTCGGCCGAAGGGATCTCGAACTCGGGAAGGAGCACCCGGTCCTCTTCCAGCTCCAGCTCGCATTTCTCGGCCAGCATGACGGTATTGGTTATGCTCCGGGGAACCCAACTGAAGAGACGCTTCATCTCCATCGGCGACTTCACGTAGAACTCGTCGGACCCGAACCGCATCCGGCCGGGCTCGTCCAGCGTCTTGCCGGTCTGGATGCAGAGAAGCACCTCGTGGGCCCTGGCTTCCTCCTTGCGCAGGTAGTGGGCGTCGTTGGTCGCCGCCAGGATGGCCTCCGTGCTCTCGCCCAGCTCCACCAGGTCCTTCAGAATCCTTTTCTCGTCTTCCAGGCCATGGTCCATCAGCTCCAGGAAGTAGTTCTCCCTTCCCACCAGGTCCTGGTAGTAACGGACCGTCTTCCGGGCGGCCCGATCATCGCCGGCCAGAAGATGCTGGGCCACCTCTCCCTGCAGGCAGGCCGAGCCTACGAGCAGCCCCTCCGAATGCTCCTCCAGCATTCGTCTGTCTATCCTCGGTTTGTAGTAGAATCCTTCCAGGTAGCCCAGGGAGGAAAGTTTGACCAGATTGCGGTATCCCCGCTCGTTCCTGGCCAGCAGCGTTATGTGAAAGTACGGCTTTCGGTGGGTCTCGGGGCCCACCTCGACGCCTCCGGGGGAGATGTAGGCCTCGGTTCCAACTATGGGCTTGATGCCTCTGGCCTTCATCAGATCGTAGAACTCGACCGCTCCGAACAGGCATCCGTGGTCGGTCAGGGCGACCGCGCCCATGCCGTTCTCCTCCAGCAGCTCGGCCAGAGGGTCGAAACGTATGGCCCCGTCCAGAAGGCTGTACTCGGAGTGCAGATGTAGGTGTACGAAATCGGTTCGCTCAGAGCCCGACATTTTACGAATGGATGAATCGAGCCGGACCGGCCGAATAAAGGCTCAGCCGACCCGATCCACCACTAGTCCTCCTCGTCTTCCTCGGTTTCGTCGTCTTCGTCGATCTCCGGTCGTCGCTGGGCGGGCTCGCCGGTTTCCTCTTTCCTTTCCTCCCCGACGCCGTACTGCTCCTCGAACTCCCGATACTCCTCGTCGTCGGCCCTCTGAAGAAGATCCTCGCCGTCCTTCTTGTACCTGAGAGCCAGATAGATCAGGGTCGACCCGGAGCAGGCGGAAGACAGCCAGTAGGAGAGCAGCACCAGGAGTATCGCCGCAGCGGATAGCGCACACAGCGCTCCCGCCACTCCTCCCCAGGGTTCCCCGTAGGCTCCGGGACCCACCGGGTAGACCAAACTGGAGAAGGCCCCCACCGCCTCGGGGGCCAGGGTCTGCAGACCCGCGGAGACGGATGCCCCGTAGGCATTCCCGGCCACCAGGGAAACGCTACCGAACAGGAAGGCCAGGGCGGCGACGGAGAAGACCGCGAAAACGATCAGCCCCAGCGTTCTGCATACGAAGGCCACCAGGTAGTAGACGAAAAGCCTCCAGGACTGGCTGGTAACGGTGGAGAACAGCTCGAACAGACTCTCGAACGTATCTCCCTTGGTGGTGGCCACTATGGCGGGCACCATGAGGAAGGACAACACGAACGCCACCCCTCCCAGAACTATGAGCAGGGACTTTCCCCAGGCGAAGACGACGGCCAGACCGCCTACGATCGGCCCGACTGCGGGAATGCTTACCACCAGGCCGAAGACCAGGGCGCCGCCGAAGGCCAGGGCCAGCCCGACCAGCAGAATTAGAGGCGTGGCTATTACCGGCTTGTGATGGGCGCGGCAGAACCGGGAGGCATCCTTGCCGCTGAAGAAGTCGTCTCCCCGTATCTGCTCGAACGTAACCTTGCACGTCTTCAGCTGGGCGAACAGTATCGCAACCACCGCCAGCACCAGGCCCAGGACGAGAAGCACTACGGACGGCCAGCTCTCCCAGAAGATCCCGGCCGGAAGTGGCACCAGCCTGCCGGAGCTCCAGCGGGCCGCCAGGCTCTCCCCCGCAGCCAGGTAACCGAGGTACACGAAGACGATCCAACTCGCCCAGGCGAACAGCATGGCCTTTAAGAATATCCACATCTTTCTGGCGCTCATGCCATAGCGGGCGCAGGCGGGAACGTCTCGGACATCGAAACTCAGTTTGTGAACCATCTATCCACCCTCCTCGGCTTACCCCAGATCGGATGACAATGAAACGGGAATGCATGCCCTAGATCATACTAACACCACTGAAACCTCGGTAGGTCACGGTCACCGCTCTCACCCTCTCCATATCCACCTCCCCGAGGGCCTCGGAAGCGGCTTCTATGGAGCTGCCGGTGGTTACCACGTCGTCTACCAGACAGACGGTCGAGCCCTCTCCTCCCGGCCTCTTCCTCGGGTAGTAACAGCCGGCCACGTTCCGAAGCCGATCCTTCCTTCCCAGACCGGTCTGGGGAGGCCTGTGCTTCCTGCCCAGGAGTCTGGCCACGGGTACCTTCCAGTCCCTGGAAAGCCATCTGGCTATCTCCAGCGACTGGTTGAAACCCCGCTCCCTGCGCCTGCGGGCCGAAATGGGCATCGGCACCAGCAGGTCGACGTCGTCCCTCCAGTCCCCCAGCCTGGTGGATATCAGCCAGGCCGCGGTTCTGGCCAGATGCTTCTCCCCGCCGAACTTGAGCCTGGTGATTATCTCCCTGGGCACCCCGTCGTGCAACACCGCGCTCCGGACGGGGGTGGACGCTCCTACCGCGGTGGGCACGCTCACCCTCGACCGACCGTGGGGATAGACGCGGAGAGCGCACCAGGAACAAAGAAGGCCGCCCTCGAGCGGCATGGGCCGGCCGCAGCCCGCGCACTCCCTTCTCAGAATCAGGCGGAGCAGGTTTCGGACGATCTCCGGTATAGTATCGCTCCCAGAATTATGCCTCCCAAGAACATGGCCAGGCTTATCAGCTGGTTGTCGGTTATGCCGGGCCTGCCGGCCAGGTGGCTATATCCCAGCAGCAGGTCCGGCTGGTGGTCGAAGAACCTGAACTCCTCCAGACCGAACCTGGTGGCCCCGTACAGGGCCATGAACAGCGAGAACAAAAAACCGGGGTAGGACCTTCGCCGGTCGGCGAGAAGCAGCACCGCCAGAATGAACAACCCGGCCAGCGAGCTGTACAGCTGGGTGGGATGGATGTTGTGCGGCCAGCCCAGGGCCTGGCTGGGAAGCGACTCCAGGGGAAACTGAACTCCCAGCCAGCCGGTGGTCGGTATTCCGAAGCAGCAGCCGTTCAGAAAGCAGCCTATGCGGGTAATGAATATCCCCAGCGCGAAGGAGGGAATGGATACGTCGGCCAGCCTCCATACCGGCCAGCGGTGTCTGTAGATGCTGTAGAAACCCACCAGCAGGGCCAGCAGTACCCCGCCCAGCATGCTGAGCCCGTACAGCCCCTTCCAGAATGCGAACGCGTCCAGCCAGTTGTCCCTGTACTGTTCCAGATGGGTAAACACGTAGAAGGCCCGGGAACCCACTATGGCGGCTATCATCACCTGAACGGCCAGGTCGGGGATGCCGGAGGCGTTCAAACCCCGCCTTCTGGCCCTCACCATTGCCAGCCTTATGCCCAGAACAAAGGATACGGCCAGCATCAGGCCATAGCTGTTTATGGGGAAGGAACCTATCCTGAACAGTACGGGATACATCGATTCCTTTCCTTCTCCGGTTCATCACCCGGGGCCTGGGTGGCATTCTACGCTTCCTGTGGGGGGCACGTCATCCCCGGTGTCGCCTTCTACATCACCCTCCAGGACATCCCGGCCCTTAGGGCTATCCCCAGAAGGAACAGCGTGGTGACCAGATGGCTGCCCCCGTAGCTGACCAGAAGCAGGGGCAGGCCGGTAACCGGCATTATGCCCAGGCTCATTCCCACGTTGACGAATACGTGGACCGCGAAGCTGGCGGCCACTCCGGCCACCAGGAACGAGGAGAAGGGGTTCACGGTCTTCCTGGCGGTAACCGTTATCCGCCAGACGATCACCCAGAACAGCAGCAGCAACAGTACCCCTCCAACGAAACCCATCTCCTCGGCCCAGACGGAGAACACGAAATCGGTATGCCTTGACGGCAGAAAGGCCAGCTCCTTCTGCGCCCCGTGCAGGAAGCCCTGGCCGAACATCCCTCCCGATCCCACGGCCACCTCGGACTGGATGATGTTCCAACCGGCACCGTGGGGATCAACCGCCGGATTGAGGAAGGTGGTTATCCTCGCCTGTTGGTAAGGCTTCAGCAGGTTCCAGGCCAGGGGAGTGAGCGCGGCCACCAGCGTGTTTCCCCCCAGAAGAATAACCCATCTGCTGAACGCCAGCCTCTTCCGCAGCAGGACCAGAACCAGCACTACGGTGAACGCTATCCACAGTATCAGGCTGGAGGACGAAATCGCCGCCAGCAGCGGGCTGACCAGCAAGAAGATCCATCCGGGGCCGTACCCGGCCCACAGGAACATGGCCAGGACGACCAGGCACAGGGCGGCGGCGGTTCCCAGGTCCGGCTGCAACCAGGTGAGCAGAACGGCGGGAGTGGCGATGAGAAGAACGTATATCTCTCCTCCCCGCCTCGGTTTGCGGCGCAGGTCGGCCAGGGCCTTCGCCACCACTATGATCAGGGTGGCCTTGGTCAACTCGGCCGGTTGGAACCTAAAGGGGTCCAGAACGATCCAACGTCCGGCCGGGCCACTTCCCAAAAACACTGTGAACAGAAGAAGCAGACAACTGAATCCGTAGAGGTACGGAGCCAATTCGTCCAGCATCCGCATGGAGATCCTTATGCCCACCACCATGGCCAGCAGACCAAACACGCACCACAGGAGCTGCCTCTCGAAGATCGCCGTTCCCGCCATGGCCTCCGCGGTGGAGTAGATGGTCAAAAGACCAATGCACAGCGCCGCCGCTATGGATAGGATCAACAACAGGTCCGGGCGGTCACCCGTCCTCATGCACCTCTCCCTCCAGGTACTCCGTCAGGATGCGCTCCGCCACCGGGGCCCCCGCGGTCCCTCCGCCTCCGCCGTGTTCCAGGATCAAGGCCACGGCTATGGTCCGGGGCTTCTTCAGGTAACCCACCACCCAGGCGTGGGCCTCACCGGGAACCTCCGCGGTCCCGGTCTTGCCGTAGAACTTCCACGCGAAGTCGGAGAAGGCGTCGCTCAGCGTACCTTCCGGGTCCTCCACGGCCAGCCTCATGCCTTCCTCCACCACCTCCACCGTCCGGTCGGACAGCTGGGCGGGGGGGCGGTCGACCTCCAGCCGCAGACTGTCCTCCAGCTCCCGGGGACGGTACACGATCCGAAGGGGCGGCATACCTCCCCTGGAGGCGAAAAGACCGGTGACCATGGCCATCTGAATGGGAGTGGTCAGCAGTTCACCCTCCCCTACCGAGACGTTGAGCAGGTTTCCCAGGCCCCATCCGTCCCGTCCGTAGAGCCGGTCCAGCTCCTTGGAGTCCGGAACCAGCCCTTCTCGCTCTCCGGGAAGAACGGACGTTGTGTGGGAGCCCAGACCGAGGGTACGGCAGTAGGCGGCCAGGTCGTCCAGGCTGCCCAGCTGGATCGTCTGGTAGAAGAAGATGTTGCACGAGTAGGAGAGAGCATCCACCACGGCGAGCCTTCCGTGCGCCTTCCAGCAGCCGAAGTCCGTGCCCCCCAGATGGTAGGTGCCGTAGCAGGGATCCGGCTTGTAATCGCGATCTATAAGGCCCCTTTCCAGAAGGTAGGCCGCCGTCACCACCTTGAAGGTTGAAGCGGGGGGATAGGAGGCGGCCCATGCTCTTCCCAGCAGTGGATTGGCCCGGTCATCCACGATGGCCTGCCACTCGGACTGGCTCAGCCCGGAAACGATCCTGTTCGGGTTGTATCCGGGCAAGGAGGCCAGGCAGAGAACCTCGCCGGTCGCGTAATCCAACACCACCACTGCCCCGGGGCATCCGGTCGCCCGGACGGCACTCTCCGCTATCCGCTGCAGCCGGGCGTCTATGGTCAGCATCAGGTCGGAGCCGGGGCTGGGCTGCACGGTCTGGGTACCGCCGAACTCCTCCACCACCCTGCCCAGAGCGTCCACCACCTCTTTTCGGTAACCGGGCTCACCGCTCAGATGGTCCTCCAGCACCATCTCCAGGCCGGCCCTTCCCACCAGGCCGCCGTGACCGGTCGATTCCAGCTCCGAGTACCCGACGTAGCCTATGAGGTGACACAGAAGCTCGCCCTGCGGATACCTCCTCTTGGGGACGACGTCCAGCAGCACGCCTCCCATCCGGTGCAGGTTGTCGGCTACCCCGCTCACTTCCTCCACGCTCAGGCCATCCTCCAGCAGATACGGTTGGAACGGCTTGACCGAGGCCATTTCCAGCAGGCTGTCCAGCTCGGTCTCCTCCATGCCCAACAGCCCGGCCAGCAGGGGGGCCCTGGTCGAGTCGAACTCCGAGTAGACCGCCGATAGCATGAAGGCGGCCTCGTTGTCCGCCAGAACCACTCCGTTGCGGTCGGTGATGACCCCTCTGGGGGCGGGGCGGGGTACTATCCTCAGATGGTTGCGATCCGAGAGGGCGTGGTAGTACTCGCCCCTCACGACCTGCAGGTAGAAGAGCCGACCGGCCAGGACCGCGAACAGCAGGGTGAACAGGGCGATGTAGACCTTCCAGGGCCAGCTCGCGCCCACGAAGCTCTCGGTTCTCATGCCCCGCTTTCGGTTCTGGCTATGCTCATCACGGATCTAAGCCCGGCCATGGCCAGTCCCAAAAGGCCGGTGAGGATCGCTCCCAGGGCTATACCGGGGAAGTAGGACGGAAGAAGCTTCACCTGGGAAATGGAAAGGCCCACCACCACCAGATCCCTGATGACCGATGCCGCCATGGCCATCAGAACCAGGACCGTACCGGTCTCCCTGGCCGCCGACCGCCGGAGCAGAACCGCGGCCCGCATACCCAGAAGTAGGCCCAGGACCGAGGCCCCGGGGGGCAGATGGAGCAACATGTCCAGGCCCAGTCCCGCCCAGAAGGCTCCCGCTATGGCCCAGTGGGAATCGTGCTGGGTGGCTAGGTAGACCAGGGTCAGAACCACCACGTCCGGCGCGACCAATATCCTGCCCAGAGTTACCTCCAGAAGCAACTGGACCAGCACCGTCACCACCAGGGCCAGCGAACCCCGGGACAGGAGCACGGACATCAGGGAGTCGTCTCCTCCGGAAGCAGCAGCAGAACCTCGTTTAGGAGGTCGAAGTTCACGGCGGTCTTCAGCGAAAGCTGCCGGCCGGTGCCCGGATCGGCGGGCCCGACGGCCTCTACGGACCCCACGAGCAGGCCGTCGGGATAAACTCCTCCGCTGCTGCTGGTGTAGACGCGATCGCCCACGGAAACCTCCGCGGAAATGTCTATGTGCTGCATCTCCACCTCGCCCTGCGCCGAGGAGCGGATTATCCCCATCGCCCCGGACGGATGCACGGTTCCGGTCAGGAATACGGCCGGGTTCTTCAGGGTTATGACGTCACAGCTGCTCTCCCTCACCTCCGAGACTATTCCCACCAACCCGTGCGGCGATAGGCAAACCGTGTTCACCGTAACTCCGTCGCGGTGGCCCCTGTCCACGACTATGGTCCCGGAGACCAGGCCCTCCCTCCTGAAAAGGACCCTTCCGGCCAGGGTTCTTCTCACCGAGGTCTTGGTTATTCCCAGCAGGTAGCGGTAGCGCTCGCACTTCATGGCCGCCTCGCGCAACCTGGCGTTCTCCAGCATCAACTCTGTGACGGCGGCCCGCAGCTCGGCCAGCTCGGGCTGTCGCGTCCTTTCGAAGAACAGCCCGGCGAATCTGGCTCCCAGCCAGCTTCCCAACCCGCTTATCGCGGTCGAGCCCAGAAGGAGAACCAGAACGGCTGCGACCAGGTAGGAGTAGAAACTCTTCCTGTCACCCCGGCCGCGTCTGTCGGTTTGCCTGGCGTGCCTCATCAGAACTCCGGTCAGGAAAGTAGCAGCTTGCGGTACCGGTAGAGGTCCTCGAGTATGATACCCGCTCCCAGAACGGTGCACGATAGGGGATTGTCCGATATGCGTATGGGCAAGCCGGTCTCGCTCATCAAGAGCCGGTCGATACCTCTCAGCGCGGACCCTCCTCCGGTAAGGACTATACCTCTCTCCACTATATCGCTGGCCAGCTCCGGAGGGGTGCGCTCCAACCCGTGCCTTATGGCCTCTGTCACCGCGGCCACGGTCTCCTTGAGGGCCAGCCTGATGTCCGTGGATCTGATGGGATAAGTCTTGGGAATCCCGTTTACGAAATCCAGGCCGCTGACGTCCATCACCTCGTCATCTTCCTCCAGTACGGTCCCCAGGGCGATCTTCACCTTCTCCGCCGTTCTCTCTCCGACCAGCAGGCTGTAGTGCTTCTTGAGGTAACCGGCTATGGCATCGTCCATCTCGTCTCCGCCTACCCTTATGGAGTTGTTGGCCGCGATCGAGGACAGGCTTATTACCGCTACCTCGGTGGTCCCGCCTCCGATGTCCACGATCATGTTGCCGCTGGCGGCGGCCACCGGCAGGCCGACCCCCACCGCGGCCGCGAGCGGCTCGGGTATCAGGAACACGTCCCGGGCCCCGGCCCTTTCCAGGGCGTTCCTGACCGCGGTTATCTCCACCTCGGTGATTCCGCTGGGAACGCACACCAGTATTCTGGGCCGCATCGCGAAACGGGTGGGCTGCGCTTTCTCGAAGAAGGTCCTCAACATGGCCATGGTTGCAGTGGCATTGGTTATGACGCCATCCTGGAGAGGCTGTACGGCATCGACGCGGGCGCCCGTCCTTCCCAGCATCATCTTGGCCTTCCGGCCCACCGCGACCACGTCGTTGGTCTCCTTTTCCACCGTCACCACGCTGGGCTCCTCCAGGACTATTCCCCTGCCTTCCGCGTAAACAAGGGTGTTGGCGGTTCCCAGATCGATGGCCATAGAGGTGGAGAAAAAGGGCTTACGCTTCCCCCTGAGGAGACTGAGTATCCCCATGCTATTCTGACCCCCAATAAAAATGGTGCCCGGGTTGCATAGCAAAGTGGGTTCGCTGCGTCAACTACCTCTTCTGGCTAAGGGGCATAGGTTTAGGAAGGGAGGAAGTAGATGTTAACTGGTCATTCGGTACCGGCAGGCCAACCGGGCTCCCAGAACGGCCCTCCGCTCAGGGTATCGATCTCTACCGGTACCCGCAGGGTCCACAGCTCATCCCAGGACTCCGTCGGAGACCTTATCTCGCGAATCTCGACCACCCATCTACCGTCCGGGGTCTCCATGGCCCATCCCGAGGGCCAGGCCTCGTACTCGTCGCCGGGGCTTGCCGATAGTACCTGCAGCCTTCCTCCCTCCCAGAAAACGGCCTCCGGGAAAAGGTCGGCCGGGCCCATACCCACCCGGAGTCGCCCGACGGTGCTCGAACCGGCTGCGGCCAGCTCCCACTGAATGGGATGGATGCTGTCCGGGTAGGCCCCGTTAACAATTTCCTCCGGTTCGGTGCGCAGAGGGAAGCCGGTTCGAAGCAGGAAAACCGCGTCCCGGGCCTTTATCCTTCCCGGGCCCAGGGGAACCCCGTCCGCGACGAAGATGGCCTCCTCCCGTCCGGGATAGTAAACGAGGGTGCCCGACGAATCACAACTAAGCGACAGGAAGGGCTTTCCGGCCGGATCGTACACGTCGGCCCTCAGCTTACCCCGCGACCGCGAGCCCCACAGGACGAAAGGGCCCTCCGCGACCAGGTTGGCTCCGTCGGATACCAGCCTGCCGGTTATCTGGAATTCCGTGGTCCGTCCCCAGTGGGCTCGGGTCCGAGCGGAGTACATGGTGGCCAGATGCACAACTCTCTCCGGCCTAAGGGTAGGCCTTCCACAACAGCACAGCAGAAGAAGCGGCAGCGGCCATGCACGGCGGCGTATCCGGTTCATCCGATCAGGATCCGGATTCCACCTCGTACTTCTCCTCCAGGTCTACCAGGCGGCGCTCTATCCGCAGCTCCTTGAGGTATTTGTCTTTCCGGGCTTCCAAGGCCTTGTTACCGGGGACCTTCTCCAACAGGGAGTCTATCATCTTCAGGGCCCTCTCCCTGTTTCCGTCCTTCGCTGTCTTGTCTATCTTCCTTATCAGCTCGCTCAGCTTGGCCATTTACCTATCCTTTCCCGGGCAATGTCAGCCCGCAGGCTGCCAGAAACCTTTCCACATCTTTCGCGTCAACATGAAAACCACTCTCTTCTCCACCAAGGGGCACGCTGCTCATTCTATTTCCATGGTAATCGGTTCCCCCGGTCACCATAAGGTCCAACTCTTCGCACATCGTCAACAGGAAATCCCGGAGTTCGGCCGAATGGGTTGGATAGTACACCTCAAGCCCGGCCAGACCGTCGTCCACCAGGGATTCCACCAGGGCTCTAAGCTCTCTGTGAGACTTGCCCAGAAGCCCGGGATGAGCGAGCACCGGAAGGCCGTTCTGGCTCCTTATCACCCCTATCGACCGGTCAACCGAAAGGCGCTTCCTCTCGAAATACGCGGGCCTCTCCCGGGCCAGGTACCTCTCGAACGCCTCCTTCTCGCTGCTCACCAACCCCTCCCTGAGCATGGCTTTCGCTATGTGTGGACGGCCGAGCACCGGCTTGCTCTCTATGCGCTCTATGCTGCCGGGGCTCAGGCCCACTCCCAGGCTGGAGAGCCTGACCAGTATCTTGCGATTCCTCTCCCGCCTGCCATCCTGAACCATTGCCAGGGCTTTCTGCAACTCATTCTGCGGGTCTACGAGCTCCCGGGGGGAGGAGTGGGGGAAGTATCCCAGAAGGTGTGACGTGCCGCCGTCACGCAGGTCGATGCTCAGCTCTATTCCCAGTACCAGGCGGACGCCCAGGGGCCCGGCTGCCTTCGCTGCCCCGGGAAGCCCGCCCATGGTGTCATGATCGCACATTCCCAGCACGGAAAGGCCTTTTCTGTTCGATATCTCGACCAGCTCCGCCGGGGTGTGCTCACCGTCCGACGCGGTGCTGTGCACATGCAGATCAACGAGCATACGATCCTCCCGATCCAGCGGAATATTATCCGCCCCCGGTGGCTGCGCAAACCATTCGGGAAACGGCCCCTGGACAAGGGACGCCCGTAAGGAGAGTTTTAAAGCCATGGAACGCCTCATTCCCGACCAGGTAACGGCTGCGGCCTGCAGATGGCTGCTCGACGGTGCGGCGGAGGGGCGGTACCGGGGTCCGCGGCCACCCCTGGACCATGAGCTTGCGCCACTGCTCTCCACCGAGACCGGGAGGCCCAGGCTCGGCCTGTCCAGCGCCGCCGCCTGGACCAGGATCCATCAGACCATGGCCCCCGCTCTGAGAAGACTGGACAGGGCGGGAGTACACGTATGGGCCATAAAGGGCTACGACCTCGCCCTGAGCGTTTATCCCCGTCCCGGATCCCGCCCCATGCGGGACGCCGACCTAATGGTACGAACCGAGGATCTGCCGGTGGTCAGGAACGTGCTCAAGACCCTGGGGTGGAGCGAAGCGAGCCCCGGTGACGGGTTGCTCTACTCCGGCATCGTGGCCGAGTGCAAGTACCAAAAGGGCTCGGTACTGGTGGAGACCCATACCCATCCCTTCTACTACCCGGCGCTCTACCCGGGAAGACTTCCCCCGGACCTTCTGGAGGACGGCAGAAGTTTGGGACCGGGCCTGAGGGGCCTCAATTGGCGGTACGCCATGCTGATCGTTGCCGTTCACGCCCTGACCAGCCCACCCCTCAGAGCCGTATGGTGGACCGATCTGGCCCTTCTAAGCGCGACGGTCGACGAGAGTGTAGGCTGGGCCGGCTTCTCGTTCTGGGCCTGCAACAGCGGCTTGGGCCCCGGCGTAGGCCGGCTTCTGCAAACCCTTCGCCGTCGGACCGGCGCCCCCGTCCCCCGGCGGGTGATCGACGTTCTGCTGGCAGCCCCGGACAGGTCCGTCGTGTTGAGCAGCATCAGAAAGGGAGGCGGCAGGCCCACCCTGAGAAACGTCCTCGCCCTACGGGGTTGGCGAAAGCTCTCGTTTGCAGTATGCACAATCTTTCGGGTATTTGGCTCCAGGCCACCATTGACCGGGAGCCGCTGACTGAAAGGCTTTAGGTCCATGTCCAGGAAGGTGATGTACGTCAGGGACCCGGTGTTGGGAAGCGTCAAGCTCTCCCCCCTCCAGGAAGAGCTTCTCAAGACGGTCGAGGTCCAGCGTCTGAGCTTCATCCATCAGCTGGGCACCACCTTCCAGTGCTATCCGGGGGCCCACGGCATGCGTCTGTCCCACGCCATCGGGGTTTCTCACCTGGCGGGGAGAATAGCCCGTAAGACCCTTCCGGAGTTGGAGGGAATAGACGAGCAAAGGCTTAAGCGTTGGATAGACCTCCTGGAGTCGGCGGGCATGCTTCACGACATCGGTCACATGCCCTGGTCACACACCCTGGAGCCCCTCTACACGGAGCTGACCGGCCGCAACCACATGGACCTGGTAGCCGGCCTGGTAACGGGCGAGGAAAGCCTGGGCATACAGGGCTGCGGGAGGATACCGACGATTCTCTCCGATCACGGCATCGATCCCCGGGAGGTGGCCGACCTCATCTGCAGCCGCTTCGACGGCCCTCCCTTCCTGCAGCAGATGATCTTCGGCGAGGTGGACGCGGACATGCTCGATTACCTCCAGCGCGACTTCCACTTCACCGGAGTAGCCTTCGGCCACATCGAGGTGGACAGAATCGTAAGCACCATGACCGTGAGAGACGACCGGCTGGTATTCCTGGAAAAGGCCCTGGACGCGGTCCGTGATTTCCTGCACGCCAGGATGCAGATGTACTCCAGCGTCTACCTGCACAAGAAGACCAGGATAGTGGACCAGATGCTCCTCAGAGCCTCCAGAAGGAGCGCTGCCGAGCTGGGCGAGCTGGAAGGTTTTCACAGGATGACCGACGACGAGCTGTTGAGCTTCCTGGTGAACGAGTCCTCCGACCCCTGGGTGAGGGAGATGGGCTGGCGGATAAAGTACCGTCAGGGGCTCTTCTCCCGGGTATTCAGGATCGACGCCCCCACCCTGACAGAGACGGAGAAGAGATTCCTGGGCAGCATCACCGGAGGAGGAAACCTCCCGGAGGTGGTAGACGACCTGGAGAGGCAGGTCTCCGAGGCGGCGGGTATCGACCCCCGATACCTGATCGTCGACCTCCCGCTGGAGGCGGTGAGGGCCTCGGAGGAGCGCTTTGAAAGGATAGACATACGCTTCGTCGATTCCAAGGGCAAAATGGTCGGGCTGGAGAAGATCGATCCGGTTTTCGCCGATTACCTCGGCGCCGCGGCCCCCAACCGGAGCCTGATGACGCTCAGCTGCGCGCCAGAGCATAAACCCGCGGTCAGGAATGCCTGCGCCAAAGTGTTCAGCGACGTCGCCCTACCACTGTTTACGAAGGACTAGCGCTCTCCGTCCAGCTCCAGCGCTCCGGTGACCTTCCCGCAGTTCCCGCAGGTGAAGCCCAGGTGCTCCCACATTCCAATGGACACGTACCATCTGACCTTGTCGTGGCCGGGACGGCTCATGGGGCTTCCGCACTCCGGGCACTCCCAGTCGACGTCTCTAAGGCCGCGGTGTTCCTCCAGAGCAGCCTCCAGCTTCCATACGTAGCCCTTGAACCCCTTCTTGGCGGCTATGTCTCTGGAAGTCTGGGAGGCGGCGTTTCTGGCGTAGACTATGGCCCCGTTCTTGATGAGGAGATCGATAAGTGAGCTGCGACCGGGTTCCATCGCGGCGTAGTGCAGGGGCGTGTTCCCGGTCTCGTCCTCGGCGTTAACGTCGGCACCGCTCTCTATGAGCAACTTGGATACCGCCACCGTTCCGTTGTCCACTGCCATGTGGAGGGCGGTGACTCCGCCGCTGGAGGAGGAGTCGGGCGAGGCCCCGGCCTCCAGCAAAGCTTCCACCAGCTGGGGACAGTCGGACTTGGCCGCCAATTGCAGCGCGGTCTCGTCCTTGGGACCGATGGCCACGTTAACGTCTCCCCCGGAGGCGATTACGTTCTGTACTATCCTGGACAGCTTCTCGCGGGGTATCTGCTGCAAGTCTATCACCCTCTCCACGAGAAGCTCCAGTATGCTCTTCCCGGTATCCTTGTCCACCGAGGAGGATTTGACGCCGTGCTTGGAGAGCGATACCAGAGAGCTCCAGTCGGGCGGCGAATCCTTCAACCGGGATATGAACTTCTTAGTAGAGCTGGAGAAGAGGGCCAATCGAGCCTCCGTCCAATGTGTGCGCGTCCGCCCCGATCCGGTGCAACCTGGAGTGCTAGGTAGCGGACGTCCGCAGATCACGGACAGCGGAAATATATGAAGGCCCCCGGCGCTTTACCATACCCGCCGGGCAATCCTTACAACTCTTCCATCATCCGCTGCCACGTAACCTCTTTGATGCCTTCTATCTGAACAATTTTCTCCACGAAAGACACCGTGCTCCTTCGACCCCTCATGCGAAGATGGAGAAGAAGCTTGCTCTCCGAGTCGCAGATCGATACCTCCGTCTCGATCTCGGTTATGGATATCCGTTCCTTGTCGGCGATGGCTTCACATCGGTCCAGGACCACGGCGGGGTCGGTACCCTCCAGGGTTATCAGGATGTCTCGGTGCACCAGGGCCGGGATCCATCGCTCGGCGAAATCCAGGAGGGTGAGCACCACGACAGTCAGGACCACGGCGACCGCACCCACCGCGTACATGCCGAGGGCGGCGACGATTCCCAAAACCGCGACCAACCATATGCAGGCGGCCGTGGTAAGCCCTCTGACCAGATTGCTGGTCTTCATTATGGCTCCGGCTCCCAGGAAGCCTATACCGGTTACCACTCCGGCTATCACCCTGGTAACGTCCATCCATCGCGGATCTATGCTTTCCGAGCAGCCTCTGACCAGCATGATCCCGGAGATGGTAACCACGCAGGCGGCGATGCTGACCAGCATGTGTGTTCTCAGCCCCGCGGGGCGTCCGTGCATCTGACGTTCCATGCCCACCAGGCCGCCCAGCAGGGCGGAGAACAGCAAGCGGGCGATCCAGGCTTCCACGCTCATATCTACTCCTTGGCTCTCGATGCCAGCAGCTCCAGGACCTTTCTGGCCAGGGTCTCGGGAAGGTAGGGCTTTCTGAGGAATCCCGAGCCCAGGACCTCGATCTCGGAGTCCGAAAGGATCGGTGACTCGTAGCCGCTGGTCAGAAGTATCGACATGCTCGGCCACCTCTGGTGACAGATTCGTGCCACCTCTGGGGAAGGGGTGCCGGACATGTTCATGTCCAGAATCAAGACCTCGAATCTCTCGTGCTCGAATACGGCCAGAGCCTCGTCGCCGCTTCCCGCTCCCGCCACCCGGAAGCCGTAGTGCTCCAGAATCTGCTTGGTGGTCTCCCTGACCAGGGGCTCCTCCTCTGCGACCAGCACGGAGACCCCCTCGCCGCTTAGCTCTTCCGCCCTTCTCTCCACGCGTTCCTCGACCGCCCTCTCAGCGGCGCGAAGAAGAACGTACAAAGTGGTACTCACTCTCTTCCGGTGTACGACTATTCGCCCCTTCTGGGCTGCTACCGCCTGGTAGACGGAGGCCATGCTGGCCCCGTAAGCCTCCTCTATCCTGGTGGGGTCCGTATCCGGCGACTCCAGGAGCTCGTGCAAACCGGGGGGGATGATGGTGCCGTCATCGAACCCTATGCATATCGAGGGCAGAACGCTGAGGGTGCCCGATTCGCGGGAGAACCTGGGATCCATCTCCGGCTCCCGCACGCTCTCCATGGTAATGTTGACCCTTCCCTTGCCCTCGGTACTCTCGCTGGAACGCAGGGCAAGACCGTAGAAGATCTGCCGCAGCAGGTACCTGTCCGCTATCATTAGCGGGAGATCCCGAGGGATTTCCACCTCCAGGGTCATCGAGGACGGAAGCACGCTGCGGAGAGCCTCCGATATCTCCTCCATCTCCTCGGAGGGATCCAGGGGCCGATGCTCGCCCTCCTTCATCCGGGCCGCCTGCAGCAGCTCGTCGCCTATGGAGGTGGCCCGCTCTGCGGCCTTGAGTATGGCGGAGTACCTCTGCGATTCGGGGCTGCCCTTGTCGTGCATGACCTGGCCCAGCGATGCCGCGCCCACTATCCCGGCCAACAGGTTGTTCAGATCGTGAGCAAAGCCCCTGACCACAGTGGCTAACACGGAGAGGCTGCTGGCGGTCATCTTCTTCTTCATCAGCTTGCTGCGTTCCTCCCGGGAGGCCAGAAGCTCGGTTATGTCGTCCACCGCCAGGCAGTACATGTCCTCGGATTCCTCCGTCTTCACGGCGAACAGTGAAAGCAGGACGGTAAGTTTGCTGCCATCGCAATGGGTTATCTCCCATTCATCCCTCTCCACCGAGTCGCTGCGGTCCAGAACCTTCTTCTGCTCGGGGTCGAAGCAGGGCAGGCTGCGCAAGGGGCTGCCCCTGGACTCGCGCGGCGACAGCTCCAGGATCTCCCTGGCCAGGCGGTTGGCGTACATGATTCTCCGCTCCGAGTCCAGCAGCATCAACCCCGTATTTTCGTTGCCGACGATCAACTGACGGAGCATCTCCGGATACTGCGGTTCGGTCTCCTGACCTTCCCTCTCCAGACCTCTGTCGTCGAACTCCCTGAACTCCTGCAGCCTACGTCTGCGGGCGAGGTGTATAACGAACACCGTGGGAAAAACGATAAGAAGAACCACCAGGAAGACCTTGAGCACCAGGCCGTACTTGAACCAACTCAGCCACTCCTCCTCGTAGGAGGTCGGCAGGCGGGCGGTGGCCACCGCCCGCGGCTCGCCGCCGGCAGCCAGCACGGGCAGGCCGACCCTACGGTACTTCGTGCCGTCGGTCTGCAGCTCGGCCCAGGCCGAGGCTCCGCTTTCCAGGGCCAGGGCGGCCAGCGAGTCGTCCGGGGCCGGTACGCCCGGATCCAACGGATTACCTTCCTCATATACGGCTATCCGAACCTCGTTTACGGGCAGCAGGGCAGCAACCTGCTCGGTCGGCCGGTAGTAAACCCAACCCTCCCTCGTCTCCGTCCTGCGCAGCAGAGCGCACTCCCCGGAGTCGGGCGCCATCCGGGCCAGCCGCATAAGGCTGCTCTCAGCCTCATCCTTGCCGAGCCGTCCCAGCTTGTTCTTGAACTCCTCCAAGTAGACCTGCTCCAACAGGAAGGAAGCGACAACCACCACCAGCGCGGCCAGGTATGGTAGCAGAACCCTCTTGTGCTCTCTGGACAAGTTAAAACGAAGATTCAAGCTCCCCATTCCTCCGATCCGTTTAGGCTATAGTGTTACGCCGCGACGAAGCGGGGTCAAGAACCGGTCTACTACGAACATGTCGGGGAGAAATCGTGCTATAAATTGACAGTTATCGAAGCATATCCTATCTTACTTGTGAAGATTAAGCCTACAATACCCCTCTATAACGCCAAAAACCGTCTCAGAAATGGGGAGAGGTCGAATAACAATGAAGGATCTCATCGAGGAAACCAGGAAGCTTCTGCACAAGAAAGGCAGAAGTCCCAAGACCGCGAACAGCTATCTGTCCCACATAAGACGGCTGAAAAAGACATTCAACAACAAAGCGGACAGCCTGTCCACCAAAGAGCTCAAGGATTATCTCGAAACCCTGGTGGACGAAGGCAAGTCCCTCTCCTACATCAATCAGGCACAAAGCGCGATAAGATTCCTCTACACCAAGGTTTTACAGAAGGAAAACCCTCTCCCCGGTCCCGGGGTGGTAAGCAAGAAGGTCCCCCTGCACGGCGTGTTCACCCGGGAAGAGGTTTTCAGCGTTCTCAAGAACGTCGACGAGCTGAAGTACAGACTGGCCCTGATGCTGATCTACTCCTCCGGCCTGCGGGTAGGCGAGACCGCCTACCTCAGAACCGCCAGCCTGGACATCCCCAACAGGATGATCCACGTGAACGACCGGGAGGGCGAGCACATACGCGATACCATACTTTCCCATGCGTCTGCAGACCTTCTCAGGCGTTACCTCGACTCCAGAGTGGACGACTCCCCTTACCTCTTCCCCGGTCGTGGCAAGTCCAACTTCGTTTCTGCCCGAACCATACAGAGGGCCTTCGCCGAGTCCCTCCTCCAGGCGGGCATCAAGAGACACGCCACGCTGGGTTGGCTGCGGCACAGCTTCGCGGTTCACCTTCTGGAGGACGGTATCGATCGCAACCTGGTCCAGCGCCTGCTGGGTATAAGCACCCCCTCCATGATCACCCCGTATCTCAAGCTGGCAAAGAAGCGTAGCCCGCTGCGCGTGCAGAGCCCCATAGACAGGTTCTACCACTAGCCCGAAACCGCTGGCTCGACCCTGATCGAGACTGGTATTTTGTATTGGCGTATACTGTATACTTTACGGTAAACATTCCGGATTCGTATCAGGCTTTCAGGGCCCGGTCGAAGTCCTCCAGCAGGTCTTCCGCGGCCTCTATGCCCACGGACACCCTCACCAGGGAGTCCGATATGCCAAGGTCGCTCCTCTCCTCGGGTGACAGCCCGGAATGTGAGGTGACCGCGGGTCTGGACAGTAGCGTCTCCACCCCGCCCAGGCTGGTTGCCACGTAAGGTATCCGGACCTCATGCAGGAACCGCGCCGCATGCTCCGGCCCTCCGGCCGGATCGAAGCTGAGGACGCCTCCGCAACCGTCCAAAAGCTCTCGGGCGTTGTCGTACGAAGGGTCGTCGGAGAGCCCAGGATAGTGGACCGAGGACACCTTCGTATGCGACCGCAGATGCTCGGCCAGAGTCAGAGCCGTCTGGTTATGCCTTCTCATCCGCAGCCCCAGGGTCTTCATCCCTCTGTGCAGAAGGAAGCAGGCGTGGGGATCCAGGCAGCCGCCCAGATCCACCAAATTTTCCCCTATCCTGTCCACCAGGTCGCGTTTTCCAATCACCGCTCCGGCCACCAGGTCCGAGTGCCCGTTGAGATACTTGGAGCAGCTGTGGACGGAAAGATCGAATCCCTCCTCGGGTGGCCTGAAGTTCACCGGGCTGGCGAAAGTATTGTCCACCATGGATAGGAGATCGTGATCGCGAGCAAACTCGACCGCTTTCCTCAGCCTGCCCACCCGAACCAGGGGATTTGATATGCTCTCCACCATGATCATGGCCGTCCGCTGGTGCAGAGCGTCTCTCCAGGTATCGGGATCCATCTCATCGATGAAATCGACAACTATCCCCACCTTGGAGATCACCCCTGTCAGCAGCTGGTGGGTTCCTCCGTACAGGCTGCGCTGCACCATCAGGTGGTCTCCGGGACGCAGCAGGGTCAGCAGGGTAGTGGATATGGTGGCCATCCCGCTGGAGCTCACCAGGGCGGCCTCCCCTCCCTCCAGCGCCGCCAGCTTGCGGTGCAGGGCCAGGTGGTTGGGGGTGTTGTTCAGCCTTATGTACCGCAGCTCCTGGTCCGGATCGTCTCCGCTGTACTCGAAGGTGGAGGATTGGAAGATGGGCATGCTGACCGATCCTTCCACCGCCGGGTCCGGCTCCCCCGCACGCACCAGTTTGGTGTCCAGCCGCCATTCCTCTCTACCCATTCTTCCGGCCCTCCCTTCATCGAGTCATCGAGCGATGCCTAGCTCTCCACCCGCAGGATTTGCATATTACTGAGGCTAACATACACACCGTTCGGCAAGGCCGGCATTTGGCCGGGTTTACTTTGGGAAGGGAAACATGAAAAGGTTCCTGCTAATCGCAATGATGCTCGTCTTAACCCTGGGTACCGCCGCTCTGGTCGGTTGCGGCGGAGACGGTACCGAACAGGCCGAAGAGACGGAGGAAGAGGCCGTTGAAGAGGAAGCTTCCGGCGGCGGTGCATCCGAGACCGAGGAAGAGATGGAAGAGGAAGCTGTTGAGCCGGACGCCGAAGAGCCGGGAGAGGCCACGTCCGGAGCCGGCACTCCGGAAACCGTCGATCCCGTCTCCTGGGAATCCCTGATCGAACTTTTGCCCGACGCCCCGTCCGGCTGGACGGCGGACGAGCCCAGCGGCCAGACCATGAGCTCCCCCGGGTTCTCCACCAGCATGTCCGAGCGCACCTACGAGAGCGAGTCCACCGACGAGGACGTAGAGATCGTCCTGGTCGACAACGCCTACAGCGAGAACTCCCCCTGGGCGACCCAGTTCGACACCGCCTTCGAGTTCTCCTCGTCCGACGGCCACTTAAGGCACACTGAGGTACATGGATATCCGGCCATAGACATATACAGCGCCCCCGACGACTACGATCTTCTGGTTCTGGTGTCGGAGCGCTTCTTCGTATCCATTACCAGCGAAACGGAGGAATCGCGCGACCAGTTCGCCGACCTTATAGATTACGCCGCCCTGGCCGGGCTATAAGATTGGGGACGGGGGAACTATAAAACTGAATTAAAAAGCGGTTACCCACGTCTACGTATAGCTACTCCGCTGAAGCTCTCCGCTTCAGTTGCAGATTATCTAAATCATATCATTTAAAAAGCTAGGGACGTCCCTTTAGGTGGGGACGTAGATGGCGGCGGGCTTTCGGAGCTTGAAGGCCCAGTAGCGGTCTCCGTAGGACCAGTGCCACCACTCCAACTCGTAGTTCACGAAGCCGGCCCGGGACATCGCTTCGGCCAGTAGCTTCCGGTTGCCCTTCGCGGCCTTGCTCACCAGGTCGCTCCCCGTGGGGGTACGGTCGTCGAACAACAGGTACTCGGTTCCCATGTCCAGGTCTTCGCCGTCGGGGCCAACCACAGTCAGGTCCACCGTGCCCCCGCACAGGTGCGGAGCGACCTTGTTCGGCCGGGCCACGAACAGGGAGGTTTCGGACTCCAGTTTCTTTTCGGGCCATTCCGGATGCTCCTTCCTCAGTTTGGTCAGGTAATCAGCGAACAGCTGCCTCTGCACCCTGGTGGGCCGGTGCGCCTCCCAGATCTTCATCCGGTGCCCCTCGGGCAGCAGCTCGGCCGCCCTGCACAATCTTCGGGCTGCGCCTTCCCTGAGGTAGCATTCGTTCTCGTCCAGCCCCTGGAGCTTGCGGCTCAAGTCATGAATGGCGATCACTACCAGGTGGGGGCAGAGCCGGGCCGGATTCATCAGAGGCTCTCCGTTGTCCCGAACGGGTATGCTCAGGAGTTCTTCGCTCAAGGCGGCTGGCAACGGGCGCAGAAGTAGGTGGCCCGGCCGCTTATCGTGGTCCGCTCTATCGAGCCTCCGCAGCCCGGGCACTCCGCGCCCTCCTCCCGGCGGGGCAGGAGCCAGCTTCGGGGCGCGTTGGAAGCCTCGGCGCCGAAGTCTATGGCCTTCCGCAGCACCCTGGTCATCGTCCGGTACATCTCTTCCAGCTCTTCCCCCGACAGCTCGCTCGCCCGGCGGCGGGGATGAATCCCGGCCTGGAACAGGGTCTCGTCGGTGTACACGTTTCCCAGGCCGGCGATCCGGCCCTGGTCCATCAGCGCCGATTTCACCGTGGCCCTGCTGCCCGCGAGAAGCTCTGCGAACCTTTCGGCGGACATCCGGTCGGACAGGGCGTCCGGTCCCAGCTCCTTGCGCTTGGCGTACTCCTCCGGAGACTCCACCACGGACACCGTTCCCAGCAGCCGCTGGGAGTCGTAGGCCAGGTTGCTTCCGTCGTCCAATGCCATAACCAGCCTCTGGTGCGGTGGCTCTTCGGCGGGCTTGCGGTAGGACTTCAAAAAGCCGCTCATCCCGAAATGCAGAAGCAGCCACTCTCCCCCGGAGAGCTTCACGAACAGGTTCTTCCCGTGCCGGCGGGTATCCTCCAGCCTGCTCCCTTTAAGCGCCTTCACCACGTCGTCGCGCCCGTGGTCCCTGTACAGCTCCTCTCTGGTGGTCCGTACGTCCCTCACCCGCCTTTTTAGGGAAGTGCTCTGCAGGTATTTTCGGAAAACCTCTACGTCGGGCAGCTCGGGCAAATCTATCTCCTCCTCCCGCGGCTCAGCCTTTCAGCCATTTTCTCAGCTTGGAAAGCGATTTGGTGTTTAGCAGATCGTCCGATTCCAGCCAGCCCCTGCGGGCCTGGTCGATCCCGTAGGACATGTAGCGCAAATGATCCGGCCGATGGGCGTCGGTGTTCACCACCAGCAGGGCGCCCTTCTCCGCGGCCCGGCGAAGGTGGATGTCGGCCAGGTCCAATCTGTTGGGCATGGCGTTGCACTCCAGCGCCACCTCCTGCTCCACCGCGGCATCGATAACCTGCTCCAGATCGATGTTAATGGGCCGGCGCTGGTTTATCTTCCTACCGGTGGGATGGGCCAGTATGCTCACCGAGGGATGGGATAGGGCCTTGACCACCCTAGCCGTCATTTCGTCCTCGTCCATGTCCATGTTGGAATGAATCGCCACCACCACCAAGTCCAGCCTTTCCAGATGCCCGTCTTCCAGGTCCAACGAGCCGTCGTCCAGGATGTCCACCTCCATACCGCTGAGAATGGTGATATCTTCCACCTTCCCCCGAACCTTCTCCAGCTCTTCCCATTGTTTCTCCAGCTTCTCCTCGTCCAGGCCGGTGGTCACCCCCACCCAGCTGGAATGGTCCGTTATCGCCATGTACTCGTAGCCCATGTCGGCGCAGGCCCGGGCCATCTCCTCGATCGACGCTTCTCCGTCCGACCAGGTGCTGTGCATCTGCAGGTCGCCCTTGATGTCGTCCATTCTCACCAGGTCGGGCAGATCGTTATTCTCGGCGGCCTCCAACTCCCCCCGGCTCTCCCTGAGCTCGGGGGGTATCCAGGGAAGGCCTACGGCCTTGTAGACGCTTTTCTCGTCCTTCCCCGCCACCCGCTTACCCTCCTGAGGATCGGAGCTATCTGCGTTGCGGTTTTCGGGCACCTCGAAAACTCCGTACTCGCTTATCTTAAGCCCCCGCTCCACCCCCATCTTTCGCACCGCAACGTTGTGTGACTTGCTTCCGGTGAAGTAGTGCAGTGCGGCTCCGTAGGACTCCTCGGGAAGTATCCTCAGATCGACCTGAAGCCCTGACCTTAGAACCACGGTTCCCCTGGTCTCTCCGGATTGCTCAACCCGGTCCACCGAATCGAAGGAGGTGAGGGCATCCATCACCGGCTCCCAGTCGTCGCAGATGGCCAGGATGTCGATGTCGCCCACGGTCTCGCTGCGCCGACGGAAGCTGCCGGCTATCTGCAGCCGCTTAAGGGCTTTGGCATCCTGAAGATGCTCCACCAGAGGCCGGACCAGGCTGTCGGCCTCCGACAGCAGGAAGCGCTCCTCCCGGCCGGTAACCTCCTCCAGCTCCCTTCGCATCTTCTCCGCCGTCTTGGCCCCCAGGCCCTCGAGCTTGCTCACCTCTCCGGACTCCAGGGCCCGGCGCAGCTTGTCCATCGAGTCCACGCCCAGCTCATGGTAGAGCTTGGCGGCGGTCTTGGCTCCCACCCCGTCCAGCTTCAGAAGCTCGGTTACGGTGGGCGACACGTCTTTCTGTAGCTCCCGCAGCCTTTCCAGGCCCCCGGTTCGGACCAGCTCGGTTATGTAGCTGCTCATGTCCTTGCCTATGCCTGGTATCTTGGTCAGATCCTCTTCCTCCTCGATCATCCTGCGCAGGGGACGGGCCTGGCTGGCCACCTTCTGTGCTGCGTTGCGGTAGGCACGGACCTTGAACGGGTTGCCGCCCTTTATCTCCAACAGGTCAGCCACCTCTCTGAGCACCGCCGCGATCTCCACGTTCTCCATCGATGTACCCTACTCCAGGGCCCCGGCGTCCCGGAGCATCTTCAGAAAGCCTTCCTCGTCGAGAAACTCCAAGTCTTCCTCCCGGGCCTTCTCCGCCTTTGAGCCCGGATCCTCGCCTATAACCACGTAATCGGTACGGGAGCTCACCGAGGAGGTGGCCCTGCCTCCCAGCGACTCCACCAGCTCCTGGGCCTGGTCCCGGCTCATGCTGTCCAGGGCTCCGGTGAACACGAACCTCAGGCCTTCGAAAGCCTCTCCCCGGGCTCCCTCCTCCTCGGTTATCTCCAGGCCGGCTTCCAGGAGACCGTCTATGGCTTTGCGGTTGTGCTCCTCCCTGAAAAAGCCGTGTATAGCCTCGGCCACCTTGGGCCCCACCCTCTCCACCTCTTCCAGCTGAGAGCGGGAGGCGTTCCTCAGGTCGGCCAGGGTGCCGAAGTGCCGGGCCAGGTCCCTGGCGGTAGCCTCTCCCACCTCGGGGATGCCCAGGGCGTACAGAAAGCGTTGCAGCTCGATTTTTCTGCTTCTCTCGATCTGGCCCAGCAGGTTCTCGGCGGACTTGTCACCCCAGCCGTCCAGCTGCAGCAGATCTTCCTTTTTTAATTTGAAGAGGTCGGAAAGCTGCTTCACATATCCCCGCTCCACCAGCGCGGAGACCGTCTCCTCACCCAAACCGTCTATGTCCAGCCCCGGCGGGGACCCGAAGTGCTGGATACGGCCCTTGAGCTGGGCGGGGCATCCGTAGGTATTGGGGCATCGGGCAAGGGGCCCTTCGGTTACTATCTCCGTGCCGCAGGAGGGGCAGACGGGGGGCATCTGGAAAGGTTCCTCGCGCTTGCGCCCAGGCTCGTTTATCCGCTCCACCACCTCGGGGATCACGTCCCCGGCTCTCTGCACCCGGACCTTGTCGCCCCGTCTGACGTCCTTCCTGGCCAGCTCGCTGGGATTGTGCAGGCTGGCCCTGGACACGGTCACTCCTCCCACCTCCACCGGACGCAGCAGGGCCACCGGGGTCAGCAGGCCGGTCCTTCCCACCTGAACGGCTATCTCCTCCACCCTGGTCACCTCCCGGCGGGGCTCGAACTTATAGGCCAGTGCCCAGCGCGGATGGTGGGAGGTCTCCCCCATCGACTCCCTCAGCGAGTGGTCGTCCACCTTGAAGACCACCCCATCTATCTCGTAGTCCAGCTCCTCCCTGTTGTCCGACCAGTGGGCGTGGTAGTCCAGAAGCTCGTCCAGCTCCCCGACGGTGCTGATCTCGTCGGGCACGGCGAATCCCCAGTCGGTAAGGGCTTTTACCACCTCGCTGTCTCTCCCCAAATCGCCGTCCTCTATCCGCAGTATCTCGTAGGCCAGGAACTCCAGGGGGCGGTCGGCGCTGATGGAAGGGTCCAGCTGCTGCAGCGCCCCGGCCGCCGCGTTGCGGGGATTGGCGAAGGGGTTCTCGCCGTTCTCCACCAGCCGTCGGTTGAGCTCTTGGAACCCGGACTTGAACATCATCACCTCGCCCCGCACCGAAAGGAACGAAGGCACCGGCCTCTGGTCCCCCCTCAGGCGAAGAGGTACCGAGCCGACGGTTTTGAGGTTCGGGGTCACGTCATCGCCCACCCTGCCGTTGCCTCTGGTCAGCCCCCGGACCAGGGTTCCATCCTCGTAGACCAGCTCCACGGACGCCCCGTCCAGCTTGGGCTCGGCGATTATCCGCCAGTCTCCCGAACCGGCGGCGTCCTTAACCCGGGACAGGAATCGCTCCAGTTGGGGCCGCTCGCGGGTGGCGTCCAGGCTGAGCATCCGCCTGGTGTGCTCTACGGACTCGAAGCCCTCCATGGGCTCTCCCCCCACCCTCTGGGTGGGAGAGTCCGGGGTCATTAGATCGGGAAAGCGCTCCTCGATCTTCTGCAGCGCGGAGAACAGACGATCGTACTGGCGGTCGGAGATTCGGGGGCTCTTCTCCACGTAGTAGTGGTAGTTGTGCTCCCTGACCTTCTCCCGCAGGTCTTCCAGCCTCTCTCTGGCCTCTTCCTTGGAAAGGGAAACCAGCTCTTCGACACTCGGTACAAGATCGGGCATTGCTATCCGTTCCGCAGGACGAGAAAAATCTCTATCAAATTACACCATATTCTAAGCGTCAAAAGCATCAATCGGGCCTCCCCCCATTGGCGGCTGCCGCTTTCCATGCTTGATGCTAGAGTAGCCACATGGTAGAGAAATATAGGGAATAGCCGATCTACGGAGGTGTAGAGCCTTGAGCAAGGCAGAACCCAGCAATCGTGATATTGCCCGTCAGCTTGACCATATAGCCGGTTTGCTGGACTCGATGGAAGCCAATCCATTCAGGGTCAGCTCCTATCGCAGGGGGGCGGCAACCGTAAGGGAGCATGCGGGTTCCGTGGCAAAGTTGGCCCGGGAGTCCCGCAGTAGGCTGCAGGAGCTGCCGGGCATAGGCTCGGGATTGGCCGGAACTATCCGGGAATACGTCCGCACCGGATCGATATCCCTGCTGGAAAGGCTGGAGACCCGGATGGAACCGAAGAAGGCGTTCCGTCGGCTTCCGGGGATCGGCGCCGAGCTGGCCTCACGGATAGTGAGTGAATTGGACATAAGAACCCTCGAGGAGCTGGAACGGGCGGCGCACGACGGTCGGCTGGAAACATTGCAGGGATTCGGCGCGAAGAGGGTAAGGGCCGTCCGCGATAGTCTGGCGGTCATCCTATCCCACTCAACCACCCCCGGCAGTACCGAGGAGGACGAGAGCCGGCCACACGATGGGCCTCCCGACGTCGACCTGCTGCTTTCGCTGGACCGCTCTTACCGGGAGAAGGCGGAGGCCGGCGAACTGCGAACGATAGCCCCCAAGAGGTTCAATCCGGAAGGAGAAGCCTGGCTGCCGATCATGGAGGTCTCCCGGCAGCGGTACGACTTCACTCTCCTGTTCTCCAACACCCGCCGCGCCCACGAGCTGGACGCCACACGCGACTGGGTGGTGATCTACTGGGAGGACCACCAGGATGGCCAGTGCACCGTGGTAACCTCCAGCCGGGGCGACCTGGCCGGCAAGCGAATGGTGCGGGGCAGGGAACCCGAATGCCGGCGGTACTATCGGTCGCTGTCCAGCTTGGGGGAGGAAGCGCCCGCCGGAGATCAGTCATGAACTACCTCTTGGACATGGACGGCGTTCTCGTCGATTCCAAGAAGGCCTGGTTCAAGACGTTCAGGGAACTGGGAGGCATTTCCCGGGAGGAGTTCGAGAACAGGTTCTGGGGAAGGGATCTGGAGGCGAACATCGAGGACCTCGGAACTACCAGCAGGAAAATGTGCGATTCCGTACTAACCCGGTACATCCGGGAGATAGAGCTCATGCCCAAGGCGCTGGATCTATTGTCCGCCCTTCCGGGCAAGAAGGCGCTGGTTACGAACACCACGCTGCGGTGCACAAGAGATATACTGCGGCAACACGGATTGGGCGGCTTTTTTGACGTGGTAGTAACCAGTGATCAGGTGGAAAGCGGTAAACCGAACCCGGCCATGATCGAGAGGGCGATCGCAGAGCTGGCCGCGGAACCGGACGACACGGTTCTGATAGGCGACTCGGAGGAGGACATCCAGGCGGGCAGACGGGCCGGCTGCCTAACCATAGGTGTCGGCGTCCCGGGAGATTACAGGGCCGACTCCCTGGAAGACGTTCTAAGGATAGCGAGGCGGCTGGAGACAGAAAGACGTTGAGGACTCTCCGGAACCCGGGCATGGGCCAGGGTCGGCTTTATCCTTAGTCGACCGATTCTACCGCTTCGACTCTCGACTCGTATACCTCGTGGATAACTTACCGGTCGAACTCCCTGAAGCTCTCCACCATGGATCGGTCTTCCTCATCGGTGAAGCAGGTCCGGGCTGCCGGAAAGAGCTCCTCGTCCTCCCCGGGCGAGGCCCCTCTCATTCCTCCTCGTACTTGATCACATCTACGGGGCAGGCTTCGGCGGCGTCCTTTATGCAGTCCTCGTTGCTTTCGAGGTCGGCGCCCTCCTTGACCTCCGCCGTCTCGTCGTCCAGTTCGAACACGTCCGGGCACTCCATCTCGCAGAGTCCGCACACGGTGCATCCCTCCTCGATCCAAACCTTCTTTATGGCCATGATCCTTCCTTTCCTCTCCGGTTTCCGGTCTTCATCCAGCGGTTTTCAGTAAGGTGTTCCCTCCGCCCTCTTTCTCTTCAAGGCGTCCGCGTACCACTCCAACTCGTCCAGGAATTGCGTTATCCGGTCGTGGTAGCGCTCGTCCCGTGGCTTTCCGTCCTCATCGAAGCTCCGATCCACCCGGGGAACCGGTAACATGGTGGGAATGCTCACCGTGCCTATCTCCCCCAGAGTGGCGCGCAGCTGAACCGCTTCCCTCACCCCTCCGAAGTTACCAGTGGAGTAGGAGACTATTCCGGAGGGCTTGAAGAAGTAGAGGTAGAGGAAGTGGTCGATCATGTTCTTAAGCATGGGCGGGATCCCGTGGTTGTACTCGCCGGTTACGAACACGTACGCCTCGGCCCGCTTGAGAACCTCGGCCACCCGCTCGATCCTTTCGGGCGCCCTCCCTTCTTCGTACTCGTAGTACCTGTAATCGAGCGGAGGCAGCTCGTACTCCAATGGTTCCAGGAGAGTTGCCTCATGCCCCCTCTCCCGCAATTTTCCGACTACGAACCTTGCCGCTCGAATTCCCACCCTCTCGGTACGGGATGAGCCGTAGAGCACGGCAATGTCGAAACCCATGGAGACCCCTCAGCCGCCTATCGATATTACGGCTGCCGGCTCCAGCGCCCGGAAGCTGAAGGCTTCGGTAGCGTAGAGGGTAACCGTCTGGGGGGATCGGGATATTGCTCCATCGCAAATCCTCTCCTTGATTCGTGAATCGAAACGGTTCGGGAATTCGGTACGAGCTATCGTCCCTGCTCGGGGGCATACGTTCCGGACATCCCGGCCTGGTCGAGGACGTGACCGTTCATGGCCTTCTCCAGGTCCGCCTTTACCGCCGAGGACGGCAGATCCAGTGACTGGTCCAGCGCGAACGCTCTGAACCTGTAGGTGTGCTCCCTGTCGGGCGGATTGGGGCCCCCGTAGCGATTCTCGCCGTAATCGGTCCTGCCCTGTACGGCTCCGGGGGGCACGGAACCTTCCGGAATCTCCCGCGTATCCGGGTCTATGTTCCACAGTACCCAATGGTCCCATACCTTGCCGGCCGGCTCCATGGCGTCGGGGTCATCGATTATGAGGGCCAACGATTTCGTTCCTTCGGGTACCTCCTCTATCTTCAGGGGAGGATTCACGTTACCTCGCCTATAGCCGTACTGGCCAGAAATACTTTCTCCATCCACGAATGCCGGGCTTCTAAGTCTCATATCCAATCCCTTCGCTTCCTTCACCAATCGGCAAAGGCTGATGCCATCCACAAAAGCTCGCGCAATTCTTTCAAGTGACTATGTCTAGGTACCGGCTTGGTGCTAATCGGAGAATCCCTCAAAGCACATTCGGGGAAGCCACCATTTGGGCGCTTGCCGACTTACGGGATCAGGCTATGGACGGTTATCCGCGGCGCGTTTCCGAAAAGGATAAGGCAGTAGGCGGAGTAGAACTAGGAGAACGCTGAAAGCTACGGCAATCAGGGGAAGCCAGGAGCCGTGCCTGGTGTAGAAGGTGGTTCGTCCCATCCGGTACACGGTTCGGCTGAAGGCGGCTCGGGTGGAAAGCTCGCTTCGATCGAGTATCCTTCCGCATGGATCGCAGAAGAAAGAGAATCCGGAGTTGGACGAGAACGCGTACCAACGACGATTCTCCACCGAACGCAGCGGCACAATGCTGGCGTGCTGGTAGGGCATCGCAGAGCCACGCCACCAACTGTCGTTGCTTATACCCACCAGCAGGCCCGCCCCATTTTCGACGGACCTGCGGTTGAGCTCGGCAAACGCCACCTCGAAGCAGATCAGAACGGCATAACGCATCCCAGAGGCATCGAATACGGAGATCGAATCACCTCTGCAGGAATTGGAGCTACCCAGGTGGAAATCCCAGAGAAACGGCATGTGCTGAATGTAGGGAACCTTCTCGCCGAAGGGCACCAGGCGGATCTTGTGGCGCACGTAATCGTAACCACCGTCCGCACCGATTTGCACAGCGCTGTTGAAATCGCAGCTTCTTCCCCGGCGGGAGCGGCTCTCCACCGTTCCCATCAAGATGTTGGTGTCCAGGGAGTCGGCCAGCCCGGACCAATGGCCACCGGAGGATTCATCCAGCAGGCCCGCCCTCAGGGCGGTCTCCGGAAACACAACCAGATCGGCCCCTCCTCCCCACTCCCTGGTCATGTCGGTCAGCCGATCACGAGTGTGGGCGACCCCACCCTCTCCATGCTTCCGCTCCATGCTCAGGTTGGGTTGGATCAGAGTTACCTCGATTCCATCTCCGCCCGGAATGCAATCCACCTGTAAACCGTGCAGAAGTAAGAGGATCAGCCCCGCTATGGCCGTGGAAGCCGAAACGACGGAGAGGGCCTTGGCCCGTTTCCATTCGGCCCAGGCAACGTAGAACAGAAGATTGACCATAGCCAGTACGAAGCTTACTCCCAGATGTCCCCACCACGACGCGGTCTGTATCATGGGCGTCAGCCCAGACTGGGTGTACGCCAGCTCCACCCACGGGAATGCCAGCTCGGTGAGGGTTTTGGAATACTCGACCGAAACCCACAGAAACGGGAAACCCAGCAACCAGTACCGTCCCCGCTCGGACAACCAGGCCCAAACTCCGAACAGAGCGCCGGTGTATAGGGCTTGGATGACGACCACCAGTACCGTGGTAAGCGGTGCCACCACGTATCCCACCAGGAATCTCGTCCCCCCACCCACGGCCGGGTTGTGGGCAAGGATGTACGATTCCACACCCATACCTACCCAGTACAGCAAGAAGAGGTTGGTCAGAAGACCGAACGCATAGCCTCGTCGAAGACCGACCCAGAAGCCCCTGCTGGTCGTGGCCACGATCATCGGGACCAGGCATACGTAGGCCAGGAACCCGAAAGGAAGGGGAGGATAGGCCAGAACGAAGAGGATCGCCGAGATCAAGATCAGCCTGCGAGCCGGCCTGGTCACCAGTGAAGCTAAGAACCGCATCACCACGTTGATGAATTTGCTGCCCTTGGAGCGGCTGGACTGACCATCTCTTCGCATCGGCGTCTCTTCTTACTACCGCAATTGTCCGTTGCCGGCCTATTCCTCGTAGATCACTATGGCTTCTCTGGGAACGGACTCGGCGGCCTTCCGGCAGGCACTCTCGTAGATCTCCGGTACCGGATTGGCAACTACGGCCGCCTTCTTGCTACCGGGCTGAAGCCTGAAGACGTCCGGGCAGATCATAACGCATACGCCTATGGATTCGCACTTCGTGGGCAGAACTTTCGCCCTCATGGCACATCCTTTCTATCGAGAAGCGGTGGATGCTTCATTACGGCTCCTCAACCGCCCGGTCAATAAGGCATCCCCCTAATTCTCTCTCCCGCCAAGGACCAGGAAAACCTGACGGCGACCTTGACGAATCTCGTCTTCTTGCCGAGCGTAGTACGGAACCGGGGATCCTATTAAACCGAAGAGGGCGCTATCCGCGCCTTTTCTTGGCTGGAGGGAGCGCCATGCTATTGGAGAGAATGGAGTCGGGCGGGCTGGCCCACTACTCGTACATGGTGGGCTCGGGAACCGAGGCGGTGGTCGTAGACCCTCGCCGGGACTGCGAGGAGTACCTGAGTCTAGCCAGAAAGCGCGGGGTCAGGATAACGGCGGTCCTGGAAACCCACCGCAACGAGGACTACGTGATCGGATCCCGAGAGCTCTCAGCCAGAGCGGGATGCCCGATATGGCATGCCGACCGGCAGCTGGATTACGGCTACGGAGAACCGGCAGAGGACGGCCAGAGTTGGAAGACTGGCCCGCTCCGAATCGAAGCCATGCTGACGCCCGGCCATACCCCCGGATCCATGAGCTATCTGCTTTACGACCCTCAGAGCAATCCGTGGATATGCTTCACCGGAGACGCCCTATTCGCGGGAGACGTGGGGAGAACCGATCTGTTGGGGATGAACCGGGCCCGGGAAATGGCGGGAATGCTATACGACTCGATATACGGAAAGATTCTCTCACTGGGCGACGGTGTGATCCTGTGTCCGGCCCACGGCTCGGGATCTGTATGCGGCTCGGAGATCTCCCAGCGGTTGTGGACGACGGTGGGGCTGGAGCGGAAACACAATCCTAAGCTGAGGCACGAGGACAGGGAGGCTTTCGTGGAGGATGTGGCGGTGGAACTGGAAAGGCCCCCCTATTTCACCCTGATGGAGAAGCTTAATTCGCAGGGCCCGCCGGTCCTTGGTGCGCCTCCCGAGCCTGTTGCCATGTCAGCGTCGGATTTCAAGGAGATCGCAGAAAGGGCAACCGTGCTGGACACCAGGACCGAGCTCGCTTTCTCCTCTGCACATTTGCCGGGGGCGCAGTTCATTCAGACCGAAAGGGTACCCGCTTTCGCCGGATGGTTCGTTCCACATGACAGGCCCATCGTCCTGGTTACAGACGATGATCCTGCGGAAGTCGTCAGGCTTCTCTTCAGGATGGGTTACGACGACATCCCGGGATTCCTGGCCGGCGGGATGCTGTCCTGGCACACCTCGGGTCAGGATAGCGCTTCGATACCCACCATGACCGTCCAGGATCTATGCGGCAGGTTGGACGCCGGCGAGGAGTTACTCATACTGGACGTAAGAAGCGGTGCAGAGTTGGAGGCCACGGGCAGAATACCCGGATCCCAGCACGTACATCTGACCACCCTGCCCCGGCGGCTGGATGAGATTCCGAGAGACAGCTCCCTGGTAATCTTCTGCGGCTCGGGGTTGAGGTCGATGATCGCAGCCTCGTACCTGGCCGGCAACGGATACCACGACATTCACGTGGTACTGGGTGGACTTTCGGGATGGAGCTCGATCTCCTGTCCGTTGAGCAATGGCTGAGTTATAGGTTTCCCACCTCCCCACTCGGGCTACGAACGGGCGTGAATCGTTCGATCGTATGGGTTACCACCAATGCATCTCTGGAGGATCGATATGAAAATGACGCTCTTGAGAATAATCAACCCACTGCTGCTGCTCCTGTTGCTTTTCCAATTCGTGAGCGCCCTCTTCCGTACCGACTACTACCAGTTCTTCAGCCGCTGGCACCCGATCGGTGGGTACGCGTTGGTCGCTCTGGGTCTACTTCATCTGGTACTGAACTGGAAATGGATAAACGCGGCTTATAGAAAGCGATAGCCCCGTCCCAGCTTGAAAAGCGGGACGTCGGACGAAGGGTAGCGATGGACGCGGCAAACGTACAGCACCTGATCACTCTGGGCCTGCTGATGTCTGCGGGCTTCATGGCGGGTACCTGGGGGGAGCGAATCGGTATTCCCAGGGTGGCCTCCTACGTGGTCGTGGGCGCCCTGTTCAGCAAAGAACTACTGGGGTCGGTGCTTCATTTCAGCGCCATCGGTTGGTCCGCCGTGCTCACCGACACCGCCCTGGGGGCGATAGCCTTCATAGTGGGAGCCGAATTCCAGCTGAAGTGGCTGCGCCGCCGGAGCAGGAGCATCTTGCTGGGGGTTCTTGGACAGTCCCTGGGGGCCGTCCTGACCGTAACCCTGGGTATATGGGCATTCGCCAGGCTGTTCATGGGCTCGCTCGACCTGGGCACCGCGCTGGTTCTGGGAGCCATCGCCTCCGCCACCGCTCCGGCCGCAACCATCGCCGTCATCGAGGAGTACCGGGCCAGGGGGCCGCTTACCAGGATGCTCCTCAGCCTGGTGGCCATAGATGACATGCTGGCGATAATCCTCTTCACCGCAGCCATGAGCCTGGCCGGAGCCGGCCAGGAAGCGGGTGGTCTGGCCGGGGCGGCCCGGGAGGTCGGCCTCTCGGCCGCTGCCGGTGCGGCCCTGGGCCTCTGCCTGGGCTGGTTCGCACGCCGGGTGCGAAGCGATGAGCTCCGCCTGCCGGTGGTGCTCGGTTTCATATTCCTCACTCTGGGAATCTCCGGCAGGTTCGAGCTCTCCTCTCTGCTATCCTGCATGGTTCTGGGCTACGTATCCAAGCTGGTGGCCGCCGAGGAATCCGACCTATGCCTGGCGCCGATGGGCCACATACGGGAGGCGATATTCCTGATCTTCTTCACCCTTGCCGGCGCCCACTTCCAGTTCCACGTCCTGACCGGGTCGGCGGCCTTCATAGCGGCCTACATCCTCCTGCGCACGGGCGGCAAGTATGGAGGAGCGTTCCTGGGAACCTGGGCGGGCGGAGCGCCGGGGCGAGTTCGGCGGAACGTAGGGCTGGGCCTGCTGCCCCAGGCCGGCGTCTCCATAGGCCTGGCCCTGACGGTGTCCGAGGTGCCCGGGTTCTCCCATCACGCCTCCCTGATACTCAACACCATAATCGGTTCCACCATAATCTTCGAACTGTCCGCCCCGGTGGCCTCCAAACTGGCTCTGAAAAGGGCGGGAGAGATCGGCGCGACCGGCGGGGAGTAAACCCGGAGGAGAGACCCGGCCTGCGTTCTTCCCCCCGAACGGTTCGGCGATTACGGGTTATTCCGGAAAGAGGCTGCTCCCACGCGATATTAGGAATTGCCCCGATGGGGACGGATGGTTCGGAAAGATAACTTGTTCGTGAACAGTTGATTTTGGGGAACGGTAACCAAGAAAGAGGTCATCTTGGAAAGATCGGACGAGCAAATAAAGAAAGACGTGATAGACAACCTTTACTGGGACAGCCGCATCGATGCGTCTAAAGTCATGGTCGAGGTCTCGAACGGCCGGGTCAACGTGACGGGCAAGGTACCCACCTACGGCCACGTGCAGAAGATCCGCAGCACCGCCTCCCGGATCGACGGAGTGACCGAGATAACCGACAGCTTCGATGTCAGCTACGCCACTCCCCCCGAGCTGCCCACGAACGAAGATATCAGGGAAAGGGCAGAGAGCATTCTGGCCTGGACTCCAGCCATCGATGAGGCGGACATTACCGTCTCCTCGGTTGACGGGGTGGTTACTCTCACCGGGACCGTGGACGAGTTCTGGAAAAAGGCGGTGGCCCAGGAGAAGATCTACGAGCTCCACGGGGTGATCCGCCTTGACAACAGACTGTCGGTGGCGCCGTTGAAGAAGACCGAAGATGAGGTGATCGCTCGGGAGGTGGCATCGGCGTTGGAAAGAGACCCCATGGTCGACTCCCTGGAGGTAGCCGTAGAGGTAAGCGCGGGAGCGGTAACCCTTCGGGGCTCGGTTCCGTCCCTGCCCTCGCGGCGGTCGGCGGAGAAGGACGCCTCCATAACCGCGGGAGTGACCGCAGTGATCAACGAGCTGGAAGTCGCTTCGTAGAACGGCCCCGGAAGGCTAGGTCGGAGAACGGAGCCCCGGGACCGATACCAGCCTGGCGTTCACGGCCACGATTATCGTACTCAGGGACATTACCAGGGCACCCACCGCGGGCGGGAGAACTAATCGCCAGGGCAGAAGGACCCCGGCCGCCAGAGGTATCGCCACCACGTTGTAACCGGTCGCCCAGGCCAGGTTCTGAACCATCTTGCGTCTGGTCTCCGTAGACAGGGCCACGGCGTGCTCCACGCCCATGGGGTCGTTGTCCACCAGAACCAGATCGGCGGTCTCCGCGGCGATGTCCGTTCCCGCCCCGATAGCTATTCCTACGTCCGCCCTGGCCAGGGCTGGGGCGTCGTTCACCCCGTCCCCCACCATGGCCACCTTTTTCCCCCGGCTCTGAAGCTCGGCGATTCGCTCGGATTTCCTGTCCGGTAGGACCTCGGCGAACCAGTCGTCCACTCCCAGCTCCTCCGCCACGCTTCGGGCGGTTCTCTCGTTGTCACCGGTGATAAGGGCTATCTCCAACCCTCTGCTTCTCAAGGATCGAATGGCCTCCGCGCTCCGCTCGCGGACGGTATCGGCAAGCCCGATCAGCCCTCTCAACGCACCATCCGTGGCCACGAATACAACCGTTCTGCCCTGAGACGAGATCTTCTCTGCCTGCTCCGAGAAGGAACCGGCTTTCAGACCCGCCTCCTCGAGGATACCATGGTTCCCGACCAGCACCTCGCTTCCGGATACCAACGCCTTTGCCCCCCTTCCCGGCAGGGCCTCGAAACCCTGGGGGGATTCAATATCCAGGCCCCGATCCTCGGTTTCGGCAACGATTCCGGCACCTATCGAGTGCTCTGAAACGGATTCCACGGCCGCTGCGGTCGTCAATAACCTATCGGCATCCCAGTCACCGACCGAGACCACATCCGTAACCGCGAACTCCCCGGTGGTGAGGGTGCCGGTCTTGTCGAAGACCACCACGTCCACCGAGCGAATCTCCTCGAAGGGGGTTCGATTGCGTATAAGCAGGCCATTTCTGGCCGAAAGGCTGGTAATCACGGCTATCACCAGGGGTACGGCTAGCCCCAGGGCATGGGGACAGGTAATGACCATAACGGTAACCGTTCTTTCCAGAGCGAAGACCGTTTCCCGATCCAGCGCCAGCCATGCGGCGAAGGTTACCGCGCCGGCGGTAAGGGCCACCACGGTAAGCCAGAGCGCCGCCTTGTCCGCGATGTTCTGGGCCTTGGATTTGCTCTGCGCCGCCTCCCTGACCATTCCCACCATCCTGGACAGGTAGGACTCCTCCCCCGCCTGCTCCACCCTTACCGTTATCGATCCGGTCCCGTTCACGGAGCCCCCGATCACCAGGTCCGATTCTCCTACGGGCACCGGCTCGGACTCCCCGGTAACCATTGAGAAATCGATGTCCGACCTGCCATCCAGGACAGACCCGTCGGCGGGAATCCTCTCTCCCGGCTTAACCTGTACCCTGTCGCCTTTTTCCAGCACTTCGATGTCCACGTCCTCGACCCGGCCGTCCGCATCCAGCCGGTGAGCCGTCCTCGGCATCACCTCCAATAGCGCATGGAGAGCGTTAGAAGCACCCATGACCGAGCGCATCTCCACCCAATGCCCCAGAAGCATCACGTCGATGAGGGTTACCAGCTCCCAGAAGAAGACCTTTCCCTGGACTCCCAGCACCACCAGGCCGCTGTACAGGAAAGCGACGCTCATGGCCAGGGCGATGAGCGTCATCATCCCCGGGCGTCCCTTCCTCAACTCGGAGACCAGTCCTGTCAAAAACGGCCAGCCTCCGTACCCGTATACGAATCCCGACATTGCCAGGAGAACGAAACCCCGACCTGCGAACGTGAGCGAGTAGCCGAGGAACGACTGGATCATGGGAGAAAGGATGAGAACCGGCATCGTGACGATCAGGGAGATCCAGAATCTTCTCTTGAAGTCCTCGACCATCATCCTGTGGTGGGACGCGTGGTTTTTCAAGTTCTCACCTCGCCACGTTCTCGACCTCGATGGTGGCGGAATGAGCGCTCTGGTGCATGCTGTCGAAATCGTCCGCTTCGTCCGCTCCCCAGGCTACGCTCAACCGCAGCGTCGTACCCGGCCTCAGAGGGAAGTCGTACTCATCCTCGGTATCCAGGAGCCTGGAGAAAGACATGCTTGTGATTCCCTCCTCCTCGCTTGCCCGGAGAATCTCCAGGTCGCCGCTGCCTCCCAGCTCGGTATCGCCTGCGTGGGACACGGGGCCGGTGCCCCAGCCGTCTTGAATCCTCGGCTCGCCCTGCTCTCCAACGTAGCCTATCACCATGTCGGCTTGAGCCATGGCCGGACCCCCACCGAACCCGACGGCCAGCCATCCGGTGGTGGGAGCGGTCATGTCGAACCTTATCGTATCCCCCTCTATCGTCCATCTCAAATCGAAACCTTCCAAAGAGACGGAGCTCCATCCACTGCTACTCGTGGACACCTCGAGGTCTCCGGCGTCGTGGGCGTACGCTGCCCTCAAGCCGATCGAAAGAAGTATGCAAATCCATCTCACCCCAGCAGCTCTCCCTCCCGGATCATCCTCCGCGTTCAAGCCTTTCTTTTCTTGAAGATAGTCATTCCATTCTTTCTTGGGTAAACCGGCATGCTCAGGTGTCTGACGATAGGTCCTTCCGACAAGAACTACGATCGTCTAATGGTTCCCACCAACGCTTCCTGGCTGGTTCTCCGATTGGGTTGGCGGCGTCCGGGCCGAATGTTCTTTGAGGTTGAAAAAGCGCAGGAGCAAGCCTGGAGGGAAAGCCATGATGCTCGAAGAGAAGATGCAGAGCCTCCGCCCTTATTCCGGAAATCCCGAACAGCGCCCCATCGAACGGATGAGGGACGTAACCGACAGGCTTTCGGTCATTCTGGAGCAGATAGAGGACATGAAGAAGATCGTAGGCGTGCCTACCGTAGAGACCGAAAGAAACCCCTCCCCATCCTGGAAATATAGACTGCTCCCGTCTGCTGGCCCCGCCCGGAGAACGCTAGCCCTCTAATCGCCGACCCGACAATTTCAGGTATCCCAAGGGAATCAGGGCGGTACCCAGCATCACCGAGTTTATATCCTCGTGCTCGGCCCAGATCGAGCCCTTCCGATTCTCCGGATCCGTCCAGAACTCGATTACATCCTCTCCCACCGATTCGTACTGGCCGATCGAGGCCAGGATCTTCTGCAGCTCCTCGGTCCGAACCTTCGAGTCCATTGCCGGTAAGACCTCTTCTCTCAGCCAGCGCACGCCCTTCAGACCTATGGACAGCCCCAGCTCGCGAAACGCGAGTCGAAGCTCGGCCGGACGTTCCCAGGGCTTGGACAATGCCCAGGCGGACAAACCTGTCGATGCCGCTCGAAGAAGCTTTTGCAACAACCGCCGGCTGCCCAAATCGTAGAGATGGATTAGCTGGGCCAAACGAATCGAGTCGTTGAGCAACCCCCCGATCCCTAGAGGATCTGTGGTCCCCAGCGAATGGCTTAGAGCGATCGACTCGTAAACCACAGACCATCTCCTCAGCTCCGAGGAGTCGGAGGTCGTGGAGACCAGCTGCAGGGAAGTCACGCAGCCGTCCACCGGATCGTGCTGCCCCATGGTCGGAACCAGGGGGGTGGATAGGTCGATGCTCATCTTCCAGTACATGCCCACTCTTCCCTCCCGGTCCCTGTACACGAAGGAGGCGCTTGCCCTCTCCATCAGCTCCCTGGCCCATTGGGAATACTTCCGTTCCCCCGTGGCCCGGGCGGCTACGTCCAGGGCATGGGCCCATTTGGTCAGGTAGTGGAAGTACTGGCCGTCCCGCTCCCATTCCAGGTCGGGATCGAAGGGCTGACCGGGCCTCCTTTCGGGGAGCCTCTTTCCTATCCTGAGCCCTCCGGCGGTGGGGTGTTCCTCGCCCTCCTCCTCGGAAAGACCGCTGATCCAGCCCTTCCGGGGATCGTCCTCTCGGTGTCTTCCCAGAATACGGTGCGCCTGTCCGATCAGATCCAGGGCCAGGTCCCGGTATTCGGCCCGCTCCGTGGCTTCCGCCAGGCCCAGAAAGTTGCAGACGGCGAAGGCGTCCGTCCACAGATACCTCTTTGGAGGAACCTTAGAGCTTAGACCGGTACGTACCGCAAACTCGTCCATGATTCCCCTCATGGGGACGGGGGAATGTTAAATGTGAAATAAATCGAATTTGCTTGAATATCATACTGGGTTTTATTTTGCATTTAACATTCCCCCGTCCCCATCTGGCTCTACTCCAGGGAGAGCTTCTCCGAGCTCTGCCAGAGGCCGTGGATGTTGCAGTGGGCCAACGCCATCAGTCTGCCGGGGTTGCCGGTCTTCATGCGGAAAGTACAGCTGTGGTGGGTGTAAACCGAGCCCTCATCGGGGCCCTCGGTGGACTCCCCATGAGCGGATAGTTGCACTCTGCCCACCTCGTAGGGGAACTTGGCCCCCTCCGGCTTGAAATACAGCGCCATCCACCGAATGTGATGAGCGGTGGTGTTGGGATGGGCCACCTCCTTGCCCAGGGTGACGTTCACATCGAACACCTGGTCCGGCTTGACCATCTCCGGCGCCTCTATGACGGGTACGTGCTTCTCGCTCTTCCAGTCCGCCGTCTGCAGCATCTCATCCAGCATTAGGTTCTCCTTTCTCTATTCTCGTGTTTGCTAACTATCTATCGATCTATGCCCTATCCGACGTCGCTTCCCTTCGCAGTGATCGATTCAGATCTCACACCGACCTCAATCCACCAACTCCTCGGCCGCCAGACGGTTCAGGCCGTCTATCCGGGTGCATCTCTCCGGGGCTCTGACCGGTAGAAACGGAAGCAGGTTCCTTCGGGGCTCGGAGCCGTCGCATCGGTTGCGGGGCCAGCCGGGATCGGAGGCGGCAGCGGCCGTCTCAACCATGCCGCCGCACAAAACGGCCCCCGTTTTGGCTCCTGCCCTTACGGCGGTGTTTACGGCCTCCGTCCTGAGCAGCGAGCCTAAAAGTCTGGCGGTAGCCGCGGCCAGTCTGCAGGTTCGCTGATCGGACTCCACGCAGGAGCGGAGGGCCTGCATGACCCCGCCCGAGTGGCGGACCAATCGGGCCATCCACGCCGGCTCGTGGTAGCCGATCTGGTCGCGCAGGTAGGCGTACATCATCTGCACCCCCTCGCTGCTCAAAACGTCTCCCACCGTGGGATTTTCCATAGAGCCGCAGAGGTAGCAGAGAAAATCCAGCTGGGTGGGTTCGGCGTACACCGGATCCGCCAGGGGCAGCGGCAGGCTTCTGGGAATGCCCTTCCCATCCAGGGCCATCGCCGCATCCAGCCTTTCCTGGGCATGTATTACCACCCGCGGTCCCCGAGTCTTGCCCGGAACGTCCGGCTCCCCCATACAGCCGCAGGCCACCGATTTGGCCACTGCGGCGGCGGGGGTGGTCGTCAACACCCGGTCGGTTGCCAGCATCGCCTTGAGAGCGGCCCTGGAAACGTGCTCTTCCTCCTCAGTCTTTCCGGGAATGGGGGGAAGCTGGCAGACCGCAGCCGCCCGGGGCGGCTCCTTGGAGCCCTCCAGGAACTCCAGAATCGCTCCCTCCATCTCCTCGGCGTTGTCCAGGGAATCGGAGCGGTAGCTGGAGACGGAGGCCAATCCGCCCTCACCTCCATCGGACTTCGCCAGTCGCAGTTCCGTAACGTGCGGCGATATGACGGCCAGAAGTATCATATTGCGAGGTCTTCCTTTCGCTAAAACACCTGACACCTAACTATTACAGGTTCGTCAAAGGGGAATCATCGGGGAACCCACCAACCGCACGTAGGCCGGACCACCACGGACGGTTCTCCGTTGACCCGCTACGGACTATGTTACTACGTGCATATGCGCCAAAATAAACGGACCGGAGGTCAGCGCCTGAAGACGACGGGGATGCTCTCCCTGCTTCTGGACCAATCGCCCTTCGTAAACGCTGTATTCGACGGCGACGGCCGTGTGATGGTGGCCAGCCGGGCCCTGCGTTTGTTGCTGGGTATCGAGCCGGAGAAGTTCTCGGACCTCAGGGAGCTTTTCCGTAGCGACTCCGACTGGCGTACGCTAATGGACCATCTATGGAACGCCTCCGGCGATTGGCTGGTGCTTCCGGTGGCCGACGCCGGAGGTAAGGTCCATCCCGTCTCCTGGCGCAGCGATCCCTTCCCCCCCGGTCACGTACTGCTCTCGGCGGTCGTCCATGCGGCCGGCCCCACCGAAGGTGTCTCGTTGCATGAGCTGACGGAGTACGTTTCGGACACCGCCGAGAGCGAAAGGGCCAGGATATCGAGTTATCTTCACGACCGCATCGGCCAACACTTGACCGGCATCAAGATGCTGGCTTCTTTTCTTGCCAAAAAGCTTCGGGATACGGATATCGATGATGATGCGATGTCCATGGCCGAGGAGCTGGCCGACCTTACGGCGGAGAGCATGACGGAGCTGCGTGACCTTTCCCGCTCCCTCCGGGTGTTCGATTTCGCCTTAATCGACCTGACAGAAACAATCGAAGACCTGGTCGATAGCATGTCTACACCGGAGATGGAGGTCGATCTGAGTATGGAAGAGCTTGCCGGTTCGGTTCCCCCGCTCAAGGCCAAGGCGGTATACAACGTGGTCCGGGAAGCGCTTACCAACTCCCTCCGGCACTCCGGTGCCGACAGGGTGGAGGTCAGGATGAGGGCCATCGATGGTGAGCTGCACGTCGAGGTTCGGGATGACGGCTGCGGTTTCGATCCGGCCCGGGCCTCCGGGGGAGACAGCTACGGCATGCTGCTCATGAGGCAGAGGGCTCTGGGCCAGGGAATGGAGCTGGACGTCAGATCCAGCCCCGGCGAAGGCACGGTGGTAAGCTGCCGGGTTCCCAACTTGGAGCCGACCGAGGAAGGGGCTTCATGATTAGAATCCTACTGGTCGAAGACCACCCGGTGGTGAGAAGGGGCCTTACCTCTCTGCTGGAGGAAGAGCCGGACATGGAGGTCTGCGGGGAGACCGGCATGGCCCCGGAGGCGGAGCGGATGGCCGGAGAGCTGTCTCCGGACCTGGCCATAGTCGACCTTTCGCTGGCCGAGGGCGACGGCTTGGAACTGGTGAAGAGGCTGTCCGCCAGGTACGACGGCATCCGTATACTGGTCTCCTCCATCCACGACGAGAAGCTGTACGCGGAGCGGGTTCTGGAGTCCGGGGCCCGGGGATACCTGCAGAAGGACGCTCCCCAGGAGGAGCTGGTGAACGCCGTTCGAACGGTGCATTCGGGAAACGTCTACCTCAGCGATGTCATGACCGACAGGCTGCTGAGGAGGTTCGTGGGCGGCAAGAGCGATGCTCGGGGAGACCAGCCTCTGGAGAGCCGGTTGACCGACCGGGAGCTGGAGATCATGGAGCTGATCGGGGAGGGGGTTTCCTCCAACTCCATAGCCGAGAAGCTGAGCATAAGCGTGAAGACGGTGGAATCACACCGTCAGAACATAAAGAGGAAGCTCAACCTCAAGACCAACTTGGAGCTGATACGGTGGTCGGTCCGTTGGGTGCTGCAGCAGAAGGGCGAGATATAGCCCCTAGCTCTCGTGCAGCCTTTTCCTGGCCGACTCCAGGCCTTTCCGCAGCTCGTTCAGGGCGCCGTCGGCTCCCTTTCGCAGCTCCTCCAGGCTCTCCTCGCCGGCCTTTTCCAGCTCTGAAAGCCGTCGGGCCGCCTTGTCCCGAATCGCATCCAAGTCATCACCAAGCATTCCCAAGAGGCTCTTCTCCCTGCCGGAGCTCTCGAACTCCGCCCGCAGGTCTTCCACGTCCGCTTCCAGTCTCTTGAGCTGTGCTTTCTTCCTGTGCAGAAACGCTCTTATCTCCGAACTCACTCTTCTTTGCCTCCCTTTTCCTCATCGGTTCGATTCTCGTTCTTCAAGACCAGCACCGGAACGTCGGCCCTCTTAACCACGGACTCCGCCACGGAGCCGAAAAGGCCGATCTCTAGTTCCGTCTCCGTTTCCCCGCTGCCCATCACCACCAGGTCGTAGTCTCCCTGGGAGCACTCGGTCAGGACGGTGGGGACAATTCTTCCGGTCCTGACCAGCAAGGCCCTGTTGACGTCACTGGCCATAACCCTTTCCGTCAGATCTTCCAGACCGGCCTCGGCCTCCTCCTCCAGAAGACTCTGGTAGGCCGGTACGTTGAAGGAGGCCGCGGTGGCCCCCGGAGGCGCTTGGGCGGACATGGGCAAAAGGGGAACCGGCTGTACGACGTGCAGAGCCACCACCTCCGAATGGAGCAGCTCCGCCAGGTCGCCTGCCACTCCCAGAACCTTCTCGCTCTCCGGCCCCAGATCCACCGGGGCCAATATCCTCTTGATGTTCAGCATACGCATCCGCCACTTCCTTATCGATTCGCTTTGGTTCTACTCCTCGAGGTCCACCTTCAGAGCCAGCAGCTGCAGCAGATCCTTAAGGGTTATCACCCCCACCGGAACGCCGTCCTTTTCCACCACCAGCCTGCTTACCCCGCTTCCGCTCATTCGGGACAGGGCCTTGGTGGCGTCCTCGTCCGGCCCAATGGTGTTGGCCTCGCTGCACCGCTGGGTAATCTCGCCGACCGTGAGCGAGTCCCTTCGCTCCATGGGGACCTTCTTTATCTCCTCGGTGGTGACGCAGCCCAGCAGCTTACCGTTCTCCACCACCGGGAACATCTTCTTGTAGTACCTGTAGACGTAGCCCTGCAGCAGCTCCTCCACGGTTGCTGTGGAGGGAACGTTGATCGGCCTGTCCTCCATGAAGTCCCTGACCAACTCGCCCTCCAGCTCCCTACGTAGAAGCATCTGCCGGTACGCGCTGCGGGCGGCCCCTCCCAGGAACAGCCCGATAAGACCCCACCATATCCCGGCTATGAAATTGCCGCCCAGCAGGGCCAGCATTCCCATCGCGATCAAAACGTAGCTGAAGTACCTGCCCACGTTGGAAGCCAGCCTGGTAGCCTTTCTCATGCTCTTTTTCCAGGCCCACAGGCCGGCCCTGAGCACCCGTCCCCCGTCCAGGGGAAAGGCCGGGACCAGATTGAAGGCGGCCAGGGCCAGGTTTATCAAGGCGAGATAGTTGACGACTCCCCTGATGGTGACCGGTACCCCGGAACCCAGTAGGGCGTGGATCCCGTACAGGGCGCCACCTATCAGTATGCTGGAGGCCGGACCGGCCAGGGCCATCAACGCCTCCGCCTTGGGGCTGGGGGGCTCCGACTCCATCTGCGCTATACCTCCGAACACGAACAGGGTAATCCCTCCTATGGGCATCCCGAATCTCCTGGCCACCAGGGAGTGGCTTAGCTCATGAAAGACTATGGAAAGAAGCAGGCCCACCGCGCAGGCGATGCCCATCATCCAGTAGACCCCGGTTCTCAACTCCGGGTACTGGTTTGGAAAGACCCCCGCGGCCAAGGTCCAGGTTACCAGGAAAGCGATTACCAGCCAACTGAGGTCCATGCTCACCTGGAACCCGGCCAGCCGGAACAGATCGGTTCGCTTGTTCCACATGTCCGCCCAACCCTTCAACCATTACGCCCGCGGGTTAATCGTCGCGGCCGGATTGTGACTGGCTCTCCTCCACCACCGGAGCATCGGCCCTGGAAACGCTCTGGGGCGGAGCTCCGCCCTCTCCCGTGGCCGGAGGAAGCGATTCCATATCTCTGGCTATTCCGTTGAGTTTCTCCTCGAACCTTCTCAGTTCCCCCAGCAACCGCGAAAGGTCTCTTTGGGCCGCCTCCAGCCGCTCCAGAGGATTCTTAACCGGATCGTCCAATTTGGTTCCCTTTCCCTTCCGTTCTCTTCGGTAATTTCTTCATCCAAAATGGTGGGGACCGGGAACGAAGATAACTGGAGCATCCGCCAGAATCCCATGGTGGCTGCCACCACCGCCTACTGGGTCTTTCCATTACCCCCGGTTTTGGTGTTGACCCGGCCGACCCGGGTCGGTAATTATCTCCTCCACATCATTGGGGGAGTCCGGTCCGGTCTCCCTGCAAGGGACGACGATTAAGGTAAGGGAAGGTGAGTTAGTTGCAACGCAACATATTGGCACTTATTATGGCATTGTTCGTGTTCTGCTCGGGTCGGGCCGCCTCGGAAGAGGAGCCCGTCAGGATAGGAGTGGTTCTCCCCATGTCCCCTCCAGGGGCCTATGCTTCAGGGAACCCCATGTGGTGGGCCGTGCAGCAGGCGGTAGACGAGGTCAACGCCCGTGGGGGCATACTGGGGCGAGAGGTGGAAGCCGTCCTCGGCGACACCCGCGGAGTGCCCGAGGAGGCCAGAGCGGTAACCGAGCGCCTGATAACCAGGGACCGGGTGGTGGGAGTGGTGGGCAACTACCATAGCTCCTGCGCCCTGGCGGCCCTGGACCTGTTCCGGGACCATCACGTTCCCTACATCGCCGCCGAGCCCTGGGCGGACGACGTAACCGCCCTGGGCTACGAGGAGGTGTTCCGCATATCCGTTACCAACTCCCTCTACCGGGACATCACCGTTGACTGGATGATATCCTCCGGCTTCGAGAGCATCGCCGCGGTCCAGGAGATAACCGACTGGGGCCTGGGAGTGAACGAGAAGCTTACCCAGGCCTGGAACGAGGCCGGCATAAGGAACGAGACCGCCTTCACCGACGTCAAGACGGAGGACTTCACCGGGACCCTGCTGCGGTTCACCCAGTGGTCCCCTCCGCCCGACATGCTGTTCGGGTCCATCACCGGTCCGGGCGCCTACAGAATCATAAAGCAGGCCTACGACATTGGCCTGGCTCCCTCCCCCCAGACCGTGTTCTACGCCACCAACGAATGCCTGCACCCCGAGGTCTGGGAGGTGGCGGGTGAAGCAGCCAGATACATAACCGTCACCCAGATAGGCCTTCCTCCCTTCGCGCACAACATGGTTACCAGGCAGGAGAACGCCCGGTTCGAGCAGGAGCACGACCGGACCATGAACGCCACGGTCATGGAGGCCTACGACTCCTTCATGCTGATGTGCGAGGCCATAGAGGACGCGGGCTGCGCCCATCCCGACTCCATAATCCGGGCCCTGGAGAACATCGAGTGGAAGGGCATGCGGGGCACCTACACCTTCCCCTACGGCACGGACAACCCGGTCCCGGAAGACCAGCCGGACTACATGTGGCACCAGTGGCCGGACGTAACCCTGTACCTGTTCCAGTACACCGAGGTGGGGCAGAGCCCGGAGGAGGGAACCGTAATCTGGCCGCCCGAGTGGTCGCAGCTCCCTGAGGGGCAGTACTACGTACCGGTTCCGGAATAGGCCTTGTACGGCGCTGACTACCTGATAGCGCAGGCCGCCAACGGCCTGGTAGTAGGGTGCCTGTACGCCCTGATGGCGGTCGGCCTCACTCTGATCTTCTCCGTTTTGAAGGTGATAAACTTCGCCCACGGCGAGTTCTACATGGTGGGCGGGTACACCGCCTACTACATGGTCACCGTCCTGGGGGGCCTCCACCCGCTGCTGGGGATATTCTTCGCCATGATAGTCCTGCTTGGCCTGGGCTCTCTCTTCGAGGTCGCGTTCCTGCGGCCCATACATCTGGGCGCGGTCAACAGGCCGGCGGAGTACGCCATCCTGATTACCTTCGGCCTGTCCTTCTTCCTGCAGAACTTGGTGTTGTCCCTGGCCGGACCCTTCCCCCACCGCAGCCCGTCGTTCATGTCCGGAGGGCTTACCGTGGGGCCGGTGACCATAAGCGCCGACCGGCTGATAGCGGCCGGGCTGGCCCTGGTTCTGATGATCGCCCTGATGCTGTTCATAAGGGCCACCTGGACCGGCAAGGCCATGCGGGCGGTCAGCCAGGACCGGGACGCGGCGGCGGTCAGCGGAATCAACCCGTTCAAGATGAACAACATAGCCTTCGGCATAGGCGCCTCCCTGGCCGGGGCGTCCGGGGCCCTGATCGCTCCGATATTCGCTGTGGTGCCAGACGTGGGGGTTCTTCCCTCGCTGCGCTCCTTCGTCATAGTGGTCCTGGGAGGCATGGGCTCGGTGAAGGGCGCGCTGATCGGGGGCGTTGCGATCGGTCTGGTGGAGTCCCTGGGGGCGGCGTTGATACCGGACCCCTCCCGGGCCCTGGCCTACCGTGAGCTCTACGGGCTGGTGATCTTCGTTCTGGTGCTCCTGTTCCGACCCCAGGGGCTGTTCGGGGAGAAACAGTGAAGGCCCGGCACTTCCCGGTCCGTAAGATCCTCTTCTTCTCGGCTATAGTGCTCCTGGGAGCCCTTCTCCCCCTGGCGGTGAGCAGCTCGTACTGGCTGCACGTGCTGGCCATGGCTTACTTCTACGGCTTGGTGGCGGCCACCTGGTCGTTCCTGGACGGCTACGCCGGACAGTTCTCCTTCGGCAACATAGCCCTGGTGATGATAGCCGGTTACACCAGCGGCCTTCTGGGCGAGTACACCGGTCTGCCCCTGCTTCTCCGGATTGTGGCCGGAATAGCGATGTCCGGCCTGGTGGGGCTGGTGATAGGAGCTCTCTGCCTTCGGTTCAAGGGAGCCTACCTGTCGCTTTTCACCATAGCCTTCGCCGAGGCGGTCAGGCTGATCATTAACACCGAGCACCGCTTCACCCGGGGGCCCTGCGGGCTGCGGGTTGATGGTTTCTTCGACACCACCTCCCAGGTACCCTACTACTACCTGATGTTCGGTATTCTGGTGGTGTCCATCTTCGTCATGTATCGTATGCTCAGGTCCAAGTGGGGCCTGTTCTTCCGGGCCATAAGGGAGGACGAGGACGCCGCCTCCGCCCTGGGGGTAAACGTGGTCCGATACAAGATCACCGCCTTCGTGGTAACCAGCATGTTCTGCGGGGTGGCGGGGGTGTTCTACGCGCATTTCAACCGGATGCTGGCCCCCAACTTCGGGCAGATCACCACCATGGGCCTGATTATAGGAATGGCCGTAATCGGAGGGGTGGAGAACCTGGTGGCGGCGGCCATGGGCGGAGTGCTGCTGCAGTTCGGTCTGGAGGGGCTGAGGGACCTGGGAGCCTGGCGGCTGGTGGTGTTCGGAGCCCTGCTGATGATCGTGCTCCGGTTCGCGCGAAACGGTCTTCTGGCTCCCCTGTACCGCAAGCTGATGGGCGAGGAGCTGTAGGCATGGATGTAGAGCTGGTGGTGCAGGACCTGGAGAAGAGATTCGGAGGGGTCAGGGCCGTGGACGACCTGTCCTTCGCGGTTCGGGGCAACGAGCTGGTGGGCCTGATAGGGCCCAACGGCTCGGGCAAGACCACCACCATAGACACCATCTGCGGCCTGCTGCGTCCCAGCGGAGGCAGGATCAGCTTCCAGGGCCGACGCGTGGACCACCTTCCCCCCTACCGCCGGGCGGAAATGGGCCTGGGCCGCACCTTCCAGGTGACCCGGGTGTTCCGCCGGATGAGCGTGTTGCAGAACCTCATGGTTCCGGCCATGGCCACCGGCGAGACGGACCGGAGCCGTACCGAGACGAGGGCCGAGGAGATACTGGAGATGCTCACCCTGGACCATCTGGGGAGCGAGAACGCCGACAGTCTCTCCGGAGGGCAGCGCAAACTGCTGGAGCTGGGACGGGTGCTGATGCTGGACCCCGACCTGATCTTCCTGGACGAGCCGTTCGCCGGGGTACATCCCCGGCTGCGGGGACAGATCCACTCCTACATCCGGCGGGTACATGCTAACGGTAAGGCCTTCGTCATAGTGAGCCACGACATGGATTCCATATTCGAGCTCTGCCAGCGGGTGATCGTGATGAACGAGGGCCGGAAGATAGCCGACGGCGATCCGGAGGCGGTAAGATCGGAGAAGGCGGTCATCGACGCCTACCTGGGCGAGGCCTCGGAGCGGGAGCAGCTGGAGCACGTAGGCTCCGGGGAGGGCCCGGATGCTTGAGCTCAGAGACGTTTACGCCGGCTACTACCCCGACATGAACATCCTGCAGGGGGTCTCCATGACTGCGGAGGAAGGCACCATAACCTCGGTTATCGGGACCAACGGAGTGGGCAAGTCGACACTGCTCAAAACCGTGTACGGCTTCCTCTCGCCCCGCAAGGGAACCATCGCCCTGGAGGGAAAGAGCATTGCCGGAGCGAACCCATACCGGATGCCCGAGCTGGGGCTGACCTACATACCCCAGAGGCGCAACGTTTTCCCCGAGATGACCGTCGAGGAAAACCTGCAGCTGGGGGGATGGACCTTCCGCCGGGACAAGGCCAGGATACGACGCCAGCTGGAGGAGAACTACGACCGGTTCCCGATCCTTCGAAACCGCCGAAAGCAGAGGGCCGGCAACCTCAGTGGCGGACAGCAGCGAATGGTGGAGCTGGGGCGGGCCATGATGATCGAGCCCCGCCTGATGCTGGTGGACGAGCCCACCGCCGGCCTGGCGCCCAAGGTGGCCGCGGAGATATACGACAAGCTCCAGGCGCTTCGGGACGAGGGGATCACCGTAGTTCTGGTCGACCAGAACGTAAGACAGGCCATAGAGGTCTCGGACTACGTATACGCGCTGGCCCTGGGCAAGAACATGGCGGAGGCATCCAGAGGGGGATTCGAAGAGTTAAGGAACAAGCTGAGGGAGTGGCTGTAAGCGGCCCGAGCTAGCCCTCCCCGCCGGAGAGCCACTGGTCTATGCCCTCCGAGGCCGCCTTGGCGTCGGCTATGGCCGTCACCGCGTCCAGGTTGACGTTTACTATGTCCCCGCCGGCGAAGATGCCCGGTACGGTGGTCATACCGTTCTCGTTCACCCTGACCTTCCTGGCCTCCGTGAACTCGATCCTCTCCATTACCTCCTTGGGGAGGAAGGAGAAATCGGCGCCCTGACCGATAGCCTCTATTATCATGCGACCCTCCAGGAACATCTCCTGATCCTCGTGGAAGGTGGGAGCGAACCGCCCCTCCTCGTCGAACACGGAGTTGACCTTCATGCACAAAAGGCCCTTGATGTTGCCCTGGTCGTCCAGAACCACCCTCTTGGGGCCCCAGGCGGGATTGAACTCGACGCCCTCTTCCCGGGCCTCCTCTATCTCCTCCTCGGTGGCGGGTATCTCGTCCCAGTCCTCCAGGGATACGGTCCTGGTGACGGTCCTCTTGCCCGGGTATCGGATATGCTGCAGCCTCAAGGCCTCCCGGGCCACGTCCATGGCTACGTTGCCGCCCCCGATGACTATTACCTCTTCGGGGACCTCGCATTTCTCCTCGGTCTTGTTCTTGGCCAGGAATGGAAGAGCCAGCTGGCAGCGGTCGGCGTTCTCCACCCGGGTGGACCGGCTGACCGTAAGGCCTATGCCCAGGAATACAGCGTCGAACTCGTCCCTCAGCTCTTCGAACTCCACGTCCCTGCCCACCCTGGTCTGGAAGCGGAAGTCGACGCCCAGGGAGGCTATGTACTCGACGTCTTTGTCTATGGCCTCCTCGGGCAACCGGTACCGAGGCGGGCCCACCCGGAGCATGCCGCCTCCTCCGGAAAGCTCGTCGAAGACCACCACCTCGTGTCCCAAGAGCCTGAGGAAGTAGGCGGTGGAGAGCCCTCCGGGGCCGGCGCCAATAACGGCTATCCTCTTGCCGGTCGGCTCGCCGGGGCTCTGCTCCAGTGCGTCCCGGTAGTTCCTTACGGTGTCGGAGACGAACCTCTTCAGCCACCTTATGGCCAGCGGCTCTCCCCGAATGCTCAGCGAGCAGGCGTCCTCGCAGTGCTTCATACAGATGCGCCCGCAGATGGCCGGAATCGGGTTGTCCTCGTAAATGGTCCTCAGCGAGTCCTCCGGGCTGTCCTCGTATACGGCCTCTATGTAGTCCGATATCTTCAGGTGGGCCGGGCAGGCGTCCTCGCAGAGGGCGCATTCCAGGCACCTCTCCGCCTCCCTGACGGCCTGCTCCCTGTCGTAGCCCAGCATCTGTTCCACGAAGGAGAGCTTGCGCTCCTCGGGCGGAACCTCGGGCATCTCCACCCGGTCGGGGTCGAACAGGGCGTAATCTATCTCGGGCTCGAATCCCTGGTAGTCCCTCTTGCGGTGGGCCAGGCTGGCCTTGAGCACTGAGTACTTCTCCGCGGGCAGGAAGGTCTCGTCGTCGGTCTTCTCGTCCCGGGGGGTAAATACGAAGGTGCTGGTATCGAAGTGAATGTGGAAGTAGTCTCGGGACAAACGAAGCGAGCCCGGCGGGCAGATGTCCACGCAAAGGCCGCAGAAGCAGCATCTGCCGTAATCCAGCCGCGGCCGCTCGTTCTTCTCTCCCGGGTCGGGGGCTATCTCCGGACGCTCCACCATCTCTATGGCGTCGTTGGGACATATGTCCGCGCAGTTACCGCAGCCGGTGCACTGGTCCCAGTCGTTGAGGTGAAAGCCTCTGTATCTTCTGGCGGGCTCCTTCAGCTCGAAGGGGTACCGGAGGGTCTTGGGCTTCTTGAACAGGTACTTGATTACCCTCAGGGGCCCCAATAGGCTTGGTTTGGCCATGTCTCTAGATCACTCCCCACCCCTGTTTATTATCATCTGTCTATCTCCGGGGCCACAACGTACAGGCTGATCATTATATTCCCCACGTCCGATATGCTCTCGCCCACCAGAGCCTTCTCCAGAATCGTCAGCCCATGGGGATACGACGGGGTTCTGAAGTGTACCCGGTAGGGTTTGTCTCCGCCGTCGCTGACCAGGTAGAGCCCCAGCTCGCCTCTGGAAGACTCGCACCTTACGTAGGTCTCGCCTTCGGGAATCCGCCATTTGAAGGGATTGGGGATCCGGTTGTAGACATCGCCCTTCGGCATCTCGTCCAGAAGCTTGAAGATCATGTGGACGCTCTCGATCATCTCGTCGCGCACCACCCATATCCGGGAGAAGGCGTCGCCGTCCTCCCTGGTGGGTACCTCCCAGGGAACTTTGTCGTAAGCGGCGTAAGGCTCTATCTTCCGCACGTCGTAGGGCACGCCGGTGGCCCGCAGGGCCTGGCCGGTGCCCCCCATCTCCATGGCTTCCTCCCGGGTGATTTTTCCTATCCCCGCCGCCCTATCGTAGAAGAGGCGGTTGTCGAAGAAGCAGGCGTCGTAATCGGGCACGCACCCCCCTATGGAGTGCAGGGTCTCCACCAGCCTCTTCTCGAATCCCTCCGGGAAGTCCCTGCGCACTCCGCCCGGCCAGATGTAGATGTGGTAAACCCTTCCCCCGGTCAGCTCCTCGAACAGGTCCAGCACCAGGTCCCGGTGGTACATCGCCCACTGGGCCGCGGTATCGAAACCCAGCATGTTGGAGTACGCCCAAAGCCCGAACAGGTGAGATCCCACCCGGGCCAGCTCCAGGTAGATGCTGCGTATGAACTGGGCCCTCTCCGGAACCTCTATACCCGCCAGGCTCTCCACGGCCGTGGCGTAGGCCAGCTCCATCGAGTCCGGTTCCACCACGTTGATCCTGCAGACCATGGGAAAGTTCTTTATCCAGCTTCGCTGCTCCATCAGCTTCTCGAAGCCTCGGTGCAGGTATCCCGGGTTGGCGTCGGCCTTGACCACCCGGTCGCCCTCCACCTTCAGGGTGATGCTGAAGTTGCCCACCATTCCCAGATGCTGAGGACCGAAGTACAGCTCCAGCTCTCTCATACGTCCTGGTCCTCCTCACCCACCGGGGGGATGCTCCCGAAGAAATCCTCCACGTATTGCCTGGTGTCGAAGTCCTTCCTGAAGGGAGGTATCTCGTAGTCCCGCTCCAGGAACAGGGGCGTAAGCCGGGGATGACCCTCGAAGCGCACCCCGAACAGTTCGTGGATCTCCCTCTCGTAGGGCTCGGCGTTCTTGAAAAGGGATATCGAAGACACCACGGTGGGAAGCTCCCTGGGAATCCTGGTCTTGAGAATGATCTCTTCCCCGGGGTTGCTCGCCGAGTCCTGGCCGGTGCCGTAGGCCGAGAGCACGTAGACCAGCTCGAACTGGCCCTCTTCCATCCAGTCCACGCAGGACACCATGTGCAGATGATCGTAGCCTCTGCCCTTAAGAAAGCTCAGCACGGACATCACCGCATCCCGGGGAGCCTGCACCGTCAACCGGTCTTCCCGGGGAACCTCCACCCGCAGGGCGTCGAAGGTGGAGCTCAGGCTGTCTATAAGGGCCCGATCCATCACTGCTCCTCAACGGGGAAAAGGGGAGGCCAGTCCAGGCCCCTCAAGACCTTTTCCTGATTGGCGCGATAGGCGGCGTAGTGCTTGCGGTACCTCTTGTAGCCATCGGCCATATCCTTGTCTATCAACGTCCAGAGATGGGTTACCGCCACGAATATCGCCTCCGGCCTGGGCATGCATCCGGCTATCCATCCGTCTATGGGTATGTACCTGTCCAGGTGCTTTATGGTGTTATAGGAATCCCAGTACATCCCGCCGTTTATGGGGCAGGAACCGAATCCCACGGTGTACTTGGGCTCGGGCATCTGCTCGTAGGTGCGGATTATCGCCCTCAGGGTCTTTACGGACACGTAACCCGTTATGAGGAACAGGTTGGCCTGCCTGGGAGTCGCCGTGGGAAGCACTCCGAACCTCTCGGCGTCCCACCGTGCGGTAATGGAGGGCGGCACCTCGATTATCCCGCATCCGGTACAGAAGTAAACCGCGTGCAGGGAGTACTTGTGCCCCATCTTCGCCGGGGCCTTCAACCATTTTACCAGTTGGTTACGATCCATCGATCACCTTCCGATAACCACAGCCAGTACCAGCCCGACCAGGCCGATCAGGCTCGGCCAGCGCCACAGGTAGCGGATGGCCTGCTCTATCCTCAGCCTGGGGAAGGCCGCGTTTACGAAAAGGCCCAACATCAGTATCACCAGCATCTTCAGAAGGAATATCAGCGGGTGGGACGCGCCCCCGAAGAGTAGGTTGACCGAGAGCGAGATGCCGATGAACATGCTCAGCGCATGCTGAACCTTGGCCAGGGCCAGGTAGGAGCCGCCGTACTCCACCATGGGCCCGGACGATATTTCCTGGGGTGCCTGCACCAGCTCGAAGGGCCTGATGGCCAGGATCGCCGGGAGAATAAGCAGGTAGGCGACTCCGGAGACCACCAGGGGAAACGAGGCTATCGACCAGCCGGTCGCCCTCTGCAGGCGCACCACCTCCACTATGGATATGGTATTGTACCTGGACATGAAAGCCAGCAGCACCAGAAGCAGCGGAAGCTCGTATCCTATGGCCAGCATCAGCTTGCGGGAGATTCCTATGCTGGCGTTGGGATTGGCCGACTCCCCGGCGCTAAGGGCTATTCCCAGAGGGCCCAGGAGCATCATGTACAGTATCACCAAAAGCCCTCCCGAGCCGCTGAGGGGGGCTACGTCACCGAAGGGCAGAAAGAGCACGATTATCAGCGATCCGGCCAGCGACAGGACTATACCCAGGTCGAACAGCCTGCCGTGGCTGGCGCTGCGCTGGCTGAACAGCCTGATAATGTCTATCACCGGCTGCAGGATCGGCGGGCCGTAGCGCCAGTGCATCCTGGCCATGACCTTCCGGGAGAGCCCCAGGAAGAGAACTCCCACCACCAGTGCTACGATCGGATACAGGAACAGCCAAACTACATGCATTACCACGGACTCCATGCTATCTGTACGAATATCAGCGCCGCCAGGAACAGGATTATGTACATCACGTAGTTACCTACGAAGCCGGTGTATATCTTCCTGGTAACCCCGCACACCGAGCCGGTCCATCCCGCTATCTTGAGGAAGAACGCGTCCACGAAGTCCCTCACGTACGGCCCCACTATCCTGTACAGAGGGCTGTAGAAGCCTACCGTGTAATGGTACTTGCCGCTGGGAATCGCCGCCCCGGCGGCGTAGGTGTCGTCCTGGTCCACCGAGACCGACCGGCCTATCGCCCGCAGCACCAGCCACACGATGAAGCCGGCCACCGCCAGTGCCGCCAGCAGGTTGACCACGTTGAGGGTACCGGTCTCGGAGGGTATGCCCCAGATGCTTACGTTCAGCGACTCGAAGCCCAGGTAGGTTCCCACCTGGTCCACCACGCTGAGCGGTATGCCCGGCAGCACCCCGAACAGGAAGATCAGGACGGTGAGTATCACTATGGGAACCGCCATGGTGAAGGGTATCCCCTTTACGTCCCTGAACCTGTCGGGAAGCTGACCCAGGAAGATGTTGTGAATGAACTTGTAGCCGTAGAGGATCGTGCCCCAGGTACCCAGGAAGGCGGCGAAGGCCAGGAACGGCCGGCCTTCCAGCACCAAAGATTTGTATATCAGCCACTTGGATACGAACCCGTTGGTCAGGGGGACCCCTATCAGCCCGCAGATGCCGACCAGGCCTCCGACGAAGGCAACGGGCATCCTCTTTATCAGGCCGCCCAGCGAGTCCAGGTCCCTTATCCCGCCGGTGCGGTACTCTATGGCCCCGGCTACGAAGAACAGCAGCGCTATGTAGATGCAGTGGTTGAGTATGTGGAAGGTGCCTCCCGCCATGCCCAGGTTGGTGGCCACCGACACCCCCAGCACCATGTATCCGCCCTGCCCCACCGTGCTCCAGGCCAGGATCCTCTTGGAGTCGTTCTGCATCAGGGCCCGGAAGGCGGCGAACACTATGGTGATCGCCCCTATCCAGGCCAGTACGTTGCTGTAGCTGAGCGCCCCCCACGCCAGCTTGCCCAGCATGGAGAAGCCCAGCATGGCGTACATCAGCAGGTAGAGTCCGTACAGACCCTTTCGGACCAGCACCGCGGAGAGGATGGCGGAGAACGGGGAAACCGCCTCCGCGTGCGCGTCCGGCAGCCAGGTGTGGAAGGGCCACAGCGCGTTTATTATCACGAAGGTCACCGAGAACAGCACCAAGACGAACAGGGCCTGGCCCATGGTTGTCGACTGCACGTGCCCCGCCAGCTCGGTTATGCTCAGGGTGTCGAAGGAGACGTAGAGGCTGACTATGGCCACCAGCATGGTCAGCGATCCTATCAGGGACATGACTATGTATTTGATGCCGGCGAAGATGGCCTTGCTGCCACCCCGGAGGCTAATGAGCAGGTAGGTGCTCCAGCTCATCATCTCCCAGAATACGAAGAACGAGAGCAGATCTCCGGCCACTACCGTGCCCAGCATGCTGGCGTTTATAAACAGTAGTGTCGCATAGTAATAATCCAGCCGTTCCTTGTTCCTCATGTAGACCAGGGAGTAGATGACCGAGAGCAGCCCTATTCCCAGAATGGTCACCGCGAAGAACCAGGACAGCATGTTCATCCGCACCGAGAGCTCCAGGCCCAAGAAGCCCAGGGGAAGTGCTCTCTCGAAGCTCTGGCCGTACAAAAGGCTTATCATCACCACCAGGGCCAGAGCGTTGAGCAGGGCGAAAGCGTTACGCAGGCCGGGGGAGATCTTGCCCAGAACGTAGGTAAGCAGGGCCCCTCCCAGGGCGACTCCCAACAGCAGCTCGACGGTCATTGTAGAACGCTCCTGACGTACTCGGCCCTATCCAGCAGCTCGGTGGCGGCCGACCCCACGGCATCGGCAACCGGCTGGGGGTAGATTCCCACGAATATGATCAGGGCCGCGAATATGAACATGGATACCAGGGCCACCGCGGGAGCGTAGCTCCTCCCGGTCTCGCCGCTGCCCTTCTTGAAGTAGATGGCCTGCACCACCCGGAAGAAGTAGGCTCCCTCGATGAGGGTACCCAGAAGAACGAAACCCAGAAGGATGGTGAATATGCTCTGCTGCCGGGCCAGCGCCGCCCTCACTATCAGGAACTTGCTGGGGAAACCCACGAAGGGAGGCAGCCCCACCAGAGAGAACGCGCCGATGGTAAACGCCAGCGAGGTCAGGGGCATCCGCTTGCCCATTCCGTGCAGCGAGGATATCTCCATCGAGCCGCTGCGGTAGATCATGTAGCCGGCGGCCAGGAAGAGCAGAGCCTTGCTCAGGGTGTGGCTGAGAAGCTGGAACAGGCCTCCGGCCACCGAGTAGGAGGTGGCCATGGCCAGGGCGAAGAGGATCAGCCCTATCTGACCGATGCTGGAGTAGGCCAGCATCCTCTTTACGTTGCTCTGGGCGAACGCGCACAGTTCCCCCAGAAGAAGCGTCAGGGCGCCCAGGAATACCATGAACATCAGTATGCTGGTGGCCCCGAAGACCGTGAATATCATCCGGACCATCGCGTACAGGCCCACCTCTATGGCGATTCCCGACAGTATGGCGCTTATGGACGAGGGGGCCGAGGAATGGGCGTCCGGAAGCCAGGCGTTCAGGGGGAATATGGCCGCCTCCACACCCAGCCCACTTATTATCAGGGCCAGGGGAACGAAGACCGATACCTGGTTGACCGATCCCATACGGTTGGCGATGTCCGCCATGTTCAGGGTTCCGAACTGGCCGTACAGAAGACCGATCCCCATCAGCAGCAGCCCCGAGCCCACCGCGCCCTGGATCAGGTATTTCACGGACGCTTCCAGGCCGCTCTTGTTCCCCATGTAGGCAACCAAGGCGTAAGAGGAGATGCAAAGGATCTCGAAAAATACGAACAGGTTGAACACGTCTCCGGTCAGAACCACCCCGGTGGCTCCCACCAGCAGCAAGAGGTAGAGCAGATGGTACCTGTCCACGGGGCCGGTTCTTATGTACGCCATGGCGTAGACGGCGATGCCCAGGCCGGCCAGGGCGATGAGTGCCGCGAACAGCACTCCCACCGGACCGGCGTATAGGTTTATGCAGAAGGGGGGCGGAAAGCCCCCTATCTTCTCCACTACGGGTTGGTCCAGGACACCCGGCATCAGGGTGATCGCCACCACCAGGTTGAACAGGCAGGCTACGACCGGTACCAGCATGGCTGCCCTGCGGGAGACCAGGCTGATAAGGGGGACCAGGAAGGCCAGACCCAGGGGCACCGCTATCAGGAGCACGGGGCTTACCATTTCAGCTCCTTTATCTTGCGCATGTCCAGGGTGCCGTAATTCTGGTACAGCCTGACGGCCAGACCCAGGGCCAGGGCCAGAACCGCAACCCCGATGACTATCGCGGTCAGGACCAGGGCCTGGGGAACGGGGTCCACCATGGAGCCGGAGTCGATCCCCTCTCGGGAGAAGATGGGAGCGGTTCCGGAGGCCAGGTAACCCACGGAGATGAGGAACAGGTTGACTCCCGTGTCCAGTATGCTCAGCCCGATGATGATCTTTATCAGGTTGCGCTTGACCAGAATTACCAGCAGGCCGATGAGGATGAGCCCGAAAGCCCCCACGTAGTAGGCGTAGCTCTCCAGAAAGCTCATTCGCTCTCCTCCACCAAATCGTCTATCACGCCCGCCAGCTCGGCGCCCACCTTGAATCCGATGGCCACGTAGATGATGGGGATGATGCCTGCGCTGAACAGGTGGTTGACCGTTCCCTTGGGCAGGTAGTTGGATAGGAAGAAGTGTCCCGCCGCGGTCAGCCCCAGCAGCCCCAGACCTACGAAGACCAGGCCTCCCAGCGACTCGGTGGCCTTGCTCCATCCATGCCTTATCCTCCTGCCGCGGCATCCCAGGTAAACCAGCAAAAAGGCGGAGGCCACGATCGCGCCTCCCTGAAACCCTCCCCCGGGAGTCAGGTGACCGTGGATGAAGATGTAGGCTCCGAACAGAAGGATCAGCGGAAACAGGAACCTGCAGCCGGTGTAGAGAACCAGGCTGGCTGGCTCGACGTCCCGGCGCCTGCCGGACGCGCTTCCCACAGCCAGCACGGCGCCCAGCCCCACGGCCGCCACGAAGAGCACGGTCACCTCGCCCAGAGTATCGAACGCCCTGTATCCCACAACCACGGACGTAACGATGTTGGCCGCGCCCGTATCGTCTCGGCCGCTTTGGATGTAGTAGCCACCCACGTTGGTCGTGTCCTCGCCGAAGGGAATCTCCATCAGGGTCTTGCCTATGCCCACCGCGATCACCGCCAGTACGACCAGGCTCAGGAAGATCCTCATTCCTCGTACCTCCTGGTCCTTCCAAGAGCGATCACGAAGATGGCGGTCACCAGGGCCGCGCCTATCGACGCCTCGGCCATGGCCACGTCGGGGGCGTGCAAGAAGTAGAAAAGTATGGAGGCTAGCAGGCTGACCACGCAGGATGCGATTACCGCGGCCAGAAGGTCTCTGAACACCAACGCGGCGATCGCCGCGCAGAGCATGAGCAAAACCAGGAGGGAGACCAGGATTATCACGCCTCCTCCTTCTCGTACTCGCGGAAGGACTTCGTTTTGTCCACCGCGCTGCGGTCACAGAGGGAGACGCCGCACTTCCTGGAGGCCCGACCCAGGGCGTGGTTGGAGATGGGATTGGTGAGAAGGATGAACAGGGCGATCGCCAGTGCCTTCCAGAACCAGGCCGGTTCCATGATCCCCACCCCGATTATGGTCAGGAACGCTCCCAGGGTGGTGCATTTGGTTCCCGCCTGCAGCCGGTTGTAGACGTCGGGCATTCTGAACACGCCCAGGCTGCCCAGGAACAGGAACAGAATGCCTGCCCCGGTCACCACGGCTCCCACCACCAGGAGGACCATCAGATGCCCCTCTCCAGGAACCTGGCTATGGCCACCGCCCCTATGAAGGTCAGCACGGCGTACACCAGGGAGACGTCGAGGTAAACCCTGCGCCCGAAGACGAACCCCATAAACACAAGCAGCGCGGTGGTTACGGTGCAGGCAGTGTCGGCGGCCACCGCTCTGTCCGCAGCCGTGGGGCCCCGGAGCAGCCGCAGCAGGCAGAGCAGAATGGCCAGTCCTATCACTCCGGAGAATACGAGTACCACCGTCTCGCTCATTCGAATATCACCCTCAGGTACCTCTCGAACCTTTCGCCCACCAGCCTGGTGGCCTCCTCGGTATCCTCCGACTTCACGTCGATCCAGTGTATCAGGAGCTCACTGCCTATGATGTCCAGGGTGAACGTTCCCGGAGTGAGAGTAATGGAGTTGGCCAGTATCATCTTGGCGATGTCCTGCCTTAGGTCGGTCTTGATAATTACTATTCCCGGATTGATGGGCAGCTTGGGGTGGATTATCCGCCAGGCCACGTCCAGGTTGGCCTTGATTATCTCCACGCCCAGAACTACCAGGTAGGAAATCATGAACCATATCCGCTTGATAGACAGCGGTGGCATGCCCAGCCCCAGATAGGTCTTGTTGAGGAACAGCGCCAGCAAGACGGAGACCACCACTCCCACCAGCAGCTCGTGCCAGTGCAGGCTGGAGGTTAGAACGAGCCAGGTCAAGAAGAGCAGGACCAGCAGATAGAGAAAGCTCCGGGTCCGCCCAGACTGCTGGCCGGAGTCCTCGTGCAACGTCTCTCTGTCCTCCATCCCTAACTCGGCCAAATCAACCTTCCAATCTCATCTCCGCCAAACGACTCTGAAGCCGTGAGTGGTAGAGAAGGCGGGCCATCTCCATGCTCAAATCAACGCAGGTTATCTTGATGCCGTCGGGCATCGCCAAATCGCAGGGGGAGAAGGATAGAATGGCGCCCAGTCCTTCCTTGGCCAGCGACTTGGCTACCCCGGGAGCGGTGGAATCGGGTACCGCCAGTATGACCAGGTCGATCCCCCTCGATCTTATCTTCTTCCCCATCCCCTTCGTATCCTGTACAGTCACCGATCCGATCTTATGGCCGACCTTCCTGGGGTCCTTGTCGAAGGCCAGGGCGATCTTGAATCCCTCCAGCTCGAACTGGGAATGCTGAAGCAGAGCCCTGCCTACGTTGCCCACCCCGACCAGAGCCACCTCGGTGGGAGAGTCGAAGTCCAGGATCCTCCTGATGTTATCCAGAAGATCCTTTACGTTGTAGCCAACGCCCCTGGTACCGAACTCCCCGAAGTACGAGAAGTCCTTGCGGACCACCGCCGCGCTGACCCGGCATATCTCTGCAAGCCTTTTGGAGGATACGGTTTCCGTGCCCTCACGTATGAGGCAGGTGAGGGCCCTGAAGTAGGTGAAAAGCCTGTCGATGGTCTGGCTGGGTATGTCCTTGATGGTCATGTAAGCCCTTGTGATCGTGTTCACATTCACATAGAAATAGGAGGATAGAAGCCCTCCCGATTCTTGTCAAGTAGGTTTTTTCCAGCGGTAAAAAAGAGGCCGGCCGACCTACGGCGGCTCCGGTCAGGGCTGGTTGGCGGACAACGGATTCGGAGCTAAACCGACCGGATTCGTGCGAAAAAATCTACGCAATCCGGCTACGAATTTAAATTCTCTCGACCGTACCTGTTTATCCTTCCTCCTTCCCCATGGCCATCATCTCCTCCAGCGTAACGTCCGGATGGTGGTACCTGATCTCGTCGGTGGTCTTGTCCCCGTATTGCACTGCGTCCTCGGGGCACCAGTGGAAGCATGCGAAGCAAGCTTCACAGCGATTCCCCCACTCCGGTCTCCCGCTCACCAGGGTGACGTTTCCCGTGGGGCAAATGCGCGCGCATACCCCGCACCCGGTGCACTTCTCGTCCGCGCCGTACTTATCCGCCGCCTTCTCCAGGCTACGCACGAATCCGCGGTGCAGCGGCCCGCCCAGACGGCCGAAGAACCTGATGATGGCGGGTGTATCCTCCCAGATGCCCTTCTGACGGCTTTTTACCCCGTCCACTATCCTTGCTATAGTCTCCTCCGCCGAGGCGATCTTCTTCCTCCGTTTCTCCAGGGAGGGCAACCCGCCAAAGCCGGGGTAATTGCTAGGCATCCTGACCGCGAATCCCGCATCGAGCTTTATTCCCCCGTGCGCCAGGAGTTTTTCGGTCGTCGACAGGCTCGGCCCGGGAGCACCGCCGGAGGTTATGGCCGCGAACACGTAAGGCTTCCCCGATTCCGGGGCATCGAGGCCTTCGGCGAACCGCTCCACAAGCCTGGGAGGGCCCCAGGCGTAGACGGGAAAGACCATGCCTACAACGTCCAGTCCCTCGAGGGATACCTCTTTCGTACTCGCCATGGGAACAAGCTCGGCATCGATGTCTTCGGCTATCTCCTTGGCGAGCTTCAGGGAATTGCCCGACCCGGAGAACCAGTAGATCCTAGAGCTCATCGACCGTCCCTTCCTAATTCTACGCTGTCCGACCGTAAAGCTTCGATACGCGCTTTTGCGAACCTCAGCAAATCACCCAAACCGGCGGTCATGAACCCGACCTCATCTGGGCCGGTCTGCCTACTGTACCACTTTCGCGCCAACTCGACGTGTCGCTTCCAATCCCCCAGCTCCGCGCAGGCCCAATCGGCGGCCTCGACCTTCGAGACAACAACGTCTTTAGTTTCGTAACTGTATATGATACGGCAGAGTTGGAGGATGCTGTAGCCCGGGTAGTCCTCGAGGTGTTCCTCGACGTACCCAAGCTCGTTCTGCAGAGCCCGGTCCAGCTCGGGCCAGGTCGCAGGCGGGTAAACCATGCTCCGCCCATGCGCTAGTCGCGGCTTCTCCGCTCGGGCCAGGTCGCAGGCGGGTAAACCTCTGACGGGTCTGGTCCGTGCAGTACGATTACCCTGCCGGCGAGCATGTGCTCCCTGTGCAGCGCCCAGGAGTGGTCAGTCGCCCTCTGCCACATCTGGCTCTGCGGGGGGCGGCTGCGCCCTGCATCCGAAAGCAGGAGGTAGTAGCCGTCCATGTCCACGCCCAGGGGCGGGTAGTCCCGCGCCAGGGAGTCATGCATCTCGTACAGCCTCGACCGCTCGTCTTCATCGAGCGGCCCGGTAACTATCACGTGGAAATCTATGTCCCCTGTAGGCATGTCGTCGGGGAACGCCGCCGCGCCGTAGACGTACGCCGCGTAGAGCTTCCCGGGCAGTATCCGCCTTAGTCCGCAAGCGAACTCCGTACATATGCGACCGATCTGCTCGGCCTGTTCGTTCATAACTTTCCAGCCGGCTTGGGTGGACCGTTCGGTGCCACCACCGATTTATATGGGATTTACAAGGGGGGGGGGGGGGGGGGGGGGGGGGGGGGGGG
>WJMA01000037.1 GCA_014728175.1 Candidatus Fermentibacterota bacterium
GACGGGAAGCGTGGAGGTCTTCTCAAGGCAGGCGGCGATGGCGGATACCGACAGGTCGGTGCTGTCGGGCACCATCACGTAGCACACGACGGCCGGCAGCTCGGGGTAGCCCACGCTGTCCATGGTGGTGATGCCGGGAGTCCCGTCGAAGCGCAGGTACCGGATGGAGTCCACCTCGACGGTGTCCGCCAGAAGGCCTCTCAGCTCCACGTCGAAGCTGAGGAACTCGTCCCAGGCGGCGTTGTACCGGGTCAGAGGTGAGGAATGCTCCGGGGCCCCGGCGTTGAATTCGAGCCACTCCGTTTGGGCGGTGGCCACGGTGGAGATAAGGATTATAGAGCTAAGGATTACCAAGAATCGGGGGGGGTAAAACGACATTCAAGGGCTCCTTCCATCGATGCTTCGGCTCTCAATCCACATCCTGTGCCATGTAGTTGGATTTTGGAGGCTGTAAACAAGATAGACTCGTGGATCGCCGACGTAAAGACCGAGCTCTGGGTTCTAGGTTCGAATGAGCCCGGACCAGAACGCCGGGAGAAAGTCTGCTATTCTAGCTTTCCATGTCCTCCAGAAACGCATGGGCAACGTTGAGAAATTCCGTCATCAGCTCCACCGCCGTCTCCACGTCGTGTCGGTGTATGACGGCGTTGGGGCTGTGGCCGTATCGGGTGGGAATCGACAGGCAGGTGGAGTAGGGCCCGCTGCCGAAGCGCTGCATGGCCGAGGTGTCGGTACCGCCCCTGACCAGGATCTCCATCTGGTAGTCTATCTTCTTCTCCTCGGCAAGGTTCCTCATGAAGTCGACCAGCTGGACCGAGCTTATCACGCTGCGGTCCATCTGTTTTATGGCCACCCCTTCGCCCAGCTTGCAGATCCGCATCCTTCCCGGGTAGCCGGGCGTGTCCGCCGAGCCGGTAATGTCAGCGGCCACACCGATGTCCGGCTTGATCGCCTGGGCCGCCACGGTGGCTCCCCGTATGCCGACCTCCTCCTGGGAGGTGCCCACGACGTAGAGGTCTATATTCTCGTTCTCGTAGCGTTTGGCTGCTTCGGCTATGATGTACACGCCCACCCTGTCGTCGAAGGCTTTGCTGAGCAGGCATTCACCCATCTCCACGAACTGGGAGTCCATGGAGATCCAATCGCCTCTGGAGACCCTCTCCTTCACCTCTTCTCCGGGCATGCCGAAGTCCAAGTAGAGCTCGTCCAGCCTGAGGGCCCTCTTCTTCTTCTCGGGGGTGAGGGCCGGCCTCCTGTTGATCGTGGCCTGCAGAACCTCACCCTTGCGGGTGTGGACCTTTACCCTCTGTCCCATGATGTTCTCGGCCTGCCATCCGCCGACGGGAGCCAGCGAGGCGAAGCCGTCATCGTCGATGTTGTATATCAGGAAGCCTATCTCGTCTATGTGCCCCGCCAGCATGACTCTGGGCAGGTCATCGCCCTTGCCGCGCTTGAGGCCCACGAAGTTGCCCATGCTGTCCTTGTGAATCTGATCCAGGTGCGGCGAGAGCTCGCTGCGTAGGAGATCCACCACTGCGTCCTCGTGACCAGATACGCCATCGGTACGGCATAGCTTCTCGAGTAGTTTCATATCCGAGCGATCCTTTCTAAAGCGGGAAGCGCATCGACACGGGCATCACTTGCCCGCAGCCGAGCGCGCCGCGCGTTCTTCGAATACGTAGTCGAAACCGGCGCCCTCCAGATACCTGGTATCGTTCTCGCCAGCCGCATCGATGCTTTGAAGAAGAATCTCGGCGGCCTCCCCGGGGGAGTGGCCCTTGCCCAGTATCAGATCCAGATAGAACATCTCCAATACGGCACTCAGGGCCCAGTCCACGTCTCTGGTGTACCCAGAGATGACGAGATCGGGATTGTCTTCGTTCAGCTCCCGCAGCAGCTTGTCCGGAAGCGGGCCGTTCATCACCAGGCAGGCACTGAAATGCACCAGCCTCAGGTTGCCCTGGAAGCTCTGAAGAGCCCGGGAGAGGGAAGAAGCGCTGCAAGTGCCCTCCGCCAGCTCTATACCTTCCTCGGTGGCATGGGCGGCCAGCAGCAGATAGACGTCTCCGGGCAGCATCGAGGCCTCCGCGCAGAATCTCCGGAGGTCGGCCGCATCGTGCACGAACCTGTGTCTGACCCGGACCGAGTCCAGTCTGCTCAGAAAAGCCCTGAGCATCTCCCCGAAGGAGTACTCCGCCTCGCTCATGCCCGACTGCCACTCCGCCTCCAGCACCACCAGCCACTTGCCCCCCTCCGAGCCGGCCCGGTAGCCCTCCCATGAGGACCACGCGGTAGACCCGGACTGACGCCACCTGCCCGAGAAGCTCTGGCCGCCCTCGGAGAGCTCGAACCAACCCTCCCCGGAGGCGGCGGCCTCGGTGTACTCGAAGTTAAGCCTTCCGGTCCGGTCCACCCGGCCCTCGATCGTGGACAGCCCGCCGTAGGTGTAGTAGCCGTGGACGCTGTCGTCCTCCTGGGTAAGCATCATGTCGCCGTAGGTGGTCACCCATCTGCCCGACCAGTCGGGGCCATCGGATTGGACCGGCAGCGTAAGCGCCAGGAGAGCGATGATCGAAGTCATTCCAGGACGGCCTTTATCCTTCTGATGCCCCGGGAGGAACTCTTCTCGGATCGGATTCGGAAGTGCCCCAGCTCTCCGGTCCTCTCCACGTGGGGCCCCCCGCATATCTCGCAGGAGAAGTCGCCCACGTTGTACACCTTCACCCGGTCCCCGTACTTGTCCTTGAACAGGCCTATGGCCCCCCGATCCAGGGCTTCCTTCAGGGACATCTCCTCGCAGCAGATCGGCAGATCCCGGTCTATGATCTCGTTCACCAGCTGCTCCACTCTGGCCTTCTCTTCCCCGGTCATCTTGCGGGGGTGGCTGAAATCGAACCGAAGCCGTTCGGGGGTGATGTTGCTTCCCCTCTGCTCGACGTGCTCACCCAGAACCTCCCTCAGGGCCTGGTGAAGCAGATGGGTGGCGGTATGCAGTTTGCGCACCTGCTCGCTGTGATCGGCCAGGCCACCGTCGAACGTCTTGTCCGCTCCCTTCCTGGAGAGCTCCCTATGCCTGTCGAAGGCCTTCCGGTAGCCGTCCATGTCCACCTCGAGGTCGTGCTCGGCCGCCAGGTCCCGGGTGAACTCGATGGGAAACCCGTAGGTATCGTACAGTCTGAAGGCCGTCTCCCCGGGCACCACGCTCCCGGAGCTGGACAGCAGATCGGGGAGCATCTTCTCGAACTCCCTCAGGCCGTCACGGAGGGTCTTGTTGAAACGCTCCTCCTCCCGGCGTAGCTCGGAGAGGACGTGCTCGCGGTTCTCCCGGAGCTCGGGATAATCCTCCGATTCGGACTCTATAACCCTCCGACCCACCTCATGAATGAAGGGCTCCTCTATGCCCAGCTTCCTGCCGTGCCTCACCGCCAGTCTGATCAGCCTGCGCAGGACGTAGCCCTGCCCCAGGTTGGAGGGAACAACTCCCAGGTTCTCGCCCAACACGTGAACCGTGGTGCGCACGTGATCGGATATCACCCTCATCGAGGCCAGAGTGCCGCCGTCGGGGGAGCCGCCTATGCCGGCAAGTTTGCGCACCACCCCGAAAACGTCCCGGAAGACGGGTATCTCGTATATGCTTCCGGCTCCTTGGAGCATGGCGACCGTCCGCTCGACCCCCATCCCGGTGTCTATGTTCTTGCTCTTCAGGGATTCGTAGCGGTTCTCGTCCAGCTTGTTGTACTCCATGAAGACGTCGTTCCATATCTCGAAGTACTTGCCGCAACCGCATCCGGGCCGGCAATTCTCGCCGCAGGGCTCGGCACCGGTGTCTACGAACATCTCGGTGTCCGGGCCGCACGGACCGGTGCGTCCGGCCGGTCCCCACCAGTTGTCCTTCCTGCCCAGGAAGTAGATCCGGTCGTCCGGAATGCCCAGCTCCCGCCAGACGTCGGCGGACTCCTCGTCGGGAGGAACGTTGTCGTCTCCCTCGAAGAGGGTCACGTGCAGCCGCTGGGGATCGAAACCCAGCCATTGACGGGAGGTGAGGAACTCGTAGCTCCAGACTATGGCGTCCCTCTTCCAGTAGTCGCCCAGGGACCAGTTCCCCAGCATCTCGAAGAAGGTAAGGTGGGTGCTGTCGCCCACGGAATCTATATCACCGGTGCGTATGCATTTCTGGCAGTTGACGAGTCTGGTTCCCGCCGGATGGCGCTCCCCCAGAAGGAAGGGCACCAGGGGATGCATACCCGCGGTGGTGAACAGCACCGTGGGATCGTTCTCCGGTATCAGGGGGGCTCCGGGTATCTCCAGGTGCCCCTTGGAGACGAAGAAATCTATATACAGCTTCTTGAGCTCGGCCGCCTGCATCAGAAAGCACTTCCCAACTGCGGGCCGCAGCGAGGGTCGTCGCTACAGCTTCCTCTCGAATATCCTGTAGGTCTTGTACTGGTCGGCCCCGAGGTCCTTTTCCAATATGTCTCTCATCGGTTTGTTACCTTCCAGTACCCAGGAGAGCTCTCCCTCGTCTATGCCCAGAGGCTCGCTCTCCCGGACGATATGGTTAATGAGCAGGGCTTCGAATCCCCGGCCCCGGTAGGCCTTCCTCACGCCCATGAGCAGTACCCTCAGCCTGTTTATGCTGACCTTGAACAGGGGAACCTTCAGGGCCAGGATGGCCCGAAGAGTGCTGCCCCTGGCGACCTTGAGGGCCTGGTTGGCGTCGGGCAGAGCCACGGCGAAAGCCACGGGTCTTTCGTCCACCTCTACTATGGGAGCCAGCTCGGATTCGATTATCAGCTTGAGCTCCTCGCCCATCATGGAGAGCTCGGCCTCGGTCATGGGGACAAAACCCCAGTTGTTTTGCCAGCACTCGTTGTAAACGTCCATTATCTTGGGGATTTCCTCGCCCAGATTGCCCACGTCAATGCTGCGCAGCTCACCCGAGCTTCTCCTTCGGACCATCTCCGCTATCCTGCTCAGCCGGTCGAAATCGGTCTCCCTGTCCACCCGGTAGGCGAGAAGGTCCACCGCCTTTTGGAATCCGGCCCGCTCGGTCAGCTCCGGGTACCACTGCGGGTTGTAGGGCATCATCAGCTGGGGGCTGTCGTCGAAGCCTTCGACCAGCATCCCGCACTCCTCGTTGGTGGAGAAGTTCAAGGGGCCTCTGACCTTATCCATGCCCCTGGCGGCCAGCCATTCGGACGTCTTTCCCAGAAGAGCCTGGAACAGCTCCGGGGACCGTACGCCCTCCAGGAAGCCGAAGAAACCAACCTTGTCCCCATGGTAGCGGTTGTGGGCGTGGTTGACTATGGAGGCTATTCTACCTTCGACCTCGCCGCCGCTGGAAACGGCGAGGAACAGAGAGACCTCGGCGTGTTTATGGAAAGGATGTTTGCTCCGGTCGAACAGCTTCTTCTGGTCTCTCCTCAGCGGGGCGACCCAGTAGGGGTCGTCGCTGTACAAACGGAAGGGGAGGTCTATGAACTCGGCCAGGCCGGAACGGGTCTTCACTTCTTCGATGCTGCCCGAGTAGCTCATCGAGAATCTGCTCTCAGATCAGACCGAGCCGTTTGCCGACGGTTTCGAATATGTCCACCGCACGGTCTATCATCTCGTCGGTATGGGTGGCCATGTAGCTGGTCCGCAGAAGGGCGCCGTCCGGCGGCACGGCGGGACTGATTACCGGATTGGTGAAGACGCCCTCGTTGAAGAGTTCCTTCCAGAACCTGAAGGTTAGCATTTCCTCACCGACTATGATCGGAATTATGGGCGCCACCGAGTTGCCTACGTTGAAACCCAGCTCCGACAAGCCCTTTCTGGCCCTCTCCGCCACCCGATGGGTCTTCTTGAGAAGCGATGGCTCGTTCTCCAATATGTCCAGGGTGGCCAGTACGGTGGCCACCGCCGCGGGTGGAAGGCTGGCGGAGAATATCATTGGTCTGGCGGTGTGCATGATGTAGTCGATAACGTCCTCGGGACCGGCGGCGAAGCCTCCGATGCAGGCAAAGGACTTGCTGAAAGTGCCCACCAGGATGTCCACCTCCTGCTCGCAGTCGAAGTGCTCCGCGGTGCCCCGGCCGTGCTCTCCCATCGTTCCCACTCCATGGGCGTCGTCGACCATCAGGCGGGCTCCGAAGTCCCGGGCGGCCTTGGTGAGCCCGGGCACGTCGGCGAGGTCGCCCTCCATGCTGAAAACCCCGTCGGTCACTATGAGCGCCCCGTGGTCCCCGTGCTTGCCCAGCATGTGCCTTAACTGGTCTATGTCGTTGTGCCTGTATTTCTGGACCCGGGCGAAGCTCATCCTGGCGCCGTCGATTATCGAGGCGTGCACGGAACGGTCCACGTATATGATGTCGTCCCTTCCGGCGAGAGTGGCGATGACTCCCAGGTTGGCCTGGAACCCGGTGGAAAAGGTGATGACCCGCTCCCGGCCCAGGAATTCGGCCAGCCTGTTCTCCAGCTCTATGTGAAGGTCCAGCGTGCCGTTGAGGAAGCGGCTTCCGGTGCAACCGGTACCGTAGCGCTTTATGGCTTCCGCGGCCTTTTCCATCACGTAGGGATTGTCGGTGAGACCCAGATAGTTGTTGGAGCCCAGCATGATTATGCCGTGGCCGTCTATCTCCATCTCCGCCCCTACGTGGCCACCCAGAGGAACGAAGTATGGGTATAGCCCAGAGGCTTTTACCTCGTTCGCCCTTTCAAAGTCGCGGCATTTCTGGAATACGTCCATCGTCCGTTCCCTTGCCAGCGGTTCACGGAGCGGGTTACATTGCGCAGGAACGTAACCAGCCCCATTAAACAAGTCAACGGAGCGGCCCATGGCTAATGTGTACCTTACCGGCGCCTCGGGCTTCATAGGAAGCCGTGTGGCCAACCTGCTTCTCCAGAAGGGTTACAGCGTGACAGCCGCCCTCAGATCCACGTCCAGCCTGGCCCGGGTACCTTCCGGCTGCAGCATAGTGAGAGTGGATTTCCTCGATCCGGAATCCATCGAGCCTCACCTGGAAGGAACCAGAGCAATATACCACATAGCCGGAACCACGAAAGCCGCCAGCCAGGAGGAGTTCGACCGGGGGAATGCCGCCACCACCCGAGCCCTCCTCAAGGCCAGGGAGGCGGTCTCTCCGGACGCGCTGTTCATACTGGCCTCCAGCCAGGCGGCGGCAGGCCCGGGCGATCGGGGCCCGGTATCGCCCTACGGAGCAAGCAAGCTTCTGGCGGAGACCATCGCCAGGCGCACCGATGGATGGGTGGTGGTACGTCCTCCGGCCGTGTTCGGACCCGACGACCCGGCGACGGAGCCCATAATCAGGCTGGCCAACAAGGGCCTCTTCTTCTCGCCATGGGTGAACACCGGAGGCTTCTGTCTGGTCTACGTCGACGATCTGGCCAGGTTGTTCGGGATGCTTCCGGACTGCCCCGATATGGTGGGGCAAACCCTCCTTCCGGCCTACGACCATCCGATATCGTGGAAGGAGTTCTACGCAGCCATCCGTAGAGCCGCCGGAAGGAAGGTCCTGCACGTACGACTGCCTGTAGCTCTGGTTCCGGGGATAGGGTACCTGTGCGAGTACGCCGCCGCATTGAGAGGCAGGTGCGCCGCTTTCGACAGGTACAAGGCCAGGGATTTCGTGTGCTGCGACTGGAAGCTCGACGACGGGCGGACCAGGAACATCACCGGATGGAAGACGGAGACCGGCCTGGTGGAGGCCTTGGAGCGAACGTTCTCCTGGTTCCGCTCCCGGAACGGTTGAGCTTCCGGCTCAACTCGTCCCTATCACCGGAATCGAACCACCCTCTGGTCTCCGCCAATGCTCGATTCAGGCTTTCCAGGACTTGCGGCGTGAAAGGGTTGGAAAGCCAAATATCGGCCCACAGGACGGAATTCTCCTCCATCTGACGAAGCATGAGGCTCCATAGGGAGAACGTGGTCTCCCCGGCCAGACCAGACAGCTTCCTCGGATCGCACCCCAGCATCTCCAGGGAACGGGCGGTCAGGAGCAGGACCGCCTGTCTCAGTACCTGTACGCGGGCCATCAACCGGTCATGGGAGAGGGGATCCATATCCACAAGCTCCGCTCCCTCTTCCCGGAGCATCCACTCGAACCACCGGGTCAGATCCCCGGGCCTGCCCTGGCAGGTAAACACCAGCCGACCCTCCAGGGAGGCGGTGGAGGGGCCGAAGAAGGGGTGCGTACCCAGAACCTGGCATTCGAGGGATTCCCTCATCCAGCCCAGGGGACCGCTCTTGGTGGAGCACAGGTCTATCACCGCGCAATCGTTCCCGGTGAGGGGAGCCATCCTGCGGACGACACGGGCCATTTCCCCTATGGGTACGGCCAGCAGAACCATCTCGCAGGCCACCGCCTCTCTCCAACGGACCGGCCCCTCGCTGACGTCGGCGACCATCACCTGCTCCAGCCTTCCGCGCAGCAGGCGGGTGAACATTCTTCCCATACCTCCCGCCCCCCCTACGACGCATACCGACCGGGGAGCTCTCGTTCCATTCCGACCGACCTTACTTCTGTTCATAATCATCCTCCTGGACCCTCCGGCAAAGTTCTATCAGTTGCGCGAACACCTTCTGCAGGGACTCCCTGGGAAGATTTTCGGGCCCCGAGCTCAAGACATTGGACATCACCTCTGCTTCCCGGGACCGGTCCGTGGTGGGAAGCCCCCTGTTTCCCTTTATCCTGCCTATCCTTCGCGCGTACTCCACTCTCAGCGCTATCAGGTCGATCATGGTTCGATCCACCTGATCTATACGTCTTCGAAGAGCCTCCAGCGGATTCGTCCGGAGCCCGGCTTCCTCGTTTTCCTTCTTCGTCTCAACCGTCAAATCAATCACCTTCCGTACACATAGAAAAAGGGCCATGGGCGTCTTCGGCCCATGGCCCTCCCGGAAAGCCCCCCTACACTCCGGGGGGACCGTTTCGGGCCCTGGGGCCGAAGAAGTAGTAATAGCCATCCATGTTACGGGTTCTCTGCGCTATGGCGGCGTCCGCTATGACCAACGCGGCCATGGCCTCGGCGACGGCGACCACTCTGGGGCACAGGCATGGGTCATGCCTGCCGTGGATCTCCAAATCGGCGTCTTCGCCGTCCGGGCCGGTGGTTCTCTGTCGATTGGAGATGGAAGGCGTGGGTTTCACGGCCAGCCTGACCACTATGGGCCGTCCGGTCGATATTCCTCCCAGCGTACCTCCGCAGCGGTTGGAAAGGAAACCCTCCCTGGACATCTGATCGTTGGCCTCGGAGCCTTTCAGGCGGCAAAGCCGGAAGCCTTCCCCTATCTCCACACCCTTCACTCCCCCTACGGATACCATGGCCCCCGCCAGCAATGCGTCCAGCTTGCCGAAGACCGGCTCCCCCAGTCCCGCCGGCACGCCTTCGGCAACCACCTCTATCCTTCCTCCCACGGAATCTCCGGAGGAGGAGGCCTTCCGAACCACATCGGTCATCTCCGAAGCCACATCGGGGTCGGCACAGCGCAGAGGATGTTGCTCGGCGAATTCTGGTACCACCTTACGGCAGGAAACGGGTCCGACCGACAGCGTGTATCCTCTCACCTTCATGCCCAGGGAGGCCATGAAGGACATCGCCAGGGCGCCCGCAGCCACCCTGGCGGCGGTCTCCCTTCCCGAGAGCCTCCCTCCGCCGGAGGGCGGCATTCTTCCGAACTTTTCGAACCAGGTGAAATCGGCGTGACCCGGCCTGAACAGCTTCCGGGTGCGGCGGTACTCCTCCGGTCTGGCATCCAGGTTGCGGATCAGCAGAGCCACCGGAGAACCGATCGTCCTCCCGCTCTCCACCCCGGAAAGCACCTCCACCCGGTCGGGCTCGTTGCGGGACGAGACCAGATCGGACGCTCCGGGTCTCCGGCGATCCATAAGCCGCCGTATCTCGTCCAGGCTTACCTCCAGCCCTGCGGGGAGCCCTTCCACGACCGCGCCTACCGCAGGTCCGTGGGACTCCCCGAAGGTGGTCACCCGCAGGTATCTGCCGAAACAGTCAGCCAATGCAGGCCCCCTGACCGGCCATCTCCCTGCTGGTGCTCCTTCCCCGAAGCATCTCCAGATGCCGGTGGAAACCCGGGTAGGAGACGTTAACCGAGTCCTCGCCCTGGATCTCGGGCTGCCCTTTCGTAAGCAGGGACGCCATTCTCAGGGTCATGGCGATCCTGTGGTCACCGCCGGAGTCCAGGGTTCGGCCGTACCTCAACCTGGACGGCCCCCGGACGACCAGATCGTCACCTTCCACGGATACTCCTGCGTTAAGCCTGCCCAGCTGCCGCTGGATCATCGAGAGCCGGTCGGACTCCTTCACCCTCAGCTCGCCCACTCCCTGGAAAACGGTCTCCCCTCTCGCGGTGGAAGCCAGAAGAGCCAATATGGGAATCTCGTCCACCATGCCGGGTATCTCCTCGGACCGCACCCGGCAACCTTTGAGACGGGGCGTGTACCTTACGGTAACCGATCCCTCCGGTTCGTGCCCGGAATCGTCCCGAGCCACCTTCAGGTCGGCTCCCATCCTCCGCATAACCTCCAAGAACCCGTTGCGGGTAGGGTTGAGCATGACCCCCCTGGCGGTGATCTCGCTACCCGGAACCATCGCCGCTCCGCACAGGAAGAAGGCGGCCGAAGAAGGATCTCCGGGCACCCTTACCCGAGCGGGCAACCTCAGCCGGGAAGGGCCTACCATCATCGTCTGCCCGCTCTTGAGAACCCTGCTGCCCATCAGCTCCAGCAGCCGTTCCGTATGGTCCCTGGTCTCCACGGTCTGGACGATTGAGGTGGGCCCGAAGCCCCTGCAGGCGGCCAGAAGAACAGCGCTCTTCACCTGCGCGCTGGGTACGGATAGCTCCAGCGACGTACCTCGTAGAGTGGCTCCGGAAACCTCCACCGGGCATTTTCCGTACCGGCAGCGAATGACGGCACCCATGGCTCTGAGGGGCTCGGCCACCCGCTCCATGGGCCGGCGCCGCAGGGAATCGTCTCCGTCCAGAACGAACCTGCCCGGGGCCCCGGCCAGTATACCACACAGGAGCCTGATGGTAGTTCCGGAGTTGCCGCAGTCCAGATATGCCGACCTGCTCAACTCGTCCCCCGTGCCCTCGATCAGGTACAGGTCTCCGTTCTGGCTGATCTTCGCCCCAAGCTCTGCGGCTGCTGCCATGCTGCTTTTTACGTCCGTGCACCGGGAGAGGTTCTCGACCTCGACCTTCCCATCGGCCAGCAACGACATCAGGACCACCCTGTGGGAAACGGACTTGTCCCCCGGTGGCGAGAACTCCCCTTTCAACGTCATGGCGCACCTCCAGGTATAGAAAAAACCCACCGCCTTTCGACGGTGGGTTGGCTAATCGGGTCTGGTTGGTCGCCTAGGAAACACCTCCACCGCCGAAGACGGCAAACGCATACCAGTACCAATAGATGGCCAGAGCCGATCTCTGCGTTTCCTCGACGGTGATTGTTGCTGCCATAAGCTTTTGCTCCCTACGTTTACGGTAGGGAACCCTACCCCCGGGCATTCCCACCGTCAACCCCCCCTGGACCTGCGCCGGTTGACGACGGCGGACTCGGGATTATAATCAGTAACAATTATCAATATTAATAGAAAGGCTGTAATGAGCAGCCATCCCGCTAGGCGTAGAACCAGGCAGAGGCAGGTTATCCTGGAGGAGCTCAGAAGCCTGGGATGCCATCCCACGGCCCTGACCATATACAACGCGGTGAGGGACCGGCTGCCCCGGGTCAGCCTGGGCACCGTATACAGAAATCTGCACGTCCTGGCAGAGCAGGGGGAGATACGGGTTCTGGAGAGTTTGGGCGAGAGAACCCTTTTCGACCATCGAACCGACGATCATCTCCACGTGGTATGTGAGCGATGCGGAAAGGTGGCGGACGTAGACAGCGGGACGATCAGCATGCCCGAAGCGTTGCCTGATTTCGTATCGGGTTACGAGATAACAGGAATCAGAGGGGGGCTTGTCGGCATCTGCCCCGAGTGCCAGAATACGTCGGTCTCCCCACGTCCCTAGCGCGACTAATGAGCCCTGGTTGCAACCCAGCCGAAAGGAAAGGGACATGACCGAGAAGCTGCAGATATACAAGTGCAACGTGTGCGGCAACATCGTGGAAGCGGTTCACGGAGGCGCCGGCGAGCTGGTCTGTTGCGGCGAGCCCATGGAGCTGCTCCCCGAGCAGACCGCCGACATGTCCACAGAGAAGCACGTCCCGGTCATTGAGAAAATAGATGGCGGCTTCCGGGTAAAGGTCGGATCGGTGCCCCATCCCATGGCGGACGAGCATCACATAGAATGGATCGAGCTTCTGGCAGACAACAAGGCCTACATGCAGTTCCTGCGACCCGGCGAGGAACCGGAGGCGGTCTTCATGATCGAGACCGCGTCCGAGCCCACCGCCCGGGAGCATTGCAACGTACACGGCCTATGGAAGGGATAGAACATGCTTACCGAACGTCTGAGCCAAGCTTTGAACGAGCAGGTTAACGCCGAGCTCTACTCGGCCTACCTTTACCTTTCGATGTCCATGTACCTCGAATCGATCGACATGTCCGGAGCCGCCGGATGGATGAACGCTCAGGCCAGGGAAGAGGTATCGCACGCCGAGCGTATAATGGGCTATCTCAACGACCGCGGGGCGCGGGTTTGGATGAAGGCGATAGAAGAGCCACCGGCCAAGTGGGACTCGGCACTGCAGGTCTTCGAGGAATCGTTCGAGCATGAGCGGAAGGTATCCGCGATGATAGACCATCTGGTCGACCTGGCCCGGGAGGAGAACGACCACATGACCGAGAACTTCCTGCAATGGTTCGTGGCCGAGCAGATCGAGGAGGAAGCCTCCGTAAGCGACGTCGTACGTCTCTTCAAACTTTCCGGTGATGACGGCGGCAACCTCCTGATGATAGACCAGAAGCTCGGGGAAAGAGCCGCGGGCGCTTTGGAGGAGGACTAGAATGGAAGAGGCGGGAATCATATTCAACGCGGACGAAGCCTTTGCCCTGGCCGAGCAGATAGAGCGCAACGGACAGGAGTTCTATCACAGCGCCTCGGAGATGACATCGGGATGTGGAGGCAACGTCGCCGGCCTGCTCTCCGACCTGGCCGACTGGGAGGCCACCCACGAGCAGAGGTTCGCCGCCATGCGCGACCAGCTGTCCGAGGAGGATAGGAAGCCTACGGCCTTCGACCCTCAGGGAGAATCGGAGATGTACCTTCAGGCGATGGCCGACGGACACGTCTTCAAGGTGGGGACCGACCCCTCCACGGTTCTCTCCACCTGCGGCAACGCCGAGGAGATAATCCAAGCCGCCTTATCCTTCGAGACCGACACCATCCTCTTCTTCCTGGGCCTGGAGGATCTTATCCCCCAGCGGATGGGAAAGGACAAGATAGCGGAGATCATAGGCGAGGAGAAACGCCATGTCGCCTTCCTGAAAAGGCAGCTCAAGGAGCTCCAGGACGAGCGGGAGCAGAGCTGAGGGGATGCACACGGAGCCCATGTCGGCCGTAAAGATGTGCGATGGCGTCTACTGGGTGGGCGCCATCGACTGGGGGATAAGGAACTTCCACGGATACAGCACCCACCGGGGAACCACGTACAACGCGTTCCTGGTAATGGCCGACAGAGTCACCCTGGTAGACACCGTCAAGGAGCCCTTCTTCGACGAGATGATGAGCCGAATCCGCTCCGTAACCGACCCCGCGAGCATCGATACCCTGGTGAGCAACCACTCCGAGATGGACCACTCGGGGTGCATACCCCGTACGGTAGGGGCGGTCTCCCCCGATCGCATAGTGGCCTCCAAGAACGGAAAGAAGGCTCTGTTCGAGCATTTCGGTGAGTTACCGGGTGAGGTAGAGCCCGTATCGGACGGAGGCGAGATTTCGTTAGGCGACATGAATCTGCGCTTCTACGAAACCAAGATGCTGCACTGGCCGGACAGCATGGTCAGCTTCCTTCCCCAGCGAAAGGTCCTATTCAGCCAGGACGGCTTCGGAATGCATCTGGCCAGCACCGAGAGGTTCGACGACCAGCTGCCCCTGGACGTACTGTGGCTGGAGGCGGCAAGGTACTACGCCAACATACTGCTACCCTTCTCTCCCCTGGTTCTTCGGCTGGCCGGCAAGCTTTCCGAGCTCGATCTGGACGTGGAGCTTCTCTGCCCCGATCACGGCCCGGCATGGAGGGAGAACATAGGGGGCATAATAGGGCGCTGGGCGAGTTGGGCTCGACAGACTCCGTCCCTCAAGGCGGTCGTGGTCTACGATTCGATGTGGGGGAGCACGGAGAGGATGGCCAGGGCCGTCGAGGACGGCCTGGTCGAATCCAGGATCGCGGTACGATCAATGCCTTTGGGAAGCAGCAACCGCAGCGACATCGCCACCGAGGTTCTGGATGCCGGCGCTCTGGTCGTGGGCAGCCCCACCATGAACAACCAGCCGTTCCCCACCCTGGCCGACTGTCTGACCTACCTAAAGGGCCTGAAACCCCGGAACCTTACGGGAGCGGCCTTCGGCTCCTACGGCTGGAGTGGCGAGGCGGTAAAGATAATCGAGGAACAATTGGGGCAGATGGGAGTGGAGCTGGTCTCCGAAGGGGTTCGTACCCTGTACGTCCCGGACAGGCAGGCGCTTCTGCAATGCAAGAGCCTGGGCCGGAGCATTGGGGACAGGCTGCACGAGCTTTGCGAAGCGCAGTAGCACCGAGTGACGAAAGGATCGGGAGATGAAGAGATACGTTTGCGATGTGTGTGGTTACGTCTACGATCCACAGAAGGGCGACCCGGAGAACGGCATAGATCCGGGAACAGCGTTCGAGGACCTGCCGGAAGACTGGGTATGTCCATCCTGCGGAGTGGGGAAGGATCAGTTCTCGCCGGAGTAGCGATTTCAAGCACCGCTCTTCTGCCACATCGTCCTGGCCAGCTCCAGGGCTTCTCTCATCGTCTGCAGGGCCTCGGGAAGCCTGTCCAGTTCCTCGTAGGTATCGGCAAGGCCGGATCTCAGGTTGAGGACCAACTCTACGGGACGATCGTGGCGGATCAGCGCCAGGGCCTCGTCGTAAAGCGGAAGCGCTTTTCTCGGTCGACCGCTTCTCAGATAGGCCTCGGCGGTGTTGCAAAGGGCCCCGGCTATCATGGTGGGGCTGCCTATCTCTCTTCTCAGGGCGAGTGACTCCTCGTGCGCTTCCAGAGCCTCCTCGTACCTGCCCATAGCGGTGTATAGATTGCCTATATTATTTAGGATGAATGAAATACGGCCCTTGCCCCCTACCTTTCTACGCAGGTCCAGGGCCTCGTTCAGGTGCCGCAGCGCATCGTCGTACTCGCCCATGTTCTTGTAGACCAGCCCTATGTTGCTCAGGGTATCGCTGGTCCCCCATCCGTCGCCCTGCTCCCGATGGAGCTTCAGAGCTTTCCGGAGGTGCTCCAGAGCTCGGTCGTACCGATCCATGTGACGGTACACCAACCCGATACTGTTATGGGCCAGAGCGATACCACCGGTATTGTCCGACTGCTCGTTCAGACGGAGAGCCTTGGTATGATGCTTAAGCGCCATGGAGTAGTCGCCCCGGTTGTTGGATACGATTCCCAGCCAGTTGGCGGAAAAGGCCATGCCTTTTTCATCGCCTATCTCTTCGCGTATCCGAAAAGACTCCGAGAGAACGGAGAGAGCCTCCGAGTATCTCTCCAGACCTGAGTAGCTGGCACCCATGCACATCAGATCCCCGGCCTCTCCGGACCTGTCCCCCGACGCGGCGTGAAGATCCCTGGCCCTGGAGAACAGCTCCAGAGCCCTCTCGTGCAGTGCGGCGTTCCAGCAGGCGACTCCTCCCCGGTGCAGGGCATGAGCCACCCGCGACCCGTCCTCCAGGTCCGAGGCATCGGCGGCCTGCTCGAACAGATCGGCGGCCTCCTCGAAGCTTCCCTCTGCGTACAGAGCCTCGGCTCTCTCCAGCAGGGCCTCTGCCGAAGCGCTTTTAGAGGTGTCGGTCTCCGACGGTCCCAATACCCCTCCCTAACTGGGCCGGTAGTTCCCCCCGTCGAACGTGAGGCGCCGGTGATGTCTAGCGCTTGTACCCCAACTTCTTCAACAACTCCTTGCGGGCCTCGACGTCCTCGGTCGACTCGACCGCGGTCGGAGGGCCGCCGTCCACTACGCCCAGCACCGCGCCGCCCTGATCGGTTCGGGCCACCATGACCTGAACCGGATTGGCGGTGGCGCAGAAGACGCGGCAAACCTCGGGTACGGCCTTTATCTGGTTCAGCACCTGGATGGGAAAGACTCCCTTCAGAACCAGAATGAAAGTATGTCCCGCTCCTATGCTCGTCACGTTCCTCTGGGCGATCTCTATAAGCTCCGTGTCGGTGCCGTCGTACCTCACCAGCCTGGGGCCGGAGGCCTCGCTGAATGCCAGGCCGAAATCGCAGCCGGGAACCGTGTTGGAAACGGCCTCGTAAAGGTCCTCCACGGTCTTGATGAAATGGGACATGCCCAGGATGACGTTGCATCCTTCCGGCACCTCCAGCTGTACGGCTTGTAGAACCTGGTCCTCACCACACATGTTACCTCCCGTACCCCCGCAGCACTCTCCGGCCGGTGGGGCGCTCAGTACCTTTTTCTCTTTCTGGCGGACTCGATCCCCAGGTCGCTCCTGTAGTTGGCGATGGTTCTTCTCTTGACGTCGATCTCCCTTCTCTGGAGTATCTCCGCCAGTTGGGAGTCTGAGTACGGAGACGATTTATCCTCCGAGTCGATCAGTTTCCTCAGCTCGTCCTTCACCGTCCGGGTGGACATCTGACCCGAGCCGCCCGAAAGGCCCCTGCTGAAGAAGAATCTCAGCTCGTGGATGCCCCTGGGCGACTGAAGGTACTTGCCGTTTATGGCCCGGCTGATGGTGGACTGGTTGTAATCCAGCGCATCGGCGACCTGCTGCAGCGTAAGCGGCTTGAGAGCCTCTATGCCGTGCTCGAAGAAGGGCTCCTGGTAATCCGCCAGGAAGCCGCCTATCTTGAGCATCGTCTCTTGCCTCTGGGCAATGGCCTTTATGAACCAGGAAGCTCTCTTGAACTTCTTCTTCACGTATTCCTTTTCCTTGTCGGGCGCGGACGGCGACTCCAGGATCCTCCTGTTGCGGGAGGAGATTCTGAGGGAAGGGAAGCGGGAATCGTTCAGGAACACCCTCAGCTCGCCGTCTATCTTCCTTATGGTCAGATCGGGAATCACCACCGAGTTGCTGCTGCCCGCGAAGTCGCTTCCCGGCCATGGATTCAGATGCGAAACGTTCTCTACGGCTTCCTGGACCCTATGGGGCGAGGTGCCCTCCGCCCTGGCGATGGAAGGTATCTTCTTCTCGATGAGGTCACGAAAGTGACGATCGACCAGCGCGTACTCCATCGAGTCCTCCGCATATCCCTGCTGCCTCAGTTGCACCAGCAACGCTTCCCGGGCGTCGGTCCGGCCAACTCCCGGAGGATCGAGCTCACGTACCAGGTCGACCGCCTGCCACAGAAGCTCCGGAGAACCGTCCCATCCCGCCAGAAGCTCTTCCTCGTCCGGCGAGAGAAGGCCGTGCCTGTCCAGGGAGTAGACCACGTACACCGCAGCCCTCTCCAGCTCGGGGGGCGGCATGCGGTTGTATATCTGGGCCATCAGGTGATCGGCGAGGGTGGGTTCCCGCACCGGCTCCGGAGTCCATTCCTCCTCACCCTTGCCGTAACCGGACCGAGATGGAGAGTATCCCTCGTTCTCCTCTATCTGCTTAAGAATGTCCAGTGGGTCCTCCTCGTCCTGGTCTTCCCGCTCGGTCTCCTCCTCGGCCTCTTCGGCGGCCTCCGGGGCCTCCTCGGTGCGCTCCTCGGGCTCCTCGGTCTCCAGAAGCGGGTTCTCCTCCAGCTCCTGGCGGATCAGCCTTTTCAGCTCCAGAGAGGGAAGCTGCAACATCTCCAGTGACTGCTGGATCCTCTGGGTCAGAACCAGCTTTTGCTTCTGGCTCAGCTGCAGGTTCTGTCTGATCTCCATTCGTGGCATGTTCAGAGCCTGAACCTCTCTCCCAGGTAGATCTTCCTGGCCTCCGGATCCTCCGCCAGCTCGACCGCCGAGCCGGACAACAGTATCTGACCGTCATACATTATGTAAGCTCTGTCCGTAATAGCAAGAGTCTCACGCACATTGTGATCGGTGACCAGAATGCCCAGACCCTTCTCCTTGAGGCCGCTCACGATGCTCTGGATCTCACCCACCGCGATGGGGTCAATTCCCGAGAAGGGCTCGTCCAAAAGCAGAAAGCCGGGCCTGGTGACCAGGGCTCTGGCTATCTCCACCCTCCTGCGCTCCCCCCCGGAAAGGGTATAGGCCTTCTGCTTCGCCAGCCTGGCTATACCCAGATCCTCCAAGAGCTCCTCCAGCCGTCGCTTTCGCTCGGGCCGGGATAGGCCCATGGTCTCCAGTATGCTCATCAGGTTGTCCTCGACGGTCATCTTTCGGAACACGCTCGACTCCTGCGGGAGGTAGCCTATGCCCATTCTGGCCCTCTTGTACATGGGCAAACCGGTTATGGGCCGGTCGTCCAGGTAGACCTTTCCCGAATCGGGTCGAATGAAACCCACTATCTGATAGAAGGTGGTGGTCTTGCCGGCTCCGTTGGGTCCCAGAAGACCGACGATCTCCCCCCTCCGGACCTCCAGGCTGACGCCGTCCACAACCTTGCGTCGGCGATACTTCTTCACCAGCTCTTCGGTCCTCAGTACCCGGGCTTCGGTCCCTTCGTGCTCGCCCATACCCTACCTCGACGGGGGAGATCCCCGGTAACTGTAAGTACCGGACACCCCTCCGGATACCACCATATTGGTCGGGCGGCCGTTCTCGTAGCTTACGTACAGGCGGTCTCCCCTCACGGTGTTACGTTCGTCGTTTTGAGCCGCTTCCCCTCCGCTCTTAACCTCCAGCTGCACCGAGCCCTCCACGAATATGGAATCCAGGTCTCCCGAGCCCGAGAAGTGAAAAACGGCCCGTTCGGCGGAGAAGCCGCTTCTCGAAGGCGGGGAAAGACCGTGGTCCACGAACCTTCCCGCCGCTCCACCCTCCACCGACACGGAGGAAATCGCCCCCCCGGAGTACGCGATGCTCATCCAGTCTCCGGAGAGCTCCCCGTCCGGAGATGTGACCAGGGGGCTGCCCAACAGCTCGAACCGCTCCTGGTCGCCGAAGTACTTCAGGTAATCCGCCTCCGCCCACAGCTCTCTGGCCGGAACCTCGACCGTGGCGTTGCCCTGGGCCTCGGCCCTGTTATCGTCGGGGAAGAACTCCAGCCTGTCCGCCCTGACCACCATGCTATCGCCGTTCTCCTCTCTGTAGAGCACGGGATTGGCGGTGACGAACAGGCTGCCGCGGCTCTTGTCGTACATCGCGTAATCGCCGGTCACCCTTCCCAGCCAGGGTCCGGTCATCACCACGCTGTCCTTCGCTGTGGCCTTGCCCCGGTCGCGGAACCAGGTAACCTCGTCCGCGGTCAGGACGTTATCGCCATCGCTAAGAGTCACGTTACCCACCAACCAGATCAATCCCTCCGAGCTGCGGTAATCCAGACGATCGGCCTCCGCGGTCAGGGTGTCGCTCTCCACGAACACGTCCTCCTCGAACACGGCGTGTCCGCTCTGTTGCCATACGGTTCCGGTACGGGATGTCACCACGACCTCTCCGTCGGTGACCATCACGTTACCCTCCAAGTCGATCACCACCTCGCCGTCAGGTCTCTCGCTCCCGGTCGCTCTATCTGCGGTAACGGTGAACACGTCGGCCCCGGCCCACGTCCAAAGGGCCAGAACCGGAACGACCGTCAGATGGAGCGGGACCCGGCAGGACGGGCGGGAGCCGGAACGGTCAGAACACATCGCTTTCCTCATCCAGCTCACCGGTGTACACCGCCTCGAAGCTCTCCCGTATGTCCACGTCGTCCGTGGAGCCTAGCCTGGAGTCCAGCTTAACTCCCCTGCCGGACATGACCGTTTCCCCGGCCGTATCGGGAACTACCAGGGTGACCAGGCAGTCGCTTCGAAAGTATCCCTTGGCCTCGTTCCACAACAGCTCGGGAGCGGTCAGCACCCTTCCGTCGGACGACTCGGCCCGTACGTCCCCCCATATCCGCATCCGGCCCTTCTCTATCTCCACCAGCCCGGAGTCACCCTCCAGAAAGGTCTCGGGGACGTCGTTCTCGTAGAACGTAATCTCCACCCCGGAGAGAAGCACAATGCTGTCCTCCTCCATGTACCGCCCGAGGTCCGAGTCCAGCCTCCACACCCGGGTCCCGCTGTCCGACTCCACCAGAGTGAACGACTCCACCATCTGCTCGGATCCCTCGCTCTCGTCCATCCGTCTTTGAGGACTCTCCGCGCAGCCTAGAGCAACCGCAAGTGCGGCCACACAGAAGTTTACGGAAGCAAATCCACCGCCCGAGATCCTCACGTATCCACTTCCCGATCCTGTCGAGCTCTCCTGCGAAACAGCCTACTACCTGATGCCCGCCCTGAGAACGTCATGCAGATACACCACCCCCACGGGCCGCCGGTCGGCATCCACCACCACCAGGTTCGTGGTGCCCCTCTTCTCCATCCGGGCGACGGCCACAGAGGCCAGCTCTGTGGGCTCGGCCACCGCGGGATCCTTTATCAGAACGTCCCTCAGCCTCAACCTCAACACGTCCTTCCTCGTTTTCATCAGCCGGCCCAGGTCTCCGTACACGAAAATGCCCTCCAGGGCTCCCTCGGGAGAAGTGGTGAAACAAACCCCCCGATGCTCTGTCATCAGGGCTATGGCCTCCGACAAAGGGACTTCCTCGTCTATTGCCGGAAGCGGAGGCCCGACCATCAAATCGGCCACCCGGGTGAGCAGCTTGCGGCCCAAGGTTCCCCCGGGGTGAACCTGGGCAAAGTCGTCCGGCGAGAATTTGCTCTTCTTGAGCAGGGCGATCGCCAGGGCGTCTCCCAGGGCCATCATGGCCGTGGAGCTGGCGGTGGGAACCAGATCGAAAGGACAGGCCTCCTTGTAATCCGGGAGCGGAAGCACCACGTCGGCGAAGCGACCCAGCGCGGAGTCCGTTTGGGCTACCATGGCCACCACCGGTATCTCCAGCCGCCGGAAACCGGGAAGAAGCATGGCCACCTCGGAGGTCTCACCGCTCTTGGAAAGCACCAGGGCGGCGTCCCCCCGCTGGAGAATGCCCAGATCCCCATGCACGCCTTCGGCCGCGTGCAGGAAGATGGCGGGAGTGCCAGTACTGGTCATGGTCGCCGCTATCTTCCTGGCCACGTGGCCCGATTTCCCCATGCCGCAGACCACGATCCTTCCCCGGCAAGAGGAAAGGAGGTCGACCGCCGGAGCGAAGCTCTCACCTGCCAGCTCCGCGGACATCCGAAGCCACTTCGTTTCGATGTCGATGACTCTGTCCAGCTCGCTCAGAGGTTCCTCAGGCATCCCTCGCCTCCCTGATCAAATCGACCAGCTCTCTCACCGCTCCCCGTCCGCCGGGGGAGGTAGCGACGAAATCCGCCGCCCGCAGCGCCAGGGGATGAGCGTCGGCGGGACATGCGGAGAAACCGGCGACCTTCATGGCGGGTACGTCTCTGGCGTCATCGCCCATGAAGACCGACCGCTCGGGCTCTATCGACAGCTCGGAGCACAATCGGCGAACAGCCGCCACCTTGTCTCTGCAGCCCAGGCAAAGGTGGGTGATTCCTAGATCCCGGGCCCTTCTGCGAACGGCCGGAAAATCTCTGAACGATACCAGGGATACGGTGATTCCTTCCTCGATCAGGCGCATGATACCCGAGCCGTCCTTGGCGTTGAAACGAAGCGACACGCTCGACCCGGAGTAGATCAGCCCTCCATCGGTCAGGACACCGTCAACGTCCAGTGCCAGAAGCCGGATGGTGGAGAGATCGAACCCCACTGTTAATCGCCCTCCCAATGCTCGAGCGCCTGGCTGACAATATCGGTGGCCGTGGGTAAATCCACCATGGTGGTCGCGTCGCTAAGTGCTTTCTCCGGATGGGGATGGGTCTCTATGAACAGGCCACCAACCCCCCAGGCCGCTCCGGCCCGGGCCAGGGAGGGGGCGAACTCACGTCGGCCTCCGCTGCTGTCTCCCAGGGCCCCCGGGCGCTGCAGCGAATGGGTTACGTCCAGGATAACCCTGTCGCACAGACCGGACATGATGGAAAGGGACCTCAAATCCACGACCAGGTCACCGTAGCCGAAGAAAGAGCCCCTTTCGGTCAGCCATACCTCCTCGCATCCGGAGCCGGTCAGCTTGTCCACCGCGCCCCTCATGTTGGTCGGGCTCATGAACTGGCCCTTCTTCACGTTGACCGTCCTGCCGGCCGCTCCCACCTCCCGGAGCAGGGAGCTTTGCCTGCACAGAAAAGCCGGAACCTGAATCACATCCACCACATCGGCCACGGCCCTCACCTGGGAGACCCCGTGAACGTCCGTGGTCATCCTAACTCCGAAAGTGCTGGACACCGCCTCCAGAATGGCCAGGCCCTCCTCCATCCCCGGGCCCTCGTAGGAGCCTTCCGCGGTCCTGTTGTCCTTCAGGAAAGAACCCTTGAATATCCATTCCGCCCTGTCGCCAAGCCGTTCGAAATACCCGTGCAGATGCTCGGCCACTCGCATCACCACGTCTCTGGACTCCAGGCTGCAGGGGCCCATTACGAACATCGGCCTCACCCGTCCACCTCCCCCCCGCGGCCGCGCACCATCCTCCTGGCCACCTCCAGGTCTTCGAGCGTATCCACGCTCCATGACTCGAACTCGTCTACCAATACGGTAACCCGGATTTCCTCCTCCATCCAGGCCAGTTGCTCCAGGCCCTCCAACTCCGCCGGGCCCGAACGCGGATCGGACAGCGCGCAGGCCTCCAGCGACTCGGGAGTGAAGCAGTAAAGGCCCAGGTGCTCCACGAAGCCGGTCGCACCGTGGGGAACCGGACTACGCGAGAAGTAGAGGGCCCGACCCTTCCGGCCAACAACAACCTTCACCCGGTGGGGGTCTGGTGAATCATCTATCAGCATCGGCCTACCCAGCGTGGTAACCTCCATCCCATCCTGCCCGGAGAATCCCGAGGTCAGTGCCGACAGCCAGGCTTCATCTACGAACGGCTCGTCACACTGGAGGTTGATCACCAGCCTGCCGGGTCGGCCCAGCCTCTTCCAGGCGGCGTGTACCCTCTCGGTGCCGGACGACGCAGGCCCGGTCATTACCGCTTCGAAGCCGCGGCTCTCCACCGCCTCTTCTATTCCGGCATCGTCCGTCGCCACCGCCAGAACCTGCGGCGAGAATGCCTCGACCGCCTGCAGCACCCTTATCACCATGGGTTTTCCGCAAAGATCGGCCAGCGGCTTTCCGGGCAGCCTTTCCGAGCCGTACCGGGCGGGGATGATTACGGCCACCTCCCCCGGATCTATCTCAGCCAATTCTCCGATCCCCACAGGGTAACGCTGACGGAGGTCTCACCGCCACCGTCCTTCAGGATGCTCCTTCCCAGAGACAGGTCTATCCTGGCCCTGTCGCCGCTGAAGAGGTAGGAGCCGCCCAGGGACCATCTCCGGCAACCGTCGCTCCACAGGCCGTCCACGACGCTGTATCCCGCCCTTCCGGCGAATCCTCTTCCCAGATCCACCTCTGCTCCCAGGCCCAGTATGTTGCCATCGGGAGTCTTCGACTGAAGGAGATTTAGCGCCTTTCTATAGTAGTAAGAGGTTCCCACCAGAAGCCGGGGCAAAGGTCGCACTGAGAGCCCCAGACTGGCCTCACCGGGAATGGAGTAGCTCTCGGTCAGGGTGGTGTCGCTGCCCGCGCTGAGGTAGTTCCGTCTCACCTCGAGCCTGGCGTCCCTGTCGGTGGTTATGGACATGCCCAAGCCCAGGTAAGGGGTGTGGATCATCGTTCCGACCATCAAGCCCCAGGCCGGCTCCAGGTAACCGTCGTCCCTGTAGAACCAGTTCAGGGGAATCTGGGAGCCTACGCTGTCCTTGAACAACGTCACGTCCGAGTCGATTCCACCGAAGAAACATCTGCCTCCCAGGGAGAAGGAGAGCCAGTCACTGGCCAGGACGGACAATCCCGTGTAGGCTTCTCCCGTGCCTCCTCGCCAGGCGTAGCCTCCCACGTATCCGTCCACCTTCAGCGTATCCCCGCATCGCACCACGCTTCGTCCTCCCAGCGCTCCCGACAGCACCACCCTCCCGGGCAGGGGAAACAGGAAGGACATCCGGGGAAAGCGCATTTCCCCGTCCCGGGCTCGGCAATCGCCCTCCGTGTAATCGACGGTCAATTCCAGGCCGGCGTGCGGGGCCCATGCGGAGACGGCTGGATTCAGGATGGACAAGCCCCGATCGTTGCGAACGCAGCACTCGATGCCCCCCATGGCCATGCCTCTGGCCGAAAAGGGAAGCATCTCGGCACCTACACCATCGGGGGGAGGAAGATACCCGGGATAGTCGCCTTGCTGCGAGAGGAGTGCCAGAATGAGTAATCCGATCATGGCGTCTTTCCTCCGGCAACCGGTGGCCCGACCCGCTCCGGATCGGACCCGACATTGAACGTACGGGGCTCACATTCTCTACGGTACCGCCCGGGATTGGTTCCACCAGTCGGAGGGGCCAGGGAAAGCATCACAGCCGGATCACCTCGTGCATCCGGGGGACCAGGACATCCTTCTGCAGGCCCTCCCGAAGCCTATCCCGAAGCGAAAGGGCCTGTTCCTCCTCACCATGCACCAGCGTGATTCTGCCGGCCCTTTCCCCCACCACCGATGCGTATGCGTACAGACCTTCGGAGTCGGCGTGGGCGGAGAAACCGTTGATGACCTCGACCCTGGCTTTCCTCTCGTAACTCTCGCCGAAGATGCTGACCGTGGGAGCTCTTTCCACCAACCTTCTGCCCAGGGTGTTGGCCGCCATGAAACCCACCACCAGGATGGTGCTCCGGGGGTCGCCTACGTTGTTCTTGAGATGGTGAAGTATCCTTCCGTTCTCACACATGCCCGAGGCGGAGATGATGATCATGGGCGAGGTGTCGTGGTTAAGGGCCTTGGAGTCCTCCACGTTCTGGGTGAACCTTACACTCTCGGAGTTGAACGGCGTCTGCCTGTCTTGCACCAACTCCCTCATCCTGGCATCGAAGCACTCCGGATGGAGCATGTACACCTCGGTGGCATTGAACGATAGTGGCGAGTCCACGTATATGGGCAGCTGGGGGACTCTGTCGGCTATAAGCAGCTCGTGCAGGTAGTAGAGCACCTCCTGGGTCCGTCCTACGCTGAAGGAGGGTACGATTACCTTGCCCCCACTCTCGGAGGTGCGGTTCAGAACCTCGGACAGCTTGTCCATGGCCTCCTCGGGAGGCTCGTGCAACCTTCCTCCGTAGGTGCTCTCCATCAGCAGGAAATCCGGACGGGCGGAAAGGTCTGGGTCTCGCAATATGGGCCTTCCCTTCCTACCCAGATCACCGGAGAAAAGGAGAGTGGTCGTCTTCCCTCCTTCCCTTAGCTCCAGCTCAACCTGAGAGGAGCCGAGTATGTGGCCCGCCTCCAGGAACCTCACTTTTACACCGTCGAAAAGATCGAAAGGGCGACCGTAAGGTATGGAGACGAAGAGCTCCAGGGCCTTCATAACGTCGTCCATCTCGTAAAGCGGCTGAAGATCGGGCAGCCCTTTCTTCCGCCTCTTCCGATTGAGGTACTCTATATCCCCCCGTTGTATGTGCGCGCTGTCGGGAAGCATTATGGCCGAGAGGTCTCGGGTGGCGAAGGTGCTTACTATCGTGCCCCGAAAGCCGTTCTTGACGATGGTGGGCAGATTTCCGGAGTGGTCTATATGGGCGTGTGACAGAACCACCGCGTCGATGCTGGCAGGATCGTACGCCTGACTCCTGTTCAACTTCTCGCTCTCCTGACGGTGCCCCTGGAACATTCCGCAGTCCAACAGGATCCTTCTGCCGCAGGCCTCCACCAGATGCTGGGAACCGGTTACCGCGCGTGCGGCTCCGTGGGGGGTTATCTTCATGCGACTCCTTTCGGAATATCAACGGCTAGGTACTATGCGCGGTCGGGGCTTTCTGTGCAAGACGAGAGCCCCCGGGGGAACTCGTTCCCAGCAGGTTTGTTGATACTGCCGGGGCCAACAGGCATGGACTTCGAGCACCGGTGCACTTAGAATGCATTTTGTAGCTTGTATGATCACGAATTTCAAAGAAAAATCGATGGGAGCAAAATGAGGTACTTGCTTTTGCTTTGCGTTCTTATCGCATCTCTGGCCGGCGCCGATACGGTGCTCTCCAGGGTCAACCAGGTACTGGAGTCCGGTGAGATATCGGTTGACCAGGCCACCAGCTATCTGGTACACAGTGTTTTCGATAAGTCGAGGATCCCGGAATGGGTACTCCAGGGCACGGCGAGCGATCCGTGCGGAACCGCGGCCCTGGACAAAGCCACCTCCCTTCTGGACCAATGCTCAGGAGAGGTGAGGGAAGAGCTTCTAACCCTGCTGTCCCGCCCCGAGGTGGGAGACCCGGAGTACCTGTACGACTCCCCGGAGGGCTGGTTCGTAATCCACTGGACCGATACCGGTCCCAACGCCACCAGCGAGCAATACGTGGAACAGATAGCCGACGCCATGGACTGGTCCTGGCAGCATCAGTGCATAGATCTGGGCTTCGAGGAACCGCCTTCCGACCTGGGTCTGGGTGGAGACGATTGCTACGACATCTACATGCTAGACTGCGAGGGAGGAACCCTCGGTTGGTGCTCCACCGCCGGTGACCCCTCGAACCCCATGGGCTACCCCAACAGCAAAGCCAGCCACATCGCCATAGACATAGACGTGGGCCAATGGGGCATAGATCAGATGAAGGAAACCTGCGCGCACGAGTTCCAGCATGCGGTGCAGAACGCCTACGCCGCCGTAGAGCCTTCGTGGTTCAAGGAAAACTGCTCGGTGTGGATGCAGAACGAGTGCTACGAAACCAATCACTACGCCGATTATCTGAAATCCGGCGAAAACTGTCTATCCAGGCCCTGGTACGACATTCGTTCCGGCGCCATGTACCACTACGGGGCCAGCCCATGGCCCATGTACATGGAGGTGGGTTACGAAGGTACGGAGACCGTACGTGAGGTTTGGTACCAGGCGGCCATCGTCGAGGGAGTTAACATTCTCGACGCCATCGACGTAGTGGCCGAGTCCTACGGCAAGTCCTTCACCGAATGGCTGGCCGACTACGGCACCTGGCGCTGGTTCACAGACGATAGGGCCTGCCACGATTACTGGGAGTACGAAGAATCCCGCCTCTGGTACTCCGGCCCGTACGTCTTCAACTACCACCGGTTCTCCAGCTATCCGGACTCGGGCGACCATGGGGTGTACCCGCAGGACACGTACGGAGTGCACTGGATCCTCTGCGACGTGAGCGATCATCCCAACAGCTGGCTCCAGTTCAGCTTCGACGGCCGTGACTATAGGGACTGGATAGTCGGTTACATCCAGACCGACGATACCTACGAGAACAGCAACTACTCGTGGGTCGAGGTAACCGAGCAATCCGCCGAGTACGACGTGGCGGTGGCCACCGAGAATTGGACCGAGATCGTCTTCTACATCTACAACAACCTCGAGTCCTCCCTGCTGGTCGAGTACGAGTTCACCGTCGACATCGCAGAGGGCATGGAGGAGGAGCCGGAGTCCGGTCGTCAGACCAACCTGGTCTTCGAGTCCAAC
>WJMA01000038.1 GCA_014728175.1 Candidatus Fermentibacterota bacterium
CTGGCCTCACGCCCTGGTTCTGACCGTCGGAACCACCACCGGCGGATGGCTGGGCACGGTCTTCAACGTTTCCAAGGGAGACAAATGGGTTAAGGTGGTGCTGGCCGTCGCGGTAATCGCCATGTCCGCCAAGCTGGCGGGGCTATTCTAACCCGACCGCTTCAGGTGCTCGGAGAGCAACTCGGCTATCTCATCCACCCCCGGGACCCTGCCGGAGACCAGGACCTCGTCGCCCAGAGCCAGCGCGGGCGTGGACATAACCCCGTAGGAAGCTATCTCATTCAGATCGGTTACCTTCAACAGGTCAGCCTGTAGGCCCAGCCTGGATATCGCCGACTCGGCGTTGTCGTAGAGTGTCTTGCATCTGGGACATCCCATGCCCAGCACTCGCATCTCCATTCTTATTCCCCGTTCTAGAAGAGCGTTCCGAACACGAAACCGCTTATCGTAGCCGCAATAATCACCAGCACCACGAAGGTCGCGGTACGAGCCGTTCCCATCACCGATCTGATCACCAACATGTTGGGCAGGGACAGAGCCGGGCCGGCCAGCAACAGCGAAAGGGCAGGGCCCTTGCCCATACCGGATCCCACCAGACCCTGCACTATCGGAATCTCGGTGAGCGTGGCGAAGTACATGAACGCACCCGCTAATGATGCGAAAAAATTAGCCAATAGTGAGTTTCCACCCACGGCCGAGCTGACCCACTCGGAGGGCACCCAACCTTCGTGCCCGGGTCTTCCCAGAAGCGCCCCCGCTACCAGAACGCCGACCAGCAGCAGGGGGAGTATCAGCTTGAGGAATCCCCAGGTCTCCTCGGCCCAGGCCGCTGCCTGGCCGCCGCTTACCAGGAGCATCAGGGCGAAGAGAAGGGTTCCCGTACCGTAGACCGCGTCCCGGCCCAGGGGTAGGATGAGCCCCGCAACCGCGACCAGCACCACGTAAGCCACCGCCACCGGCCAGCGGACGCCCAGCCAGAGAACCGAAGCCGCCACCACCAGAACCGCCAGGAGTGCGGGAAGGGCGTCCTTCAACAGGGTGCCGAGAATTCCCTGGGGAGGCTCTGCCCAATTTGCAGCCAGCAGGAACAGCACCAGGAAGGCAACGATCACGGCCCTCTTCCATGGGTCGGTATCGTCATCGGAGGGAGGGGGAAATCCGCTAGAAGTAGCAGGTTTCCTGCGATCGTGCGTAAGGCTCATACCCAGGCCGATAAGAACGCTGAAAGCCACCGCCCCCACCGCTCTGGCGATTCCCAGCTCGGGGCCCAGGACCCGTGCGGTCAGCACCACGGCCAGAACGTTGATCGCCGGCCCCGCGTACAGGAATGCCGTGGCCGGGCCCAGGCCGGCTCCCATCCTGTATATGCCCGCGAACAGGGGAAGGACGGTGCACGAGCATACGGCGAGGACGCTTCCGGAGACGGAGGCCACGGCGTACGCCACGGGCTTCCTGGCCCGCGGCCCCAGGTACCGCATTACCGATTCCCGCTTCAGCAGGACCGCGATGGCTCCCGCTATGAAGAAGGCGGGTAAGAGGCACGTGATAACGTGCCGGCGAGCGTACTCCCGCAGCAGTGCCAGTGCCTCCGTAATACCCGCCGGGAAACCGGCGGAGGAGATCGGCAGGTGGTAGGCGACCACGAAGACCACCAGTAGAGCCACCCCGATCCGCAACTCACGCTTCCACTGCATGAGGCTGCACGCCCCCTCCCCGGGCCAGGCTACGTAACTGCTCGCCCCTCCAGCCCGCAGGCCGAAGAGGATTCCTCCAGCACTCGGTCCACGCACTCGAAGAACCGCAGAACGCAGGGAGCCCGGAGACCGTAGTAGACCATCCTGCCCTTTCTCCTGGCGTAGACTATCCCCGCCCCCTGCAGGACCGAAAGGTGCCTGGAGACGGTCGAGATGTCCGACCCCACCTCATCGGTCAGCTCGGTAACGTTCCTCTCGCCTTCCCGAAGGCTATGGACTATGCAGAGCCTGGATTCCTGCCCCAGAGCTCTCATCACCCTGGCCCGTCGCGCCAGCTCCAGCTTCTGCTCCGGCTTCATAATGCTTTCCTATTGTTTGTATTGTTTGCCAAATATACAAATATATTATTGATGGTCAATCTTCCCGACGGTCCAATGGCCTGCCTAACGCAGTGCCGCGCGGACCTTCCGCAGCCAGGTCTCGATGTCCCTCAGCGCCCTTTCCGCCATCGCCTGCCTGCGTTTTTTCCTGGGCATTCTTCCCTCTATGGCCGGGAACAGGCCGAAGTTGATGTTGCTGGGCTGGTAGGGTTTTGTCCCGCTCTGCGCGACGTGGGTCAGAAGGCTTCCCAGGGCGGTGGTTCGGGGAGGGGGCGGCACGTCGTTACCCAGAATCCGGGAGGCGGTGAGGATGGCCGCGACCAGACCGCAGGCGACCGATTCCACGTATCCCTCCACCCCGGTGAGCTGACCGGCGAAGACCAGGTTGGGCCGGCGGGTCAGCCGCAGCCTTTCGTCCAGCAGGCTGGGGGCGTCGATGAAGGTGTTCCTGTGAACCGATCCCAGCCGCAGGAAACGGGCGCTCTCCAGGCCGGGGATCATCCTGAGAACCCTCCTCTGCTCGGGATAGGTCAGCTTGGTCTGGCATCCCACCAGGTTCCAGGCGGTGCCCTCCTTGTTCTCCCGCCTCAGCTGGACGACGGCGAAGGGACGCTTGCCGGTGCGGGGATCGGTAAGGCCCACCGGTTTCCAGGGGCCGTGGGCCAGCGACAGCCGGCCCGAGGCGGCGATAGCCTCGATGGGCATGCAACCGGCGAAGTGCAGCTCTTCCTCGAAGTCCCTGGCCGGAACCTTCTCCGCCTTAAACAGCTCCTCGACCACCCGGTGATAGGTTTCTTCGTCCAGGGGGCAGTTCAGGTAGTCCGCTCCCTCACCCTTGTCGTATCGGGACTGGGCGAAGGCCACGGAGGTATCTATCGAATCGTTTTCCACTATCGGCGCTATGGCGTCGTAGAAGTAGAGGTGCTCCGAACCGGTCAAATCCTTTATGGACCCGGCTATGCAGTCGCTGGTAAGCGGTCCGGTGGCGATTATCGCCATTCTCTTCTCCGGCGGGGCGCAGACCTCCTCCCGGCGGAGGTCGATCAGCGGGTGGTCGCAGAGCTCTCTCTGCACCCCCCCGGAGAACTTCGCCCTGTCCACTGCCAGAGCCGTTCCGGCCGGTACTCGGTATCGGTCCGCCAACCGCATCAAGAGCGAGTCGGCCCTGCGGAGCTCCTCCTTCAGCAACCCTACCGCGTTGCCGGGGTGGTCCGAGCGCAGCGAGTTGGAACAAACCAGCTCGGCGGCCAGCGGGGAGCGGTGGGCAGGGGTAGTCCTGCCGGGCCTCATCTCGTAAAGCTTCACCGGTATGCCCGCCTCCGCCAGTTGCCAGGAGGCTTCGCTTCCGGCCAGCCCCGCTCCCACCACTACGACAGGATCCATGGATTACCTTCCATTCTCAGGACTTGCCCCCCGCGGGCCCAGCACGTACAATCTCTGCTCACGCTGCGCTGGCAAGCCCTTTTGCGACGGGCCAACCCGAACGGAGATGGATACGGATGATTATCAGCCTTCCCTTCCCGGACGAGGAACACTACTACCATCTGAGACCGAGCAAGATAATCGCCCTGGGCCTGAACTACCAGGACCACGTGGAGGAAACGGGGAGAGAGACTCCCCAAGAACCGGTGCTGTTCTCCAAGACTCCCAACGTCCTGGTCGGCGACGGAGAGGACATCGTCGTACCATCGTTTCTGTACGAGGCCGGTTACGACGAGGTAACCGTTCACTACGAGGCCGAGCTGGCCTTCGTCATGGGCAGAACTACGAAGAACGTCTCCGAGGAAGACGCCATGGACTACGTTATGGGATTCACCTGCTTCAACGACGTCAGCCAGCGCAACCTCCAGTTCTCCGACATATCCGGCTGGTTCAGGGGAAAGTCGCTGGACACCTTCGGCCCCATAGGACCCAGGCTGGTCCCGCCTTCACAGCTTCCCGACCCCCACGGCCTGGCCATAACATGCAGGGTCAACGGTAGTACGGTTCAGGAGTCCAACACCGGAAACATGATCTTCACCATCCCCCGGGTCATAGCCTACATATCCAAGCAGATAACCCTGGAGGAAGGCGACGTGGTCGCCACCGGGACCCCCAGCGGGGTAGGTAGGATGACCGATGGGGACGTGGTCGAGGTGGAGATCGAAGGCATAGGAACCCTGCGCAACGGGGTCGTCGAACCTTGCGACTCGGAATGAGAGAAGGAGGACTGAGATTGATCAGAGTCATGGTGATCCTGCTGCTGGTCGCCGCGGCATTCGGGACCGCGACCGGGGAAGCGCTGTACGCGATCCAGGACGATGTTCTTTACGAGGTCGACCCGGACGCCGGAGACTGGGAGGCCCTCTCCGACACCTGGTCGGGCACCGAGCTGCTCGCTTCCTGCGAAGGTAAGCTGTACGCCATACAGGGCGACGTCCTGTACCAGATAGACCCGATCGACGGAGCCTGGTACGAGCTCTCGGAGACCTGGGAGGGCACTACCGCCCTTACCTCTGGCAACGGCAAGCTGTACGCCTATCAGGATGGTTTTCTCTACGAGATCAGCACGTACAACGGAAGCTGGGTGGAGGTTCCAGGCGACTACGGGGGAACGCAGTTCCTGGCCTGGTCCGAAGGCGCCCTGATGGTGATCCAGAACGACGTCCTGTACAGGGTGGATCCGTCCGATGGAACCTACGAGACCATGCCCTCCACCTACGCTGGAACTACTGCGGCCGCCTCCGATGACGATTACCTGTATGTGGTCCAGGGCGATGTTCTCTACGTGATCGACCCATACACGGGCGACTATGCGAGCTTGGGAGATACCTACGGAGGTACGACGGAGCTGGCGGCGGCCGGCGACTACGTGTACTGCGTGTGGGAAGGAACCCTTTGGAAGACGGATTCTTCCGACGGATCCTTCCAGAACCTGGGAAGCGGTTGGGAGGGAACGACGGCCCTGACTTCCCTCTGATAACCCTGAGGAATGGGTGGGACTTCTCCCGGAAGGCCCGTCCCTGCTATCAACCGGTGGGCATGGAGTAGCTCCGGGGCTCTTCGACCGAGATCCTCCATGTGTAATCGCTGAGCACCAGGGCGAGCGATACCTCGTGCTTCCGGTCCTTCCCGTCGATCGCCCTCAGCCTGTACAGCCCGGGCTCCACCTCGGTCTCGAACCAGCTTCCCGACGTTACGACCAGACCCTCGACCAGGTTCTCCCCCCAGCCTTCCTCCCCCACCGAAGACAGGTATACCTCTTCGATGCTTGTACCCCTCATGTCGTTGACGACCGCAATCCTGGGGCTCGCAGCTATGAGCATGGGCAGCAGCAGGGCCCAGATCAATCCGAAAACCATGGGGCTCCCCCTTCGATGTGTCTTCTTGGAATCTTATTCTACACCAGAATGGTATCATAATCCATAGCGAGTCGAGAATGCCTGCGCCGGGAGGCTTCCGAGCGGAAGTCAGGATTCGCTCAGGATCTCCCCGTACTCCGATACCCGGCGGTCGTCGAAGAGGTGGTTGCGGGGAGTGACGTTCTTGTCCCTGCACAGCCGGAGGTCGATGGTAGAGACCAGCAGCCGCTCTCCGTCTGCGGATGCTCTCTCGATTATCCCGCCTTCGGGGTCGGCGATCACCGAGCCGCCGGTGAAGGTGAGATCCCTCTCCGTGCCGGTCCTGTTGGCGGTCAGCGCATAGACGTGGTTAACGAGTGAGTAAACCGGAACCGCCTGCTGGCACAGCTTGGGCAGCACGAGATTGGAGGGATGGCAAATGACGTCGGCCCCCTTAAGGGCCAGTATCCTCCAGACCTCCGGGAAGGCCCAGTCGAAGCATATGAGTATTCCTATCCGCGCCGGCCCTACGTCGAAAACGGGCAGGCCCGAGTCGCCGGGCCGGAAGTAGTCCTTCTCGTCCCAGAACAGGTGGATCTTCCGGTAGCTTCCCGCCAGGCCGTCCGCTCCCACCAGGACGGCCGTGTTGTACAACTCGCCGTGGTCGATCTCCTTCATCCCCGCGACTATGTACAGCCCGTACCTCCGGGCCGACTCGGCCAGGAAACCTATGAACGAGCTGTCTCCAAGCGTCTCCGCGCAGGAGAGGTACTCCTCCTCCGATGTAAACCGGTAGCCGGAGTTGGAGAGCTCGGGTAGAACCAGCAGATCGAGGTCCGCTCCGGGGAGCTTCTCCTCAAAGGAAGCCTTCAGCCTTTCCATGGTTCTTTCCGGGTCCAGGAACTCCGGAGCGAACTGCAGAAGGCCGACTCTCATCTTATCATTTACCATCGAAGCCCTATCTAAGATCTATCACGTACATCCTGGCCCACAGCTTGCCCGTAACCAGGAAGGCTTCTCTACCTTCGTCCCACGCTATACCGTTCATAACCTCCGCGCCGGGCGATCCGGGATCCAGAACGGCCGAGCAATCCACCAGGCCGTCTACCTCTCCGGTGGTGGGATCGATCCTGTATATCCGCGAGGTGCCGTACTGGTTGGCCCACACCCGTCCGCCGGCGTACTCCAGCTCGTTGAGGTTGACCACGGGCTTGCTGTTGCGGATCACTGTTACCTCCCGCAGGACCTCGAAGGTCTGGGGATCGCGGAACCTCATCATGCAGGTCCCGTCCGTGGTGGCCACGGTCCCGCTGTCCGGTACCAGACACATGCCCCACCCTTCGGTCTCGATCGAAGACCAGACCGAGGGTTCCATGGAGGCCGTGTCCCACCGGAGCACCACTCCCGATAGCCAGGTGAGTTGGAGCAGGTCGGTGCCGTTGAAGGTGATTCCCTCTCCGAAGAGGGTGTCCGGAAGCGGGGTGGAGGATAGTAGGGTGCCGGTTTGCGGGTCGAGCCTGCGGATGGAGGACTGGCCGTAAAGCCCGGTGCTCTCCCAGAGAACGTTGCCGGACATTTCCAGGCCCTGGGTGTAGGCATCGGTCGAATGGGGCAGCGTGTCCAGAACGGTCAGGGTGAGCGTATCCGAGGAGCTTCCGCCGCCGGGGCCCTCCGGGCTGTCTCCGCCGCAGGCGCAACAAATCGCGGCAACGCAGGAAGCTCCGACCAGGACCTTCCGGGCCGTATGGGTCACTCCGCCGCGTCCCAGCAATAGGTGCAGAGCTTCTCCTTGGGAAGGCCGATCGCTGAGACCAGGTCTTCCAGGCGCTGGTACCGCAGGCTGGTCAGGCGCAGCCTGTGCCGGATCCGCTCGATCATCTCGGCGTACTCGGTGGATTCCGGATCCGAGTACGCCCGGGGAACGGTATCGGCCTCTCCCTCCAGCTCCTTTATGGCCCGTCTTCCCGCCAGGTCGAGAACCGAACGCGACCGTGAGAAGTTGAGGAACTTGCATCCATGGATCAGAGGTGGGCATGCGGGCCTCATATGGACCTCGCTGGCGCCGAACTCGTACAGCCTCTGTATGGTCTCCCGCAACTGGGTGCCCCTGACGATCGAATCCTCGCAGAACAGCAGCCTCTTGTCCTGGATCAGTTTGCGAATGGGAATAAGCTTCATCCTGGCCACCAGGTCCCTTATCGACTGGTCGTGGGGCATGAAGCTTCTGGGCCAGGTGGGGGTGTATTTTACGAACGGCCTGCGGAACGGAACCTCGGCCACGTTGGCATAGCCTATGGCATGGCCGGTACCCGAGTCGGGCACCCCGGCGACGAAATCGATCTCCACGTCGTCCCTTTCGGCCAGCAACTCTCCGCATCGGTTCCTGGTGTGCTCCACGTTGACCCTCTCGTAGCTGGAGGAGGGAAACCCGTAGTAAACCCAGAGGAAGGCGCAGATCTGCATCCTGTCCTCCGGTTCCTTCAGCGTCTCGTAGCCTTTCGGGGTAACCCTTACTATTTCTCCGGGGCCCAAATAGTGGTGTATCTCGTAGCCCAGGTTGGGAAAGGCGCTGGTCTCCATGGTTACGGCCCAGGAGCCCTTGCTGCTTCCCAGAATGACCGGGGTGCGGCCCAGCCGGTCCCGGGAGGCGTAGAGGCCGTGGTCTGTAAGCAGAAGCACCGAGCAGGAACCCTCTATCGATTCCTGGACTCGCCGCAGCCCGGAGGAGAAGGAATCCTCCTGGTTTATCAGGGTGGCCACCACCTCGGTGGGGTTGATCCCTTCCCCGGTCATCTCGGAGAAATGCCCCGCCCGGTCATCGAAGACCTGGCCGACCAGGGAGTCTATGTTCCGCACCGCCCCCACGGTCACTATGGCGTAGGCTCCCAGATGCGAGCCGATGATCAGGGGCTGGTCCTCGTAATCGCTGATCACCCCAATGCCCAGGTTGCCCTCCATTCGGCTCAGGTCCTCCTCGAATTTCGACCTGAACTGGGCGTTGGTTATATCGTGGATGAACCGGGTTATTCCCCCGTAGCCACTGGAGGCCAATCCCCCCCGCATGGTTCCCAGATGCGAATGGTAGTCGGTTCCGAAAAACAGATCGCCCACGCAGCTCTCGCTGCTAGCTACTCCGAAGAAGCCACCCATTGCCGCAGACCTTTCATCTCAAAAGAGCAAAACACGAATCTAGAAATCGAGGAGGTGGGGGTAAACCTCGGGGAGGGAATCAGTCCCTGGCCTCCCTGGCTACACGGAAGCCAATTCCCGGTGAGGAACCGGTTTGCAGGTAACTGCTTCGGGAGGCCGACCTGCAACCCGCCGACGAGTTCCTGGAGCTTCCACCCCTGACCACCCGGATGGAGTCGCCATTCTCGGCCGTTCGGGGCTCACCGTCCGGGGGTGCGTCTTGGTAATCCGGCCGGTACGGATCCTCACACCATTCCAGCACGTTGCCCACCATATCGTAAAGACCCCAGGGATTGGCGGTCTTCAGCCCGACCGGATGGGTCCGGCCGTCGGAGTTGGCCTGGTACCAGCAGCGGCTTCCCATCTCCACGGCGGCCGAATCATCTCCCCAGTAGTAGGCGGTCTGGGTTCCCGCCCGGCAGGCGTACTCCCATTCCGCTTCGCTGGGAAGCCCGTAGATGTGGGTGCTATCCATCGCATTCAGGCTATCCATGTACGCCCGGCAATCGACCCAGGATACGTTCTCCACCGGGCAGGCTTCCATGACGTGGTAGGAGGGGTTGCTCCCGGCAACCCTCTCCCACATCTCCTGGGTCACCTCGGTGGTCATCAACTCGAAGGCATCGACCTCCACCCGGTGCCTGGGGCTCTCGTCATCGTCCCTACCGGGCTCGGACTCGGGCGATCCCATGAGAAAGCTGCCCGAAGGTACGTAGCTGAAGGTCATGCCCTCAACGGGTCCATCGGAAAGATCTCCCGCGACGGGCCCTGTCGGCTCGTCGGGCAGTGGTTGCTCGGATACCTTGGTGGTGTCGTTCACCGCCGGACCCGTCGGGCCACTTCCACTTTCGCTGAGGGCCAGGGCCAGCACCACGGCCACCGCCGCCACGGGCAGGCCAACGTAGGCCAGTTTCTTCAGAAAGTTTCCGGCCCTTGCGGACTTGGGCTCCCGGGCCGGTTTCATTCCCCACCCGTAGAGGTTTCCCTCCCCGGAGACATCCCTGCCTTCCGGCTTCTTGGCAGGACCCTCGGCCAGGCCGAGGTTCGTCTTGATGGTGGGTACCAGCCGCGCCAGGTTCTCCTCCAGGTTCCCGGAGAAGACCTCCTTCCACTGGTGGCTGCTAAGGTAGTACTCCATGGCCCTGGCCGGCTCGACGTCCTCTATCTTCACCGGGTAGATGGGTACCCTCTTGTCCACAGCCCGCTCCACCTCCCGGAGCACCTGGGGAGAATCGTTGGCGCTCTCGGAGAAGACCAGGAGCATGGCCGAGGCCTCCTCGATTGCGTCCAGTATGGCCTCCGCCCATTGAACTCCCAGGGGGATGTCCCTGGGTGCTATCCAGCACTTGATACCTTCCCTCTCGAAGTACTCGAGTATGCGGGAGGCCGGCTCCTCATCCTTGGAGGAATGGGCCAGAAAGACGTGTGTAAAGGTCATCTATCTCCCCGAGACCTGAATCTCCGTGTCGGGACCGGCCAGCTCAGAAAGCCCCGTGAAGGCCGAAATCCAGCATCCCTTCGGTGTTCTCCAGGAATACGTAGTCCAACCGGGCGATGTACTCGATGCCCCAGAAGGTGATCAGGGGATGGTCCAGCCCCAGGTACGGCCTGAACCCTCCCTCTACGGCGGAAGAGTAGTCTTCGTACTCCGGGCGCAGCTGCCTCTCGGTATCGTCCAGCGATACCGATATGAAGGCTCCGACGAAGGCGTCGAAGCCCCAGTAAACATCTGTGCGGAAACCCGCGTGGGGCCCGATGTAGGTCATCAGGGAACAGGGGTTCTCGAGGTACGCTTCGGGCTTCAGTTTGGTAAGGGTAAGGTGCAGCCCCACCTCCAGCCAGCTGCGGGGAAGCCAGTCGAAGCTGATCCTGCTGGTGCCTCCCGCCACATCGCCGAAGTCGCCCAGCATGGTTCCCACCGACCACGACGCTCTGAAGGACCGGAAGGTCTGTGGTGGTATGGAGTAGGAATACCCGATGGTGTACTCGCCGGTGCCACCCGGAGCCTCGGCGGCCACCCGCACCAGGTAGTCGCCTTCCTCCTCCGCGTACCACTGCACCCAGTCTGAAACGGCGGTGACCACCGGGGAACGCAGGGAATCGGACTCCAGCACGGAGATCTCCAGAGGCAGGCCCGATGCAACGACGATCCTGCTCATCTTTTCTCCGGGTACCGCGACCCGCCAGTAGTCATGGTCTCCGGCCGGATCTATCTGTCCGGTCGCCTCTCCGGTAAGTCTGGACGCCCCCCGGGCCAGGTTGTCGCTGTAGGCAACGTCCAGCATCTCGCTGTAACCCACCTGCTCCAGGTCGTTAACGATCTTCACGTAGTAGCGGTTTCCGATCTCCAGGATGGAATCGCCCGGTGAATCCTCCATGACGAACGAGCCCGTGTTGGGAATCCAATCGGCCAGGACGGCGACCGGCTGGTCCCCACCCGCCTTCCACAGCTCTATCTTCACCATGGTCCCGATGCAGCTCCACTCTATCCGGGGAGGACGTCCCCCTATCCGCCAGACCGTTCCCTCGTCGGGGTAATCGAGCCTGATACCTTGAATGGAGAAGGGCTGGCTGTAGGTGAAGTTGCCCAGGTCGTCGGTCACCTTCAGCAGGTAGCAATCCCCGGTTCCCCACTCCGGGGATACTATGGGAATACGGTAGGATCCCTCGTTCGCCACCCAATCGGTCACCCGGGAGACCAGAGTGGAGTCCTGAGACCTGCGCAGCTCTATCATCACCCTGTCTCCATCGATGCTGGTCCAGGATACCACGGGGTACTCCTGGTTGTGGGCCCAGGAGGTGGTACTGTCGGGCTCCACTATCGTAAAGGGGGCCAGGATCTGGAATTCCTCACTCACCATGGAGTCTCCGTAGTTGTCCATGATCCGCACCCGGTAGCCTCCCCCGCTTCCCCAAGTGTCTGGAATCGGGGCCGACCGGACGAAAGAGCCCTCGCTCTCGTGCCAGGGTCTCAGGTCGGCTATCTTTTCGCCGTGCGACAAAAGCTCGAGCCTAACGTTCCGGCCCTCGAAGCCCATCCACTCGATACGTACCCCGGTCTGCCCGTGCTCCCAGACGGTGGACTGGTCCGGGAGAACGAATCCCTCCGTAGGACCGACCTCGGGGGGGCTCTGCCAGTGGTAGTCGGATTCCTCTTCTTCCTCCTCCCCACTCTCTCCCCAGAGGCTGTCTATATCGTTCTCATCGGAAGAATTCAGGCTCTGGCATCGGGTAGACTTATCGATCCGGGAGTCATGCTTGGCGTAACTAACGCTCCAGCACGAAAGCAGCATGGCGAACAGGGAGCATGCAAAGATCCACATGGCTGCTCCAGACTTTCGAGTACGACAACCCGAACTGGTTTACGAATTCGGGAGACTACCGGTCGAGAGCCAATATGAGACCGCGCCCGAAACGCCGCAACCCGCTCCAACCGGAGGGTTGGGGCTTGGAATGAAAGGCCGGGGCCCGGGGGGGTAGGCAATCCCAGCTTAAACCTAGATCATCCTGCGGCCAACCTACTCCGTCAGCACGACCTTCACGGTAAGGGCAGCATCTTCTATCCGGCAGCTGATAAGGTACACGCCGGGGTCGAGAGAGCTGAGATCCACTCCCAGAGTATGTGTTCCGGGACGGAAGCTTCCGGGAGACTCCCTGTGAACGCACCGACCCTCCATGGAGAACACGCCTATCTCCACCTGGCCCCGTCTGGGGAGATCCAATGACAGACGTATCGAGCCCGTGGTGGGATTTGACCCGGCCAGGCTCATCCCGAATGCCCCTGTAACCGAAGTGCTTTGGCCGCCGGATACGCCGGTGGGGTAGGCGAGATATTGGTAAACGTAGCCATCGTAGTCGCTGGCCAGAATATCCGGATAGCCGTCCTCGTCCCAGTCGTCCACCCAGATCCTGGCACCGTAGTAGAGGTCTATGTCGGAGCCTTCGCTCTGCAGCCGCTCCGATCCGTTGAACTCCGGGTCCGCATTGGTTCCCACGTTCTCGTAGTAGTAGATGTATCCGTTGTTCTCCGCGGCCAGCAGATCCTTTTTGCCGTCGCCGTTCATGTCGTGGACCTGTGGGCAGCACCGGTAATGGGAGATGTTGCTTCCGCCGCTGGTAATGTAACTGTAGTCGGTGAAGGTGGGGTCCCCCGGAGTACCGGAGTTCAGATAGAGTCGAATCGAACCCGGAGATGAACTCTGCTGCCCGACTATCAGATCGTGCAGGCCGTCCTCGTCCCAGTCGACCACCACCGGCGACGAGTTGTAGCCTACGTCGATCGTGGTGCCGTTCGCCCGTATGTCGGGCTCCTCGGTGAGAGTGATGTCGGTGTCAGAGGTTCTACGGAAGTAGTTGATGTAGCCGTTCCTGTCGCCTACTATGATGTCCAGCAGACCGTCTTCGTTCCAATCCACAACCTGTGGATTCGTTGCCCCCGTGCATCAACCGGATGGGACGGAGATACGGCCGCCATCGGCCTCTATGTACTCGTAACCATCGAACACGGGCGAATCGTTGGTGTCATGGTTGGCGTAGAAACGGATGTACCCGCTGCTGAATTGGCCCAGTACCAAATCCTTGTAACCGTCAACATCCCAGTCGACCACGCAGGGGGCCCCGTAGTAGCCGACATCGATCTCCGACCCGCCGGAGTGGATCGAATATTGGGGCCCGTAGTCGGGCGGGCTTGCCCAGACCACCCCAGAAACGACCAGTAACCAGGCGAAAGCAAAGGGAAGAAGCGTCCGCATATCACACCTCTATTTCTCTAGATCAAATCCCGTTAATTACGTCTAGACCAAGCTTGGTATTGCATATCATTCCCTAGTAAGCTTGTCAATAATTTCCGGTACCCGCAGGAAATATAGCTATCTCACGTAGCCCAGATCACGTAGCTCCTGTTCGACCGCGTTCGTCCAGGGCACCGGATCCGGCTTGCCTTCGGGTGGAGTCGCCCAGTACTCCAGGACCTTGGCGAGCAGGGCGCTGTCCGGCCGAAGAGGTTCCATCTCCATGCTGTCCGAGGCCTGATCGTACATGTAAGAGCTGTCGGTATCGGCGTCCCAGATCACCTTGGTATCCAGCCTCCTCACGCACGCTCTGAGGCTGCTGCCCAAACCACTGGCGGGAAGCGTGCGCACGGAGCGGTCGGAGGGAGATAGCAGGTTTCTTCCGGATAGCTCGTCGGGAACCTCGACCCGCGCCGCGGACAGGACGGTGGGCATGATGTCGATATTGCTTACCAGCATGGTGTCGACCCTTCCCTGCCGCACGCCGCAACCGGCAAGGATCAGGGGGACCTGTAGCAACTCGGCGTGGAGAGTGTGGCCGTGCGCGAACTTTCCGTGGTCGGCGAACTCCTCGCCGTGGTCTCCGATAACTATGACCAGGGTAGTATTTGCGAGGCCTTTTGCCCTAAGGGCCTGCATCAATCTACCCAGCTGGGCGTCCGTGTACGCCAGCTCGCCGTCGTACAGGTTGACCAGGTTTCGCACTCCGGCGGAATCCACGGTAATCACCCCGGAGTTGGCGTCATCCATGTCGCTGCGCATCCCCCATTCGCTATCGAACCTGCCGTCGTAAGCCGGGTCCGTCCAGATGGTATCGTACGGAGCCGGTGGATCGTACGTGGCATGGGGGTCGAAGAAGTGGATGGCCACGAAGAAGGGCTCGTCTTCCTCCCTGCCGTCCAGCCAGGAAAGCAGCGCGTCCACGGTCTGACCGGCGGTTCTGCTGTTGCAGAGCTCCACCAGTCCCTCGCAGTCGAAGTGGTCGAAACCCCTATGAAAGTTGAAATGCTCGCTCATGTAAATCACGTTGAAGAAAGCCGCCGTGTTGTATCCGTGCCGGCTCAAGAGTATGGACAGGAAGGGAAGGTCCAGGTCGACGCCGTAAAAGGTCTTCTCCTGCAGCCGGGCACGATGTGTCCGTTCGGTCATGCCTGTGAAGATCGAGGTCATCGAAGGAAGGGTCCAAGGGCTTCCGCTCATAACCCGGGAGAATCTGGTTCCCGCCTCGGCCAGGCTGTCCAGATTCGGCGTAGTAGCCCGGTGGTAGCCGTAGCAGCCTACGTGGTCTGCTCTGATGGTGTCGATGAGTACCAGAAGGATGTTGGGCCTTTCTTCGCGGCCGCAACCGCAAAGGACGAGAAAAAAAACCAGCCCCCAGAAAAGAAAGGTCGTGAAGGGCCGTTTTTCGCCGCGACCGCATCGCCCGCGAGCCAGAAAACCTCGAACATCCGGAAAGAACCGCATAGTGATCCCGGTTGGATAAAGTGGGGAACCAATGGCTTTAGCAAGGAAAGTATATAATGTATCCGTATCCCCGTCTAACTAGGTATCACGAACATAATCACTTCCCGTCTCCGGGCCGGAACGAGCCTTAGTCCGACGCCAGTGGATCGGTATCGGACCGGATTACCATATCCTCGACCTCGGCGGTCCCTCCGTCCTCCGCCACCCGCCAGACGTAGTACTGGGTAACCCTCCTTCCTCCGAAGAGCTCTTCGACCGAACCGAAATCCGGCCGGGCCGGAGGAGAAAGGGTGAACTTGAACGTGTAGCGGTACTTCTCCCCTCCCTCCCCATCCACCAGCTCGATTAGATGAAGCGAGTCGTTTCCCTGCCACAGCACTCTGTGTATACCCGTGGTACTGGCGAAGGTGCGTACGTCTTCCGGGTCGAAGCAGAAGTCGGGGCAGGTCAAACCGGAATCGACTCTTTTCATTACCAGAAAACCCGTAAACTCGAGTATCTCCGAGCTACCGGTGATTACCGGGGAATCCTGCGCCGGTGCGTTCGACAGAACGGCGCAGCAGATCGTTACCATGGCGAAATCAGCGCATCCCATTTTTTCCTCCCGGCGGGTTTGATGACTCCTTTTACCAAAGTTACCCCGCCGAAGGGGTGACTATTCCATGGGGCCGCCGAGCAAGTGATTACTGGATCCAGGGAACGGGCTACCGAGACAATTCCGGCAAACCTATTGACATCACCGGAGGCAGAAACATAATTGATCCCGCATAATAATCGGTTGCGGGTGCAGGAAGACGGTGAGAATCCGTCACGGTGGCGCCACTGTAACCGGGGACCTAGTCCCAAGAGCCACTGCCCGAGGGTGGGAAGGCGGGACGAGGGTGGATCCGGGAGTCAGGACATTGCGCCGCGACTGCGATCGGGTAATCCCCCCGCTCAGGGGGATCCGGTCTGAACACCCGCCTCCGACCGTTGGTAGAGCGTCTCTACCGGTTGGGGGTTTTTTTGCTGGGCCAAATCGTTCTGCTTTCGCTGCTATCGGGCATTGCCTCCTGGTCGCTTTCCGTCACCGACCCTTCGGGCAATCCGGTCCGGGGCGCTTCCATAATCGACCCGGGTGAGGGTCGGTCCGAACAGGTGCTTCTGGGTACGACCGACTCCCTGGGCAGGTTCAAATCCCCGGGGGAGCCTCCGGAAACCTGCTTGATCAGACAGCCGGGATTCCGCCCCCTTCTCTTCCTTCCCCGGGAATCCCACAGCACGGTAAGAATGAGCGTACTGCCGGTTTCATCCGGTGTTCTGATCGAGGTCAGGGCCGAACGCTACGGTTTGCGCGACCTGGCCGGCTTCTCCACGACCACCGTAGACCGAAAGACCGCCCCTCTTCTCGAGAACCTGGGCCTATCCTCCGTGGAGGCTTACTGCCCGGGTATCAACGTCAGGGAGTACGGGGGGGCGATTCCCGTGCTATCCGTGGCCGTCAGGGGAGCCGATCCCGGACAGATCAGCTACTCGGTAGATGGACACGACATCTCCAGCGTTCTGGATGGAGCTCCCGGGGAGGGGATAGATCCTGCGCTTTTCGGCTCGGTGGAGGTGGCCAGGGGGGGGAGTTCCGCATTCCGCTCCGGCGGCATGGCGGGCTCGCTCTGCTTCACGCCGGAGGCGCCATCCGGCCCGGCATCGGTAAGCATCGGAGCGGATCACAGGGGAGGAGCCAGGATAATCTCCAGCCTGGGCATCGACGATGTTCGTCTATCCTTTTCCGGCAGGAGGTCGACAGGAGCCGCCGATGCCAGCGAGGCGTACTCCGGAGCGGCCCTGATCACCCTTCTCAGGCCGGATCTAAGGCTGGGAATCCTGGGAAACGCCGCCTCCGGAGAGACCGAGGCACCCGATTGGAGCCCAGACGCCGACGGAGAGCGGGTGAGGAGCACGATAGACCTCTGGGGGGCTGCGTCGCCCTCCTCCTGGAATCTGGCCGGTGGGTTGCGGCTGGGCAGGATGAGGTACCACTCCACCAGCCCCGAGCCGGTGGACGACGTGCACAGGGAAGGACGGACCGACGTATCCGTCTCCCGGATGGTTCTGGCCCCGGCCCTCTCCCCCGTTACGGTGGACGTGGGCGCCTCGTTGAAGCAGGAATGGGTGAGAAGTACCGCCCTGGGGAATCGAAGCAGGTCCGTTCTGGATGCGGGATTCACCGCGCAGGCGCTCTCGAACATCCCCCTGACAATCGCGGGCAAGTACCTGATTTGGCCCGGAGCCGGGCCGGAATGGGCCGTTCGGGCGGAGCTTTCGCGGGATATCGCCGATTCCTCCCTGATCCTGTCGGCCGCGGTCTGTAGGAACTTCCGCCTTCCCAGCTTCAACGACCTCTACTGGCCGGCAGACGCCTTCGCGGAGGGCAACGAGGATCTGGCCCCCGAGAGTGGTTGGGAGGCGGAGATGGGGCTGTCCTCCTCACCTACGAAATCGATGCGGCTGTCCGCAAGCGCCTTCTCGGCCCATACGAAGGATCTGATCATGTGGCTTCCGGCCGAAGGTGGGATATGGCGGCCGGAGAACGTATCCGAGTCACACAAGATGGGTTTGGAGACCTCCGCGTGGATAGGGCTGGATTCCGCTGTCGAGCTCTTGGCAAACCTGACCCTCCTCAGGGCGACCGACGAGACGGAAGGATCCACCAACGAAGGGAAGATCCTCCCTTACAGGCCTCAGGTCACATGGGGGCTGACGGGGATATGGAGAACGGATGCGCTATCGGTCTCGGTACAGCTCCAAGCCATAGGCGAGAGGTTCACCAACCGTTCCCAGACGGCCAGTCTGCCCGGTTACCGGCTGGCCAACTGCAGGATCGAGTGTTCCCTGCCCTGGACGCCGCTCAGGGGCGAGCTGTGGTGCGAAAACGTGTTGGACGAGTACTACGAGGAAAGCGTCGGCTACCGGGGTCGGCCCCGCACGGTGGGACTGGCCCTGACCTGGAAAGGAAACTGATATGAGAAGAGCCACGGTAGGAACGACATTGGTCCCGGCCATGCTCGCCGTTCTGGCCGTTACCATCGGGTGTGAATCCGTCAGCGGTCCGGAGGAGGAGCCCAACCCGTCCGGAAGAGTCGTGGCCTGGTTCAACGGACTGGGAAGTACCGTGGACCTGTACTTCCCCGATGCCGATTCCCTGGTCATTCAGGCTTACAATACCGGTAATGCTCCCAACGACATAGCGTATCTGGGTGACGACATGATAGGGGTGGTCAACTCCAGCACCGGCACCCTCTCCGTGTACAATCTCTCCAGCACCGGGGGATCGTACGCCGAGATCGAGTTCTCCCTGGGAAGCAATCCCTACTGTCTGGATTGCCATCAGTCTAACATTTACGTCACCTTGCTGATGTCCGGCAAGGTAGCGGTGATCGACCGACACTCATGGGAGATCGAGGATACCTTCGACGTATCTCCCAACCCCAGCGGAATAGCCATTGTGGACGATGAGCTCTTCGTAAGCCATGCCAACTGGCCGGACAGCACGTTCCAGGGCGGGATAACTGTGGTGAGTGCATCGGCCGGCAACACTTTGGATACGATCGCTACGCCGATCAATACCTTGACGGCCGATTACTTCCCTGAGACGGGAAGTATCCACGCTGTGGCGACGACCTATGCAGGCGACGGAACGATAAGCATAGTCGATCCCGGGACCAGATCGATCACCGCAACCGTACCTACCGGCGGCTCGCCCACGACTCCGACTATGTTGGGCTCCGGGCGGTTCGCGGCCGGCGACGGCTGGAGCTCCAACTTGGTGTACCTATACGGCGAGGACGGTAACGTATCCTCCACCTGGGACTGCGGCCACAACGTGATGGGTGTGGCTTCTTTCGGTTCAGACACCCTCTACATGACCGGCTGGAACGAGGACCTGGTCTACGTGGGTCTGTCCTCCACCCAGACCATCTTAGACTCTCTGGCCTCCGGCGACGCCCCCCAGGGAATCATCTGCATCGACCGCCCCCCTGGGGACGGGGGAATGTTAAACGCCAAATAAACGGAGGGTACACCAAGCCTGACAAGTCAGGGGTATTCGAGGGATTCCGGCTCACTCCTCCCCGGAGTACGGGGTGCCGATTCCCAGTAGATCGGCGATGTTGGCCTTCGGATCTATCACCGGTTCGATGAGTGGTTTGCCGCAGGTCATCAGAGTGGTCACCCCCGGGCCATGACCTGCGGACTTGCAGTCGCTGTGCACCACTATGCCTATGCTAACTGCACCCTTTCTGTAGGCTCTGCCGAACCTGTTGTCGTGGTCGATCAGAGCCACCAGGTCGCCGAACCTGATCCTGTCCAGGCCGTACTCGGCCACCGAATCGGGGTCGCTGGTCATTATGTCGTAGTCACCTTTTGCCACGTGCGAGGCGCCTACCCCCGATCCCATGCAGGCAGCCGGTACTCTGGTGGTTACCGGAACCCGTAATCCGCCCTCGGCCGTTTTCTCTATGCTCATCTTCCCCAAAAGGGCCGGGTCCAGGTTGTAAAGCACCACCTGGGGGAATTCCAGGAGGGTCAGCCCCTGTCCCCTGGCGTGGACAATGATCTTATCGTCGTAGTTGAGCTTTTCCTTGGCCTCCCGGGGGAAATCCACGATAACGTGCTCGGAACCTCCATGGTGGCCAACAACGTAGCCTATGGCACCCTTCGCCTCGCCGGAGATGACCTCAGCCCTGTTGCCGGCGCAGGCGTAAAGCTGCAGCGAGACGTTGGGGTGCTCGAACGGCTTCTCGGTGTTCGCGGTGCAGCTGACGCCGGGCTCGACATGGTCGCCGGCCCAACCGAACGCCGGGTCGCCCACCTGCATGTTCACCGTTATTCCACCGATGGAAGGAAGGATGAAGGGCACTCCCTCGTGGTCAACGCGCCAACGGGCCCTGGTTCGGGGTGGACCTGGCTTACACTGAATCCGAAACTCGACTATCTTGCTCTCGTTGGTTCTCAGCACTGTGGTTCCTTTCGGGATTCTGTCGATTCGTCTTTACATCGAGAATGTAGGTGGAGGATGACGATACGGGAGCACCTCGGCCCGGTCAACGCGATGTCAATAGTTCTTTGAGGAATGGACCCGGGGAAGGGTTTTTAAGTTTCTTGAAAAACGTCCCAGATTTCCTATGTTCTAACCCGGGAATTAGAAAGAGCCCCACCAGGAACGGGGGAAGGGATGGCGGGCGGCTTCGCGAATATCACGACCGAAGATCTTCTAACCTTACTGGACCTGAACGACCCAACCGTTATCGACGCCAGAAGTGTGGACGCGTACAACGGCTGGCGGCTGCGGGACGAACCGAGGGGCGGCCACATCAAGGGTGCAAGAAGCCTTTGGTACCGATGGGTGGGCAAGGCTTACTGGGACGATCTAATCCGCAAGAAGGAAATCGACACCAAAGGCAGGGTGGTCGTATACGGCTACGATCGCGAGCAGTCGACTCGGGTCGCCAGCGCCCTCCACGAAGCAGGCTGCAAGGACCTTCAAATCTACGATGACTTCGTCGATGGATGGAGCGCAAATCCCGAACCGCCCATGGAGAGACTCGCTCGGTTCGACCAACTGGTGCATCCCGGCTGGTTGGATCGGTTGATCAAAGGTGGTAAACCGGAGCAGTACGACGGCCGTCCGTTCGCTGTGTGCCATGCGCACTACAGGAACCCCCGGGACTACAATATCGGTCATATACCCGGCGCAATACCAATGGATACCCTGGAACTGGAGGAGCCGCGAATGTGGAACCGCCGCTCCCCCGAAGAGCTGAAGTCCAATCTGGAGAGAAAGGGCATCACCCACGATACCATGGTGATCACCTACGGCAGGTTCTCCAGCCCGGACAACAGGGATCCCTTTCCCGGAAGCAACGCAGGCCAGATAGCCGCCGCCCGCTGCGCCGCCATCATGATGTATGCGGGAGTCGAGGACGTGAGGGTTCTCAATGGCGGCCTCATGTCCTGGGAGGCCGCAGGTCTGGAAACGACCGACCGGCCGGCCATACCCTCAGAGGTCGATGATTTCGGCACCGATGTTCCGGCCCGCCGCGATCTCATGGTCGACCTGACGGAGGCCGGGGAGATTCTGGCCTCTAAGGAGGGTGAGTTGGTCAGCATCCGCAGCTGGCAGGAGTTCATAGGTGAGGTCAGCGGGTACAACTATATCGATATCAAGGGACGTATTCCGGGCGCGGTTTTCGGTGACTGCGGAAGTGATGCCTACCACATGGAGAACTTCAGAAATCCCGACCACACCACCCGCGAGTACGGAGAGATCGCCCGTAACTGGGAGGAATCGGGAATAATTCCCGACAAGCGGATTGCCTTCTATTGCGGTACCGGCTGGCGCGCCAGCGAGGCCTTCCTCAACGCCTACCTGATGGGATGGGACAACATTTCCGTGTTCGACGGGGGCTGGATGGCGTGGAGCAATGATCCGGCCAATCCGATCCAGACCGGAATACCGGACTAGACGGATGAAGAACGAGGTGGTTGATGGAATCGAGATTACAGACCACCTCAGACGGCTGTCCCCTGAACAGGTTAGAGAAGAGATTCTGTCCGGCCTTTTGGATTCCCCGAGATCGTTGCCCTCGAAGTACTTCTACGACCAGAAAGGCTCGCGTCTTTTCGAGGATATCACCAAGCTCGACGAGTACTACCTCACCGACACGGAAAAGGGCATAATGCGGAGGACCATGCCCCTCGTAGTCGGGGAGCTGTCCGATGCCGACGTGATAGAGTTGGGCAGCGGCGATTGCTCCAAGATATCCATTCTGCTGGAATCGATCCCGGAGGAATCAAGGAGCACCATCCGGTACGTGCCGGTGGACGTCAGCAGGGCGGCCATAGTCAAATCGGCCGTAAAGCTCAGGGAGCGCTTTCCCCGGGTACGCATCCAAGGCCTGGTAGCAAACTTCCACCATCGAATCGAAGAGGTTCCCGATGGACACAGAAAGCTCTTCTGCTTCTTCGGCAGCACCATCGGCAATCTGGGCCAAGCCGAATCGGAATCGTTCCTCGCAGGATTGAGCGAGGTTATGCGACCGGCAGACCGCCTTCTTCTCGGACTGGACATGGTCAAGGAGGTTGGGGTGCTAGAAAGCGCCTACAACGATTCCAAGGGGATCACGGCAGCTTTCAACCGCAACATTCTCGACGTGGTCAACAGGTTGGTCCAGACCGATTTTAGACCCCGGGAGTTCGATCACTCCGCCTTCTTCAACTCGGAAGTGAACCGGATCGAGATGCACCTCGTTCCCAGACGGAATTCGACCGTTCACAGCCCGTACCTGCAAAGTCCTCTGGAGATTTCTTCCGGGGAGACCATTCATACCGAGAACTCCTACAAGTACACTCCGGACAGCATCGAATCGTTCTGCAAGAAGTGCCGGCTAAATGTCGAGAACATCTTCATGGACGAGCGGGAATGGTTCTCGCTCGTGGAGCTGGCCGCCGACTGATCCGGGAGCGAACCCCGAATCGTTTACTCCAGCAGATAGAGCTTCTGGTAGCCTTCTGGCGGGTCGTCTTCCCAGGCCAGTATCCCCCGGGGCGTGACCTCGGTCTGCCAGCTCCAGCCGTCATCGGGGAATACCGCATGACGGAGCAGATTGCCCTGCAGATCGTAAATGTCGAAGAACGGCTCCCTGCGAGTACCGCGCCTAACCCAAAGGTTGCCGTCCGGACCTATATCCAAATCCACGACCATGTACTTGTACGGGTCGGGGCTGAACTCGAAGGGAAAGCCTCCGCCACCGCCGGTCATTCTCCGGATGTAGCTGTTCACGTAAAGACTCTCGTCGGCCATCTCCTCGGGCGTCTTCTCCACCGGCGTCATGTCTCTGGAGATGGAGAGGATCTCAGTTCCGGTAGTGTCCCAACCGGTGATGCTGTAATCGTAAGGATCCTTAAGCGCGAAGTAGATGGCCTCGGCGTTCCCACAGATGCTCATAGGGTCGATGAGGTCTATAAGAAACACGGAGGGATCCTCCATCAACTCGCTCATCGTAGCTTCCATGGAGTCCCGCCAAAGAGCGGTCTTCCAGTCCTCCTCTCCCCATTTGTAGATGGCAACCGTCCGACGCATGACGATGGCCTCGTCTCTGAGATCCTGCCCGATCTTGTAACCCACGAAGCTGCTGTCCGATATCGGGGTGGCGTAGAACGGAGGGTTCTGTTGCCATAGGCTGATCTCTTCCAGGTACCGCAGCGAGTCATCGAAAACGACGAATCCCTGCTTGCCCGGGGCTATGACGACCACCCTGCCGTCGGGCATCGTGAACACGTCCCAGGGCAACACCAGCTCCCCCGGCCCCTCGCCACGACGGGAGACCTGTCGAATGTAGTTGCCCTCGGTATCGTACACCTTCAGGCATGCCTCGGCCTGATCAACTACGATTATTCTGCCCTGCTCGTCCACGGTAGCCGCGACTATTGCGGCAAAGGTATTCGTGGAATCACCCAGCTCCTCGCCGATCTCCATGACTACCCGAAGGGTGTCGACCGGATTGGTGATTCGATCGTCCGGCGTCGAATCGGGCGCCCCTCCGCCACACCCGGCGATTATTGCAACGATCACACCCGCAGCCATATATCTCATCTATCTATCCCTCCGGTGAGATTGACTAAAATCGCTCGAAAAGCATCTCCCGTAGATCTCCAACCAGGGGAGACACTCGGATGAGGAACCAAAAGAGATAGGGTGCATTCCCCTACTCTGGAGAAGCTACCGAGCATCGATGGGAACATCAGCGGGACGTGTCAAGCACGTCTCCAACGAACCGTCCCATCCAGAATGCTTCGACAATGGGACAACAATGCCCCGCAAACAGAAAAAAGATTATCTTTGTGCATGTACTAGCATGGAAGACGAGATACCGAAAAACAAAGAATGCATGGAGGAAAATAATGACCCGGATGCTTCTGATATTGGCTCTTGTTCCGTTGCCTGCGCTCGCTTCGATAGAGAACCCCGCTCATATCATACCGGCGATAAACGGCGTGGCCGAGGTAGAAGGCGGAGACGCACTAACGGCCTACACCGATCATTCGACATGGCTCGCCGAAGCGGGGGGCACGGTGACGATCGACTTCGACTCAATAGCCAGCGGAACGGTCATAACCACCCAGCTGGATCCCTACGGCATATCCTACGTATCCGGGCAATCGGGCGGTGGGGTCAGCATCGATCAGATAGTGCTGTCATCCTCCGAGCTTCCCTTTCCCATGTTCACCGCCGGCGACCTTCCTACCGAGCCCAACTTCATAAGCAACGACATGTCGTCGCCGTACTACGCGACGGGGGAAATCACCTTCGAGCTCAATCATACCTCGAAGGCGATCGGGGCCTACGTAGCCGACGGCTCACCCCTGGGCGACTTCTGCATAGAGGTCTTTGACGGGGGCACCAGCCTGGGCACGATCACCGTAGAGCCCCGGACGCTTCCGGGCGACGCTTTCGTGGGAGTGGTGAGCGACGAGGTATTCGACTCCGCGAAATTCTACGCCTCAAGCACAACCGACTCGTGGGGATTGGACAACCTGGAGCTCAACGACACGACCGACCTCTACTCCCGAACCTGGGGAGCGGTAAAGACGGTTTGCTTCTGAGCGAAGAGGCCAAATGGCAGGCTCGTCCCTGATTTCTTGCTTAAGTCATTCTCTTTTAATTTGGGAATGCACCGAATTATCTCGGTCTGGTGAAACCCGATTTACTGCCAGCTGATTATTCCATCAACAATGCTGCCATGCGTGGGATGAGTCGGCATTGGACACCTGATGCGATAATGATCCAGGTTCGCTTCCACCAGGTACAGATAGTTGCAGGCAGGGCAGTAGTACTCACGGCCTAGATATTCAAAAAGAGCGTCGCCTTCGGCATAGCAATCGTATTCGGCGTAGTACATCATCTCGGCGGTGGCAAGAGTTCTCATGTTGCCACGGCAGACTTTTCCCGGCTCTCAGGGCGGATTAAAGGTCGAGTCCTCGGTAATGCACCCGTGGCTGAGGGTGGCGGTGCAGGTTATACAGTAGCTGTCGGGCTCAGGGCTGCACACATCGTATTCGGTTTGGGGCCAAGGGCATAAAGGCGTAAATCCGATAAGATCGTAGAGAGCTTCGTTGTCCGAAGTATAGGAGTCATATGTGGCGTAGTACATCGACTCCCCTGAAGCAAGCGCAAACATGTTTACCCAGCAAGCGTCGTAAGTCAGCTCGAAAAGCGAGGCGGAGGACGAGCTTCGCGAATCATACTCCTCCGGAGCTTTGCCGGGTTGGAGAACGCATGCCGACACGACCACCAGAGTCAAAGCGGCAATAACAACTCTTTTCCGCATGCTGCTCCCTTGCAAAGGAATGCAATACATTCCGTGGATACACATACCGTGTGTAAACGTCAAGGATCATAACACGGAAGATCAAGAAGATCAGCTCATTATCTATAATCTTCACCGTACTCTTTCCTCGAATCGATGGGTAGGCTGGAAGGATAGAAAATTACCTGTTTGCCAGTTCTACTCCCTCACACGATGGTCCAGCTCTCGAATCCTACGTAAGGGTCATCCTCGGTAGCTTCCGGATTAGAGCGATTTTATTCTTAAGCTTCATATATGTTCTGGAGGGGGGGACAATATGAAATCGCTTCTTCTCGTCGCAGCAGCAATTCTGCTGGCACCCTCAGCTGCAGCAACCCCGGTGAAGTTCGGTCCACATGCAGGCATCTACGTTCCAATGGGGGATTACGGCGAAATGTACTCGCTGAGCCCCGAGTTCGGAGGGCACGCGCTGATAAGTCTAGGCGCAGTATGGATAGAGGCAAGTGTCAGTTACGTTCCGCTGTCGAAGAACGACGATTACGTGGGGTACGAGCTCTTCGACGATTATAGGGCCTCCATAATACCGGTTCTTCTGGGGGTTAGGAAATCGTTCGGCGTCGTCGATTTCGGAGCCGGCGGAGTTTTGAACAGCTTCAGCGAATCCGCGGAGTACGGAACGGGTGGATCGATAGACAACACCGATAGCGGTGGAGGCTTCTACGGCGTACTGGCCGCCGGCCTGCCGGCGGGTACGGTCGAGGTAGAAGTTGCCTTGAGGCTGGAAACGGTAAACTTCGCCTTTTTGGGCACGGAACCCGCATTGAGCTTCACGGTGGGAGCGAACTTCTGACGGGCTGATCCGTCCGGTTCGATACCTCGAAGCACTGGATGGCTCTCGACGTTCTATGCTAGCGGCTTCTGTCGTCAGCAGAGAACCTTGCGGGAGTCATCCATCTCTGCGAAAGTGCGGGCCATCACCTACCTGACGAAGACCTTAGTACGCCCCCAGCCATCTTCGGAGGCTTAGAATCACGTAGCGTAGCTAAGCCTTTTCTTCCGGATAGACCGTATACCCATTTATCAAGAAACGCTCCATCTTCGATCTGGTGTCAAAGGGATGACCGGACCAGATGGAGATATCCGCGTCTTTGCCCGGCTCGATGGAACCTATCCTATCCCCGAGACCAAGGATCTCTGCGGGATTAATGGTTATCGCTCGGAGTGCCTTTTCCTCGGTCATACCGGCCCTGTGAGCCAAGCCTGACGCCAAGGGCAGAAACTCGATGGGATTGAAAGGATGATCGGTCATGAGGGCCACCTTCACCCCGGCCCTATCCAGGATTCCGGCGGTTTCGAAGGTCCTCCTGACAACCTCTCTCTTGCTTCTGTGTCCAAGCGATGGACCCACGATGGCCGGTACATCTTCGTCGGCCAGCCGCTGCGCTATCATATGTCCTTCGGTGCAGTGCTCGATCGAGATACGAAGCCCGAATTCCTTCGCTATTCTAATGGCGGTTACGATGTCATCCGCCCTATGGGCATGGGCTCTGAGTGGTATCTCTCCATCCAGTACCTTCACCATAACCTCCATGCCTAGATCCCTCTCTGGCATCTTGTCCGGGTCTTCTCTACCCTTCACCAGTTTTTCCCTGTAGTTCTGGGCCTTGGTAAGGGTCTCCCTAAATATCCCGGCGGTTCCCATGCGGGTGGAGGGTGTCTTCTTCTGCTCCCCATACACCCTCTTGGGATTCTCTCCGAAGGCGACCTTCAGCCCCCCGTTATCGGAGAGGATCATATCTTCGATGAAATCCCCCCTGGTCTTCAGTACCGCACCCAGGCCTCCGATCACGTTGGCACTTCCGGGTAGAACGCATACGCAGGAAATACCGCCGCTTCTGGAATCCCTGAATCCGATGTCCTGGGGATATATCCCGTCCCAAGCTCGGAGATGGGGGGTTACGGGGTTGGTCATCTCGTTGCCGTCATAACCCACTTGACCTTCCCCCTCGTCGAAGTTCCCCACGTGGCAATGCGCATCGATGAACCCGGGAAAGACCATTCTGTCCCCGGCGTCAATCACCTCGGCATCCGAGGGTATATCGATAGCTGTGCCAACTCCGGCTATCTTTCCCCCTTCAAACAGGATAACACCGTCCTCGATAACGCCGGAGGTGACGGTATGGATTCTTCCGCCCTTGATGGCTATCATTCTCGCCTCCTTCAGGAATTGGCAGAACTATAAAGCAAAACCAGGTCGACCGGGAACATGAATAACCGCAAGGTCTCGGAATTTTTCGTTACCCGAAACGCAAATCGACCGGAAGCAAGGAGAGATTATTCTTGCGCTGTGAAGAGCGTCCGGGGTGTTTAGGGCAGTGGATGTGCCCGGTGTTTTCAGCGCACGAATGCCACTTAACCTACCTTAGCCCAAATACCTCGGGCGGAAAGCCGCTAGATCCTGGTGACCAGCCTGCTCATCACCCTTCCGGAGGAAGTGGTGGCACGGATCAGATAGATGCCGCTGGGTACCGTATTCCCTTCCCAGATGTAGGAGTTCCCACCATCGAGCCTATCGCGTGCCACGGCCCTTCCGGCCATGTCAAACACGGCCAGGTCCACGGGTTCAGTCGCCCCTTCGACCGAAATAACGACCGAGCCGTAAACCGGATTGCTGGATACCCGCAACTCTACCTGATCGACCGGGTAGGTTTCCTCACCCGAAACTCCCGTGGTCAGGTCTATCTTGTATATCTTCTCTGCGTTGTAGTCGCTGGCCCAGAGGTAGCCGTCCGAATCGAAGGACAAGCCCTTGATCTCCGCACCGGCCGGTAGGTGTGATCCGGGAACGTAGTCCACCAACTCGTCGTTCGTGTCGTATGCCTTTATGGGGCTGTCCTCCCCGTCGTTGGCGACCCATATGTCCCCGTCGCCGTTACCTCCCTCGTAGGCTATATCGTAGTGGATATTCAGCGCCTTCAGGTCCTCCATGTAGGGATAAGTGCCCTCGTTGCCACTGCTGTCGAAGTATTCGATCAGGACCTCGTCGTAATAATTTTCGCCGAGAACGTAAGTGTAGGAGCTTCCGTCGCAAGCGATACCAGTCACCGACTGGTATAGCGCGCTGCCTCAACAAGTTGAGTCGTAGTAACCCTGGTAAGAGCCGGAGGTGGAATACTTGTATACGTAACCGTGATAGGTACCCGACTCCGCGTTCAGGATATGCAGCGTGTTACCCCAGATTGCCAGCCCGCTCGGCGTGCCCTGAGTAAATCTGAACGAGCTGAGCACCGTTCCACCCTCCGGATCCAGCTCGTAGATCCAAGAAGTATTCCCATCTGCGGCCCAAAGGCTTCCCGACCCGTAGGCCAGCCCCGAGATAGCGGTGTCGGGGGCATCGATAGTCTTCACCACGGTTGCTCCCAACGCAACCGCAGGAGCCAGTACAATCAGAGCAATCAATCTCATGTTTCCTCCCCCGATAATTACACATCAACACAGTAAGAATTGTATCCAACTGTTACTTGGTCAAGTAGGGAATGCGGACGCGGAATGGGGACGGGGGAGCTATAAAGCTCAAATAAACCAGCATTACATGAGAAAGATGGTGGTTCATATAGGAGTTCATCCAGGAGTAGCAGTCTCTGATGGTCAAAATATATTTCGACTTCGGGAACTCCCTAAGAAGAATATCCATGGAATGGTATAGAAGATGAGAGGATTCCATTTCAAGCCATAGCCGTCTGTGCCTTCTCTTCAGATACTCTGTTTTACTCGCCCGTGACGCATTCCCGGAAAGGAACGGAACAGTAGCATAGGCCAGTTCTCTGATCTCCGCTTCGTGCTCAGCCCGGTAATTTCCTTTGAAGATAGCTGCGATGGAATGCGTTCCTGACTTGAGCATCCCCACGCAATAGGCATGGAAGCGCCGTGGTTGTATTAAGGGCCGCAATGGGTAGAGGAGCAACCTCTTGAGAGTATCAACTGCGGGATCATTCATAAACGCCTTACTTGGGATGACTGTATCCTTCAGTTACCACCGAACAGTTCTTCTAAATCTTCTTTGCCCTTCTCTTTGCCCTGTCTTTTCGAAAGGTACCCTTCAAAAGCAGGCATGGTCAAGTTCGAATCAGTATGCAAAAACGGCGGCCTTCTCGGCCGGTTGCTCGGCATGAGATGGCTCATCGGTTGACTTGAGCTTCTCCATCGATTCCTGATACTCGGTCATGTCCAGGTACTTCCTGCCCTCGGTCCACACCTAGTCCTGCTCCACCAGCAGCGCGCCGATCAGGCGCATGGCTGAGGCCCTGTTTGGAAAGATCTGTATCGTTCTCTCCCGCCGGCGTACCTCCTGATTCAGCCTCTCGATCATGTTCGATGTACGCAGCCACTCCAGGAAGTCCTCCCAGGATATCTCCGTCTCCGCATGGCTGAGCTGCAGGCCCAGTATCTCACACTTCCCGTCCTCGCGGACACCAACACCCAGAAGCACTGCATAGAGCGTACCCGGCCGTTCTCGCGTATCCTGATGTACAGAGCGTCGAGCACCAGGAACGGGTACAGGTACTCATCCAGCTCCCGGTCGTTCCAGGCGGTCACTATGCCGTCCAGCCTGTGACACAGATCCGATACGGTGGAACGGGGGAACTCAATGCCGCACATCACCTCTACAACCCTGCTCAACTTGCGGGTGCTCACCCCGCCCGCCACCATCTCCATCAGAGCAAGCAGCAACGCCTGCTCGCTCCGCTGAAGCCGGCCGAACATCTCCGTGTCGAAACGACCGTTGCGCAGAGCCTCGGGACTCGAAGATCGATCCGTCCGCAACGTGCGTTGACCAACCTGTTGCGGTATCCCGCCCGGTAAGCCTTGCGGCTGTCTGTACGCTCGTACCATTCAGCACCGGCCTGCTCAGCCGCCTGGTCCTGGAGTATCTGATTGGCAACCTTCTCGACGAGATTCTTGACTCCCTCGTCATTCGTGAAGAGGCCTTGCACGTCCTCCGAGTCGAGGGCAATGTTGTAATGGGCCATCCGAAATTCCTTCCCAGTTGTTGGTGCAATTGGATTATCAGGAACTAGGATGGCCCACCTCTCTACTCAAGACAAGCCTCGAAAGTGCACACAATATCGGACGTGACTGAGCTGATCATCACCAGCAACAAGAGCATCAGGGAATGGCCGGACATGCTGGCCGGTGACGAGCTGCTGGCCACCGCACTTCTCGACCGGCTGCTCCATCATTGCCCCGTAGTGAACATCGACGGAAAATCATTCCGTCTCAGACACATCGAACAGAGCATTCCGGAAAGGGATTAAACCAAAAAGTATATGTCTCAGAGCAAAGGGAACCCTCTGTCACGTGCGGGAAAGTGGGCGTCCGTTGACAACAGGTACAACTGTCAATATCACCGGTACGATGAAGAGCATATTCAATACGCTCCTTTCCTCTCTCTTGATCTCCGCAGTCGGCCATGCCTCCACCACCGGTACCGTCACAGGCTGGGTCACCGACGACTCCGGTGATCCGATCCCCGGTGCCACTGTTCTGGTGGAGGGAACGAGCTTCGGGGCCATGGCCGACCGGAACGGGGAGTACGTGATCTCCCGGCTGGCCCCCGGAGACTACACCCTCAGCGCCCGGATGGTGGGGATGGAGACCGTCTCCGTAGAGGGCGTCACCGTAGTTACCGATCAGACTACCCGCATGGACTTCCGACTGTCCGAAGCCGCCACCGGCGTGACGGTCATAGAGGTCCGGGGACAGCGCAACCGGATACTGGAGGACGTCCCCTCCACCATACACGTGATCGACCGCAGAGAGATAGAGGCCATGCCGGTGGCCAGCGTCCTGGACGTAGTGGGGAGGCAGGCGGGGGTCACCACCCGGGGCGGCGAGATACACGTCCGCGGGGGCAGGGGGGGAGAGGTGGACTACCTGCTGGACGGCGTCTCCGTCCGCTCGCCCATGACCAACGCCATGGTCGCCACGGTGCCCCTCTCGGCCCTGGCGGAGACCTCTGTGGCCACCGGGGGCTTCGGGGCCGAGTACGGCAACGCCATGTCGGGCATAGTCAGGATGGTGGTCCGGAAGGGTGGCTCTGACTACAAGGGAAGCTTTGACCTGGGCGCCGGGGACATAACCGCCTTCGGGGGGGAGAGCGAGACCCGCAACTACTCCGAGCCCTCGGAGAACTCCAACTTCCGTAGCGACTGCCTGGACGGCCAGGCCTCCTTGGGAGGGCCCGAGCCTCTCACAGGGCTTCTGCTTCCGGCCCTGGGAGTGGAGATTCCCGGAGAGGCCCACTTCTTCGGGGCCTGCCAGTGGAGCCGCAGCGGCTTCGACCTCCAGGACAGCCGCGGCAACTGGGACAACAACTGGCAGAATCTCCTAAGCGGCTGCCTGAACCTCACCTACCGGCCGGTTCCCTCCACCCATATTAGCCTCCTGGGCAGGTACTCCTACCGCCAGAGCGGCTGGGACGAGTGGGCCTGGTCCCGCTACGACGAACCGGCCTACATAGAGGGCGAGCCCTACATCGGCGGCCACATCGACTACGCCCTCCCGGTGCGCTTCGAAGAGAACTGGGGGCTTACTGCGAGGTTCTCGCGGCTCTTCGGAAGCGGCACGGTTGTGGAGCTGCTTGCCGACCAGGGCGAGTTCCGCCACTGGAGGAGGCTCCGCGAGCCGGGCGGGAGCTACCTGGGCGACGACCTCACCCCCGCCGCCTGGTACGCCGAGTTCTACCCTGAGGAGAGGGTGGCCGACTCCCTGGGCTTCTACCACGGCGGCATACATCCGGAGGTCTGGCTGGAGTCCAGCAGCAGCGTCACCACCGGCCGGGCTTCGGTCACCAGCAGGATGGGGCCCATGCTGGAGGTAAAGGCCGGCGTGGAGGGGAAGTACTACGACATCTACGACTTCAGCGTCTACTCCGGCGCCCCGGGACAGACCTTCGTCAGCAACTGGAGAGCGAGTCCCTACTCCGGGGCCGCCTACCTGCAGACCTCCTTCGACTTCTCCGGGGCCATGGTGCTGAGCACCGGCCTGAGGCTGGACGCCTTCGACCCCAACACAGATCTGGTGGAGCCCGGCGGGGAGGGGACGGAAGAGGTTCCAGTCAAGTACCAGATCAGCCCCAGGCTTGGCATGACCCACCCCGTCTCGGAGAACGACGTATTCTTCGCCACCTACGGCCACTACTTCCAGATGCCCAGCCTCAACCAGATGTTCTTCGGGACCAACTACAACCTAACCGGCTCCTACTCCATCGTGGGCAACCCCGACCTGGACGCCGTGAGGACCAGCTCCTACGAAGCCGGCGTCAGGCACAGGTTCGGCCCGCTCTCCAGCCTCTCCTTTGCCGCCTTCAGCAAGAGGATCACCGGCCTGGTCAGAACCGCTCCCAGCTCGGCTGAGGGTGGCGACTACTTCTTCCGCTACGAGAACGACGACAGCTACGCCACCGTCCAGGGAGTGGAGCTCACGCTGTCCAGGCTCACCGGGAACAGCTGGTCGGGGAGCCTGGGCTACACCTACTCCCTGGCCGAGGGCCGCTACTCCTCCTCCACCGAGCAGTACCGGTACTCCTCGGAGGGCTACGGTACCGTGCCCGCCGACGAGCACTACCTGGACTGGGACCAGCGACACAGGGCCAACGCCCACCTGCTTCTGGCCCTGGAGCGGGGAGAGGGACCGGTTCTCGGCGGATTCCGGCCCCTGGAGGGCACCGGGCTCAGCGTGGACTGGTCCTGGGGGAGCGGCTTTCCCTTCAGCCCGCCCCTGACGGATTCGATCCCTCAGGTGAACACCCGGCGCTACCCCTTGACCATGCAGACCGACCTGCAGGCTTCGCGGAGGATATGGGCGGGGCCGCTGATCCTCGAGGCCCGGGCGACGGTCTACAACCTCTTCGACAGGAGAAATGTGGTGGACATCTACGACCCGGCCCTCTACCTGGAGACCGGGGACCCCGGAGGCGCCACCTCCAACCCGGCGGCCTGGTCGCCGGCCCGGCACGTAATGTTCGGGGTGAGCGCGCAGTGGTAGCCGTCCGCAGGCTGGCGACACTGGTACTTCTGGCGGCGGCCTGCCACCAGCCGGTGGAGTACTCTACCACCGCTGCCAGCGGCGTCATCAAGCTCCGGGTCGTGGACAACACCGTGGCGGGGGAGGTCTCGGGAATCGACGACAGCCGGGCCCTGGCCTCGCTGGGCAGCGAGTCCTTCCTGGTCTGTACCGGGTCCGGACAGCTCCACCGCTTCAGCTCGCCGGACATGTCGCTGGATACCTCCTTCGCCATCGGACCCAGCAGCGGCTCCGGCTACGCCGACATCATCCTTCCCAAGCCGGGGGTGGCCTATGTGATCGGAGCTGCGGGGAGGATCCTCGAGGTGAACGTGGGAATGGGGGCGGTGGTAGACGAGATCACCGTAGGCCCCCTGCCGGTGGGCCTTTGCGCCTCCCCCGTCAGCCAGCTCTTCTACGTGGTGGACGGCAGCGACGGCCGCATCCGGGAGGTTGACTCCGCGGACAACACGGTTCTCAGGAGCACCGAACCCCTGGACGAACCGGCGGTGGAGGCCACGGTGGAATCCCACCAGGACCGCTACCTACTGGTGGCCTGCGCGGATGACGCCGGAAGCGTCTACGCCGTAGACCTGGCCACCTTCTACGTCTCGGACGCTGCGGAGCTAGGCAGCGTCTGCTCCGGCGCCCAGGCGTTCCCAGCGGAGTCCATATGGGCCGCCACCCACCCGAACTGGTACGGCAGTACCGGAAGCGTCTCCGTGTGTGCCAACTTCACCCAGCCCGATGTCATGGTCCTGCCCATCGCCGGCCATCCGGTGGACGTCTGCAGCGTGCCGGGGACCACCCTGTTCTACGTACTGAGCTACATGGGCGACGGAATCAGTGCGGTGACCGCGGTGGACTTCATCACCGGCGGTAAGACCGACCCCATTCCGCTGGACGGTTTCCCCTGGGACATCACGTCCCATGCAAACGGGGAGTACGTTCTGGTACTGACCTCGGAAATCTGAGAAGATCTAGCGGGGGCGGTCGGGGGGGCGGGCGTCGAGGAGCTCGAAGGCTTCCTCGAGTACCGGGTCGATCCCCTGCGAGAAGTCGTCCTCGGTGGCCTCCACGTACAGGTCGGGAGGAACGCCCGCGCCCTGGATGGCCTCGGAGTCCGGCCTGAGTACCACCCGCACGGGGCAGAGCGCCTGCCTGTCTCCGGTCAGTTCGAAGGTGTCGGCGGGCCAGTTGCCCGCCCCCAGCGTGGTGTCTCCGATGACGGTCACCTGCGGAAGCTGGCCCATCATGCAGGGGAAGGCCTCCGCCTGCCCGCGGTTGGCCCCTCCGGACAGGACCACCACCTCCCCTTGGTAGCGCCATGGCCTGGGGACCATCCAGAACGGCTCGGGATCGGTGAGGTCTTGGGTGCCGGCCCCCTGCCTCTCCCGCCAGAGGTAGCCCGCCCGCTGGACGTCGACGAACCGCCGGACGACCTTGTACACGGAGCTCTCCACCCCACCACCGCAGAGCCGGGCGTCGATTATCAGGCCGGGCTCGACGGGAACAGTCTGCAGGAGGTTGTCGAACAGGCTGACGTTCAGACCGGCGTCCCAGCTCTCGAAGACCACGTATCCGGCGGAGTCCTCCCCGGCCAGGCAGAAGCCCCAGATGCCCTCCTGCCTCCACTGGAAGTCCCACGGCTCCAGGTAGCCCAGCAGCAGATCAAGGTCGCAGTTCTGCTCCGCGGAAGGGTCGAAGGGCCTCAGCGTATCGCCCTGCGGGGAGATTAGGACGACGCTGGGGTCGGAAAGCTCCCCCAGGAGGTCGGACATGAGATACGTCATCCCCTCTTCGGAGGATACCGTGTCCGCCAGGGGCAGGTAGGACTGCAGCACGCCCTGCCAGTCCACGCCGCTTGTCCGGAAGCCAGCGTACTCCCCGTCGAACAGCTCCCACAGCAGCTCCAGCTCGGATGCGTAGGGGTTGGGGGGCTCCGTGGTGGCCGGGCTGTCAATGCAGCCGCACAGTATGAGGACGACTGGCAGAGCAAGTCTTATGCATACTGAGTATCTCATTGCATGGCCCACTTCATATCTTATCAGGCTTATAGTCCACTACTTGTCGGCGGCTCAGAATCGCATCCAAGCTAGTCTCTGTCATTCCCTTAACCAAATCGGATACTAACCCGCTACTGAGTACAGGTCAAATCTCCCCATTCGTCTCGTTTGCGTGCCCTTTCATTGATATGTCCAGAGCAGCAGAAATAGTTATAGTGCCAATATTCATTGGAAGGAAGCTCTCATGGAATCCCCACCAATAGCGATGCGGTTTCGCATGTTACTGTTGATGATGACTGCCCTTTATCCGGCTTCCGTTCCGGCAGGGTCCATGGAGGTGGGGGATACCGTGGACCTCCTGGTCCCCGACATCTCCTATGTTACCGAGGACCTTCAGACCCGTCAGTTCACCTGCCGGGCGGTGACCGAGCACGCCCTGTGGCTGGTCCAGGACACCAGCTTCATCGACCTGCCCGACACCACCATGGACCACCAGGTACTCTGGGGCAACCTGATCGACCAAGGGGAGTTGGACAGCATCACGGCCCAGTTCGAGGGGGCGGGAGTGGACGTATGGGGCACGGTTACCTCCGCACTGGGGCCCATGCCGGACACCCCCAACGACGACGACAGCATCTGGATCGCATTCGCCGATATAAGGGATTACTGGCCGCAGCCGGCGGGCCCCTCCACCAGGCTCCAGAGCTGGAGCTACGTCTGGCCCGAAGACTTCGATGGCAGCGGCGTCTCCGGCAATGATCATGACATCCTCTACGTAAACCTAGGGGTCTACAAGAACAGGGCCGGCGACGAATGGATGCAGATACGGGGCTCCATCCATACCTGGTCGGTCCCCATGGGGCTGGGGCAGCTCCTGAGGGTGGCCTGCAATCTCGAAGAGGAGCGATGGCTCTCCCGGGGGCTCGGCGTCTACGCACAGCACCTCTGCTACGGGCTCACCTCAGCCTTCGGCGACCTGATAGGGATAGTCAACTACCTAAATCGCTTTACGACGGCCGGATCCATCGAGCTGACCCATTGGAGCTCCGGCCAAAGAGGAAGCGACTTCTGCGAGAACCTGGGGGCGGCTTTTCTGTGGCTGAAGTACGTCGAGCACCGTGAGGGAGCGGACGTCATATCGTCAATTGTGCAGTCACAAGATACGGGGATGGCGGGGATCGCTCAAGCCATCGATCCGACGATGCCGGACAGCGGTCTGCTTCCAGAGATAATCTACCCGCTCTACGAGGACTGGCTGGTGGCCAACCTAATATCCCCTATCGCCGGAGACTACGAAGGCGGCATCTACCGCTACCCCTTCCTGGAAGGCACAGGTTACGAGTTGTCCTACATCGGAAATCCCGCCAGCTTCGTCATGGAGTTCGACGACTATCCCATGGACACCTGGATCGCAGCCCCGCAGTACGGAATGGACGCGCCAGTGTTTGCCGCCCAGTACGTGGAGTTCACCGGGGGGTACAGCGGCAACGAGCAAGTATGGCTGAATTGCATGTACAATCAGAACAACGGCTCGGGCTTCAACCTGGATGCCCACTGGGCCGGATTCAGGGTTGTGCTGGCCGACTCCTCCACCGTGCGCTCGGTTGAGAAGACGGATCTGAACGAGCTCTACGCCGGCACCTTCGACCTCGCCGGCCAGGCCACCTACCTGGTCTTGTCCAACAACAATCCCGGCGGCACCCCGCTGCTGCGGTACACCGTAAGCCAGGACACCGCGTCCAGGGACCTCCTGTTGAGTGCGCTGCAGAACTCCCTGAACGCCGAGTACCTGCAGGTCTTCTCGTCGCTGTACAGGACCGACAGCAAGGCCCTCTACGGCTTCGACTGGGTCGGCCCGAAGCTGGAAGTCTCGCTGCTGGGCCCCGACGGAGAGCCCGACAGCACCAGGATCGTGGAGATGGACGGGTTCTGGGGCCCAATATGGAGCGGACGGGTTCACGCCTGGAGTCCGGGAAGTTACCGAATGACCTGCTCGGGGTACGACAGCCTGGGCCTGCCCCACCAGTCCGAGAAGGAGTTCGCCGTGGCCTATGGAGGCTCTGGGGACCTGTCGCTCTCCGCCGCCGGGGCGCTGCTTCGGGTCCCGGGGGAGGAAGCGCCGCCGGGCGCCATGGTAACCCTGGTCCAGGTGGACGCCATGGGATCGCAGCCGACCGAGGGCGTCCCTCTGGGAAGCGAGGGCGGCTTCATGACGGAGATCGTGAGGGGGCCGGTGAGCGTCCCCCCGGTTGGCGGCACTCTCTCCTTTGAGTCTCCCTCCGGGGAGGCCGGCGTCTTCCGGCTGGGCGAGAGCGGCTGGGAGCGGTTGGACAGCTGGTGGCAGTCCGGCCGTATCTCCTGCATCGTCACAAACGGCGGGGTGTACGCCTGCGGCCGGGGGGCCGGGGTGAGCTCTCCGGAAGTTCCGGACAGGCTGGTGCTGGAGGCTCCCGCCCCCAATCCCTTCCGAACGGCCATGATCATTTCCTTCAGCCAGCCGAAGGAGAGTGCGGCAACGCTCCGTATCTACGACATGAGCGGAAGGATCATCGTCACTCTGGAAGAGGGGGAAGCCGGACCGGGCCGGCGCAGCATACACTGGAACGGCCGCGACTGCTGGGGCAGCTCCGTACCCTGCGGCGTATACCTGTTCAGTTTGGAATCCGCGGGCCAGTCTCGGACGGGCAGGGTGGTTCGGATTGAGTAGCGGCCGAATGTCCCTCAAGGTCCTGATTTGCGCAGGGTTTGCGCTTGCAGTGAGCTGCGGGGGCAATCCGGTGGGAATGCCGGAGCCGGAGGGCTATGAGGGCTACATAGCCCTGGGCTGGCAGGCGCTGGCGGAGGGCAACGCCCAGGAGGCCTTCGACCTCTTCACAGCCGCCATCGAAACCGACGTTACCCGGGCCGAGGCCTACCTGGGGGCCGGAACCGCCTGCGGCTGGCTGGAGGAGAGGTGGGAGGAGGCCGACGGCTACCTCCTGATGGCCTTGCAGCGGGATCTGGGCCATTCCGCCGTCCACCTCCACCGGTCCGAGTACCAGGTCCAGGATACGATGTGGACGGTGTTCCGGTGCACAGACCCCGACCTGCCCCCCGACTCCCTGGAGGCCTGGCTGGCGATGACGGCCGACTCCGGCTACAAGTGGGTCAACAGCCGCATATACGGCTACCTGGCTTCCGGCGGCTTCGATACGGACCTCAGCTTCCGATTCTCCCCGGCTGCCGAAGACCCGATCGCCTGTCTGGAGGTCTTCAACACCCAGGCCTGGGCCCCCTTCCCCTGCGACAGCGCGAGGGGAGACAGCATCTACTTCACCGCCCAGTACATGGGCTCAATCGGCTGGGTGTCTGTGGGGCAGTACGTCCGCTACAACTACGCCTCATTCGATGCCGGAGGGGATGCAGGGCAGATCACGCTGGACGCGCTGGCCGTCCGCACCGTCTTCGAGGACCTTCGGGTTGAAGGGAACGACCCCCTGCTGGCCGCCGCCTGCGCCCAGGGCCTGCTGGGGCTGGCCCCGGCGTACATCTTCGGCGAGGGAGACCCCCACCGGTCCGCCGCGATGTCCCTGAGCGCCGCCCAGGTGGCCGCGGGAGCGGCCTCCTGCGCCTTCGGGCAAAAGAGCTTCATCTACTCCTGGTTCCTCTGCCGGGAGGCGGGCTACGGGCACGGCCTAGACCCCGAGTCGGAGGGCTTCCTGTTCGCGCTGATGGAGCTGATCAGCATGATGCAGGGGCAGGAATGACTGTCCCGCTGCTGGTTCTGACGGCAGCACTGTCACTTCCACCTCGGTCCGATGGCTGTCACTTGCTCCCCGAGCTTCTCCCGCGGGGATCCGACTCCCGGCCCCCTCTGGCCGGAGCCTATCACTCGCAAGGGGACTTCTACTCCTACGTCATGAACTGCGTCTACGGCTACGCCGGCTCGGCAATGTACTGGCCCAAGGAGAACGGCGCCGGCTACATCTGGTTCGGGTCGCCCTGGGCGTCGGCCTACGGAGAGGTCACTCCGGACGCGGAGGAGGCTCCCTACGTGAGCTGCGCCCACCACTCCTGGGTCGGAGCCAACTCGTTCGAGTTCTGGCCCAGCGAGGGCTGGCCCCTGCTGAAGATGAGCCCCGGCGAGACGGCTCTGGAGGAGACCTACTGGTGCGCCGACGACTGGTACGAGGAGGTCAACGACGACCCCATGGGTGTTCAGGTCTACTCCCGCAACTACAGCTGGGGCACTTCCGGGTTCTCCCTCTTCCTGGCAACTGATCTCAGCGTCACCCACCACAACGACCACGGCAATCCGGGGGTGCCGCTGGATGCCTTCTGCTTTTCGGTGTTCGGCGACTGCAACGTGGCCTCCTCGGACCCTTCCGAGGAGTACAACATGGACGACCTGGTCTTCTACGACGGCCACGCTATCTGGTGCAACGATCCCGAGGCCACCTTCGAGTACCGCTTCGACGACGGGACAAAGGCCAGCGAGACCGACGGGTTCGTATACCAGCAGAACCCCCAGGCCGAGTGCACCGATCCGGAGGACAACATCTACTACCACTACAACTACCCCGGCTCCGACGGGATCGTGGACGCAGACGTGAACTCCGACGGCGTCTCGGACCACTACACGGTTCTCTTCAAGGCCTCCGGTGGGGACACCCTCTACCCCATGCACGAGGAGACCGGCCTGGAGCTGTTCAGCGAAGGAATGCCCGGCGAGTACTGGGTGCACACCGTGGGTGACACGTCCTACGCTGTGGTCCCCCGAAGCATGAGCTACATGTGGGACGGGGACCGCCCCACCTCCTCCCCCGACGACTCCGGGGAGCCGGTCTACAACCCGCCCTGCAACGGCTTCGTGGGCTGGCGTCTGATGGACTGCTGGGTCAAGAGAGCCGACGGCACCATCGAGAGGCCCATCGACGTGTTCGGCTGCCCCATACCGCTGTCGCACACCTGGTGGGACTACGGTCTCTACCCGGCGGAGGGCGACGACACAAAGTACCAGTACATCTGGGGCGACAACCACAGCGGAAGTGGACGTCACAGCGGGCCCGCATACCTGGCCTCCTGGGTGGGTGATCCGGCGGCCCCCAACGCGTTCGTCCCCCAGAACCCGGGGCCCTTCCCCATCGTGCAGGACAACCCCCTGGCCCTGGGCGGACAGCCCTTCGACTTCACCTTTCTGTTGTCCATGGGTCCAGTGGACCTGGAGGACGGGGACACCCTGCGGGTGATCGGGGGCTGGGTCGTAGGCAGGGGGCTTGCGGACCTGAGGGTGCAGGCCGACAACATGCTGGACGCCTACCATCGCGGCGGCGGATGGGGGGTGCCCGAGGTACCTCCCGTGCCCACCTTCTTCTACGAGGCCTCCGACGGCTGCGTGGAGATGGTCTGGAGCGACGACGCCGAGGGCTATGAGCCCTTCGGCGGCTACCGGATCTACAGGTCTGTATTCGGCATCGGCGACTGGGAGCCCATAGCCGACCTCGACGCAGGGGCCAGCGGCTACAAGGACAGCACGGTGACCAGGGGGTACCCCTACTACTACGCGCTCTGCTCCGTGGACGCCGAGACCGGCATAGAGAGCGAGAGGACCAACTACAAGCAGACCCTCCAGGGGGAGCCGATACCGGTGACTCCCGGGTGGGCGGCCGAATCCGACTGGCGGGACAACGTATCGGTGGTGCCCAACCCCTACCGGGGGTCGGCGGCGTGGGAGAGGGGCGGCCAGGACCGACTGGCCTTCACCGGCCTTCCCGCCATGTGCAACGTGCACATCTACACCCTCAGCGGCGATAGACTGATCACACTCGAACACCGCAGCGGCGGGGGCAACAGCGGAACCGAGTACTGGAACCTCCGCAACAGCGAAGGCCGCGCCGTGGTCTCCGGCCTCTACGTGTACTGCGTGGAGTCCGAAGGCGACCAGGTGCTGGCCAAGTTCGCCGTCATCCGCTGACCTGCCGGACCACGACCTCGTCATCTGCTCAGGTGAAAGGTCACCTCTACCCGGAATCCCAGGCTGGGATGACCTGCATGTAGAGGTGGGGCCTGCGGCGTGCCTCAGACTTCGATATCCCCTTCTGCCAGATCCGGAACCAGTCCGTCATCACCTCCAGGACCTCATCCCGCGGCAGGAGCTTTCCATCCTCGTCGCTGCACCAGCGGCAGTACTGCTCAACCGGGCCGCGGTTCTCCGGCTCCGAGAGCGATGAAATGCACGAGAGGCAGAACCACTCCCCCTGCAGGTCTGCATGGCCGGGGCGCCGGGGCGCGTAACCCCCGGACTCCCTCGGGAAGCCCTACAGGGACCTGGCAAGTCCCCGGGAGGCCGGATCGTCCCCGCATAGCACGCCGAGGAGCAGCGAGGCCAGCCTGGGCACCTGCGGACCGCCAGCTCCGGCAGTACGGGATTCGACCAGCTCCAGTTTGGTGATCTCGGCGCTGACGGCCCTCTCCAGCTCGTCGGTTCTCGCTACGCCGATCTCCCGAAGCACAGCCCACGGCTCCTCATCGGTGCTCAGGGTAGAGATACGCAAGCCCGGTGGCAGGGGGGGTGCGGCAATTGGGCATCCCCACCGTGCTTGGCAGACTCATCCAGCAGGCATTGAATCAGGTGCTCCAGCCTGTGTTCGACCCCGGCTTCTCTGACAGCAGTTACGGCTTCCGGCCCGGCCGGAGTGCGCATGACGCAGTGCTCAAGGCACGGTCTTATGTGGCGTCCGGTCGTCGCTGGGTAGTCGATCTGGGCCTTGAGAAGTTCTTCGACCGTGTAAACCATGACATACTGATGTCACAGGTTGCGCGGAAGGTGCAGGACAAGCGAGTTCTGAAGCTCATCCGACTGTACCTTCAGGCGGGGACGATGTGCGGCGGGATAGTCTCCCTTGGCCGGAACTTCGACATCACTGATCCGATGGAGTGGATAGCCCGGATCACCACCCACAAAGGAGTAAGCCAAAAAGTGCACGTCTCAGAGCAAAGACGACCCTCTGTCACGTGCGGGAAAGTGGGTGGCCCCCAACTGCGGGAAAACGGATGTCAGTTGACAATTGTAGAGCACCGTGCCCGAGTCTTCTCCGAAGGTCATCCTCTCCAGCGAGAAGGGAGCCCGGGAATTGTACTCCGAAGGGATCCTTCGGGCATCGGGGTCTTCTGAGTGGATCACCGTGTCGCAGTGAACACTGAAGCCACTGTGATTCCAGGTGCGCATCTTCTGACAAGCTTACTCCCAAAACCGCCGCGGCTCGAAAGTCCTAATATACCTTCAAAACGGTGCTCATACAGCCATGGGCCTTCAGCCCCCAGCCTGACCGGCTGTCTCCAGGTGCGCCAGGGAGCCGGCTCTGGTTTGGAAGGGCATGCGCTGGGAGTATATTCGACCTCCGGACCAGGTTGCGCCGATACGCCCGGAAGATGGTTGACAGATGGACGGTCCGCTCGTCTGCATGGTGGTCAAGAATCAGCTCTGGAACGATGCCAGGGTGAAGAAGGAGAGCCGCACCCTCCGCGACGCCGGCTACAGCATGACCATAATAGCCAAGCCGGAGCCCGAAGCCCCTTACAGGGAGACCGTCGACGGGATCACGGTGATCCGCCCGGAAAAGGACTCGGCATTCCGGCGAAGGTTAAGGAGCAGCGTGATATCGGCTTCCGAGAGGGACGAAACCGGACCTATGACACGATTGATCCAGGCCCTCAGGCGCAGCCCGCTCAGAAGGGCCCTCACCGACATCAAGCGGGATATCCCTTTCGAGTATAGCCTGTACAGGACCGCGGCCGCGGTGGAAGCGGACATATATCACTCCCACGACCTCGACGCCCTCCTGATTTGCGTCGGGGCCATCTTCGAGCTGGATTCCAACCCCGACGAGCGACGCCGCATGGGAGCCCGGGAAAGGGCTGCAGCCCTGGACAGATACAACTGGCATGTTGAGGAAAAGAAGCTGGCCCGCCTGTACCGAGACATCGCGCCATGAGCCAGAGCATGGTGCTCCTCGCCTACTCTTTCCCCCCCCTTACCAGCGGCGGCACCCCGGTGGTGGTGAACATGGTCCGCTACCTTCCCCGGTCGGGCTGGGTTCCAGCGGTCCTCACAGCCGAGGTTCCCACAGGCATGCCGCTGGACCACAGCCTGAAGGCCTCCGTTCCAGAGGAGATCATAGTCAGAAGGGTCCCCCAGGGCCGGCTTCTCAATGCCATCAGGAAAGGGCGAGCCGGCTCGACCCCTCCCACCACGACTTCCCGTGGCCGTGGCCACCGATCCGTCCTATCTCTCCTCGCGCACAGCTTCGTTCTGGTCCCCGATCGGCTAATTACCTGGATGCCCAGAGTCGTTCCAGCGGGGATAGCGCTCGCCCGCCGGACCAACGCCGCAGCCATCGTATCCTTTGGGCCACACCATTCGCTCCACCTCCATGCAATGATCATCGCCCGCCGGACAGGGGCCCCGTTCGTACCCTACTTCGGCGACCTCTGGCTCGAGGACTCCTGCGTGGAGTGGCCGTGCGCCCTCAACAGGAGAATCGAGGCATTCCTGGAGAAGCTCGTCGTCGGCAGGGCCACGGGGATAGTGGTTACCACCGAGGGAGCTGCAGAGTACTTCCGCAATACCTATCCGGCAAGGTGCCCCCCGATGGCGGTGGTCCAGAACAGCTACGACCCGGCACGGGTGCGGAGGATCACCTCTCCCCCGCCGCCGCGGGACCACATGTTGGTTACGTTCACCGGCAACTTCTTCGGTATGCAGAGCCCGGAGATCATTCTGAGGGGATTTCGCAGATTCCTCGACCAGAGGCCCGAGGCAAGGGCCAGGCTCAGACTGGTGGGAAACCTAGAGCAGCAGTACAGACACCTTCCCCGTGATCTGGGCATGGGCGGCTCCGTGGAGGTCATTAAGACGGTGCCCTACGCCGAGGTGCCGCGAATCCAGGCGGAGTCGGACATCCTGCTCACCTTCCTGGTCCCCAGGCCCGGCTCCGAGAGGAAGAACTCCTCAAAGCTGGCGGAGTACCTTCGAATAGGCAGGCCCATTCTTGCGATAGCGCCCGAGGGAGATATGGTTCGAAACGTGAGGGAGCTTCGAGCCGGATACGTGTCGGCCCCGAATCCGGTCGATGTAGCCAAGGCCCTGAGCAAGGTATACGAAGACTGGAAGAACAGCCAGCTCCGAGGCCCCGCCGACCCGGCAGAGACAGCGCGCAGATTCGACGCCGAGAATGTGATGAGGGGATTCGCAGCTTTCCTGAGCCGGATCACGGGAAGGAAGCCATGAGAGTTCTGTACGTGCTGGATTTCCTTCCAACCTACGTCGAGAGGGAGATAAGGGCTGTGGCGAACGGGCCGGTCCGTCCGGAGGTGATGATAACCTCGGTACAGGGAATAAGCCGCGTTTGGGACCGCATTCTGGCCGAAGAAGAGCCCAAGCCGACAGGGCTGAGAAAGCACAAGATCACCAACAAGTGGATATCCCTGCCAATAGGAAACTGGATTTGCGGCCCTTAATCGAGCCAGCCCCTTTGGTCCTTTTTCCGTCTTCAGAATGGTATTCTCAACCCAGATCAGGATACCCAGGCGGCCTTAGCCGGTCAACAAGCCCGACAGTCCCACTTCAGGCGAACCGTCTCCCACAGAAACACACAGCCCGACCATGGTATTCATCATCCGATCTCTATCTCCGGGACGTTATCCTGCCAGGGAACGTAGTCCGCGTCGGGCTCGCAGACCAGCTCGGGTGGCTCTGGCGGAAGCCTGGGTTCCTCCCACAGGTCGAGGTGCTCGAGGATGCGCCTGACAACCGAAGGCTGCTCTATGAAGGAGATGACCTTCATGCGGCTTCCGCATTCCGAACACCATGGCCGAGAAGAGCTGTTCCAAAAGGCGCAGCTCTGCGGGACCGATGTTCGGCATAGGATACGCATTGCCTTCCCGGTCCCAGCAGACTTCCGTGAGAAGACCATGAACGTGGGGATTCCAGTTGACCATTCCACCGAAGGTCTGGGGAACGAGGATCCCTCCGGGAAAGCCGTCATCACTGCCCAGCGCTTCGTGAACCAGCGTCGTAACTGAAAACCACGCGTACCTGCACAGCTTTGGAAGAAGCTCCCGGGGATAGGGGAATCTCGACCTGAGAACGCTGGTGATGCTCCATACCCAGTGACGGTGGCCCACCGGCCCGAAAAGCTCTTCCTCCAGAAAGACTGAAAGATCCAGCGACTTCCGCTTCTAGCATGATGGGCAGAAGCCCCTGCGATTGCATGAGAACGGCCTCAGATACTCTGCACCGCACTCGGGGCATCTCACCCGGGCAGTCACCCGTGAGAACGATACTCACGCCCCAGAGGAGGTTGCGGCAAATCCGGACGGACTGCTCCGCAGTCTCTGCAGAACCAGAAGGCCCAGCCATACCGGAACCCACAGTCTCAGCTCCCAGGTCACCGCGATGAAAAGCATCGCCAGCCAGTAGGGCGAGCTGGCTAGCATAAACACTAGACACTTCCTTCTGCTGGCCGAGATCACCGCCAGCGGATAGGCGACTATGCCCAGCGCCAGGAATCCCAGGAGACATCTGAGCGACAAGAGGTTGTCGAGAAGGCGTACGTTCTGCCAGAAGGCCGCGTTGAACCCGAGAACGACCCGCAGCAGGAGGTAGGTGGCCAGGAACGTTCCCGTCAGAAGGCCCAGCTGCCGCAGCCGCCGGGTCTCGCCCCTGGAGATGCCGTTCCAGTGGTCGGCGACGAAGAAGGGGATGGCCAGCGCCGCCGTCTCGCGGACGAGCGTGCTGACTGCCAGCGCCAGCAGAAGAATGGGCATCCTGTATCTGAACTGCCTCTGTATCAGCAGGAAGGTGAGCAGTATGAACACGTACGACAGGGTATCGTAAGGACATACAACGTACTGTGTCAGGCCGATCAGAAGCGGTAGGAGAGTCAGTTTAAGCGTACGCTCGGACTGCGGAGCCCGGGCCAGGATCGCGTACATGATGATGCTGCACAACACCAGAAACAGGGTGTTCTGGATGAAGTAGGCCGTGTAGAAGTCGGAGTCCGCTCGGTCGTCCAGGGTTTGCACGCCGGCCGGAGGGTCCGGACACTGGCTCCGCAGCAGCCGGGAGACGATGAAGTCGGACTCGATGAAGGCATGTGTCCCGAGAAGCGTATAACGCCCAAGAATACGATAGCGGTAAACGCCGGACTCGTACTGCTCCCGGAAGCCCTCCTCGTGGAAGACGTCGGCGGTGTAGTTGGTGCCGAAGCCGTAGTAGACCACGTAGCTCACCAGGAAAGGAAGCCCTACCACAAGCGCCACCAAGTAGAGGGCCCTGCTGGACATCAATCACCTTCCGACCGGCGGGGAATGTGCGCGGCTCCGCTCCGTCGCGGTGCTGATACGCCCTGGTGGTAGATGACAATGATATCCCTCGCCGCAGGCCAGTGTGAAAACTGCTGCGAGGGCGAATGATGCCGCATACTTTATCCTCGGCCCTTCATCCACGGTGTCTCAGGCGCAGTCGGAAGCATCCAGCCGCTATGTCGACTCTGAAATCCCACCTTGTAACCATTTCGCCTCGACCCCAAACTCCGTCAAGTCACAGAATCCGAGCGGAATTCCTCAGCCCAGAACCCGCTTGCCCACCATTCCCACCACGAAGCCCAGGACGGCTCCCAGCGGCGGAACCCAGTGCCTCGGGAACCTGGACTGCGGAGCGATGTCCTGGAAGATGAGGTAGAGTATCCCGCCGCCGGCAAATGACATTATGAAGGCCGTAAGCATCGGGAGGTCCTGCAGGAACAGAAAACCAGTGCACCCGGCCGCAGGCCCCAGAAGGCTCACCGACAGCAGGGTGACAAGGACGGCTCGCGACCCGATGCGGTTCGCCACGCTCTCGCGGTAGGCGTTGAATCCCTCGGGAAGGTTCTGGGCGCCTATGAACAGTGCCAGCAGTATGCCGGCCCTGTGGTCGTGGCCGAAGAGGGCACCCAGGGCTATCGCTTCGGGGACGAAGTCCATCAGCATGGCCATGAACTGCGCCCTGCTGCCCCCCCGCCTGGCGATAATGGCGTCCAAGACACAGAAGGCGATTCCTCCCAAGCAGAAAGCTGCGGCAAGACCCGCAGGAGGCAGGTTGTCCATTCCCACGGGAGCCAGGGCAAAGGCCACTGCGGCCACGAGCACCCCGCCCCCGAAGGCGACCACGCCGTGGACCAGACGCTGCTTGGCCTCGGTCTCGGCGGTGCCTTCAAGCTTCGCAAGCACGCCGCCGGCAAACGAGGCTACCCCTGCGATCCACGAGAAAACCACTACTTCCGCGAGCTGCGTCATCGGATCATGCCGCTCCCCTCCAAAGCTGCAACAGATGCACTAATAACCGAACCGGCCCATCATCGCTACCCCGTGACGGTTGCGGGAAAAGGCGGCTCCGGCACAGGGGCCTTCCGGAAGCCCCGGGTTCCGATCCTCAGCGAGATTATTCCTCATCGGGATTTTCTTGCGCTCACCATCATCTCCGTGTCGTCCGGCCGAAACCGGCGGTTGCAGAAGTCTCCCCGAGTGCTCCATCATCCAGACGCCTCTTCGCCTCTTCTCTGCGCCACCACCATGATCTCGATCTCGTCCGGGTCCAGCGGTCTCCTCTCCCACCCCCCTGCGGTTCCGCCCCAGATGCTGAGCACCGACATGCCCGTCACACGACATATGAGCGCAAGCTCGGTGGGGATGAAACCACGCTCCCGGACGGCGATGGCGGGTAGACCCTCCCGGGGCGGGGCTTTCGAAGAGCCAATAGGAAACTGGATTTGCGGCCCTTAATCGAACCAGCCCCTTCGACTCTTTTTCCATCTTCGGAATGGCATTCTAAATCAGAATGACGATAGGTGTGCGGTTTCGCTCGATCAACAAGCCCGGCGGTCTGCCTGCAGGTACGGTGCGCCCCACAGAAACACACAGCCCGACCATAAGGATTCATCATCCGATCTCCATCTCCGGGCCGTCATCCTGCCAGGGAACGTAGTCCGCGTCGGGCTCGCAGACCAGCTCGGGTGGCTGGGGGGGAGCCCTGACTGTACGCTCCGTAGTAGATGACCTGCTTCGCTCCCTTGCGCGGGATGTGCGAGGTGATCCGGGCTATCCATTCCAGGGGGTCTGTGACCTCGAGGTTCCGGCCAAGCCCGGGATGAAAATGCTCTCCCCTGTAGAGCAGCGTGCATGAGTCTTCGCAAAAGGTGCCCGGTCGACCGGCTAGCGTGGTAGTACCGTTACCCGCCCTGTAAGATTCCGCCCGTCACTGGTTACGCCCAGCATATAGATCCCCGCGCCAAGCCCCGGAGCTTCGAGCTCCACCCGAGGTCCGATTGCAGTTTCCCGCAGGACGACCCGGCCGGTAAGGTCGTAGAGCGAGACGCGACATCGTGCCTCGAACGGCACGGTTAA
>WJMA01000039.1 GCA_014728175.1 Candidatus Fermentibacterota bacterium
AGCGTGAGGTCACAAGTTCAACTCTTGTCAGGCCCACCAGGTGAGTTTTTCCGCTTTTTGGGGGTGTAGCTCAGCTGGGAGAGCACCGGCTTTGCAAGCCGGGGGTCGCCGGTTCGAACCCGGCCATCTCCACCATGAAAGCGACTAGAGCTTCAGAAACTGCGAGGTAATCGCAAAGATCTTTGACATTTGTACAGGGCAGACGTATCGACGCCTGCTATGAGAACTTCCGTAAAAAAGCTACTAAGGGCACACGGTGGATGCCTTGGCACGGACAGGCGACGAAGGACGTGGTAAGCTGCGATAAGCTTCGGTGAGGTGCAAACAACCCTTGACCCGAAGATCTCCGAATGGGGAAACCCGGCCGGGAAGAATCCCGGTCATCTCCTTGCTGAACACATAGGCTTGGAGAGGTTAACCCGGGGAACTGAAACATCTCAGTACCCGGAGGAAGAGAAAGACATATCGATTCCCCTAGTAGCGGCGAGCGAAAAGGGAAGAGCCCAAACCGAGCGGTGTTTAAGCGTCGCGCGCGTTGCACCGTCGGGGTAGCGGGAAACGCTCGGAGGAGCGCGGTTCTCCTCGGGTCGAAAGCTCTGCTAGCAGAAAGACCTGGAAAGGTCTCCCAGAGAGGGTGATAGGCCCGTACGCGAAAGCAGTTCCTGGACCTGGAACGTTCTCCCAAGTAGTGCTGGACACGTGGAATCCGGTACGAATCTGGCCGGACCATCGGCTAAGGCTAAATACTCGTCCGTGACCGATAGTGAACTAGTACCGTGAGGGAAAGGTGAAAAGTACCCCTGAAGGGGAGTGAAATAGTACCTGAACCCGTGTGCTTACAAGCGGTCGGAGCCCGTTTCTAGAAATGGGTGACGGCGTGCCTTTTGCATAATGAGCCGGGGAGTTACTCGTGCGTAGCAAGGTTAAGGCCGTAAAAGGCTGGAGCCGAAGGGAAACCGAGTCTGAATAGGGCGATTTAGTTGCGCGCGGTAGACCCGAAGCCAGGTGATCTACCCATGGCCAGGATGAAGCTTCGGTAAAACGGAGTGGAGGTCCGAACCCACTAGCGATGAAAAGCTAGGGGATGAGCTGTGGGTAGGGGTGAAAGGCCAAACAAACCTGGAGATAGCTGGTTCTCTTCGAAATAGCTTTTGGGCTAGCGTTGCGATCGAGTGTGCTGGAGGTAGAGCACTGGATGGGCTAGGGGGCCAAAAAACCTACCAACCCCAACCAAACTCCAAATGCCAGTACATGCTTCGCGGCAGTCAGGCTGTGGGGGATAAGCTTCATAGCCGAGAGGGAAACAACCCAGACCACCAGCTAAGGCCCCTAAGCGTATGCTGAGTGCATTAAAGGAAGTGAGAGCGCCGAGACAGCTGGGATGTTGGCTTAGAAGCAGCCATACATTTAAAGAGTGCGTAATAGCTCACCAGTCAAGCTCTTTCGCGCCGATAATAATCGGGGCTAAGCATACCGCCGAAGCTGTGGATTGTAGTTTTTAACTGCAATGGTAGGAGAGCGTTCCATTCGCACAGAAGGCATCCTGTAAGGGGTGTTGGAGCGTATGGAAGTGATCATCCCGGCATCAGTAGCGACAAAGGAGGTTGGAAACCTCCACACCGAAAACCTAAGGTTTCCTGGGCAAGGCTGATCCTCCCAGGGTTAGTCGGATCCTAAGCCGAGGCCGAAAGGCGTAGGCGATGGCAAGCAGGCAAATATTCCTGCACCACCTATAGAAACGCTCGAGCGATGGGGTGACGCAGAAGGTAAGGCCAGCCGGGTGATGGAAATCCCGGTTCAAGCCCGTAGGGGGGAGAGGCAGGAAAATCCACCTCTCCACTACCCCGAGAGGTTATGACGAGAGCCATAGGCTCGCAAAGTGGTCCCTCCCACGCTGCCAAGAAAAACCTCTAAGCGAGTTTCTTAGGTGACCGTACCGTAAACCAACACAGGTAGGTGAGGAGAGAATCCTAAGGTGTTCGAGCTAACTGCGGTTAAGGAACTAGGCAAAATGGTCCCGTAACTTCGGGAGAAGGGACGCCAAGTCCGGTGATAGCCTTGCGGCTGGAGCTGGATTTGGCCGCAGAGAAATGGCCTGGGCGACTGTTTACTAAAAACACAGGTCTCTGCCAAGTCGCAAGACGACGTATAGGGACTGACACCTGCCCGGTGCTGGAGCGTTAAGGGGACGAGTTAGCCACTTCTACTAGTTGTGGCGAAGCTCCGAACTGAAGCCCCAGTAAACGGCGGCCGTAACTATAACGGTCCTAAGGTAGCGAAATTCCTCGTCGGGTAAGTTCCGACCCGCACGAATGGTGTAACGACTTGGGCGCTGTCTCAACCGCAGGCTCGGCGAAGTTGCAGTAGCGGTGAAGATACCGTTTACCCGTGGAAGGACGGAAAGACCCCGTGGACCTTTACTGCATCCTGATATTGGGTTTCGCCGGATCATGTGCAGGATAGGCGGGAGACTTTGAAGCCGTGGCGCCAGTTGCGGTGGAGTCAACCTTGAAATACCGCTCTTGGTTCGTTGGAATTCTAACGGAGGCCCGTTATCCGGGTCCCGGACAGTGTCAGGTGGGCAGTTTGACTGGGGTGGTCGCCTCCCAAAGTGTAACGGAGGCGCGCGAAGGTAACCTCGCGTTGGTTGGAAATCAACGTACGAGTGCAAAGGCACAAGGTTGCTTGACTGCGAGACATACAGGTCGAGCAGGTACGAAAGTAGGGCTTAGTGATCCTGCGGTTCCGAGTGGAAGGGCCGTAGCTCACCGGATAAAAGGTACCCCGGGGATAACAGGCTCATCGCCACCGAGAGTTCGCATCGACGTGGCGGATTGGCACCTCGATGTCGGCTCAGCGCATCCTGGGGCTGGACCAGGTCCCAAGGGTTGGGCTGTTCGCCCATTAAAGCGCTACGCGAGCTGGGTTTAGAACGTCGTGAGACAGTTCGGTCCCTATCCTCCACGGGCGTAGGAAGTTTGAGGGGATCTGCTCTTAGTACGAGAGGACCGGAGTGGACGCACCTCTGGTGTACCAGTTGTCCCGCCAGGGGCACCGCTGGGTAGCTATGTGCGGACCAGGATAAGCGCTGAAAGCATCTAAGTGCGAAACCGGCCCCAAGACTAGACTTCCCGACCCGCAAGGGTCCTGAAGACCACTCGGAGACTACGAGTTTGATAGGCTGCAGGTGTAAGCACAGCAATGTGTTCAGCCGAGCAGTACTAATCGGTCGAGCGGCTTTTTCACACTCTGTTCTCCCGCAGGCGGCTGCGGCTGCCCTGTACAGATGCAAAGCATTTAAGAATTTCCGGCGGTCTTAGCGGAGGGGCCACACCCGTTCCCATTCCGAACACGGAAGTTAAGCCCTCCAGCGCCGATGGTACTAGTGGGGAAACCAGCTGGGAGAGTAGGACGCCGCCGGATATAAAGAAAGCCCCCGGGTCGCAAGCCCGGGGGTTTTTTCTTTGGGGACGGGGGAATGTTAAAAACTAAATAAAGCGTTGTTTAGCTTAATCATGTAATGCCAGTTTCCTATTGGCTGGTATGGACGGAGGAAAGGAACCAAGACCTGAAAAGGGTTATCGTGACCACGATAGTCAGCCCAAACGACCTGACCGCCGAGCAGCTCGCAGATGTCAAGGAATAGGTTTTCGAGAAGCTCTAGGCGACCCGGCCGGACGAGACGTTGCCGGTCCTCGAAGGAATGTCTCCACGGGAAGCGGCAGAGATTGACAGGATGTGCCCAGGAGTCATCAACCTGCTGAAGACAATGGAGTCCTCCCACGGGGGAAGGCGGGACGACTTTGATTATGGCTGGCTCTGCAGGGAGCCGGGCCTGCGCAAACAACAGGAATCGCGAATCGAAAACTGTACCGGGAATCAGCCCTGTGTGGAGCGCTCCCGTGCCAGCGCCGCGGCCAGGGCGTATGCATCGAAGTACCGCCTTAGAGAATCGGCGGTGGATCCATATTCATTGGATCCCAGAAGGAAGTCGACGACGACCTCTCTGGTCCTGGCAATCTCGCGCAGGCGGGCCACGGAGTTGCGATACCGTGGGTCAGCAAGGGTAAGGTCCAGGAGCTCCAGCGCCCGCTCGATTGCGCCCTTGGCGATGCGCCGATTGCGAGACTTCCACCGGAGAGCGCGACTGACCTCACTGCCCACGTTGCCCAGCTGCTCGCAGAGCGACAGATGCCACCATCGGCCCGCGGCGGCCTCGCTGTGCACCGGCCCGGTCATCTCTCCACCAGCCGCTTTACCAACGAGCGAATGTCTTCCCGGATGGCGGGATCATCCACCCCTCGAGACGTGTTGCCGAAGGAAGGGCGAAGGTTGATCATCGAGTCGTACTCCAGCCAATCCTCACCCAACAACGCCGGATAGAGGTTGATTCCCCATAGGTTCTCCTGTCTCGAACCTCCTGCAAGAAGCTCGGCCTCCTCGTCGGAATGCATCTCTGCGTCAACGACCATGACCCGGCGGGCAACATCGACAACCGCCTTGACCATGTCTCCAAAGCGGGAGGCGGCCATCTCCTGCAGCTCCTCGATCGTCAGGGGATCCTGCTCGGTCACCGTCTTCATTTCGGGTCGATCCCTTTCCGTCGTCTCGTGGTCGGCACATCGCAGCCTGCGCCGCGAACCTCATCAGAGCAATCATACAATGCCACGGAAGCATAATCATAGGTGTGCGCCCGTAAAGGCAGAGACCCATGAAGGAAGAAGTGAGAAGTTCGTCCAGCCTCTCGTTGACCGGTCATGTAAACGTCCGTATACATTGCTCAGCGATACGGTGAGCCCGCCCCGAATGCATGCTCCGCGGTCTGCGGATAACACGGATCGGGTCGGGTTCGCACCCGGCAAGAGGCTGGGCTGTCGGGCGCTTCACCTTTCACCTGGAGGTGAATGGTGGGCGCCTGTTCCTTACTGCCCGAAGGATATTTACCACACAAGCCGAGGTCTTCACCTCTGTACCTTCTGCTTGACGCCCATTTCGAGACCTTCAGGGAAGTGTACGAGGAGCGTTTCCAGAAGCGCTACGGCTGGTGGCGGCCGGTAACCCACCGTCACTGGGTATGGAGCGTCCCCAGGGTTCTCAGGTCGAGGTTCCTGTATCACCCCGAGCTTCTACCGAAGCTCTCCAGGTGCGCCTGGCAGTCAGTAACAACATCCCGGGCTTGGCCAGAACTTCGAGGTTACCGATCCCCTTGAATGGATAGCGCAGACCACCTCGCACATTCCCTGCAAGGGAGCCAGGCAGGTCATCTACTACGGAGCGTACAGCCAGGCCTCCGCCCCAGCCACCCGAGCTGGTCTGCGAGCCCGACGCGGACTATCTTTCCTGGCAGGATAACGTCCCGGAGATAAAGTTCGGATGATGAACCCTCATGGGTCGACTGCATGTTTCTGTGAAGGATATTCCGTCTGTGGTGAGTTCGTTGGTCTCTTTGACCGAGTGAAACCGCACACCTACCGTCATTCTGATTGAGAATGCCGTTCCGAAGACGGAAAAAGGACCAAAGGAGCTGGTTCGATTAAGGGCCGGAAATCCCGTTTCCTATTGGCTGATCGTCCTCGATCGTTAGGAAAAGTAATCGATGAGTGCCATTACGCTGCAGAATCGTATGAGAATTATATCCTGACGAAGTATACGACTCCTGGTAATGGAGATTCATGCGTTGGCTATAAAGGTCGCAATACCTAACTTCTTTGCATGAAGAGGGGTGAGGAGTGAAGATATTGAATGAACCTCAGGTTCTCGTGCCGTCTGGACCAGATGGGGAAGAAGTCAAGCCAACTTGTGACGACCCCGAGATCATGTTCCCGATGTGTCCCGATCCAGATGTCTATACAGGAACTGGATTTCCGTAGGAGAAAGGGGGGCTTTCGGCTGATAGCCCCCCCCTAAATCCTCGGGGGTATTACAGGGCCTTTTGCCAAGATTGATTCGAGCAACCCATGGGGTATTGGACGGTACGGAGGACCACACTCATTATGATTGTAAATAAGCCACTTAGGAGAGGTATTGCATATGAAACAAAAGCTATGACAACGGTCAATGAGTAATAAGAATGGTCTGTCTGCGCCAATGATCCGTGGCCTGTTGCTCCTCCCGCTCTCTATTTGCCTTTGTGCCTGTGACCAGGAAGGAGAGCCCGCCCAGGAGAGGGCAGTGAAAGATACAGTAGTTTCAATATCCGATCATGATTCGATATTCGTGTCGATACCGAGTTCCGCCGAGCAGCAGATAGTTGGCAGAATGGGTCCTGCAATTAGACTGCCTGGCGGGAACATAGCGGTATTGGACGTTCAGAATATAGAATTCATTGAATTCCGTCCCGATGGACAAGTCGTCCGGAGGTTGTCAATTCACGGCGAAGGGCCGGGAGAGTTTACGCAGATTGATAGAATTAACGTTGATAACCATGGAAACCTGTATTTCGGTGGTTTCTACAACCGGAAACTAGCCGTATATGACGAGGGAATGGAGTGTATTTCTCAGATACAATTCAATAATAACAGCAGAATAGGCCCTCTGCGGTTCTACCCGGATTCGGACAGCAGCATTGTAATAATGTCAATGGTCTACGATCTTCCTGATTCAGGCGGGATGGAAATAGGGCTTCATAGTGTAGCTGCCGACCCCGAAGTGATTTACAGAAGGCGAATGGCCCAATTAGACCCATATGGCGACTATCAGTCGAGTACCGGAATGGCATGCTGCGTCGGATTGGATGGCAGAATCTACACAGCCGATTTTTCCGCAGATGAGTATAGGATAATCTGCTATTCACTTCGGGGAGATAGTCTGTTCTCTTTTGGCATGCCTTATGAACCGGTAAGAATGCCCAAAGAGGAAATCGAGGATATGAGGGAAAGAGCCCGCCGCCATTGGATTTCTAGAACAGGCACAAGTCATGGATTCGAATGGGAACCTCCCCAATACTATCGGGCTATCGTTGGGCTGGCGGTTGATGGGGAGGGTTGTGTGTGGGCCCGGGGCAATGAAACCACGCTCGAATGGGATGTATTCAGTTCTCAAGGCGAGTTGCTGTATCACTGTGATTTCCTGGAGCCGACTTGGCAAGAATGCGATGGATGGGCAATATCGATAAATAGGTTTGGTATCCTGGCCTATCCTGTGAATCCTGAAGAGCATCAGCTCATATACATCCTCCAATAGGACATGAGCTGGTCGTTGGATAACTATTGCCTCTCAGTACTCGCGGTTCCGTTTCTTTCGAATACCTGTATGTGTCAGAATTGGAGTTCCACGTTCTACTTCTGTCACATCCCTTTGCTTGATGATGGAAATCTTGGTGTTCGGAATGCTGCTCGATGAGGAGAGGATCTCTCGCGAGCTTGTCGAGAAGATGCACGCCTGGAAGCACAGCGGCTTCAGCGTTCACTGCGACACGTTGATCGACGCCCACGACCCCGATGGCCGAAAGGCCCTTGCGGAGTACATCTCACGGGCACCTTTCTCATTGGAGAGAATGACCTTCGCAGAAGACTCGGATACGGTGCTCTACAGGGGAGAGTATTTCCATCCGGGGCTTGGCCGTAACTTCGAGGTTACCGATCCCCTGGAGTGGATAGCCCGGATCACCTCGCACATTCCCCGTAAGGGAGCGAAGCAGGTCATCTACTACGGAGCGTACAGCCAGGCCTCCGCCCCAGCCACCCGAGCTGGTCTGCGAGCCCGACGCCGACTACGTTCCCTGGCAGGATGACGTCCCGGAGATGGAGATCGGATGATGAATCCTTATGGTCGGGCTGTGTGTTTCTGGGGAGGGGTGCTTCGCCTGCAGACAGGCTGTCGGGCTTGTTGACCAAGTAGGGCCGACTGCGTCATGTCATTTCGGTCGGGAATGCCATTCCGAAGATGGAAAAAGAGTCGAAGGGGCTGGTTCGAGCGAGGGCCGAAAATCCGGTTTCCTATTTGCTATTGGCCTATTGGCTGGCGATTGGTTAATCGGATGCGTCATCTTCCCGGGGACGGAGGAATGATAAAACCAAAATAAACCGTCCCAACTTCACAGCGGCATCGAAGCGGCCGCAGCACGATTACCGCTCCCGCCCGGCCCTGACATGATCTACCGTCAATGCACTAGCGTTCGATCTGGTTCGTGTCCGGTGTCCCCAGGTCCTGCCGACTCCGTATGGAATGGGGTGTCTCCAGACCATGTTCCCTCATCAGAGAGCCGTCGGCGAATAAGGCCCTGACCGCGTCGTCGGCCACCACGCGCCCATCGTCCAGCAGGATCGCTCTGGAGCAGGTCTCCAGAATCAGCTCCAGATCGTGAGATGCTATCATCATCACCTGGTCTGCATCCTGGAGATAGGAAATGAGCCTTCGGCGCGATCTGCTGTCCAGGCTGCTGGCAGGCTCGTCGAGCATCAGAATATCGGGCTTCATGGCCAGCACGCCGGCTATGGACACCATCCTCTTCTCGCCGCCTGACAGATGGTGGGGCGGCCGATCGGCTATCGCCGACATGCCTGTTATCCTCAGCGCCTCTTCGACTCTGCTTTTCACCTGCTGCCCGGAGAGCCCGAGATTCTCCGGTCCGAAGCGGACATCGTCCTCCACCGTCGCGCAGAACAGCTGGTTGTCCGGATTCTGCATGACCATGCCTGCGCCCCGTTCCGAGAGGACCCCCCGTACCGGCCTGCCGTGAAGCAGTACCTCGCCCTCTTCGGGCTCCAGCGCTCCGCAGAGATTGAGGAACAGGGTCGTCTTCCCCGAACCGTTCGGTCCCACCACGCCCACCCTCTCCCCGGCCTCCATTCGGAGGTCTATACCTCTCAGCACATCCGCACAGCCCGAATATGCGAACCGGAGCCCGGTGACCTCGAGCATCGGTTTGCCGCAGCTCATCAACCGCCTCCCTGCCGAAGCTCGGCGAGAACCGCTGCGGCCGCCGCGATGACACAGAGGACGAGTCCGGCGAAATCCGCCAGGTTTGGCTTGCCCTCGGCGCGTCGGCTGCCACCGGGTGAGTACGCCCGCAGCCTCATCGCCAGCATCACCTCTTCGGAGCGCTCCCAGCCTCGAACCAACAATGAGCCGATCAATGCCGATATCACCCTCAGCGCCCGCGGGCCGGTTTTTCGCAGAGAGAACCCCCGCAGCTTCACCGCGGTTCTCGTTCCGCGAAGCTCCCTGCCGGTCTCATGGATGAACCGGTACGTGAACAGCATAAGATCTGCAAGAATCGCCGGGACGCCCAACGATCGCAGAGCCCTCACACTATCGGTGACTCTTGATGTGCCGAACGCGGTTACTCCCAACACTACGATCGAAAGGAACCGGCATGCGGTTGTCAGCAGCAATTGCAGGCCTTCTTCCCTCAGCACCAGTGGACCTACCACGACCAGCGGCCGGTCGCCGTATATGAAGGGCATCAACACCGCAAGAGCCGCGAAGAAGATACCGGGCCACCGCACCCTCTCGACCAGGTAGCTCGCCGGGAGCCGAGACAGCGCGAAGACGACCATCGAAGCGGCAAGTGCGACCGCGAGAAGGGTGCCGGAGAGCCGGGTTATCGCCAGCGCGAAGACGAACAGACCGGCGATCCTCGTCCTCGGGTCCCAGCCGTGTATCACTGAATCCAGATGCGAGAACCTATCCAGCTCGGTGGTCATCTTCCCCCGTCCAGCATCTCGGGGTGGACCTTCCGGAGGAACCGCACCATGGAGGCCGTGATCACACCCTCTATCAGCATCAGCGGAACGTGGCTCAGGAAAAGCACGTCAACAACATCTTCTTCGGTGGAGGGATCGATGTCGCCGCCGAAGAACACCACCAGGACCGCTGTCAGCATCAGCACGGACACGGCGATTGACGAAGCTCCGCAGAAGAAGCCCCATACCGTGGTCATCCTTGTTCCGGGCCATCTGTCGGTGAGAATCCTGAAAGCACATCCGGCCATAAGAGCGGGAATGCCCATGATCACTGCGTTCACGCCGAGGGTGGTCAACCCGCCATGCTGGAACATGACCGCCTGGAAGAACAGCCCGACCAGGATGGCGGGGAAGGCGTAAGCCCCCAGTACCACGCCCATCAGACCGTTGAGAACCAGATGGGTGCTGACGGGGAAGACCGGTATGTGGATCCAGGATGCCACAAAGAACACGGCAGCCATGACCGAGGCCCGGGGGATGCCCAGCTCGGCATCTCCCCGTCTGGATATCCTGCGCAGAGAAAGCCAGGTTGCCACACCGGTGGCGGCGTATCCGCCGACGCAGGCCGACGCGGGGAGGATTCCGTCCGGGATGTGCAAGTTCAGCCCCTTCTTCGTCGGAAGTGGAGCGCCGTTCCCACGAATCCCCACACGATGCATGCGGCCATGGTCACTATCTGGATGGTGGAGTAGCCAGTGCTTCCGCCTCCCCGGGCCGCGGTGGACAAGGTGGTGTCGACCGGGATGTGGGCCATGGCTCCGTGTCCGCCCTTGCGGACCCTTACGTCCCAGGTGCCGGCGGTGTCCGGGGCGAAGAAGCATCTGCCTTGCGAATCGGTGAGCGCTTCCGCCCAGGGCGAGGAGGGATCGGCGGGGGAGAAGATGGTGACCTCCGCCGACTGCAAGGGTAGGCCGTCATCGAATCGGGCCCTAAGCTCCACGCCGTTTCGCTGGTTCCAGTCCAAATTGGTCCCGTGAGTCAGGCCCAAAGAGGGAAGCACCACCAAGGCGAAGAGCGGAATCCAGCCTACATGACGGTACAACGGCAATGTCCCTCGCCGACGTGCCCCAAGGTCCGCAGTGCCTCGGAAAGAAGCCCAAACTCGTCTTCCGGCAATTTCCCCTCGAGCTCGGCGAGCGTTGTCTCCAGCCTGCCCTCCTCGGCAATGTCGGCAAACGCCTGGAAGCCTATGGCGTCGGCATTCAGCTGATCCTGAGGTGGAAGCTCCGCGGTTCCGAAGATGTGATCGAGATGGAAGGTCATCTCCAGTTCCGCCTCCTCGCCGGGTCGCAGCAGTCCCTTGCGCTCCCCGCCTACGTACTCCCCGCCCAGGTAACGGTAGGACTGGGCCACACCCAGGCTGAACTCGATCAAGGCGTCGGCCTTCGTCGCCGTTCCGACCAGCAGCACGGAAAAGCCCTCGGAGGGACCTCCGTCGGAGGGGACATTCAGCCAGGAGGTCGCGTTGTAGTGACCTGCCTGCGCATCATCGACGGAACCAACCCGGACGGGTCCGTCCGCGAGGTCGACGATGCAGCTGCCTGCGAGCACTTCCCGGGAGGTGTATCGCATTTCCTCGGACCCGTGGGGATCGAAAGGCGGATCGGTTAGGTATCCGGTCACCTCGTCGAAACTGATGTACACATGATCAAGATCGATGGTCCAGCCGTCCTTGGACTCGAAAGGCTCGACGGCGAAGCCCTCCCCATTTGCCACGAAGTGCAGAGTGCCTGTCTGCGGGGGGGAGGGTTGTACCAATTCTTCCCCCTTCGAGCCGGGTGACTCCTCTCCACAGCCGACCGTGAGAATGGCGATGAGGGCCATCATCAATGTCCTCCTGAGCATGGCGATTCCTTTCCGGGTATGGATTGACTTACTGGTGTAAGAAACGAATGGCGGAGTCGAGCCGCGACTATAGAGTGGCAACGAACCCGCAGGCCAGTCCGAAGGTAGTCTCCTCGCCCTCGCCGGGGATCTCGACGGCGAGCTGCGTTATCAGCTCCACAGACTCACTCAGCAGGACGTTCACGCCTCCGGACACTGGACCCGTCTCCGTCTCCTCTTCGCTGTAAGCCACGTCCAGAGCAGCGAGAAGCTCCATGGACCCTCCGGACGGCCTATAGTGGACCATGGGGCTGAGCAGGGTCGAGGATGCCGTAGACTGCGGTTCGGCGGGATCGTTTACGAAGGACTCCTCGATGATCAACTGGGCACCGGCGTGACCAAGGTAGAGATTGAGTTCGGAGCCGAAGGCGATACTACCACCTGTCGCGACCGAGCCGAATACATCCAACGCTGCGTCTTCTCCCTCGGCGGCGGTCACGAACAAGCCCAGCCCGATCTCGTCGCCGGTCGGAGCAAGGTAGCCGTTCTCGGAGTGAGCGTAGCTGAAGCTGGCGGAGAACGCCGGGGTGATTCCTGCGCCTATGAGACACTCGAACTGCATCTCGCGCTGCCCGGCGCCACCGTTATCACCCAGGCCCGACATCGCGGAGTACATCTCCCAGTCGCTATCGCCCGGATCGAACGGCTCGGTGGTATCCAGGCAAGTAGCGGTGGCGGCGAACCCGATCAGAAACCCAACAACCAAGACATGTGCCATTCCCGGTTTCATCGACTCGTCCCCTCCTTCTCGGAGCAGTCTGCACAGAGCCCCGGCAGCCGGAAGTGCCGGGGTCCACAGGTGAATCCGTACTCCCGTCTTATCCTCTCCATCAACTCGTCCAGCAGATGCGGCCCTGTCTGAAGCACTTTCCCGCATCTGCGGCATACCAGATGAGCATGGGGACCATGTCTGGCGGTCGCGTACACCCTCTTGCCGCATGTCATGTCGGTACAACTGGCCAATCCGTTCGCCACGAGAAGGTCCAGGGTGCGGTAAACCGTGGCAAGATTGACCGCGGGGGCTTTCTGGGCGATCTCGGTGTACACCTCTTCGGCGGTCATGTGTCTTCCGCTGTGAGCGATGATCTTGATTATCATCTCTCTCTGCGGCGTGATGCGATAGCCGCGTTTCCGCAGCTTCTCGAGAAAGGTATGGCAGTGGGGCAATGCAATTCCTCGCTATTGCGAATTTCTGCAAAGCGCTACACTAATTAAGGGGGAATCTGTCCGCAAGGCGGAAGTGCCTGTACGATGCTCTGCGATCTACTCTTCTTCTGCAGCGAAGCATCCGATCCCGTTACCCGGCGGCTGTTCCACGGGTGAAAGCGATCACCCCTTCCAGAGTGATCTGGGTCCGGATAGGCACGCGATTCTGGTGAATCCAATGCGCGTATGCGCGTCGTCGGGCTCCGCGCTTGGAGCATCAACCTTGAGGAACCCCGGGACGAACGCCGGGATTCCCTCTTCGCGGTTGCATTCATGAGGTCACAGAAGTCGTTGAACACCACTCAAGAGCAATCCAATGTAAGAACACCTGGCTGAAAACGATGGGCATCCGTAGTCCTATAGCAATTCCCTGAAAGCCTCCAGTCGGATGCCGATTCTTTGTTCGTCTTCAGCGGAGTAGTCGGAGACGATCAGTATCGAGGGAATGCCTGCATCCCTTAGAGCCCCATCAAGCCTCCGTGCCTCTATGTCGTAACCGTGGCAGTACTGAAGGACGTTGTGTACCACTCCGTCCGCCCCGTATTCAGCGATCATCCGAAGTACGTTGTCGACCCTCTCGCTGTTCGGAGAGAAACAGGCGCAGTCGATCTCGAAATAGCGGTCCGCGATGGCGTCCAGCATCCCGTTCACCGTTAGCAGGTCCTCGGGGATGTGTCCGCGGTAGTACCGAGCCCCCGTACAGGATTCGTCGGCCACTATACGAAGGCCGATCGACTCCGCTACGGCATGCACCTTGGCATGCCCCATGGGGGCTGGGCTTCCGGCGAAGATCACTCTTGGGCCGACCTCGGGGTAGGCCGAGTAACCGTTTCGGATACGTTCTCTGAGCTCCTCGAGAAGAGCCTCGGCGGCGCCTATGAACGACTCCGGCGACATGGCCAGCGCAGTCTGCGAGACGAGGAGGGCATCCAGTCCCGTGATGGGCGGCTCGGGCTTCTTGCGCAACTCGGATACCTCTCGGAGCAGGGCCCGACGCCGATTGCAGATGCGTATGGATCGTCTCAACGCATCTTCTGTGATCTGCCGCCCGGCCAGTTCCTCCACACCGTGCTGGAACTTCCGAATCTCCGACAGCCAGAGCTCCCGGTCGGGGCTGTCCTTGCGTTGTGGGAGTTCCATGGAGTCGATTCCGAAAAGGTCCCAGGCCTTCTTCTTTGCGTCGCAGGTGGTCTCGCCCAGGGCGTAGTTCTTTGCTCTCTTGTAGGGACAAGTTTCGCTGACAGCCATTCCCATGGTGGAACGTACCAGGGGGCAGATGTCCCTGGGAAGCACCCTGTCGGCGTGCTTGATGGGCCAGTTCGATCCTCCGCAGAGCGGGACCGGGACAATCCCTACCGCAAGGGCGATCTCGTCCGGGACGTAGATGCAAAAGGTGCCTATCACCCCGCCGCCCTTTCTGCGGTGTTCTATGAGATCCGCCACCCGCTGGCCGTGCGCGTCGTGCAGAGCGGCATCGAACATCCCCATGGACTCGGGCCTACGGTCGCAAGCCAGGAACGTTCTGGCGTGACTGCGCTCCATGCTCTCCATGAGCTTCTCGTGCGCAGCTAGATCCAACCCGAGGTCATCCCACACCCGCTTAAGCTGTTTCGGGCTGAGTCTCTCCAATATTCTCCTCCTATCCGCGGAAGGCGGCTATTGCCGCCCCCAGAGCACCCGTTATCCGTGGTTCGGGTGGTACGATGATCTCCAGACCTGTCTCCTCGGCCATCGCTCTGACCACTCCACCGTTCATTGCCACGCCGCCGGTGAATATCAATTCCGGACGAATGGCGTTGGGTCCGGCCATGGCCAGCGTTCTGGCGGCAACCGAGCGGAATACTCCCCGCAGGATGGTCTCCGGAGCGGTTCCACTCTGCAGCAAGCCCACTATCTCGCTCTCTGCGAACACGGCGCACATCGAAGATATCTCGGCGGTCTCGGTATGCCCCCGGGTCAACTGGCCCATCTCGTCCACCGATACGTCGAGGGTCTGGCCGGTCATCTCGATGAACTTCCCCGTTCCTGCGGCGCAGCGGTCGTTCATGGTGAAGTCCACGGCCCTGCCGTTTTCGTCCAGGTGGATCATCTTGGAGTCTTGACCTCCGATGTCTATCACCGTCCTGGCTTCAGGGAAGAGATACACCACGCCCATTGCGTGGGAGATAATCTCCGATAGGACCCGGTCTGCCCCTCGGAAGTAGTTCCTGCCGTACCCGGTGGCCACTGTCTCCGCCAGATCGCATGCCTCCATGCCGGCCGTGGCCAGCACCCTGTCCATGAGTTCCTGGGCGTTGGCCGAGGGCCGGTGGCCGCTGGCAGATATCCCCTGCTCCACCATCTGCGCACCGTCGAAGAGAATCACCTCGGTGGAACGGGCGCCTATGTCGACACCGCAGTAGATCAAACCGTCACCTCTCTCATACCATGCTCAGCAGCGTCTGTATCCTCAGGGCCAGCCTCTCCCGGTCGGCGTTGGAGTAGTCGGTCTCCACTTTCAGGTAGGAGAGGCCGAGCTCGTTCTTGACGAAATCGGATACGGTGAAGGACTCCACGCTATAGGTGTGGCAGGCCTGCCACACAAGCTCTACCACTGCATCCGCGCTGAATGTATCGGCCAACTCTCGAAGCAGCTCCAGTCTGCCAGTGTTGGGGGTCATGCAGGAGCAGGGTATGCCGAAGTGCCTGTCTGCGATGGCCTCCAGGGGATCACCATCCTCGCGTACCGGGTCCAGCGGTTTCCAGCCGGAGCAGGTCTCCTGGACCACCACCAGGCCGCCGGAATCCTCGATCGTCTCCACTACCTTGAGAGTGCCCTTGGACATCGGGCAGCCGGACACAATCACCCTCGGCGTGTTCGCAGGAGCGGCGTACTCGCCGGCCCGCCGCCTCTCATCGGCCAGTTCCAGGATGCGCCCGAGCATCTCGCGATGGCCGGGAAGACCGCTGACACGGTAGCGCAGACCTGCAATCTCGGTGCCGGAAAGCACCGGCAACTCCTCGGCGCCAAGCATCATCACCTGCCTTAACAGGTTGCGTTCCGCATTCATCTCGTGGATAGCACTCCTCATTCTCTCATGGGTTATCTGGGTGTCGAAGACCTGCTCAAGCCTGATCTTCAACTTGGCCACCTCGGCTCGCCAGTGAGTGCACGCTTCCTTCTCGTCGGGCTTCTGGGTCAGCTCCAGAATGTGCTGCGGCCTTCTGTCGGCGATCAACTCGTACATCTTCTTCTTGCCGTCGCATGTGGTCTCCGCCACGACAAGGTCGCTTATCATGAAGAAGGGACAGCGGCCAGTGAGGATGTAGCCGAAGGAGGACTTGATCAACGGGCAGAGGTTGGCGGGGAGAACGGTCTCCGCGGGAGGTATGGTCCTTCGACTCGCGCCGCAAAGACAGACCGGCAACGCACCGGCGGCCAGAATGAGATCGCGGGGCGTGTACTCGCAGTAGATGCCCACGATTCCCCGGCCCTGACGCTTGAGCCTTCTTACCTCGTCGGTCTCCACCGCTATGGAGTTGCGGAAGTAATCCATGGGATCGGACCGGAAGTCGCCGACGGTGGCCGATGGAGCCGTGATGGAAAGCGTGATCCCCCTGCGATTTCGCAGAAGGTCCATGAAGGACTCCATCCGACCGGTGACCTGCTCGGACAGCTTGCCCGGGGAGAAGGGAACGTCGAAGGAGAGAACCGGAATCTCGAGCTTCTCCCGCACGGCTCCGGATATGACCTTCTCATCCCATGGGCAGTGACTGGCGCCGAATATCCCGGATATGATTACTCCCTCTGCTCGATACCTGCGGGCGTCCTCGACTATTCTCTCCGCTCTGCGGTGAACCGGACCAACCAGCCTGTCCCTGGCACAGCTTTCAGCCACCGTATCCAGGGGGTCACCCTCCCCGAACGGTATAAAGGCGTGGTTTATCAGATAGTCCGTGCCGGCGATGCATCCGCCCAGATCTTCCAGCAGGGGAACCAGGGCGGCGTCGGTGGGTGGACTCACCCAGTGTACGCGGAGAGGCTTTTCGGCCTCTAGGGGTGAGAGGTCTCTCTCGCGACGGGTGCGTGCTAGACCGATCAGGTCGTCGAGAACCTCGAAGACCTCGTCGGGTTCGCTGCAAGCGTGTATTGATAAAAACTCCGCAAGATAAGTCTCCAAGCCCGGAAGAGGGGGCCGTTCGGCCGAATATACGAGCTCCCTGAGCTCGGCCGTCTTCCGCCTGAGTCTGCTGAACAAGTCAACGCCGCAGCGGAGCATATCGCTGGTCGCTTTCCGACCGGTGAGCTCTTCCAGGGCGCTGACCACCCCTCGCAGCTGGCCTCGAACGAAGACTCTGTATGCCTCAGGATCACCTGCGGGCAGCTGGGGCATCTCCCACCAGCGCACAGGGTGACCGAGACCTTCTATCAACTGCATCACCGCTGAGAAATCGTCGCAGCATGCGCCCACCGCCGCGATGCAGAGATCGGGAGCAGGGAAGTAGTCCAATGTCACCATCGCGCCCAGAGCCGCCCGGACGAAGCAGAGCTCTTCGCCGGCCCCCAGGCGGGCGGCCTCATCCAGAAGATGTGGTTCCTCACTGAAGCAGGGCGCCCACCAGAGCTCATCGGCGTAAAAGGCTAGTAGTTCGGGAAAAGCGTAGGCCAGCGGCGCGGTCTGGCCTAGGTCCTTCATCAAGGCTACGATTTTCCAGCCTCTCTCGGACGCCAGGAAAAGCCGGTCGCGCTCGCTGAAAAGGAACGCCCACAGACGGAGGCACTCCTTTGAGCTGTCGAACTTCAGCCTGCGCAAGAGAGTATCTCCTCGGCAGGAGTACTCCCACGGGCTGTAGAGGTACCCGATGCCGCCGGGGACCAGACGGCGCAGGAAGCGGCACCGATTCATGTACTCCTCGGGAATCCCGCCCATCCTGTCTTCCCACTGGTGCACCGATAGCTTCCGTACAGGGTCGTTCATCGCATTGCCTCCAGCGAGTCCAGGAAGGCGTCCAACCGGTTCCGGGCCATCTCCCGACCGGCTGGGGAGAGGTCGCGGTCCAGTACCAGAACCGGCACCGGCATTTCCCGTCGAAGTCTCAACCGCTCTGTGAACCACAGATCGCAGAGCTGCAATGTGCTCACGACCAGACCGGCTGCCCCGGTCTCGGTCAGGGACTCCCTAATGCTGTCGAACAGCGCGTTGTTGGGCCGCGAGCGGGCGCACAGTGCCGATCGGAACCAGTCCCTAGCCAGGTTCCGGGGCGAAGGGACTTCCGGGGCCGGCTCCTCAGGCACACCCCACAACGCTCCACATCCGAGAGCAACCATGCCCGCGCCCCTGCCGGACAGTGCATCGGCTAAAAGGTCGTCTCCGGGAGCGCCGGGAACCTCCATCACTGCCACCCTGTACCTGGGAGACCATCCTCCCGCATCGTTGCCGTCGGACAGCTCGGCGATCCGCTGCCCCAGCATCGCTGGCTCGGCACTTGAGAAGAGGCTCAGCGACGATGCGAGGAGGATCGGATCCACCTCTCCGGACAGGGCGAGATCCCGGAGAACGCTAGCCGTACGCCGGAAAGCGGCCTCGAATGCCTGGGCGGCCTCACCGTCCCAGCCTTCAGCCAAGCCGCGATCCACAGCGGTCTTTGCGAAGGCCTTCATCTCCTTGGCGTAGTAGTCCTCGGCCTCTTCCGTCCTGGTGGAGGGTAGGTAGAGGGGGATTACGGGTTTACCGGTCATCCCCTCCAGCTCTCCGAAGAGCCGCCGGGTACCGTCGCAGGTTGCCAATCCGGCCCAGACGTCCACCCGTCCGGCCTGCCCCATACCGTACCGGACCGCTCCCAACACGGCCTTGACGGCAGGGCAGACATCCGGCCTGACCAGCTTCTCGCCCCTTCGGGCCATCTCACCGTCCAGTTCCCGGGTGGATCTGAGCGGTCTCATGCCGAGGCCGACGGCGACCGCCGGCGGAAAGGCCCGGCACAGATATCCGAGCACCGGTCTTCGATGGTTGTGCCGGGGGGCGGTCTCCCCGGGCATACCACCAGTCCTCTCGACTTCCTGAGGCAATCCTACCGCTTCCGGGCCACCAACCGGGAGCGGCCGAATGCGCCGTCATGGGCCTTCGCCGCCATGAACCGCATCTCCTCGGCCATGGCCCCGAACAACTCCTCGTCCCAGCCGATTATCCGCAGTGCGTCGAACGTCTTCTGCTGGCCCACCGTGCGGATGTAATAATCGACCCAGTCGGCGAATCCTTTGGAGAGATCGTCGGAAACCTGAACCTCGAAACCGTTGTTAGTCAGGAGTTTCTCCCAACCAGCGCGTGACTCCACGTAAGGGAACTTCATGAAGGTGCATATGCGCAGGCCGTCGGCATCGGGAAGACCCTTCGGCCCCTCGGTCCAGTCAGTGAAGGCTATTGTCCCGCCTGGTTTGAGAACCCGGGCCGACTCGGCGATCATGGCTGGCTTGTCCTCCACGTAGCACCAGGCGTCCTCGCCCCAAACTACGTCGAACGTTTCGTCGTTCCAGGGAATCGTCTCGACGTTGCCCAGCCTGTGCTCGATCTTGTCTGAGAGGCCGTCGGCCTCGGTTCGGCGGCGGGCCTTCTCCACCATGTGCTCTGTTCCGTCCAAACCGAAGCCTTGTACTCCGTAGCGCCGAACGAGGAAGCGTAGGCCGGCTCCCAGGGCGCTGCACAGGTCTAGCACCTTCTGTCCGTTGCTTATGCCGGCCAGGTCGGCGAGTTCCTCAGAACTCTTCCAACCGCCAGCGTGGATCTGCTCGCCCATGAGCAACTCCCACAGCGTGCCCTCCGGTCCGCTATAGACCTCCTGCACGTCAGACAGCGTCTTTCCAGACTTCTCTCTCATCTTTTCCTCCGTTGCGTCTTGGCGCACCGTGGCGACACGCCGGTTATGGGCCGCAGAGCAGGCCCTAGACCGAAGAGTCACCGCAGCGGACGCTGCGGAGGTTACCGACCGTTAGACCGGCGGGAGGTAGAGGACCTGCGTTCCGCTAGGTATCGGACCCGGACCGGGCCCGAACTCGAGCCCTCAGGTCTGGAGAATACGAAGCATCTGCCTCATTGGTCCTCCTTACGGCTTGTACACGTATAAAATCCTACAGAAAAAGTATGAATATCGTCAAGCACGTGAATATGGGGACGGAGGAATGATAAACCCGAAATAAATCGCCCCAACTTCACAGCCGCATCTAAGCAGCCGCAGCACGGCTGCCGCTCCTGCCCGGTCTCGACGCGAATCAGCCTCACTGCCTTTATTCAACGCATTGCATATCCTTATTCATCAGCGTCTTGCAATACTATAAGCAAGTAATATCGATCACGTGATTCTATCAGCCTGGAACCGGCTTGGCTGGATCCGCTGGCCGTCTTCTCAGCGGATAGACTCTCATGGAGGTATGCTTGGGTGCTGGGCTAGCACAAAGGCAGGGGCATCATAGGAAAAGACGCATCAGCGGCACCCTTGGAATTCGCTGGTACCCGGATGCGTCTTTCCCGAAAGCGGGACCGACCCTCACTCTGCATGCGAGACAGATCTACGCCCGTACGCCTATTATCCCTCCGCATTTGGGACAGTACTTCTCCGCTCTCTGAACATCCATCGTCTTCTTTCTCGTTGTTCGGTCCGAAGCGGGTTCCGAGCAGTCTGGCGTCGGGTGAGAACCTTAGCACGGCGGATTGGGAATTGATATATACACTGTGCTTCGAACACCAGTATCCGGGAGATCACAAGATGACCCTTGTCACTCTCAAGCCCCAGTGCGGAGGACAGCTCGAGATAGACAGGCAGCGCGGAAAAACCACGTGCAGCTACTGCGGTACCGAGTACATCGTCGCAGGCGATCGAACCGAAAGCCTGGCGCTCGAAGCTGCCGTTGAATGCCCCAAGTGCGGATCCGGCGATCTGGTCGAGAAAGTGTCCTCCGTGGAGAGTTCCGAGCCGGCCCTATCGGCCGTATTTTCGCCACCTAGACGTCCGCTGAAGATAAAGATGCCGCCCGAACCAGGCCGCGCGGAATGGACCAGACGTGCAAGACGAACCTTTCTCGCCGGATCGGTAGCTCTGGCTGTGCTGTACGTTACCGTTCTCTCGCGCCTGGTGGGTATGTGCGCAACGGTAGCTTTTCCCTCGAGGGAACGGTGCTGCTCCTTGCTCTGGCGGTCGGCGGAACATGGCTGTTCTTGAAGTGGCGGAAGGATCGGCTCGGCAAATACGGCGGAGGTTTCGATGCCCTTCTCGAGGAGCACCGTTGCGAATGCGAACGATTGAACCGTATATCGGAGAATGAGTGGAGTACATACAGACGCTCTCTCGAAAGATGGAGCCGGTTGTACAACTGCAGAAGAGACGACTGCGTTTTTCTCCCCGGTTCGAGTACATGCGTAGCTCCACGACGGATCAAGGAGTACCTCGAGGGTGACGAAACCGAGTAGTTTCAGCGGAAGGCGTCCGGGATTCTGATGCGCAAAGACGTTTTTCTCAGCCATTCCAGCAGTGACCGTAAAACGGCCGAACGCATTCGAAGGTACTTCGAATCGCACGGTCTGACATGCTGGATCGCCCCCAGGGACATACCGCCCGGCGCCGATTGGGTCGAATCCATAATCGACGGAATCGAGAGCTGCTCTGCGATACTCCTTATCGTCTCCAGGCAATCGAACAACTCCCCACAGGTCAGACGAGAGCTGGAGATAGCTGTAAGCAGGGGCCTTACACTGGTCTCGGTGGTAATCGAAAAGGTCGAGCTTTCGAAATGGATGCAGTACTACATCTCCACCAGGCAGTGGTACGATGCGACAAGCGGGGAATTGGATGTCCACCTACCGGAGATTCTCGAAGCCCTCTCTCCCGGGGAGACTGAGGTTTTCGCAGACCTTTCCAACATCTCCTCTATCCTCGAGCGTGACATCGGAAGACTCGCATCTGCCATAGAGTACGAGAAGACCTCGACCGGAAGGCTCGAACTGGGCGAGCGCCGCAAGGCGACGGTACTCCACGTATCCATCGACAATCCTTCGCTGCTCGAGCATGAGCTTTCACCCACGGCCGAGACCACAATAAGCGAAACGCTCTCCAACATGGTCGGAAAGGTAACCGAGGCCTACGGCGGCTCGGTCGAGCAGCACGGCCGTTTCGATTACAGGTGTTTCTTCGGGCTGGAACACGCCCTGGAAGACGACAGCCAGAGGGCGGTAAGCAGTGCCATCCGCCTTTTCAACGGTCTGGGAGAGCTCAACCGGATCGTCAGGAAACGCGGGTTGCTGCTCGAGTTCTGCATGGGGGCGTCCTCCGGAGCCCTTAGAGTAACCAGGAAGAAGTCCGGGAAGCTCTCCGCCCTCGGAAACGCTATCGAAGAGGCCGAGCAGTTGGCGTCGAGCAGGTCGAAGAACGATCTCGTGGTCTCCGAGGAGATATTCCGGGTCTGTCGCCACCGTTTCGCCTTCGAGCGTATCGAGCCCGATAGTGGCAAACCCTACTACAGACTCGACGATTACACAGTTGCTCCCGTCGAGGGGAGGATCCTGCAGGTCCGCTCCCCTCTGGTCGGTCGAGAGAGCGAGCTCACCCAACTGTCCGACATCCTCAAAAGGCAGCATGAGGGAAAGAAGCGAAACCGCCGGGGAGGCGCCATCCACCTGGTCCAGGGCATCATGGGCGAGGCCGGATTGGGAAAATCCAGGCTGGTGCACGAGTTCAGAAAGACCTTCTGCAAAGGCCGGGATGACACGCTTGTCCTCGAGGGACACACGCTTTCCTACGTACAGCCCCCCTACTGGCTCTGGACCGACCTACTGCAAAGACTTCTGGGAATAGACGAAGAGAACAAACCGGACTACGGGGATTTCGAGAGACTCCTTGGCCGGCTCGGTGACGACGAAGACCTCGGGCAATCTGCAGCCTTCCTAGCCGAGGCGCTGTCCATAGACTCCGAAGACCCCAGGTTGAGGCAACTCGACGGAAAGGCCGTTGCGCTGGAGACGCGAGTTGCGTTCAGCACTTTGCTGCAGGCACTTGCACGGCGAAACAGGCTCGTTGTCATTCTGGAGGATCTTCACAGGATCGACAATACCTGTCGGGAGGTTCTCGAATTCGTAATCGGCAACTGCGACACCTCCTCTCCCATAGTGTTCCTCCTGGTCTACCGACCCGAGAGGGAGGACGGTCGACCGGTCGAGTTCACCATTCACCCGGGTTACGCCAGGGTCACCGAACTGGCGCTGTTCGAACTGAGCGAGTCGTCTTCGGAGAAGCTACTGGGAAACCTGCTAATTTCTCTGGGTAACTCGGGAGATGTATCCAAGCGAGTGGCAGGTTTGATTATGAGCTGCTCCCGGGGCAATCCGCTATTCCTGGAGGAGATGGTTCTGGATCTTGTCGAGTCCGAGACGCTGAGGGAGACCGATGAGCGATGGGGTTTCGACCGTCCAGTGGAGGACGTTCTCGTTCCGACAACGCTTACGGGTCTTCTCCAGTCCCGCCTGGACAGACTGCCCGTCGAATGGCGCAGCGAGTTGCAGAACCTATCCGTGCTCGGAATGGAGTTCAGCGAGGGCCTTTGCAGACGATATCACGAGAAGCTCCACGGTAGGGGTCCCGACGAGCCGATCATCGAAGGTCTGGAGCGCAAGGGTTTCATCGTTTGCAGCAGGAGCGCCTTCGAGAAGCGCTACAGGTTCGGCAACAAGCTTATCCACGATGTAGCCTACGGCAGTATTCTCCCGAGTAATCTCGAGCTTCTTCACGGCGCGGTGGCACGTGCGCTTGAGGATTTCTACTCCGACGATTCGGGAAGGTCGGCCGGAGCCTTGACCAGGCACTGGGAGAAGGCTGGCGATGTAGCCAAGACCATCGAATGGGGTACCAGGGCTTTGGACGCAGCGGCGGAGAGCTTCCAGAACGAGATGGCTCTGTACCTGGCCGCAAGGCTGGAGGAGTGGATCGAGTCCATCACGGATTCGAAGGAAAAGTCTGCGAGCCTGGCCGGAGTTCTCTTGACGAAGGCGAAGGTTCAGGGATTGCAGGGCAAGACTGACAGGGCGGAAAGATCCCTCGAAAGAGCCCTTCAAATCGCAACCGAGCACGAGCTGAGAGAGCTGGAAAGCCTGGCGCGGATAATCTATGCGAACAGCCTCCTCATGAAGGGTCATCCCCAGAAGGCCAGGGAGAATCTCGAAACCGCGCTTTCCATCTCCAGGGAGAGGGGTGACAGGAGCAGGGAGAGTCTTGCTCTGATAGGATTCGGTGGGCTGGGACTCTCGGAGGGCAAGCTGGACGAGGCACTCAAAGTCTACTCGAGGGCGGAGGAGATCTCGAGGGAGATAGGGAACCGTGAGAACGAGGGAGGATGCCTCGTGAATCAGGGGATCGCATACCACACGAGGGGCATGCTCGATCAGGCGCTGGAGCACTACCTCAAGGCCCAGCGGATTTTCGACGAGACAGGTAACCGCAAGTCCAGCGCGAGCAATCTGGTCAACGTAGGGATACTCCATTTCAACCAGGATAGGATGGAGGAAGCCAAGGAATGCTACGGTAAAGCGCTGGGACTACTGAGGCGTATAGGCTTCAGGAGAGGCGAGGGACATGCTCTCGTCAACCTGGGCATAGTCCATCGCTGCGAGGGCAGGCTGCGGGAGAGCATGTCTTGCTTCGTTCAGGCAATGCAGATCCACAGGGAGATAGCCAACCGCGGCAGCGAGGTCCTGAACCTGATCAACATGAGCGAGCTTTACCTGAAGATGGAAGATCCGGATCAGGCTCTGGCGAAATGCTCGCTGGCTCTCGACATCTCCCGGGAGATACACAGCAGAAGGCTCGAGGGACACACCCTCAGCCAGCTGGGAGATGTCTACCGTATCCTCGGAAGGCTGCAAGAGGCCTTCGAGGCGCTGGAAGAATCCCTGCAGATCCTCCGAGAGCTGGACGAGAAGAAGCAGGAGGGCGCCGCCCTGAGAAGGCTTGGGCTGCTCCACTGCGAGAGGGGCTCTACCGACGAAGCCTTCGAGTGTTACGCCGAATCGGTTGGCATAATAGAAAATCTGAAGGGGGGCGTGTTCGACTCCGAGGAGCTCCTGGAGCTTCGCAGAAGGCTGGTCGAGATGGGCGTAAGCGAAACGGACCTTCCGCTACCCAAGCACTGGGATCTGCCGGCCGACAAGGCCGGTCCCGTCCACGATTGATCCCGCCCACCGTACTCGCAAAGAAACAGCCGCAGAGTTTATCCGGTAGATGTTGCAGCGATTTTCTTACCGGCCGCAAAAGTGGGGTGTCGCGGGAATACGATCGGACGGTTGATACGGCATTACGGCTTATAATTCGAACTGCGTACAGCTCGATACGATGGAAAGCAAATTGCATTGGTTAGTGACAGCGTGTTGTTTTTCTGAGACTGTGAAGAAACGAGGAAGGAGCCCATATGAATCTCCTTTTGATCGCAGTTCTCTCGGCCGCCCCCGACACTCTCTGGTCGAACGTAACCAGCGGCGGAGTCTATTCGTCTGTTCCACTGGAAGACTTGAACGGCGACGGCACCCATGACGTAGTCTGCGGCGTCAATTTCTGGGACTCAGAGCCAACGCTTTGGGCCATCTCCGGGGCAACGGGAGATACTATCTGGACCTCCGATCAGTGCAAGGGGATCTACCAGGACGAAGGGCTCACCGCCCTTCCGGACATAGACGGCGACGGCAAGATGGACATTCTTGTAGCCACCCCAGGAGGATACGATCCTCCCGGCCGTAGTCTTCTGGTCGTGTCCGGAGCCACGGGTCAGATAGTCTGGCAATGGAGCGCCTACCAGCACATGCCCGGCGGTACGGGTTGGGGGTACTCCTGTTGCACCGTTGACGACTGGACCGAAGATGGAATACAGGAGGTAGTGGGAGGTTTCGGAACTACCGGCTCCGCCGGTACAGGATGTGCCGCATGTCTGGACGGCTCGAGCGGCGACAGTCTCTGGACCTACTCTGCGATCGATGCCGTCGAGGATGTCATGGCTGTGCCGGATGTTACCGGAGACGGCTACGCCGAGGTCTGCCTCGGGATAGGAGGCAACTCCTACGCGGACGATACGATGGTCCTTCTAGACGGAGTTACGGGCACCCCCCTCTGGGAGAGCAGCGGCAACGGAGACGTGATGTGCCTTACACTGGTCGACCGACCCGACACCACTCCTTTGCTCGTTTCATGTACTTTCAACGGCTACGTGACGGCCCTCGATCAGGCCGGCGGCCCGGTTTGGTTCGTCGAGACGTTCTCCACGATGCTCCTGGACATAGAGTCCGGCCCGGACGTCGACGGCGACGGCGTTCAGGACCTTGCGCTTGCCGGAGACGACGACGGAACGTACTGCCTGAGCGGCGTGGATGGTGACAACATCTGGGCCTATCCGACCGGAGCTAGCACCTGGAGCACCGTCTGGGCCGAATCCGTACTCGTAGACGGCGAGCCGACCGCGTGCGTCTTCTCCGGAAGCGTCAACGACAGGAAGGTCAGCCTACTGGATGCGATCGACGGTACGTTGGTCTGGGAGGAGAGTTTCACAGAGAGGGTTTACAACGTTAGCGTCTCGCCTTCCCTCGACGGTCTTCCATCACCAACGCTACTCGTCGGCCTGCAGGACCAGCAGCCGCTTTCGACCCACGCCTGGGCCTTCTCATCCTCTCTCGAGACCTCCTGTCCGGAAGAGCCCGAATGTCCAGTCGAGCATTCGGGGGACCTGTGGGTAGCCAACCCGGTCTACGGAGAATCGCTGAGGTTAACCGTGCCGTTCGAGGCACGATGTCGCGTCTCGCTCTACGACCTTACCGGCCGGGTCGTCCTGCGGGAAACTGCAATCGGACCTCGGGTGGAGCTCGAAGCTCCGGGGCTTGGCGCGGGGATCTATATGCTGGGCGTA
>WJMA01000040.1 GCA_014728175.1 Candidatus Fermentibacterota bacterium
GGCACCGCCCTTTCTCTACGGGACGTTTCTAAAAAAAACCCAGAAGAGGGCTGGTTCTCCTCCAGGTTTCTTTAGTTTTTTTCAAAAGCGTCCCGGAGCGGAGTGGAACAAGAGTGGCTCGGGAAGGGTAATGTTGGGTACCGGAACGGAGAAATGTTTGAATTGCTCGATGGAAAGGATTCAGAGAGTATGAGATACATCATGGCCGTTTCGATTGTTGCGGCATCGGTCCTACTGACCGGGTCCGTACTGGCCCAGCCCAACGCGGGTCTGTCCTCCGCGGAAACCCCGGAGCAGGCCTCTCCGCCAGAGACGGTCTACGTGGCCAGGTACGATCCCCGGGCCTTCAGCAATTCGTTCATCAACATAGTGAAGAAGGTCAGGCCCAGCGTGGTTACCGTAACCTCCACCACCACCATGAGGAGAATGGTCCCCAGCTTTCCCCTATTTCCCTCTCCCTTCTCACCCTGGGGCTCGCGCAGGTTCGGTCCCCGGGAGGAAGAGTACGAGAGAAGAGGTTTGGGCAGCGGGACGGTCTACTCCTCCGACGGCTACATTCTAACCAACAACCATGTGGTGTCTGGAGCGGACGAGATAGAGGTGGTCCTTTCAGATGGAACCAGGTATCCGGCCGAGTTGGTGGGAACCGATACCAGAACCGACGTAGCAGTAATAAAGATCGACGCGGTGGGTTTGCATTGCATTTCCATGGGAGACAGCGACGACCTCGCGGTGGGAGAATGGGTGCTGGCCATCGGCTCGCCCTTCGCTCTGAGCCAGACGGTAACCGAGGGCATAATAAGCTACCTGGGAAGAACGGACATAGGCCTTACCGACTACGAGAGTTACATCCAGACCAGCGCGGCGATAAATCCCGGTAACAGCGGCGGCCCACTGGTGAATCTGAACGGAGATCTGGTTGGAATAAACTCCGCCATAGCCAGTCGCAGCGGAGGAAGCGAGGGAGTGGGATTCGCCATTCCCATAAACGTGGCCAGCCGTGTGGCCGACGACCTGATCGAGTTCGGCTCGGTTAGAAGGGGCTGGATCGGGATCATGATACAGGAGGTCACCCCCCAGCTGGCCGAGCAGTTCGATGCTCCGGAGGGAGCGGTGCTGGTGGCCGATATTCTGGGTGACACGCCGGCCGAGAGAGCCGGTCTGGAGAGGGGAGACGTGATCGTTACTCTGGAGGGCCGGGAAGTCGATTCCGCCTCTGAGTTCCGCAACGAGATCGCCGATTTTCAGCCTGGCAGAGAGATTAGACTGGGCGTGATGAGGGACGGCGACAGGATGAGCGTAGACGTGACCCTGGATAGGCAGCCGGAGGACCTTACCGCCTTCTCGTCCACCGATCCGGGATGGACCCTTTCTTCACTGGATGTCGCAGAGCTGGATGAGTTGGGAATCATAAACGGAGTTCTGGTAAGCAGCGTTGACCCCGACGGGCCGGCTGCGGAGGCCGGTGTGAAGTCCGGCGACATTATTCTGGAGATAAGCAGGGTGTCCGTATCCTCTCCGGAAGAGGTCAGGGAAGTGATTCGTTCCTCTGCGGGCGAGGTGCTGCTACTTGTGCTTAGAGGCGATCATACCATATACCTTGTCATGAATATCTAAACGATCCCTGAAGCCCACTCCGGAAAGGCGGGACGGCTTGGCCTATGGGTATTTGATTCTGGTTGCTATCGGTTTCCTGTGCACCTTGGGCGGATTCGTGATGCTGGGAAAAGCAAGAAGCAGCCCCTGGCTCTCGGGAATCGTATTCATCGGGGGCATCTGCGTACTGATAATCGGGATACTTCTTACCTGTGTGCCGGACTTTTTCGCCGGCTGAGCTTAGTCCTCCACCTCTAAAAGCCCCATCTTCTTGAACTTCTCGGCAAAGGTCGCTATCAGCTCGTGGTCGGGATACAACTCCAGGGCTTCCTTTGCCAGCTGGGCGGCCTCGGGGAAAGAGCTTATCTGGACCTTTTCCCGGATCTTCTGCACGAAGGACTCGGCCTTCGGATCCGCGCCGGGCTGCGGCTCCTTCTCCTTTGCCCATTCCTGGCCCTCTGTGGGTGAGCGGTCGATTTCCTCCAGGCTCTCCAGCCTTCGGAGCAGGGAGTCCAGGCCTTCCACGCGGGGATTATGATCGAAAGCCATCCTGGCGTACCGAACAGCCTTTGCGGGCTCGCCCGACTTGAGCTCGGATTGGCCCTTGGCAATGGCCTTCTTGGCCTTTAGAAGATTCTTCAGGCGGGCCATCCTTTGTCGTAGCGACTCTGTATCGGGTGAGAGTTTCTTGACCTTACCCATTAGCGATTTGGCCCGGGCCTCCTCGCCCTCGTCCAGGGCATTGTCCAACTGTTGGAGCAGAGCCTGAAGCCCGGAGTCGTCGGATCCCTCCTTATCGGAAGATGGTTTCGGTGTCTGTGGCGCGGCTTTCTTGCGGACTGGACGAGCATCGGGTACGCTCTTGAGGCCACTCGAGGATCTACCGGTCTTACGGGCGGGTCGCTTTTGCTTATCGGAGTCGGTCTTCGGGTTGGGGGCAGCAGCCGTCTTCTGGGCAGCGGGGGCAGTATATTCGGGAGACGCCTCGGGTTTGTCGGAAGCTTTGGAGGACGACATCTCGTTTTCGATCTCCAACATTACCTCGGTGATGGCATTGCTGCCAGGATCCAGGGCCAGGGCCTTCTTGAGTATCCCCAGAGCCTCGTTCCGGTTTCCGTTCTCCAACTCGGACCGAGCCCGCCTAACCAGTTTGTCGATCCTCTGCTTCAGGTCATTCGCCAATTGCGCCTCCGAATCGTCCGTAGCAAACCCGAGCCGACCATGGTAACCAGCATCTGGATGCCAAACAACGTTCGCCGGCCTAAACAGGCGTTGTATTCATGCAATTCTGGAAGCTCTCCTGCAAGCCCCCTGCAGACCGATCTGCCCGCAGAACTCCAACGGGGAGACGATGAGCATCCGTAAATTGGTTTGACGTATGCTTTAAGATGAGAATCGGTTGGGTACGGTGAACCTGGTTTGACGACAAGACTCGATGAATGCATTGTCTCTGCACGTGGAGTGATTTGGGGTGTATTGCAACCACGTGTAAAAAAGTGCTAAAAAACCGGAACACGCCTCAGGCCGCCGCCCGGCGGTCGACAGCATATCCTTGAAAGGTGAGATCGATGCGGAAGTTCTTCACAAGCGAATCCGTGTCCGAGGGCCATCCGGACAAGATATGTGACCAGATCTCGGACGCGATACTGGACTCACACCTGACCCACGATCCGGAGGCTCATGTGGCCTGCGAGACTCTGGTCACGACAAATTACGTTCTTCTGGCGGGGGAGGTTAAGAGTCACACGGAGGTTGATTACGAGAAGGTTACCAGGGAGACCATAAGAGACATCGGCTATACTCTTCCCGACCTGGGTTTTCATTACAGGGAGAACGAGTGCGACGTGAGAATACACGCGCAGTCGCCGGATATTGACCACGGGGTGACGGATAATCAGGGCGCCGGCGACCAGGGCCTGATGTTCGGTTTTGCCTGCAACGAGACCAAGGCGCTGATGCCCTATCCCATACAGCTGGCCCACAGACTGCTCGAGGAGCTGTCCAATGCCAGAAGAAGCGAACGTTTGCCCTGGGCAAGGCCCGATGCCAAAACCCAAGTGACTATAGAGTACGACGGATACCTGCCCATTCGGATCCATGAGATTCTGATGTCCGTACACCATCATCCGGACGCGGAGACGGACGAGATGAAGCAGGACGCAATTAACGAGGTAGTCGATCCGGTGTTGAAACGATTCGACCCCAGTTTGGAATGGACGGGCGAGTTCCTCTACAACCCCTCCGGCAGGTTCGCGATAGGAGGTCCTCACGGGGACGCCGGACTGACCGGTAGAAAAGTCATAGTCGATACGTACGGGGGCGCCGGAAGGCACGGAGGAGGCTGTTTCTCGGGCAAGGACACGACCAAGGTGGACCGCTCTGCTTCCTACATGGCCCGGTACATAGCCAAGAACCTGGTTGAGGCCGGGGTGGCCGACCGTTGCGAGATCCAGCTGGCCTACGCCATAGGTAAGCCCGAACCGGTTTCCGTCCGAGTGGATATGTTCGATACGGAGAAAGTGGGAGACCCATCCGTGGTTTCAGACCTGGTAAGGGAAATATTCCCCCTCAGGCCCTACCAGATAATAGAGCATCTGGGTTTGAGAAAACCTATATTCAGAAAGACCGCGACCTTCGGGCATTTCGGCAGGCAGCCGGACGATGGAGGGTCTTTCACCTGGGAGAAGACGGATATGGTGGACGAGATCATGAGCAGGCTGAGTTGAGCGATTCCGCGGTGAGAGCTTACCCGACCTTTCCGATTTCCTGAATGTGCTTTCTATTGCTTGCCTCGTCATTGGTGCTGGCGACTAGTCCGGCCTCTCTGGACAGCCTGAACAGCAGGCTGGTTCGTACCCAGAACCTCATAGAGGAGCTGGAGAGGCGGGAGGCAACGGCCGTAGAGATACTGGTCGCCCTGCATGAGCATCTTCAGACTGCCAGGAGCTACTACAACCGCCTGGCGGAGAGAGAGGCGGAGATAATGCAGCAGCTGGCCGACGTCAGGGCCAGCTACGACCGGCAGGACTCCGTGCGGCAGATGTTGATCGAGGAACTCGGCGATTACCTTCTCTTCCTTTACGCGCACCGGCGATACGTAAGGCCTGCGAAGCTCTTCGACGAATCGGGTCTAGACCGGTCCATCCGTAGGCAAGCCTACCTGGACTTTTTGGCAGAGAAAGCGGCCAGGGAGGTGGTCCGCCTAAGTCAGAGCAGTGACTCCCTCTCCAGATACGAGGATTCCCTGCAAGTTCTGCATAGGGACGTTCGCGGACTCAGGCAACAGATGGCCGAGATACAGGAGCGGATCTATCGGCAGGAGGAGCGTCAGGCCAGTTACAGGCAACAGCTCAGCAACGAAATAGCGGAAGCGGAGGAACGAGCCTCGGTGATGGAGGCTGAGAGGCGTAGATTATCGGCTCTAGTGGCCCAGCTAAGGGTATCCAGCTCTGAAGGCTCGCAATCGCCCAGCATTCCCCGGCCCGGGTCCGACAGTTTCTTCGAGCAGAACAGGGGGATGCTGCGCTGGCCGAGCAGGGGCGAGGTGGTCCGGGGTTTCGGGATAGAGGTTCATCCGGTATACGGTACGGAGACCGTAAGCGACGGCATACAGGTGGCGACCGAGATGGGAGCTTCGGTGGAATCACCCGCGGATGGTGAGGTGATGTACGCGGACCAGTACATGAGCCTCGGGAACACGGTTATCGTGGATCATCAGGATGGCTTCTACACCATATACGGCTATCTGGGCTCGCTATCGGTCTCGGCTGGAGATAAAGTCACAAAAGGCAGGCCGGTGGGGACCACAGGCTCGCTGCCCTCCGGAAGGGCCGGCTACCACTTCCAGGTCAGGAGGGGCGGAGAGCCCGTAAATCCCCTTTCCTATCTGGAGTGAAATTGGGGCTTCTTCGTAAGGTAAAGGGCCAGGACAGAGCGGAGCTTCTTCTGGGCTCCGTTCTAACCTCGGGCCGGCTTGCCCACGGTTACCTCTTCGCGGGGCCGGAAGGGGTGGGGAAGCTTACCACCGCCCTGGAGCTGGCAGCCGCAATGGTTTGCACTGAAGCCGAAGACTACTGCGGTGAGTGCAGAAACTGCAGGAGGGTCTTTAGTTTCGATCATCCCGACGTCAGGATTACCATTCCCTCCAGGAGGTCCGTGGGCGAGGAGGAGATCGCAGACATCTTCAGACGAAGGGTCGGGGACGGGGTAACTCCCTTGCGGGTACCCGGCAATGCATACATAGGCATAGATCAGATCAGGGAGCTGGAACAGAGGCTATCCCTGAAGGCTTTCGAGGCCGCGTGGCACGTGGAGATCCTACTGGACTGCCACCGTATGCGTATCGAGGCGGCGAACGCGCTGCTGAAGACGTTGGAGGAACCTCCGGACAACACTCTCCTCGTCCTGACCACAACCACCGTATCCAGCCTGCTGCCGACCATTCGGTCCAGGATACATTTGATACGGTTCAACCGGCTTCCCCGGGAGCTGGTCCGGGAGGAGGTGCGGGAGCGCCTGGAAATTGATGAGGCTCTATTGGACCGGCTGGTCGCCGCCTCGGACGGAAGCGTGGGAAGAGCCCTGCGTCTGGCGGAGGAAGGCGCCACCCATCGGGCGGCCGTTCTGAAGACGCTCCGTGCCCTGGAGGAATGTGAAGGGGCGGTGGGGGTGCTGGACCTGGTGAAATCTCTGGTCAGGGAACTTAAGAAGTCGGGTTGTCTGGAGTTCATCGGGGAGCTTCGGTCCCTGGTGCACGACCAGCGAAGACTGCTGATGGACGCCGAGCCCTTGAGCTTCTCCAGGAAAGATCTTCGCCGATGGGAGGTTTCCGACGATGTCCTGGAGGAGCTGGAGCATCAGCTATTAGTATGTGAGAGAAGGATGTGGAGAAACGTAACCCCGGGTCTGGCCATGTCCGTGCCCATGATTGGGATGTGGGAGGCCCTCTCCAGAAAGCCCACTGCAGTGACCGATGAGCGATAATCGCAACGAACGCCCCTGCGAATACGTAACGCTGGCCTTCCTGGCCAGGCGGCTGCAGCATTTCCGAAACGTAACGGACCGCCCGGTGTGCCTTGGTGACCTAGTTGTTGTATCCGTGGATCGGGGCAAGGATCTGGGACGGGTGGCCGCGAAGTACGCGGAGCACGACGACGTGCAGGGCGATATTTCCGGTGACGTGCTGCGACTGGCCAACGAGAACGATCTGCGGGCCTGGAGGGCCAACAGGGACTTTGAGCAGGACGTACTCAACTACTGCCACGGAAGGATCAAGGCCAGGAAGCTGGACATGAAGCTTGCCGGCTGCGAAAGCCAGTTGGACCGAAAGAAGATCAGGGTGTTCTTCACCGCGGACAGAAGGACCGATTTTCGCAAGCTGGTAAGGGATCTAGCGGCTAGATTCAAGGCCCGGATAGAGATGCGGCAGATCGGGGTCAGGGATCACGCCAAGAGGGTGAGCGGCATAGGAATTTGCGGGAGGGAGCTCTGTTGCTCCTCCTTCAAGTCCGGTTTCAACTCTATAACCCTCAAGTCCGCCCGGGAGCAGAGGCTTACCCCAAACCCGTCGAAGGTATCGGGTCTCTGCAGCAGGCTGATGTGCTGCCTGGATTACGAGCTGGATTTCTACAAAAAGGTGGCCAAGATGTTTCCCGAGCCCGGAGACAACGTTAGATTGGACAATCGACGGGCAACCGTGAAATCGATGAACATATTCCAGGATTCCGTCAGGGTTCGATTCGAAGACGGAACCGACGAGAGCATGAGCATAGACAGTTACCACAGGCGGCGCCGGGGCAGGTCTGACGCCAAGGAAAAAGGTTAGCGCACCGAAGGTCCGCACCAAGGAGTAGAACATGGCCAGATATCTTGTTACCAGTGCTCTCCCTTACGCCAACGGCCCCCTTCATCTGGGTCATCTGGCCGGCGTCTACCTTCCAGGTGACATATACACCCGCTTCCTGCGCATGCGCGGCGAAGACGTGTTGTACATCTGTGGTACCGACGAGCACGGCGTGGCCATAACCATAGCCGCCGAGAGACAGGGGATATCTCCCAGGGACATGGTCGACGAGTACCACGATGTGATAAGGAAGGATTTCGAGGACTTCGGCATCTCGTTCGACAACTTCTCGCGCACCACGCTGCCGGAGCACTACGAGCTGGCCCAGGGCGTATTCCTCGACCTTATGGAGAAGGGCTATATAACCGAGAAATCGGAGAAGCAGCTTTACTGCGACAACTGCGATAGATTCCTTCCGGACAGATATATAGAGGGCTCCTGTCCCAAGTGCGGCGCGGAGAACGCTCGCGGCGACCAATGCGAGTCCTGCGGAAGCTGGCTGGAGGCATTGGAGCTCAAGGAGGCCAGATGCAGCATCTGCGGCGGTTCCCCCCGGCCCCGCCCCACCACCCATTGGTACCTCAAGCTGGACATGTTCCAGGAGTGGCTGGAGGGATGGCTCAGCAGACGCGAGGGATGGCGAGAGAACGTTCTTAACTACTGCAGGGGCTGGCTGGCCGACGGGCTGCGTGAGAGAGCCATAACCAGGGATCTGGACTGGGGAGTTCCCGTGCCTCTGGAGGAGGCCGAGGGCAAGGTTCTGTACGTCTGGTTCGAGAACCTGCTAGGCTACGTAAGCAGCACGGCCGAGTACTTCGAGAAGAAGGACGACCCCATAGGATGGAAGAGGTACTGGAAGGATGACCGGACAAGACTGATCCACTTCATAGGCAAAGACAACATAGTCTTTCACGCCATCAATTTTCCCTGCATGCTGCACGCCCTGGAGGACTACGTTCTCACCTGGAACGTCCCCGCCAACGAGTTCTTGAACTTCGCAGGCTTGAAGCAATCGACCAGCAGGGGCACCGCGGTATGGATGAGAGACTACCTACGCCACTTCCCGCCTGACCCCCTGCGCTACGCCCTGACCATTAACGCTCCCGAGCACAGGGACACGGATTTCACGTGGGACGAGTTCAGAGTGAGGAACAACGAGCTGGCCGACGTGCTGGGAAACTTCGCCAATCGAACGCTTAGGTTCGCAAAACAGCGGTTCGAGGGCAGGGTCCCCGTCGCTTCCGATCCGGGTAGCAAGGAGACTGAGCTGTTGCAGAAGGCGCGTCGAACCGCCAACGAGATGGCCCGGCTGATGGAGTCCTTCCGAATCAAGGCGGCCTGCGGAAAGGCCATGGACCTGGCCAGAGAGGGCAACCGGTACTTCGACAGGGCCAGGCCCTGGAAAACGGTCAAGACGGATGCCGACCGCTGCGGCACATCGATCCATTACTGCCTGCAGTTGCTGGACTCGCTGAGGATGGCCTTCTCGCCCTTCGTTCCCTTCACCTGTGATAGGCTCGGAGAGATGCTGGGAAGGAGCTCACTGGACTGGAAGGACATCGGAGAGCTGAACCTGGAGGAGGGGGATGCCCTGGGGGAGCCGGTGATACTCTTCCAGAAGCTGCAGGAAGGTTTTGAAACGAATATCTACGAGCAACCGGAGCCGGAAGAGGAGCAAAAGGAAATGATAAGTATCGATCAATTCAACGAGATAGATCTCAGAGTGGGCCTGATTACCGATGTGCAGGAGGTCGAAGGCTCGGACAACCTGTACAGGATGTCCGTCGATCTGGGCAAGGAAAGCCGCCAGGTGGTAGCCGGCCTTCGGCCCTACATCCCCAAGGAGGGCTTGCTCGATAAGAAGGTCGTGGTGGTATGTAACCTGGAACCGGTGAAGTTGAGGGGTGTTGTTAGCGAAGGTATGATACTGGCCTCCGACGGCGAGGGTGGCATCGTTCTCATCGAGGCCGGCCCCGATGCCGTCCCCGGGGACAAGATCAGGTAGCACTCGAATTCGGGCCTCGGCTCGCCCGGAGCGAAAGTAGGGATATGAGCCTTCACACACCTCTTCTTCTGGTGCTGGTGTTCTTCAGCGTGGTCTGCCACGAAATAGCCCACGGTCTTATAGCGTTCAAACTGGGCGACCCCACCGCATACCGGGCAGGCCGTTTAACGTTCAATCCGTTGCCTCACATAGATATCCTGGGTACAGTCATCCTTCCCCTCTTCCTTCTGGTCAGCGGTAGCCACATCCTGTTCGCCTGGGCCAAGCCGGTACCCGTAAATCCCGCCTACTTCCGCGACCCCCGGGAGGGAATGATGTACGTGGCGATGGCCGGCCCGGGCACAAATCTGGCCATTGCGGTCGCCCTGACTATCCTTCTGCACCTGGGGGCGTCGGTACTGCCGCAGTGGCTGGTGCGGGCAATGGCCTGGGGCGCTCTGATAAACGTGGTACTGATGGTTTTCAACCTGATTCCCATACCGCCCTTGGACGGCAGCAGGATAGTAGCCAGGTTTCTGGAGGGAAGGGCGCTTCACAGCTACATGCGACTGGAGAGGTACGGGCTTTTCATAGTGTTCGGTCTACTGTACCTGGGCGTCATCTCAAGGCTTCTATACCCGGCCCTGAACATGGCGGTCAAGGTTCTGGATCTGGGCAAGTTCCTGGTCAGGTTCTGACTGCCGGGCACCTACTCCTCCGGCTGGTACGTCTGAGCCTCCTCCCGACCTTCCAGCACCCTTAGCGCTCCCAAAGCCAGAGCGTCCATCTCCATCTCGCCCGGGAATACGAGGACCGGGGCCAGGAAGCCCACCCTCTCCTCGATCCAGCCGGTGAAGCGGGGATCGTTGGCCACGCCGCCGGTCAGGACGATGCCATCGACTTGCCCATCGACCACCGCGGCCAGGGAGCATATCTCCTTGGACACCTGGTAGGCCATCGCCCTGTAGACGGCTTCCGACTCGGATTCTCCGTTATCGACCCTATCGGAGACCTCCTTCATGCTGTTGGTTCCCAGGTAGGCCACGATTCCTCCCGCGCCTTTGATCAGCTTCTTCATCTGGTCGTGGGAGCGGTCTCCCCTGAAGCAGAGGTCGACCAAGTCCCCGCTGGGTAGGCCGCCCGTGCGTTCGGGGGTGAACGGCCCGTCACCGTTCAGGCCGTTGTTCACGTCGATCACTCTGCCCTGGCTGTGGCAGCCGACGGTTATCCCGCCGCCCATGTGGGCGACGATCAGATTGGCTTGGCCGTAGGGCCTGCCCAGCTTCTCGGCTGCATTACGGGCCACGGCTCTTTGGTTGAGGGCGTGGAATATCGATTTCCGGGGCAACTCCGGATGGCCACTGTACCTGGCCAGGGGCTGTAACTCGTCCACCACCACCGGATCGACTATGAAGGCGTCGCACCCCGCTTCCTCGGCGACCTTATCGGCTATCAGGGCTCCCAGATTGGAAACGTGCTCACCCTGAACGCCCTGTCTCAGGTGGTCCTTGAGTCTCTCGTCCACCCTGTACGTGCCTCCCGCCACGGGATACAGGAGTCCTCCCCGGCCGACTACGCCGTGGAAGGAATCGACCGGAAAGCCGTTGTCCGCCAGACTTCGTAGTATGACTCTCTCCCGAAAATCGTATTGGTCTATTATCTTCTCGAAGCTCGAAAGCTCCTCCTGGGAGTGCGCCAGGTTCTCGGTCCATACCTGCTCTTTGTTCTCGAAGACCGAGATCTTAGTGGAGGTCGAGCCCGGATTTATGGCAAGGATGCGGTAGGTCTTTGACATACGTCCTCCCGTCTTAGCAAGCTTTGTTCGGTTACCGGAGGATTCTATTCATAGCCCCGGGAGATGGCAACCAAACCGATGCCTAGAGATAACTGGGACATCTGCAGAGAGCTCGAGATACTCCAGAGCACAGTTCTCAGGCTGGAGGAGCGATTCAGGCTGGAGAAGGACGAGGCTCTGGAGAAAGGCACCGGGAACTCGCTGCTGGAGTTCCAGGAGAGCAGCCGAACGTTCTACCAGCCCCGCCTGTCCAGGCTGATCATGGACCTGTCCAGACTTGTTGCGGAGACCGAGCCGGATCGGCCCGGCTCGGGAGTGGCAGAGAGGATGTCCACCGAGCTAAACCGGTTGACAAAGAAGATGATGAGCAGGTTCGTGGGCACTCCCCACAGGCTGCTGCGGAACGCGGAGTTCATAGAAGAACGGGTCGGAACCCGATCGGACCGGGTGGAGCCCTCCCGCCCCGCAAGGGAGAAACCGTCCGAAGGAGAGGAAGAGGATCTGGTGGAGACCGATCCGCCGGTGGAATGCCCGAGGTGCGGCACCGTTCTTCTGCACGACGCAGATTTCACAATGCTGATCTGCCCGGGTTGCGGCGCGCGGGAGGAGGTCTGATTTCAATAGGATCCAGAGGGTTCCTACCGATTGGATCTTTCGAGCCTGTAGAAAGAATAACGATGAGATCATGGAAGGAAGTAAATGGATAAGATCTGGGCGAAAGCGGCGGAGGGCCTTCTTTCCGCGGGATCCCTCGAGAAGATGGCCGGCGAGTCCGTTACCCTGCACGGAATGGTGCAGAGGATACGCAGGCTGGGTTGGGGGGCCTTCATCGTTATGAGAAGGCATGACGGGCTGCTTCAGTGCGTGATAGGCAACGAGGGCAACGAGAAATTGCTGGAGAAGCTGTCGGAGGAGCAGTGCGCAGAGCTGTCTGGAACGCTGCAGGAGGCAGACATAAAGGACGCCTCGATAAATCCCTCCACGGTCGAGCTTCAGGTGGACTCGGGGAGAATAATACATGATCCCGAGGTGAGACCGTCCGTCGATCTGGCCAAAAAGGTTCTCGATCTTCACATAGACACCAATCTGGATCTCCGTCCTCTGAGTCTTAGACATCCGATGGAGAGGGCGAGGCTGAAGGTGAGCGAGGCCCTGACCCGGGCGTTCAGGGGGTACCTCTACGATCAGGGTTTCACCGAGATACACACCCCCAAGATATGCGTGGCAGGAGCGGAGGGGGGGGCCAACATTTTCACCGTCGAGTACTTCGACAGGAAGGCCTTCCTGGCCCAGTCTCCCCAGTTCTACAAGCAGATGGGCGTGGCCATCTACGAAAGAGTGACCGAGATCGGCCCGGTCTTCAGGGCCGAGCCGCACCAGACCAGCCGCCACGTCAACGAGTACACCTCGCTGGACCTGGAGATGGGTTTCATATCCGGCCAGGAGGACGTGATGGCCATGGAGATGGGATACATCAGAAAGGCTCTGCAGCTCTTGAGGAGGGACTACTCGTACCAGCTGCAACTGCTGGACGTAAATCTGCCCGAGCCTCCGGACTGGATACCCAGCATTACCCTCAGAGATGCGCACGAGATCGCCGGGGAAATGTTGGAAGAGGACTTTTCGGATGAGCCCGACCTGGAGCCCGTCGAGGAGAAGGCTGTCTGTAGGTACTTCCTGGAGAGCGAGGGCTGCGAGTTCGTCTTCGTCACCCACTTCCCCCGCGAAAAGAGGCCGTTCTACGCCATGGACGACCCCCAGACCCCGGGGGATACGTTGAGCTTCGATCTGCTGTTCCGGGGCCTGGAGATAACCACCGGCGGGCAGCGCATACACGACTACGACATGCAGGTGGAGAAGCTACGCAGGTTCGGTCTGGATCCGAACGAATTCGAAAGCTATCTGATGGCTCACAAGTTCGGCCTGCCTCCCCACGGAGGGCTGGCCATAGGCTTGGAGAGATTCACAGCCAGATTGTTGGACGTGGAGAACATAAGACTGACCACCATGTTCCCCAGGGACGTGAAGCGTCTGACCCCCTGAGATCGGTCCTACCCGATTACTCCAGAATCTCTTTCAGCGAGGATCCCATTATCTCCAGGCCCCTGTCGACCTCCTGTCCGGAGATGTTGAGCGGCGGGCGGAACCTTACGCTGGTTCCCCCACAGGGTAGAATGATGGCCCCTTCCTGCATGATCTCGTGAATCAGGGCGTCACGCAGGTGCTGGTTGGGCATGGTGAAGGCACACATCAGACCGCGCCCCCTGACGTTGGAGACCTGGGGATGATCGGCGGAGATATTCTCCAGCCCGGCCATGAGCTGCTTTCCTCGCTCCCTGACGTTAGCCAGGGTATCCTCCTCCTGCATGATCTCCAGGTAGCGGGTACAACGGACCATGTCGACCAGGTTTCCTCCCCAGGTGGAGTTCAGCCTGCTCGATTCCTGGAACACGTTGTCCTTCACCTCGTCGATTCTTCTGTTGCACGCGATTCCGCAGACCTGGGTCTTCTTGCCGAAGCAGAAAATGTCCGGTTCCACGCCCAGGGACTGCCAGGCCCACCACTCGCCGGTCAGACCCAGGCCTGTCTGGATCTCGTCGAATACCAGGAGGAAGTCGTTCCTGTCTGCCCGGTCGCGAAGCTCGCCCAGGAATTCCGGACGGAAGTGGTTGTCACCGCCCTCTCCCTGAATGGGCTCGATGATCATGCATGCGATGTCGGGCCCGCGTTGCTCTAACACCCGGTCTATCTCCCGTAGAGCCTGGGCCTCGCTGCGTTCTATGCTTCGGATGTTCGTCTCCAGCGGGAATACGGTCTCCGGCCTGGGAATCCGCGGCCAGCCGAATTTGGGGAAGTACATGTACTTCCTGGGGTCGAAGGTGTTGGTGAGCGAGAGGGTGTAGCCGGTGCGCCCGTGGAAGGCGTCCGTGAAATGGATGACCTGCGAGCCCAGCTCTTCCTTTCCCTCGGCCATGTTCTTGCGCACTTTCCAGTCGAAGGCCGCCTTCAGAGCGTTCTCCACGGCCAGGGCGCCGCCGCTTATGAAGAATAGGTGGGGATGGGAGTCGGGTAATGCAGTCTTCGAGAAGGTATCGACGAATACCGCCAGCTCCTCCGTGTAGAGATCGGAGTTTGAGGGCTTGTTAACCGCTACCTCCGCCAGGTGGCGCATGAACTCCTCGTCCTCCACGATGCGGGGGTGATTCGTTCCCAACGGGCAGGAAGCGAAGAAGCTGAACAGGTCCAGGTAGTACTTGCCGGAGATAGAGTCGAATATGTAAGAGCCTTTGCTACGGCGAAGGTCGAGGACGATGTCGAACCCGTCGGCAAGCATCCTTGCGGAGATCGTTGGCCTTACCTCGTTCGGGGTTATGTGTTTCATGACGAACCGTCCTTTGCATCCTCTTCGATGGCGCAGGTACGAAAAAGAAGCCGGCGGGACGCCCACCGGAGTGTTTCGCTGAGAATCCTACCATCAGACGTTTTTTTGTCAACTCCCGTCGGGGACGTTCCTGGCTTTTTTCGTTGCCTACGAAGCCGAGGTGGAACGGGCGGCTTTCCTTGCCCGGCCCTGAGCGGCGACGGTATATTCACCGAACCAAATCGATGCAGTAAGTACACCACCTGAATGCTCATGGAGGCATCATGGAACCAATTCGCAACCTGGAACAGCTCAAGGAACGCGCCAAGGAGCTTCCGTCGATGAAGGTCGCCGTGGTGATGGCCAACGAGTCGGAAACGCTTTCGGCCGTCTCGGAGGCAGTCGAGGCCAACATGTTGGAAGCCGTGCTCATAGGACCGGAGGAAGAGATCGCCTCCAGCGCAGAGGAAGCGGGAGTCGACATCTCGGGCATGGAGATCGTGCACGTAACCGAAGAGGCCGAAGCCGCCATGAAGGGTACCCAGCTGGTCAGGAACGGTAGGGCACAGGTACTGATGAAGGGCCTGATCGCCACCAGCACCTTTCTCAAGGCCGTACTGGATCGGGAAAGCGGCATAAGGGGTGAGGGGCTGCTCAGCCACGTGGCGGTGATAGACGCACCCGAGTATCACAAACTTCTTCTGATAACCGACGCCGCCATGAACATAGACCCCGACTTCGAGCAGAAGATGGAGATGCTCAAGAATGCCGTTACCGTGGCCCATGCCATAGGGATAGAGAAGCCCAAGGCCACCTACATCTGCGCCAAGGAGAAACCCTATCAGAAGATGCCCAGGACCATGGAGGCGGCCAGAATGAAGGAGGCTGCCGGGAGAGGGGAGCTGGGGGAGGTAATCTTCGATGCGCCCCTGGCCATGGACCTGGCGGTTTCGGCGGTGGCCAAGAAGATAAAGAAGATCGACAGCCCGGTGGCCGGAGACGCCGACCTGCTGCTGCTGCCGGACATCGAATCGGGCAACGCGATCTACAAGACACTGATATTTTTGGCTGGCGCCGAGCTGGGAGCGGTGATCATGGGTGCCACCCATCCCGTGGTCCTGACCTCGAGGGCGGACTCCGCCGAGTCAAAGCTGTGCTCCATCGTGTTGGCGGGCGTGGTGGCCAGCTACATGGAAGGTAATTGAGCCCTATGCGGATAGCCGTAGCCAGCGACCATGCGGGTTTCGCGCTGAAAACGCACCTCTCCGAATGGCTTGCCGAAGAGGGGCACCGGGTGGAGGATCTGGGAACCGATTCATCCGATTCGGTTGACTATCCCGATTTCGCCCACAGGCTCTGCCGGTTCGTATCCAACGGAGACGCCGAGGTAGGCTTGCTCGTATGCAACACCGGAATAGGGATGAGCATGGCGGCCAACAGGCATAAGGGGATAAGAGCCGCCTTGTGTCTTTTTCCGCTGATGGCGAGTTACGCCCGCCGGCACAATGATGCCAACGTTCTCGCTCTGGGAGCGGGACTTATCTCCCCCTTCCTGGCCAGGGAGATAGTAAACACGTTTCTTTCCGAGGGCTTCGACGGAGGCAGGCACGCCAGGAGAACCGGCAAGCTCGACGGGGCCTAGGGACGGCCTTCGGTAGTGCGATGATCGATCTGGTCTGTGGAGCCCGACCGAACTTCATGAAGGTCGATCCCGTGGCCAGGCAGCTCCGGGGACGGCTTCGTCTCAGGCTGGTGCATACCGGACAGCATTACGACCACCACATGTCGAGAAGCTTCTTCGACCAGCTCGGTCTGCCCAGGCCCGACGTAAACCTGGGGGTGGGATCGGCCAGTCTGACCACCCAGACGGCACTGGTAATGCAGAGGTACGAGGAGGTAGCGGCCGATCGGGCCCTACAGGCGGTGGTGGTGGTCGGTGATGTGAACTCCACCCTGGCCTGTGCCCTGACGGCGGTAAGACTGGGTCTGCCGGTGGCACACGTGGAGGCCGGGTTGCGAAGCTTCGACCGGAGCATGCCGGAGGAGGTGAACAGGGTACTGACCGACCAGCTCTCCGATCTTCTGCTCATAACCAGCGAGGAGGCCAGGGACAATCTTGTGGGCGAGGGCAGGCCGGAGGGATCCATAGTTATGGTTGGAAATCCGATGATAGACACCCTCAAAAGGCTACTTCCCCGCTCGGAGGAGGGTCCTCTGCAGCCGCCAGAAGAGCCCTTCGGTCTGGTTACTCTGCACCGCCCTTCCAACGTCGACGACAGGGAGCGGCTCTCTGAGATCCTTTCGGCTTTGGGGCTCCTCGACGATTACGTCATAGTGTTTCCGGCCCACCCCAGGACCCTGGAGGCCGTGGAGAGATGGGGACTGGACGGCTGCGTTCCCGGCAACGTTCGGATGAGTGGGCCGATGGATTACCTGAGCTTCATTAACCACGAAAGGAAGGCCGCATTCGTTCTGACCGACTCCGGGGGGATCCAGGAGGAGACCTCCGTTCTGGGGGTGCCCTGCGTTACGATTCGTCCCAACACCGAGCGCCCCGTCACGCTTACCGCGGGAACCAACGTGCTGTGCCCCGATCCGTCCCAAATACCCGAGCGGGTGCGGCGGCAGTTGGAAACGTTGAGCGGCGGCCCCTGCGAGATACCCTATTGGGACGGAAGGGCGGGAGCCCGAATAGCCGCCGCCATTGTCGACCTAGTCGAGAGGAGCCAACTTGGATAGAGCAGCCTGTTCGATCGTTTCGACCGCACTGGCCGTTTTTGTTCTTTCCTGTGGCAACGGAGCTCCGGGTCAGGATTTGCCCGGGGTCACCGAGGAAGGGGTTCAGAAGTTCGCCGTGTCCCTGAGGGGAGAGGATATAGGCTACATGGAGCTTACGGTCGACAAAGTGAGCGAGGGCTCTCTGCTCGTCACCCAGCGGACCACATGGGACCTCCTGCTCATGGGTAACCGGAAGCAGATAGACATGTCACTGATGGCCCGGGCTGACACCGGGTTGAACATGCGTCGGCTGGACTTCGTTCTCAGTGACGGCTCCGCCACCATAAGAACCTCCACCGTCAGATCGGGCGGCGATTTGTCTACGGTCATAGAATCGTCCGGCAGGGAGAGCTCCATGAGCTCGTCGTTCGAGGGCGACTACCTTCCCGCGATCCTGGATCTGGCCTGCGCCAGAATGAGCTGGCGCGAGGGTCAGGTGAGAACCTTTCCGGCCTTCGATCCGGCCACGGGAACGGTCTCGGGGGCCGAGGTCAACTGCGTAGGTTTCGAGCCCCAGGAGTTCCTGGGGGATACGGTTAGAACCACGGTTCTGCAAATCAGCCATCTGGGCACTATCACCAAGATGTGGGCACACGGGGGTCAGATTGTTCGAGAGGAAGAGAGCGGGTATGGCCTGCGCATGGAAAGGGTTCCCCCCGGCCAGACGGGTGACGCCCGCTCCACGTCCGACCTGTACGAGATGTTCGCCGTCAGATCCGACCCGATAGAGAACCCCCGCGAGCTCGGCACCAGGACGTACAGGCTGGAGGGGGAGATCGACTGGGACAGGTTCGTACTGGACTACCCGCCGGTTCAATCGACCGAGGGTATCGAGGTTACGATCACCACCGGCCTACCCCGGGAAACCGTTCCCCTGCCCGTGGAGAATACGGAAATGTCGCCGTACCTTCGGCCCGAGCCCCTAATCCAATCCGACGACCGGGCGGTAATGAGGTTGGCCGACAGTCTGACGGCGGGCGTGGAGGATTCCTGGGAGGCCGCGTTGAGGATAAACGGGTACGTGGATAGAGCCGTGATAAACAGCCCCACCGTCTCCCTTCCCTCGGCGGTGGAGGTTCTGGAGAACATGCGGGGAGACTGCAACGAGCACACCATCCTCTTCGTCGCTCTGGCCCGGGCCGCCGGCATCCCGGCGGAGGTGTGCGCGGGAGTGGTCTACCTCGATCGAGCCTTCGGCTACCACGCCTGGCCCATGGTTTGGGTTGGAGAGTGGGTTCCCATGGACCCCACCCTCGGGCAGCCGGTGGCCGATCCCACCCACATCATCCTGGCCCAGGGAAGCCTGGAGTCGCAGTACGTAATAGCTTCGGCTATGGGCAGATTGAGCATTAAGGTGGTTCGGTAGGGATGTTTCTGATCCCGGAGGTGGTAGCCATGCGCAGGGCCATGGACCTTGCCCGGTCCTCCGAGGGTCGGACCTTTCCCAATCCCATGGTGGGCGCGGTCATTCTGGGCTCCGACGGCTCGATAGTAGGTGAGGGTTGCCACCACATGTGCGGCGGGCCTCACGCCGAAATAGAGGCTCTGGGAGATGCCGGGGCCCGGACGAGGGGTGCGACTATGGCCGTCACCCTGGAGCCCTGCTCGCATACCGGTAGAACCGGCCCCTGTGCGCCGGAGATAGTAAGCGCCGGGATAGCCAGGGTGGTTGTGGCCATGGTGGATCCCAATCCGGAGGTATCCGGTACCGGGATAGAGTATCTGAGGAAACATGGGGTAGAGGTGGAGGTGGGTCTGCTCCGCGAGGAGGCGGAGAGTTTCAACTGGCTATACCTGCATTACCTGGAAAAGGGTAGAAGCCATCTCAGACTTAAACTGGCGGTAAGCATGGACGGCAGGATCGCCGCGGCCGACGGAGGGAGCAAGTGGATAAGCGGTCCGGAGGCGCGGAGGGAGGCTCATCTGATGAGGGCAGGTTCCGATGCCGTTCTGGTCGGGGCCGGAACCCTAAGAGCGGATGACCCCCGTCTGGATGCCAGAGACGTTCCGGTAGGCCCGAGCGGGCAGCCGGTGAGGATAACGGTAACCTCCTCCGGCCGGCTTCCCACCGACCGCAGGTTCTTTGACGGATCGGCCAGATCCCTGGTAGCGCTGCCGAAAGGTATCAAAGCGGAAAAGGTGGAGTCCCTGAAGAACGCTGGGGCCGAGGTCTGGGAACTGGATGGTACCGAAAGGGGGGTTTCACTTGAGACCCTTCTGATCAGGACGGCCGGGGAGGGATTGGGAAGCATCCTGTGCGAGGGGGGATCCAGGCTGGCGACGAACCTTCTTCTGGAAGGGCTGGTGGACAGGATCTGCATGGTAAC
>WJMA01000041.1 GCA_014728175.1 Candidatus Fermentibacterota bacterium
ACCCCGCCCACCGAGAGCTCCGCCGCGAAAACGGCGGTCAGCCCGTGGTCGGAGCAGGCATCGGCTAGATCCAGCGAACCGTAGGCCCCTCCCTTGTCGGCCAGCATCAGGCCTCCGAAACCAGCCTCCGCGGCCGAACGGACCAGCCTTTCCACCCGGTGCGCGCCGCAGCGGAAGGAGTAGCAGCTTCGGGCCCAAAGGAGAACGTGACTCATGCAAGTAATGTATACATACGTTTACATACAGACAACCGAATCGCCGACGTGATCCATGTAGTCTGGACAGGTCGCGGCTGGGGCCTAGATTAGTGGGGTTGGCCCGAAAATGCCCAGAGGGAGCGCGAATTGCTCAGAGAGTCCAAGAGGGAAGATTGGGACGGTTTCTGGAAAAGGGACCGTGAACTGGACGAGATCTACGACAACGACGACCGCATAGCGGTGGAGGCCCGAAGGATACTGGACCTCGACGGCATGCGGGTGCTGGAGGTGGGCGCCGCCACTTCCAGGGACAGCGTATCTCTGGCCTTGCTGGGAGCCCGCCCCGTCGCCCTCGATTACTCCACGGAGGCCTTGGGCAGAGCGAAGACGGCTACCCGATCATCGAGCATAGATCTGGTATGCGGAGACGGCCGGTCGCTTCCCTTCCAAGGCCACAGCTTTGATTTGGTGTTTCATCAAGGGCTGCTGGAGCACTTCCGCGACCCCCGGCCCATGCTGCGGGAGAACGCAAGGGTTCTCAAACCCGGCGGGATCCTGCTGGTGGACGTCCCCCAGACCTTTCACGCGTACACGTTGATCAAGAAGATGCTTATACTGGTCAACGCCTGGTTCGCCGGATGGGAGACCCAATTCACCAAACCGGAGCTGGAAAGGCTTCTATGGGAGGCTGGACTGGAGCCGTTCGCGGCCTACGGGAGATTCTTCGCCCCTTCTTTGGCCTACCGCATTCTCAGAGAGCTGCTTTTGCGCCTGGGTCTGAAACTCCCCCTGAGACCGGTTCTCATCCCTCCCCTGCACAAGCTTCGGGCCCGGGCCCGCCGGGCGGTGGAGCGCTCCCTCCTCGGCCCCCGCCTGGGATCGGTGATCGGAGTGTTCGCCCGCAAGCCCGAAAACGCAGACCACCCCGGAGGTGGGGGATGAGGATTCTGGTTCTGAACTGGCGCGACCCCCACAACCCGGAGGCGGGAGGCGCGGAGGTCCATTTGCACGAGATCATGAAAAGAACGGTCAGCGCCGGCCACGAGGTGGTTCAGGTCTCCCAGGCGGTACAGGGCCTGCCTCGGGAGGAGGAGATCGACGGGCTGCGCATACTCCGCCACGGCAGGCGCAACACGTTCAACTGGACGCTCAAGCCTTTCTGCAAAAAGCTGGGGCTGCAGAGTTTCGACCTGATTGTGGAGGACCTCTGCAAGCTCCCCTTCTACTCCCCCCGATGGTCCGACACCCCGGTTCTGGTCGTGGTGCCCCACCTCTTCGGGACCACCGCCTACAGGGAGGTGGCCCTGCCTCTGGCCCTGTACGTCAACTTGTTGGAAAAGCTTATACCCCGGGTTTACGGCGGCTGCCGCTTCGTGGCCATCTCCGACAGCACCAGGAACGATCTGGTCCGCAGGGGCATCCCCGGTGAGGACATCGAGGTCGTGCCCTGCGGTATAGATACCGAAATCTATTTCCTCGATGAAACGCGGCCCATTCCGGGTACGATTCTTTACGTGGGCAGAATCAAGAGGTACAAGGGAATACATTACGCGCTCCAGGCTCTCAGCGCCCTCCGGGAAAGGGGCGTAGAGTGCCGCCTGACCGTACTTGGCTCGGGGGACTATCTGGATCGGCTGCAACGAATGGCGGTCGACATGGGCTTGGAAGGGTTGGTGTCCTTCGAGGGATTCGTTCCGCTCCGGGAGAAGCTCCGAAGGCTGCGGGAAAGCTGGGTGGCCGTCTTCCCCTCCGAGAAGGAGGGATGGGGGCTTACGGTGATAGAGGCCAACGCCTGTGGAACCCCGGTGGTGGCCAGCGACAGCGAAGGGCTTAGGGACTCGGTGAGGGACGGGGAGACCGGTCTGCTGGTCCCCCATGGAAAACCCATCCGGCTGGCGGACGCGCTACAGAGGATCCTACAGAGCCCGGATCTCCGAAGCTCGCTATCGGATAACGCGCTGCGCTGGGCAAAAAGCTTCGACTGGGAGAGCACCGCTTCCCGGATGCTAGAGATCATGGAGAAAACCGCGTCTGTCGATCCCTAGACCTTAGGGGAGCGCAGACGTATGCTAGTTAGAACCATTTGATCGAATGGATAGAAGGGCTTTATAAGCTGTTCTGCAATAAGATAAGCTAGTCTACAGCTTCACCAGCCTCAGGGAGGCCAGCCTGCCGGCGGAGGCCGCCCGGATCAGGTAGGTACCCGGAGGAACCTCCTCACCTGAAGCGTCAGAACCGTCCCAGAGGAACACTCCCTCGTTCCTGCCGTTGCCCAGGCTGCGTATCAATCGACCGGACAGGTCGTACACGGCAAGCTGCCTGGGAAGCGGATCGGCAACCGCTGTGATGGTAACCATCTCGCTGAAGGGATTGCAGCTGGCGGCAAGCTCGAGCTCCGAAGGCCCGGCCTCT
>WJMA01000042.1 GCA_014728175.1 Candidatus Fermentibacterota bacterium
CCCCCCCCCGCGCGGAAGCAGTTTTACTACTGGATCAGAGCGAACAGCCTGAGCCCTTCTATGGGCTGGTACTGGTAGTAGATCTTGGCGTAGTACGTAGAATCGCTGATGGTCGTATCCGCCTCGACTTCGCTGATCCACATCTTCACGTAGTGGCTGTCCGGAGTCATACCGTACACGTAGTCGCCCTGGATTACGTAAAGGGAGTCGTCGTAACCGGTTTCCGGAGCGAGGTATGCGCTGCTGCTCCGAACCAGGGGCGTGGCTACACCGTTGCCCCATACGCCGGCATCGCCGGAGAAAAGACCGACCGGGCTTCCGGTCCAGTCGGCGTCGTAGAGGTAGACGTTCTGCATGAAGGTCGAGTCGTCGGCTCGGCCCGTTATGCCGCTCTCTTCGCCCAGTATCAGTGCGTTTACGCTGTCAGGACCCGCATGGTTGTCCCACAGGGTGTAAGTACCGCACCCGTTGGGCCTGGTGTGAACCCGATCCGCGTAATCCTCCGACGTGTCGTCACCGGTAAAGGCTAGAACGGTGTAGTAGTAGGATCTTTCGGCTTCATGCGTAGTGAAGGTATCGGTGACCGACTCGATCTCGTTCCATACTATTCCGCCACCTGTCTCGTCGTAGTAGATCCGGTAGCCAACCACACTGTCAACCGAGTTCCAGGAAAGGAACACGGTATTACCCCCGCAAAGGCTGTCCACTACGGTCAGTCCTTCCACCTTGGGAAGGGTACCCTCGGGGGTCGACGGATTGGTCCCGCAGGCAACCAGCAGTAGCAGCAGGAAGCCCGAAAGGATCCATATTGGTTTCATAAGCACCTCCATATTGGTTGTTGAATCTTCCACCTATAGGTTCTTTATCTGAGTAAACAGAAATCGTTCCAGTAAAAGCCAGATTTGTATACGAGATCGGCCTCTCTACGTCCATGCTGGTCAGTCCGGAGTGGTCCTGCGCATTATTCTGCCGATCGAGCCGGGAAGACGATGCTCCGCCCGCTTCATCCAGCAATCGAATCCGGGGTGCCTTCGTCTCAACCGCATGAGAAAACGGGCCGTATCGTTGCTGGAAGATACCAGTAATCCCAGTCCGACCGTGAAGAGCACGGCACCCAAGGGTATGGGCAGCGGGAAGATGATAAGGCCCGCAACGATTATCACTACCGAGGCGATCTGTACACAGATTCTCAGCATGGCCCACCACCGCAATTCACGGACCCGTTCCCACCCTGTCCCTAGGATACGGGACCAGTATAAAACCGGCGTTAAGGCCGAGTCAGTATCGATAGTGCTCCGACTTGTATGGGCCGTCCACGTTTACTCCGATGTACCTCGCCTGGGCCTTAGTCAGCCTGGTCAGCTTTCCGCCCAGGCTCTTCAGGTGGAGACGGGCCACTTCCTCGTCCAGCTTCTTGGGAAGCCTGTAAACCCCTATCTTCGGACGTTTCTCGGCCAGGGCCATCTGGGCCATACACTGGTTGGTAAAGGAGTTGGACATCACGAAGCTGGGATGCCCGGTGGCGCAACCGAGGTTTACCAACCTTCCATCCGCCAGAAGGTATATCTCGTGACCGTCTGGAAAGATGTAGCGGTCCACCTGGGGCTTGACCTCCTGCCTTTCGATGCCCGGCGTCGCCTTTAGTCCGGCCACGTCTATCTCGTGGTCGAAGTGCCCTATGTTGCACACTATCGCCTGGTCCTTCATCCTGGACATGTACTCCGCGGTTATCACGTTGAGGTTGCCGGTGGCGGTTACGAAGATGTCTGCTTCGTCTAGTGTATCCTCAACAGTAGATAGTTCGAAGCCTTCCATTATGGCCTGCAGGGCGCAGATCGGATCTATCTCCGTGACTATCACCCGGGCTCCGAACGCCCGCATGCTCTGCGCGGACCCCTTGCCCACGTCGCCGTAGCCGCATATTAGCACGGTTTTCCCGGCCACCATCACGTCGGTCGCCCGCTTGATGCCGTCGGCCAGAGATTCCCGGCATCCGTAGAGGTTGTCGAACTTGCTCTTGGTGACGCTGTCGTTGACGTTGTAGGCGGGAAACAGCAACGTTCCTGCCTGCATGCGCTCGTAAAGGCGGAGAACTCCCGTGGTGGTCTCCTCGGAAACCCCAACCATCTCCCCGGCTACCCGGTGCCAGTGTTCAGGATCCTCATCCAGGCCCTTGCGGAGGTTCTCCATCAGCATCTTCTCGTCATGTGGCATGTCATCGGGGACCTCCGGTACCTGTCCGTCCTTTTTTTGGGCCTCCATCTCGTAGCCTCGATGGACCATCAGCGCCCCGTCGCCGCCGTCGTCCACTATCAGGTTGGGGCCGCCGCCATCGGGGAAAGTCAGGGCGTCCCTAGTGCACTCCCAGTACTCCTCCACCGTCTCGCCCTTCCAGGCGAATATGGGAACGCCCCTCTTGACCATGGTGGCCGCGGCGTGATCCTGGGTGGAGAAGATGTTGCAACTGCACCATCTCACGTCCGCTCCCAGCTCCAGCAGGGTCTCTATCAGCACGGCCGTCTGTACCGTCATATGCAGAGACCCGGTAATCTTGAGCCCATCCAGTGGCTTGTCCGGCCCGTACTTCTCCCGGACCATGATCAACCCTGGCATCTCTTTCTCTGCTATCTCAATCTCGCGTCTTCCCCATTCTGCGAGCGATAAGTCCTTTATCCTGTAATCCTCACTCATGCCCTCTCCCTTCTTGTGACCGCTATCCAGAAGCCTTTTCCCGAGTTTATCGTACCCGATCTCTTCTCATCGAATCCGGCGCCCGCCAGCCACGACTCTAAGGTCTGCTTCTTGAAGCCCGGCCAGAGATCGCCCTGCTGTTGCTGGAAATCGCTGTTTTGATGCTCGGTCAATTCCGCGAGAATCAGTATTCCTCCGCTCCGCAATATTCTGGCGCATTCGAACAGCACCTCTGCGGGTTCGGGAACGTGGTGCAGAACCATGTTCATCAGCACCCCGTCCGCCCTGCCGTCGCCCACGGGAATGTGCTCGGCGTCTCCCAGACGTAACTCCGCCCTTTTCGAGATCCCCGCTTCTATTACCCTCTTGGCGGCCCTGCTCAGCATCTCCGCTGATTGGTCCACGCCAATAATCCTGCCGCAGCTCCCTGATAGCCGGACCATCAGCTTGCCGGTTCCGCATCCGATCTCAACCAGATCACCATCGCTCGGAAGCTCGGCCATCACGTCTTCCAGATAACTCTCGGCGTCGGGCAGCATCCTCCCCAGCCGATCCCACCTGGAAGCCTTCTGATCGAAGAATCTCCGCGAGCTCTCCTTGCGCTCCAAGAAGCATTTGGCCAACCTCTTGCTGTCCCGCTTAAACCAGTCCCTGTCCTCTACTTCTCCGCGGGCCAGCTCAATTATCTCGGCCACGTTGGGATTCTCGTCGGAAAGCATGTAGTACGACCAGCCGTGGCTGCCGTGGCGTTTCACTACACCCGCCTCCAGCAACCTCCTGAGGTGCCTGCTTGCGTTGGATTGCTGTAGCATGAGCACCGACGTTATCTCGCTTACGTTCAAGGGCCCTCGCTCCAGGATGCATACTATTCGCAACCTGTTTCGGTTTCCCAGCGCTCTGAATACTTCTATCATGTCAAAATGATATGATTATATGCTCATATAGTCAAGCCCATGCAACGATCATACACTTACCGTTGTCCGCAACCGCTTCCGGGAGTTATTTGTTCCACGGGTTGCAATCGAAGGAGTAGGCCATGACCGAGTGGTTCGAGAACGACGATTTCTGGAAGGATCTGTACCCGTTCCTCTTCCCTTCTCGTAAATTCGAGTCTGCACCAAAAGAGATCGATGCTCTGATAGAGCTTCTCGATCTGCCCGATGAGGCTTCGGTGTTGGACTTGTGCTGCGGTCCGGGCAGGCACTCCCTGGAGCTGGCCAGTAGGGGATACAGGGTGACAGGTGTTGATAGAACTCCCTACCTTCTTGATATGGCCATCGAAAGGGCGAAGAAAGAATCGTTAAGCGTAGAGTTTATACTAGACGATATGCTCAGTTTCGTTCGGCCCCAAAGCTTCGACCTGGTGATCAGCATGTTCACCTCCATCGGCTACCATTCTACGGAGCGGCAGAACGAGAGGGTATTCGCCAACATTTTCGAGAGCCTTCGCCCTGGAGGCTCCGCCGTTTTTCAGACCATGGGTAAGGAGAAACTGGCTTCGATCTTCCTTCCAGCAACTTTTACTGAGCTGGACAACGGCACTTCGGTCGTCCAGCTGCACGAAGTTGTAAAGGACTGGACCCGCATAGCCAACCGCTGGATAGTCATCAAGAACGGCAACGCCAGGGAATACGCCTTCGAGCATACGATCTACTCCGGGCAGGAGCTCAGGCAGCTTCTGCTGGGGGCGGGTTTCCAGAGGGTAGGCCTTTACGGCAACCTCCTGGGAGAGGAGTACGGCCGCGAGTCCGATTACCTCGTTGCCGTCGCCCACACGGGACGTTTTTCAAAAAACTAAAGAAACATCTAAGTAGATACTAACCAACGTTATATGGAATCGGCTTTTCGAAGCTATTTCCATTTACAATGAACAAAGATATTAAAGGGTTAAAAAGGTTAAGAACGTCCCTTAGATGATGCGGGCGACGGCGCTCAGGTAGAGTCGGGTGAGGTCCAGGCCGTCACGGACGGGGAAGCCCACCGAGGCGTCCACCCCAAAAAGCCCCGCCTTTCCCCGAACGCCGACCCCGACGCCCACCGGGTAAGTCCAGTAGTCGCCGGTGTCCAGCGCGCTCAGGTCTCCGAACACGTATGCCCTGGTCGAGGTCTCCCCCACCGAAATCTCCGGTCTGGCCACCACGTACCTGCCCGTGGTGTAAATCCCTTCCGGGTAGCCCCGCAGGGACTCCGCGCCTCCCAGGCGCCACAGTCTGCCGTCCAGCCATTGCCCTTCCAGTATTCCGGCGGCGTTCACTCCCAGACCCAGACCCAGTGCTCCGGTGTACTCGTCCAGCCGGGCGGAAAGTTCCGCCGAGGCCTGGGAGCTTCCTCCTACCGAGTCCACCTCGGTCGCCTCCCCCATCCTGGCCTCCACCCCGGCGGTGACCCCCTCCCATCCCTGGCGCAGCTTGCGGCCCAGCTTGGTGCTTATACCCAGAAGGCCGTAGCTGTAACTCTGGTCGGGTAGGCCGGGAGGATACCCTCTCCAGGTTCCAACTCCCGCCCAGGTTTCGAAGTCGGCAGCCTCCCATACCAGGACCAGCTCGCCCTCCCTGGTCACCCAGGCGCTGTCGGGGATCTCCTGGGCGGCCCTTACCTCGACCGAGAGCGGTATTCCGAATATCCAGGGCTCGCGGTAGCGAAGGGAGGCGTCAACCCCCCCGTAATCCACCTTCCTGGCGGACAGCTCCAGGGTGCGGCCGGTTCCCAGAAGGTTGGTGGTGATCACCTCTCCCCCGCCCTCCAGCTCGTCGCCGACCCCGGACCCCGAGTAACCCATCGAAGCCGCGAAATGGCCGGCGGGTGCTTCCTCTATCTCCTGGATGAGAACCATGTTGCCCATCGGCCCCAGGGCCAGCCTGCTGTCACCCACCCAGGCTACATAGTCCAGCTTCTCCATCCTTCTGCGCCACCGGGCGATCCTTTCGCTCTCGTAGGGCTGCCCGACCTCCATCTCCAGAAGACGCAGCAGCACCCCGGGGCTGGTCTTCCTCAGGGTGTCGAACCTCACCTCTTCCAGGGCGGCGTGTCTTCCGGATACCGCCCTTACGGCCAAGGCCCCGGACGGGTCCACCCGCATGCCCAGCCTGGCGAAGGGATAGCCCTCGGTGAGGTACCAGGCCAGAATGCCGTCCCTCAGGGAGGCCACCGACGAGTCGGACAGCTCCACCGCGGACAGGCCGATGGTGGATAGGTCCGGAAGTGGTGGCCCACCCGTCATGTGAACGTCGAGGGTGTCTCCCCCGCACAGAATCAGGATCAGAAGTAGGTTCAGAAACTCACCGTCCCCTCCAGACCGGCTCTCTGGGTCAGCTCCGAGCCGGCCGGCCTGCTGCCCCAGTAGAACACGGATACGTCCAGTCCGCTTCCCAGCCTGCGGCCCACGTTGAACCTCATTCTCAGCGAAACCCCCCGGTCCGAGCCATCGAAGAACCAGGGCGGCAGCTCGCCGGAGCCGGGAATCAGACCCACGGAGAACCTCCCGCTTCCGGTCCACCCGCCGGTGGAAACGGAGCAGTGGGGACGCAGCTCCCACATGGTGGCCTCCAGCCGGCGGTAGTCCTCGGATCTGTGCTCCAGAGCCACCAGGAGACCGGGCTCGAACCCGGTCTGGAAAGTTACGAACGGGTCCACCTCCAGCCTACCGCCACTGATCCTCCGGGCCTCGTACAGCTCCTGCCTCTCTTCCCACAGCTCCATCGCGCCGTCTACCATCAGCCATTCCGATGCGGCCAACCGGGGTGAGACCGTGCCCTTCCAGCTGCTCTCCACCTTTCTGCCGGTTCCGCTGTAGTCCACCGTCGACCTCTCCATCCTGCCCCGCACCGAAAGTTTTCTCAGCGTGCCCCGCCAGGTCCAGTAGGGAGCGGCCTCCAGCTCGTAGCCTCCCGGGATGTCGTCGTTCAGGGCACCTTCCAGGAGAAGTATCCTCAACCGGTCCTCCTCCCCCGAGGAGGTCAGGCGAAGGCCCAGGTCCAGGCCCCCGTCGGTTCCCGTATGAAGGGCGCTGGCATCAAGGCTGGCATCCGTTATCCTCTCCCCCGCTCCCCCCGGCTGGTAGTACTTCTCGTAGCTGCCGTCGGGGTCGGGGTAGTACTGACCGGTGTCCGGGTCGTAGCCGTAGCTTCCCTCTCCCTCTCCCACGTACCTGTACCTCACCTGCAAAGACCTGCTGATCATCCCGGAGCCGGAGTACATCACCTGCACCCAGGTTCCACCCGAGGTGCCGGAGAAGTCGATGCTCAGAGCGTCGGCCTGGGTGGATCCCCCCCGGTCGTAGGTGCTCAGGGAATGCTCCAGCCGGGAATCAACCTTCCAGGTACCGAACCTCTCCAGGCTGCTCAGAGTCGCCCGCCACACCCTGTCAGGCCTGGGAATCCCGCCCACTCTGGCGTCCGACTCGGCCTCCAGACGGATGGACTCCCGGCTCGACCCCCTGGTCAGGGAAAGCCCGGTGCCGACCGATACCAGGTCCCCCGACAGGCTGTCCCCCCAGCTCTCGCGGGTGAGCCCGGCCCCTACGGTGGGAGACAGCAGCCCCGAGGTCAGAGTGGCTTCGGCGGAGAGGGCCGCCCTGGAGCCGCTTTCCAGCGAATCGGTGTCCTCCCTCTGCACCAGCCTGGCCCTGAGAGTGGTTCCCCTTGCGGGAACAGCGGACAGAAAAGCCCTGCGGATATGGCCTCCCGACTGCATCTGCCTGGCTCCCAACCTGGCCCCCAACGGCCCCGTACCCGCGGAAAATTCGGCGATCCTGTCGTTGCCGCGGTACCCGGGCGGAAGAGACCATTCGGACAGCGTGCTGTCCGCGTCCAGCCGTCCGGGGGCGGTGAAGCCGTCGGAGGACAGCCGGCCGTCGAAACCCACGTAGGTATCCTCCCAGGGGCTGTAATCCAGAGCCACGTCGGTGCAGGAGCCCTCCCGGGAGGTAAAATCTGATGCGAAGAGGTTGCCGGTGTGCCTGGACACCGCGGTCTGAACATCGTAGCCCACCGACTCGCCAATCGTCCCCCGCAGAGACACTCCGCCCACGTCGGTGCCGGAGGGTATCTGCAGATACCTTCGGGGCAGGTGGGTACCCAGACCGCTCCCGGCCCAGGCGAAACCACCCACGGAGGAGTCGTACACGTAATCGCCCGGGGCGTCCGGCGGCCTGGAGAAGGTCACCGACCAGTCGCCGCCTTCCGGGCCCTGGTATGCGTAATGGCCCAGGCTGTCCACGGTGTAGCTGCCGTTGCCCTCTCCCACGTACTCCGCTCCGTCCACCCAGGCCGAGTCTGAGCACTCTCCGCAGCCTTCCAGGACCTCCCTGCCCTCCTCGGTGAGAACGAAGCCCAGGGGGTCGTCGCGGTCGTCGCGGTCGGAAAGAGCACAGACCTCTATGGACAGGACGTCCCACGAGGCCGACGTAGATCCCGAGAGCAGGTCCTTCCTGTATCCGTCGCCCCTCTCGAAGAAGGTCACCTCCACCCGCTGGTCGCGCCTTATTAGTCTTCGGGAGGTGAAGGTGATAAGCCCGGCGGAGTAGTCCATGGTGTAGTCCCTGGTGACACCCTTGCGCATCAGCTCGCCGTCCAGGTACACCACCTCGCCGCCGGGTACGATGTTTCCCTGTCCGGATACCTCGTACGGGCCCTGGACTCCTTCCTGGGTGAAGAAAACCGTCCGGTTGTGGCTCTCTCCGGTGGTTCCGTAGCCTATGGCGCCGCCCGCGGTGTCCACCGGAGTAGCGGTAAAGTCTATTCCGCTGGCCTCCCTTCTCCAGGACAGGGGTCCGGGCCGGTCCTCCTCCCTGGTCCATTCCATGTCGCCCAGCCGGGCCCTCCACCGCGAGCCCCGGACCGTGAACAGCACCTTGTCCAGCTCGCTGACCAGTTCGGACGATCCGGCCCCCAGGGGAAGGTTCTCGTCGGTGACGCTTCCGGTAACGCTTATCCCCTCCACCAGCTGTCCGTCCACGGACAATCTTGTGGACTGGCTTACCCCGCCCCCGTCCCCCACCGATAGACCCAGCCTCTTGGCCCCGGATATGTACAGCCCCCCCCCGGGGGGAGCGGCGGTGGGCGAGCCTATCGAGGTGCCGCTCTGGATACGTTCCAACACGTCCACGGAAAGGCTGCTGCTGTTTCGAACGGACAGAGGCAGGCCGGAGTAGACGAAGCTGACGGTGTCTCCCGCCGGAGGAGGGCGCTCCAGGATGAAGCCCACCCTGCTGCCGGAGAAACCGGTGCCGACCTGGATCGTGTCCTCGCCCAGAACGGCGTAGGAGCTGCCCGGGGCCACCCAGGCCGTGTCCGGCAGCTCGAAGAATCCGGAGCCGTCGCTGGGAAGCCTTAGAACAGAACCCACCAGGGCCAGGAGGGCCAGCGCGGGGGTCATCTTCCGACCAGGGCGCTGTTCCCGGCGGACTCCCACAGAAGAACGTAACCGGTGGGCGAGCAGGATATCCGGTCCAGCGATTCGCTCACCGCGACGGTATCGCCGGCCAATACCAGCAGGCCCTTCGGACGGAGCGTGGCGTAGCGGCCCGCGCAAAGGGCCATGGAGACCACCCCCGAGGCGATTCTTCGCGGATCGCCGCCCTCGAGAACCAGGTATCCGGTGGAATCGCTTACCAGTACCGCACCCTCCGGTCCGCCGGATATGCTGGCTACGTTTCCGTCCAGCCTGGCCAGGACCAGCTCCCCCCGCCCGGCCATTCTCACGCTACCGTTGTCGGTGGCCACATACCAGGGCGAGAGCCCCACCATGGCCACGTCCCCGGGCCTACCCCCCGCTTCCCACGTACGCAGAAGCTCGCCGTCCGGGCCGTAATCGAGGACGGCCTCCTCGACCAGGTCGGACACGCAGAATCCCCCGTCGCCGTGAACGCAGAGGCCTCCGGGTACCGTAACCTCGGACAGATCGAACGACCGGCGATGGCCGAGTGCGTCCACAGTGGTCAGCCTGGGATAGGAAAGGGATAGGAGGAACACCGTACCGTCGGAGGACACCCCGGCATCGATCACGTCCTCCTCGATCCGCAGAGGGGTGGTTTCAGGAAACGGGGAAGTAGGGCCGGCCATACCGGAAGCGACCCCGAGGAGCAGAGCCAGGGCCGGAAGGTATGGGCTAGGCCGAACGATAGACATGACAGCCTCCAGCCACGGCAGGAAGGTCTAATACCCTCTTATCGTACCACGGCGAACTTCCCGGTCTCGACCCGGCTGCCCTGGGAGAATCGGTACATGTAGATTCCCGTTGCCAGCTCCGACGCTCGCCGGTAGGAGATCATGGCCTCGCCGGAGGCCATGGGGCCGTAATTGACGGTCTCCACCGAGTTCCCCGTCGAGTCGAACACGACCAGCTCCACCGGCCGGCCGTTGGATATGAACTGAAGGTACAGCGTTCCCAGGCAGGGATCGGGGTACACCGCAAGCTGATCGGAAGCCGATACGACCGATCCCGCGCTCACCTCCAGCTGCAGAGGCGAGAACGCCGCGTCCAGAAAAAGAACCGTACCATCGGAGGGAAGGGCGAGGGACACGTTCCCTCCCGGCCCGGCCGGTAGCTGCTCCAGGGTGGCCGCCTCCTCGTCGTATAGGAAGGCGCGCAGGTCTCCCAGGCCGGTGGTGGCTGCCCTGAAGCTGCCCGACCCGCCCTGGGGCAGCAGGTAGTAGTTACCCGCGTAGCCGTTAAGCCTGTGGTACGGGTCGGCGTAGGGAAGCTCGTCGATCGTTCCGGTGTAATCCAGGCCGGGCCTGTTGCCGGGGAAGACCGTATCGTAATCGGCCACCCTGAACGCCTGGTAGCCGAATCTTCCGGACAGCGCGTCCGGATCGTCTACGAAGTTCGCCAACATCCAATCCACCAGTATCGAGGTAATTTCCACGCTTTCGCCCGTACATTCCTCTATCGCCTCGCACACCCCGTCCACTCCCTCGGAGGACGACCGGAGGGAGCCGTGCAGGAACTCCGCGCCGCCGTAGTTCTCGTAGAGATAGGCGAAGAACAGGAAACCGGCTCCGTAGCCGGCCACATACCTGGCCTGGTCGGGGGGAAAGCTGGTCCAGTTGATGGGAGTGACTCCCCCCTCCTCCAGGAACGTCTGCACCTGGTAGGCGGGGTAGCCGCACACGTAGGTGCCGGACTGGGCCTGGTTCTCTATAACCCAAAGCTCCTCGCCGCTGAAGGGCTCCACTCCCCACTGTATCAGATGCACCAGCTCGTGGGAGGCGGTGTACGACGCATCGCTCATGTCGCTGGGATTGCAATCCAGATAGAGCATCTCCACCTCGTTGGAGTGTCCCCCGTAGTACAGAAAGGCCTCCTCGTCGGTGAACTGGTTGTAGGGCGAGAAGAAACCGGCGTAGTACACCGGGTTCTCCTGGGGGTCGTAGTCGTCCCTTATGTCCAGCACCAGGAAGTAGACCCGGGGATCGCCGTCTATCTCGTCGGGCACCTCTCCGAACACCGGAACCTCGGTGTCGACTATGCCTCCCTCTCCGGAGGGGGTGCTGTCCTCCAGGGCCGCGGAGAGCTCGTCCACCGCCTCCTGGTTGTAGTAAGTGCCCCAGACGGCGTCTTCGACGAAGATGTACGTCTTCTCCCCCACGAATCGACAGGTGGCGGGGGTGAGGTAGAACGTAGGGTAAACGCTCTCCCCGCTGTAGTCCAGGGCCCAGAAGTTAATGGTCTGTCCTACCTCCGGTCCGTCGGTGGCCGTGGCCAGAGGCCCCGTGGGCCGGAAAGAAGGATCGTGCCTGGCGTCTATGCGGTGGGCCATGGGATCCATGAAGGTGCCGCCCACCGGCATGGGCGCCCTGCCCACCGCAAGCAGAAGAAGGAGTATGGAGACCATCAGAACCTGGTCCCCACCGTTATGCGGACCGACGAGAAGTCGGAACTCTCCGGAAAGCTCATGGTGGCGTACAGCCGCTCCGAGCCTTCCTCGTCTATCAGGGCGGCGTCTATGGCGCTGACCGCCCGGTTGACCAGGGCGAATGCGCCGATGTACATGGCCCTCCTGTACCATTGCCTGCTCTCCCGCAGGCGGTCCTCGAACCTGGCTCGGGCGGACTCCGAGGACCAGCTCCAGGAGTCGCTGCCGTAGCGGGAGTGACGCTCGTAGTATTCCCTCTGGGCCTCGGGATCGTCCGGATAGTAGTATCTTGCCAGCCTTCGGATGTAGTCGTTGTACGCCCCGCTGGAAGAGAAGTCGCCCAGGTCGTTCAGGAAGTCGCTTCGACGGCCTTCGGCGTTTATTCCGGCTTCCTCCATGGCCAGGTCGACGTAGTCGGACTCGTTGAAGGAGCCTTCCAGGTAGGAGAGCCCTACTCCCAGCCAGGTGGTGGCCTCCAGCCCCATGAATACCCAGCCCCTGGTGGAGTGCCCCAGGGAATGCTGGCCCCATCCGGGGAGAACGGCCGATTTCAGCACCGCGGGCCTGCCCATGCCCTGTCCGTAGCAGGCCCCGCACACCACGAAGGCCAGAATCAGGACCGCGATCGAGCCTCGCCCACCGGCCATCTCAGTTCACCACCGCGGCCTCGAATAGTTCGCTCTCGCTTCCCTGGGCGGAGCTTACCTCCAGGCATACGAAGTAGACCCCCGGAGACAGGTTCTCGGTTGACCAGGTTATCTCCCACGGAGCTCCGCCCGGAGCGTCGCCCCGATAATGGGATACCAGCTCGCCGGCGATGTTGAACACCCTTACCTTCCAGGCGCAGTCGTACCCCGGCTCGAACCTGATGGTCGCCGTACCGGTGGTAGCCGGGTTGGGATAGACGAAGAAGCTCCCTCCGGCCAGCAGCCCTTCGGCGGCGGACACGGCCGGCAGCTGGTCGCTCCACCAGCAGCCCTCACCCCCGTTGTCCAGCCCCATGTGCCAGCCCTCCGGCTGGTAACCGGCGGTCCATACGCATACGTAGCCGTCCCTGTCTACTGCGATTACCTCCTCTTCACCGTCCTCGTCCAGATCGATCATCAGTGGCCTTCCCACCGGTTGGTCACCAACCGAAAGGGGATAGGGCCAGGGCTGGTTCCCCGAACTGTCGTACAGCGATATGCGTCCGTCCCTCAGCCCAACCAGGGCGAATCCCCTTCCGCCGATCGGCCGGGAAGTGACGGAGTAGTCAAAGTCCAAAGAGTCGCCCGGCTCGTGCCGGGGCCAGTCGGTGAGAGTGGAGCCGGAGCATTCCACCGCAACAGCATGGTCCTCGGTCTCCACAACTACCTCCAGCAGGCCGTCTCTATTCAGGTCGGCCAGTCCCGGCGAACCCAGGGGCGGGGAAGGAAGCGCGGCCGGAAAGCCGGGCAGCAGCTGCCCGGAGGAATCGTACACGAAAACCTCCTCACCGCTGGTAACAGCTACGTCCACCCCTCCGTCCCGGTCCAGGTCGGCGCAAACCGGTCGGCCTATCCGCTCATCACCGGGGGCCACGGGCCAGCCATCCCGCTCCGAGCCCTGGGCGGAGAGTAGATGAAGGCGTCCCTCCGCGGTGGAAACGGCTATGCCCGGATCGTCGCCGGGGAAAACGCTCATTCCCCTTATCCCGTTGCTCATCGTCACCGGCCAACCGGGGACGGTTCTGCCGCTCTGGTCCAGCAAGTAGATCATTCCGTCGTCCGTACTCACGCAGACCACGCCCAGCCTCTCGCTGATCAGGGCTCCCTCCGGGCGGTGATCTATGCTCACCGGCCAACCCGGGGGTTGGTTCCAGGAGAGGTCGCGCAGGTTCAGGGTACCCTCCCGGTCGCATACCAGCAGGTATTCCCCGCCTCCTCCCGGATTGCCGGCGACCGGGGGCGAGGTTGCCGAAAGGCCCATTGGAACCCGGTCCGAGCCGTCGGCGGAGAACGCGGAGACCGATCTGTTGGAAGCGGTAAGGACCAGCCTGCTCCCACCCCCTCCGGGGGGCGTCCAGACCACGGGGCCGAAAAGGATAGGCTCCCACTGCAGGGGCCATCCCGGCTCCACGTTGCTCCGGCGGACCTCCACTCTCATGTCGTTGCCAAGGGGATCGAGCACCTCCACGGTCACCCAGGTGTTGCCTCCCCAGCTGGTTGTGGACGAAGGCTCGGTCTCGGGGCCGAACAACCAGGCGTATCCCCCCACGAACCAGGGATCGTACTCGCTGCCCTCGTATCCGTAGATGTCCGGCAGGGAGTAATCGAAGTCCTGAATGCCGTCGGCCTCCTCCAGGTCGACACCCTTGTGGTCCGGGTCGACGTTTACCGTATTGCTTCCCACCGCGGTGGACAAAACGCCCTGGTCGACGTGCCATATGAGAATCCCCGACCCCTTGAGACCGTAATCGTACTCGTCGATGTCGTTCATGCCGTTGCCGTTGGGATCCCGCTGCCTGTTCTCCAAAAGCAGGTACTCCGTACCGGTGAGCGGAATCTTCAGAACCGTATCCCCCGGCGCAAGCTCGAAGGTGCCCTCTCCCTCCGCCAGCAGCTCCTCGGTCCACTGCAAATAGCTCCTGGACCAGCCGCAGAGCCCGCTGGGCCAGAAGCCGCTCATCATCCACTGGCCGTAGCCCATGAGGCCCCAACCACCGATACCCACCTTACCCTCCTTGGTGTCGTACAGGTCGGGTAACCCCAGTTGGTGGCCGAACTCGTGGCACATGGTTCCCAGCACGCCCAGACCGTAGCCGTCCTGGGTCTCCTGCTCGGGTATCAGGCTGCCCTCCCTGACGTACACGCCGTCGTCGGTCGATATGCCCGGGAAGCCGGAACCGGCTCCCGGTAGGTAGCCGACGAGGTCGGAGTAGCGCACGAACACGGACGGCAGGTCGTGGGGGCTGTCACCTAGAATGTCCGCCTCCTGGCCCGCTCCTGCGTGGGCTACTATGACGGCGTCGAACGCGCTGTAGTCCACCTCCGGGTCCGCCGCCTCCACCGCGTCCCGGAAGAACTCGCACAGACGGACCATATAGTCGTCGTCGGCCCCGTAGTACGGCATCTGGTGGGGGACGGAGTAAGCCTCCCCGGCCCCGCCGGGGAACACCGCGCACCGGACTTCCAGACGGCCTCCGCTGACGCAGCCGAAGTAGTTCTCCATCCGGTCGGCCAGATCCTCGAAATAGGTCCGGTCGTGGGGAGGATTGGCGTCGAGAGCGAAAAGCCCGTTGCCCGTGGTGGAGTCGGTGAAGTCCTCCAGGAACTCCACCCTCAGGATGCATACCCGTATGGTGTCCGCCCTGGACCTCAGGGGAACCCCGGTGTCCATGTCCACGATGGAAGGGCCCTCCGAAGGGCCCTCGTGCAGAGGGGGGACCGCCCCCGGAACCAGCGGGGCCGCGGCCCGTGCGCCCAAAGCGGTCAGGATGAGGACGGGCGAGAGGAGCCTCATCCTATCAGAACCTCACCACCAGCGAGAACTTTTTGTTGTACTTCCCCGAGCTCTGAAGGCTGGGCGCTACGGGTATGAATGCCATGTCCAGCTGGAAGTTCGCGTACCTTATGCCGGCTCCCAGCGTAGCGCCGGATATGGTGGACTCACCCTCGGTATCGTGGAGGTAGCCGGCCCGCACCCCGATCAGGTCGTAGTACCAGTACTCGGCGCCCATCCCCCACTTGTTCTCCCTGAACTCGTCTCCCAGACCGTCGTCGATCTGGGTGAGAAGCTTGCTGTAGTCGGCCACCACCCGCAGCCTGCTTATCTTCTGGTCGAAGGGTACGTAAGCGATGCCGGCCCGGATGGTGCGGGGCAGCGGGTTGCCTTCGGACTCCCCGCCGTAGCTGACGTTGGGGCCCAGGTTGCTGAGGCAGGCTCCGAGTGAGAAGTCGCCGTAGTCAGCGAGCCCCAGGCCCTCCATGGGGACCTGGTAGAGTATCCCCAAGTCCGCGGCGAAGGATGATCCGGTGCCTCCCGTTCCGTAGTACAAGTGATCGTAGATGAACTTCAAGCCGGCTCCGACCGCCGTTCCCGGCGCCACCTCCGTACCGAACGATCCGGTAACGGCGACGCCGTAGGAGTAGAAGGTTCCCAGCTCCTGTCCGCCCTCCTCGGTCTCCGTCTGCTCCCCCATGGACATGAAGGTTATGTTGCCGCCTACGCCTCCCCATCCCTCAAGGTAGCCGGCGTAGCCGAGGTACTCGAAGTAGAGGTCGTCGGCGAGCTGACGCAGCCAGGGCGAATGCTGGAAGGTCACCTCGTGGTTCTCCCGGTCGACGAAGGCCAGACCGGCGGGGTTCCAGTAGGACGCGGTCGCGTCGTCGGAAAGGGCCACGAACGCCTCTCCCATCCCGTTCGGTCGCGCCCCGGGGGTGATGTTCATCCATATGACGGCGGCGTTCGATCCCAGCGACACGCCCGTCAGGTTCAACAAAGCAATCAGGGTTACAACGTATAAAGTTCTCATCCTGCCTCCCACCGAAGACGGTCCGGCCGGACCCTTTGTGGTGCGGGGAAATGTCGACCGGGCTATCTGATAACGGCTAATATACCCTCTGCGCTCTCTATCTTTTCCGATTGTGTGGTTCTTCTTGTCGATATAACGAACACGTAAGTGCCGCTGGCCACGGGGTCGCCATCCTCGTCCAACCCGTCCCACCAGCACTGGTTGTATCCGGCAACTCCTTCCAGGTTCCTCAGAGAACGTACCTGGCGCCCGCTTACCGAATATAGCTTGATCTCCACCTCTGCATCACCACTCTGCGTCCAGTTGAACGACGCTCCTCCCGAGGCGGGATTGGGATACACGAAAACCTGACTCAAGCCAACCTCACTCGAGGGAAGAACCGCGAAGTCCATGCTCTCGCTGCTTAGATTGTTAAGGCCGTCGGCGACCCTTAATCTAACGGTATGGTCTCCCGCGGTCAGATCCGCGAGGGGAACTTCCAGCATTCCCTCCGTGCTGCTGCCGGGATAGTAGCTGAAGTAATCGGCCACGTTGCTGGGAGCTCCGTCCACGAAAAGCGCCGGCTGTCTGCCCAGGTCTCCCAGAAGATTCATCCCCGAGCTGTCCGAAAGCTCCGCCATCACCCTCACCTGGTCGGAGACGGCGGGTTCGGGCTTGCCCCTGAACCCGTCTATCCACATCTCTATCCCCGGTCCCACGGTGTCCGTCCCGGCAGGGCTTCCCACCGCCAGAGTGCAGGGATGAATCGCGGAGAGCAATCCCCGGTCGCTTCCGCACAGGTAGAGCTCCAGCCTGGCCGCCGTACCGGTGTCTGCGTCCAGGGAAACGAAAAGGTCCCCGGAGAAGTCGGGGGAGGCGGTTATCTGCCCCCTGTAGAAGAGCTCCGGGGGATCCATGTAGGCTATGATGGAGTCGTGGTTGATCGTGTAATATGTGTCGGGAAGGGCCGACTCGAAGGCCCGCATGATAACCGGGCCGGCCCTTTCCGAGCTGCCGGTGAACGAAACCCTCTCCCCGGTCCTCCAGTCCCCGCTCTGGCAGGTTATCCCGTTCTCCGGAAGGGCCAGGCAGAGGCTTCCGTCCCCGAACAAGACGTACCTGCGGGCGTTGATCATCGACCCTGACGCCAGCTTCGCCGCCAGCAGGCATATGTCGACGGGAGTTCCGGGATGGGTATTCAACTGATTCAGCCAGGATATCAACAGGTTCCTGTTGGGAGTGGTAAGGGTGCCCGTGGTAGCTGCGCAACCCAGTATGGCTCCCCCGTCGGAAACGGAGGTAACCTCCTGGGCCATGCAGCTGCGGGTGGGCTTCCAGAACTCGCCCACGCTGCAGGAGGCGAAAAAGGCGACCGGAAGCCGCGCCCCGCAGGTCAGCTCGGAGAGGTTCTCCAGGTACAATAGACCCTCGTCGGCCAGTTGGTCGTAGGCACCGTGGCCGAAGTAGAAGAAAAACAGCGCCCCCTCGCTCCAGGTGGATATCAGATGCTCCCTGGCCTGGGGCTTCTCCCAGAACTCGTTGAAGGGATAGAAGATCAGGTACTCCTTGACCGGCCGGAAACGGTTGGGAACGTGGTTCTCCAGGACTTCCTCCGCGCTTCTGGTGTGCCAGACCTCCGACCATGGAACCGAGGGTTTTCTCTCGTCGTCGGCCGCTCCGACCACTCTGGACTGCCAGTTGCCGCGGGCCTGGTCCGAGCGGTAGAGCAGCGACTTGTCCACCACTGCTCTCACCACCGACTGGGTGTTTGTGGATATCCTGGACAGGGCCAGCTGCGGGTCGCTCGAGCCGGGAGCGATGGCGTAGAAGTCGTCCTCGGGGAACCAGGCATCCTGGCGCATGAACAGCGGATCGATGAGGGAGGGCTCCAGGGTGGTGAACCCCCGGGGATCGTAGTGTCCCGAGCCCACCAGGACCATCTCCAGAGGTGCAGGGTCCCAGCTCAGGAGGGCGTAGGCCACGAACGCCCTTATCGCCTGGGGATCACGCACCCCGCCGTTGAACTCCTGGTACACCTCCTCGGTGGTCAGGAACACCGTTTCCACCTCCGGATCCTCCAGGGGAAGTACTTCCTCGCGCAGACTCTGGTGGGCCAGGATGACCCTTTCCGCCCCCTCGATCGAAGCCATTATCCTGCCCGGGGTCTCGTAGGTAATCTCCAGGGGTCTTAAAAGACCGTCTTCCGGGGAGATCCAAAGCTCCCTGCTCGCGCCGGAAGGCGAAAGCTCCAGCTCGAATGCCGAGGGGTCTTCGGTGGAGACGTAGGAGCACAGGGAGTCGTTGCGGACGTAGACCACCACCGACCGGCTCAAATCGCCGTCGATATCGAACCGGCGGCGGCCGGTCTGGCCGTACCATTCCAGGGGGACGTGCAGCTGGCCGTCCAGGCCGTAGCCCTGCCAGCAGAACACCTCCAGCCAGTCGAAGAACACGTACTCCTCGTCCGTTAGCTCCATCTCCACCTCCATACGGTTGTCCTGCCGCTGGAGGTTCGACACCTCCACCGCGGGGGTGAACGGTTCCTCTCCCCTCCAGGAGGTGTCGGCCACGGTTACGCCGTTGAGATCGAGCCTCAGGGTCTGGGTGGAGTCCACGTGGCTGGTGGTGGTGATCAGCGGCCGCAACTGTCCCGAGCCCAGAGATGCCGGAGCGTCGAACACGTAGCTTATGGAATGGGGCCCGTAGCCTTCGTCCTCGCTCCAGGCCCACCAGCTGTCCACCTCCCAGGGCTCCCAGTAGAGCTCGTACTCATGATGGCTGCGAGCCAGGAAGGAATCCGGCATGGACGGAGCGCCCGAAAGCGAGCCGTCCAGGGTGTCCATCCGGGACCCGGGCTCGCCACCCCAGGTCAACCAGTAGCAGTTGCGGTCGGAATGACGGCTGGTGTAATGGTCGGGCAACGGC
>WJMA01000043.1 GCA_014728175.1 Candidatus Fermentibacterota bacterium
CCGCTCGGCGGCCACGAAACTGTCGCAACCCGCGCTGCCGAGAACCACCCGGGCCACCGTACCGCCCGGAAGCGAGAACGTACCCTCCGCCCGGACCGTAAGCGAGACCTCGCTGCCCGGGGGGACCGCGAAACGAAGGTAACGGGCAGGCAGAAGAATGTCGTCGCTGCTGCCGCAGCCACGCATGAAAAAGCCCGAAAGCCCGGGAGGCAGGCCGGGTTCGGGGATGGGCCGGCCGAACTCGTACACCGCGGTGGTCCGTTCGGGGGTCAGCTCGATCTGAGGCAGCGGAGTATCGACGGGTACCGCACCCGAAAGCAGTGCCAGAAAAACGAATGAATTCATACCGGCTCTCTCATTCGACAGTCGGAACGGCCAGAGACGAAGGTTCCTTTCGTAGACCGCGAGTTTTGAATAAACACGGAAATCTTCCCGGAGGTTTCTGCGACCGGCCTATCTGACCACGGCGATTATGCCCGTCGCCTTGCCGCCGCCGGATGGTGAGTCCTCCGCGGTTGCGGAGATTACGAATACGTAGCTGCCGCTGGCCACGGGGTCGCCGTCCTCGTCGGTACCGTCCCACCAGCACTGGTTGTAGCCGGCGACACCCTCCAGGTTGGTAAGGGCCCGGATCTCCCGCCCGCTCACCGAATAGATGCGTACCTCCACCTCGGCATCGCCGCTCTGGGTCCAGTTGAAGGAGGTCCCGCCCGACGTCGGGTTGGGGTATACGAAGACCTGCTGCAGGCCCACCGCGTTCGAGGATAGAACCGTGCACCCCATCTGCTCGCTGCCCAGGTTGTTCAGGCCGTCGGCCGCCCTGAGCTCCAGGTCGTGGTCCCCCTCCGAGAGATCCGTGAGGAGAACCTCCAGCATTCCCTCCGTGCTGCTGCCGGGATCGTAGTTGAAGTACTCCGCGACGCCCATGGCCTCTCCATCCACGTACAGGGCCAGTTGCCTGCCCGGCTCCCCCAGGAGGTTTATTCCCGAGGTATCGGATATCTCGGCCATCACCCTTACCTCACCGGAGACCCTGGGATGGCTCTCTCCCCGGAAGCCGTCTATCCACATCTCTATCTCCGGTCCCAGAGTGTCCGCTCCGGAAGGGCTGCCCATCTCCAGGGTGCAGGGGTACATCGCCGACAGAAGCCCCCGCTCGCTTCCGGCCAGGTAGAGCTCCAGACGGGCCATGCTGCCGGTATCGGCGTCCAGGGGGGCGAACAGCTCGCCGTCGAAGACCGGGTCTGCGAAAACCGAGCCCCGGTAGAAGAGCTCGGGCTGGTCTATGTAGGCGATCGGCTTCTGCTGCCTGAAGGTGTAGTACGTATCCGGCCGGGCCGACTCGAAGGTCTTGAGAAGAACGGGGCCCATCTCCTCCGCGGTGCCCGAGAAGGTGGCGGTCTCCCCGGTCCTCCAGTCATCGCTCTGGCAGGTTATGCCGTCCTCGGGCAGAACCAGGGGGACGCTTCCGTCCCCGAACAGAACGTACTTCAGGCTGGAGCTGCTGGGGCCGGTGGCCAGCTTGGCCGTGAGCAGGCTCATATCCACCGGCATGCCGGGATTGAGGAAGATGGTGCGCAGCCACTCTATCAGCAACTCTCGGTTGGCGCCGCTGGTGGTGCCGGTGGTGCCCCCGCATCCCAGTATGGCCCCTCCGTCGGGCACGGCGGTAACCGCCTGGGCCATGCAGTTGCGGGAGGGCTTCCAGAACTCGCCCACGTTGCAGGAGCCGAAGTAGGCCACGGGAAGCCTTTCCTCGCACTTCAGATCGCTTACGTTCTCGACGTAGAGAAGTCCCTCGTCCGCCAACTGGTCGTAGGCACCGTGGCCCAGGTAGGCGAAGAACAGGGCCCCCTTGCTCCATTCCTCAATGAGATGGGCCCTGGCCTGTGGCTTCTGCCACATGTCGTCGAAGGGGAAGAAGATCATGTACTCCTTTATGGCGCGGAAGCGTGGGGCCACGTGGTTGGCCATCACCTCTTCCATGTCCCTGGTATGCACGGTCTGGTCGTTGGTGTCGGTGGGAACCCTCTCGTCGTCTGCGGCGCCTATTATCCTGGACTGCCAGTTGCCACGGGCCTCGCCGGAGCGGTAACGCAGCGACTTCTGGACCACGGTCTGCAGGACCGCACTGGTGCGAACGGATATCCTGGAGAGAGCCACCTGGGGGTAGGAGACTCCCAACACCTTGACGTAGTAATCGTCCGTGGGAAAACTTTGGCGACCGTGGAAAATGGGATCTATCAGGGAGGGCTCCAGGGTGGTGAACCCCCGGGGATCGTAATGCCCCGAGCCCACCAGGATCATATCCGTGGGAATCGGGTCCCAGTTCAGAAGGACGTAGGCCACGAACGCCCTTATCGCCTGGGGATCGCGCACCCCGCCGTTGAATTCCTGGTACACCTCCTCGGTGGTCAGGAACACCGTCTGCACCTCCGGGTCATCCAGGGGGAGTACATCCTCGTAGAGAATCTCGTGGGCCAGGATAACCCTCTCCGCCCCCTCGATCGAGCCCATTATCCTTCCCGGGGTCTCGTAGGTAACCTCCAGCGGGTCTAAAAAGCTCTCCTCGGTGGATATCCACAGCTCGTGGCCCACCTCCATGGAGTCCAGCTGCAGCTCGAAGGCGGAAGGGTCTTCGGTGGAAATGTACGAGCACAGGGAGTCGTTACGGACGTAAACCACCACCGACCGGCTCAAATCGCCATCGATATCGAACCTGCGGCGGCCGGTATGGCCGTACCATTCCAGGGGGATGTGCAACTGCCCCGACAGTTGGTAGCCCCGCCAGGAGAAAACCTCGAACCAGTCCAGGATTATGGTGTCCCCGTCCGGATCGGGGATGATGTCCACCCGAAGGTCGTTGTCGTACTCCAGAACGTTGTTGGCATCGGTCATAAGCTGAAACGGATTGCTGCCGGACCAGGCTCTACTGGCGACCAGGGTATCGTTGAGATAAACCTCGGCCTCACGCTCACCGTAATTCTGGGCCTCCAGCAGAAACCTCAGGATGCCCTCTCCCTCGGTATCCGGGGCGTCGAAGGTGTAGTAGAAGCTCTGGGTGCCGCCTCCCGACGCCCTATTCCAGACCCACCAGCTATCCACCTCCCAGGGCTCCCAGTAGATCTCGCTCTCGTAGTGGCTGCGGGCCAGGAAGGAATCCGGCATGGACGGAGCGCCCGAAAGCGAGCCGTCCAGGGTGTCCATCCGGGACCCGGGCTCGCCACCCCAGGTCAACCAGTAGCAGTTGCGGTCGGAATGACGGCTGGTGTAATGGTCGGGCAACGGC
>WJMA01000044.1 GCA_014728175.1 Candidatus Fermentibacterota bacterium
GAGCACGGGCGTGCTATAGGAGTAGTCTGATCTGAGTATGGCCTTGTACTGGAAGAGGCTGTCGCCGTCCTCGAGGATCGCCGACAGGCTGTCTGGGGAAGTCAGGGTATCCGACCAGGCGCCCATGTTGCCGGGATCGTCGGAGGCCCTTACCTGGAACGCTATGCTGGTTAGGCCGGGTTCGCTACAGGTCCAGTCGATGTATTGCCACTCCGGCCGTTCGGCTACATCCAGGACGCTGGATGAGAGGATTCCCCGAGATGCGAAGGAGGATAGAGCCCACCAGCTCAGGCGGGAGTCTATGTCGGCAGCACCCAAGATGTCCACGACGCCGTCGTTGTCAACGTCGGCGGAGCTTACGAAACGTCCATGCATGAATCTGCCGTCGACGAGGTGCTCGATCCATAAGGTCCCCGAGCCGTCATCGTTCTCCCACCACATGACCTCGTCCGTTTTAACCGAGCAGCCGATCACATCCATATCGCCGTCATCGTCCAGATCGACAGTGCGGACTGAATAGGCGCCATCGAAGCCCTCGTCGATAGGCCGTTCGCCCCAGCTTGTTCCCGAGCCATCCAGGTTCTGCCACCAGGTCATGCCGTCGGCCCAGGCGGCTCCGACTACATCCATTCGGCCGTCTGCGTTTACGTCTGCGACCGATACTTGGTGAACGTGGTCGAAATCCATGTCGATCTGGTGCTCCGTCCAGGTAGACCCTGAGCCGTCATCGTTCTCCCACCAGAGCACATCGTTGGTGCCGCTGGAGCACCCGACAACGTCCAGATCCCCATCTTTGTCGATATCTTCGGCACAGGCGTACGTAGCGTTTTCGAATTCAAATGTTACGGAGCGCCTTGCCCAATCGGTACCCAGGCCGTTCTGGTTCTCGAACCAGATTACCCAACCGTATTGACAGGTAGGAACCAGGAGATCCAGGTCGCCATCGCTATCGAGATCGGCGCAGCATACGGAGCATCCCCCGGGAAGGTGGTTATAAACGGAATGGCCTTCCCAATAGGTCCCGGTACCGAACGCATTGCTCCACCAAAACACCGTTTCGTCATAGAACAGGACGCTTGCCACGTCCGTGTAGCCATCTCCGTTGATATCTCCGGCACAGGCGCTGTAAGCCGATGTGAATCCCTGGTCTATGATGCGTTTGGTCCAGTTTTCCCCCGGCGTTTCACTGGAGTTCTGCCACCACGATATTGGCTCATCTGCGTAGGAGACGGCCACTAGATCGACGAAGCCGTCGCCGTTGATGTCCGCAGGCTCAACGCACGTTGCGGAAGCGTAACTGCTGTCTATGCAGAACTCGTCGATTCCACCTCCCAGGTAGATGTCTCCGACGCTGCTTGACCAGTCGATGCTGTTGCAGGAATGGAACCGATCACCCCATTCCGTGACCGGCCCCCAGATCCCGTCGCCCCCCGACCAATCGGTCTGGGTGGCCGAGCCGGCCATGGCGATGGTGGGGATAAATGCGAACAGCAAGATGACGGCTGTTCGGCACACTGTATTCCCTCCCTCCGTATTCATCTCTGAATTGAGATATAGGATGGGGACGAAGCACCGTAAAGCAGCCTGCCGGTTGGCAGTTTCTTGAGGTGCACATGTTAAGGATGGGTAGCATCAAGAGGTTTTCTCCGTTCTTGCTGCGCACCGATAGGGCAGATCGAACCGGCGGGAGATTGCGTTCCCGCTCGATCGGCCTGGGCTTTCCCGCCGTTGACCGAATGTTGCCGTCCGTTCTATTGTGATTTCCGTTGAGAATGCGGTTTTCGCGGCATGAGACCGAGATTCCGATTGGCCGGCAGGAAGGGTAACCCATGGCTCTGAAGAGACAGGTCAAGTGCCCCCAGTGCGGGGCTCCCAAGGAGACGCTGAAGGACTCCGTACTGGTGGTCTGCGATTACTGCGGCTCGTTCATATCGGTGGAGTCCGGCAGCTTCTTCCGCGGCGACGGGTACGCCACGCTGCAGGAGAAGCAGATGCGCAGGCTGGTCGAGCCGTCCGCGGCCGACGCCCGCAAGACTCAGATGCAGATGAAGATGGAGGAATGCAGGAAGGAGAGCGACCGCGAGGGCTTCCGTCTGGCGGCCGAGGAGTACACGGCCCTCCTGGCGGCCACCGACCCCGAGCTGGTCCCCGGAGGAGGCGGGAACCCCTCCGAGCTGCGCGAGTGGGCGAGCTCCACGGCCAAGGCCCAGGAGCTGATGCAGTTCGACCCGGAGGTCTCCCAGGTCTACGACGAGTACAGGGACCTTCTGCAGGAGCTCCACAGCAGTGACGAGCCGGTGGAGAAGGCCCGGGAGCTGCTGGACTGCGCGAAACGCTGCTACCGGGCCCTAATCGATCACCCGGACTACCCCTCGGAGGTGTACGGAGGGGTGGAGAAGATGGCCCGGAGCATGGTCCGTTCGGCGGTGGCTCCCATGGAGGCTCTGCTGGGCAGGGGCGTGGCGCACAGGATTTACGTGGAGGTGCTGGGGGACAAGGAGCAGGGCGACGAGATCGTCTGCGACAACTGCGGCGCAACGATGTCCGAAGAGGACATAAAGGCCGGAAGGTGCCCCTACTGCGACGGAGCGATGGTGGTGGATGAGGACCCCTGGCTGGACAACCTCATGGCCACCTGGAAGGGGGTGTCGTCGATGATGAGAGACGACGAGTCCCTGGCCTCGGCCGCCATCAGCCATCCCATGGGGTCCTACTGGTCCAACCGCAAGCTGCCCGAGGTGGAGGACGCGCTGCGCTTCTTGCGCCGGGCGGTGGGCTGGATGCCCCAGGACGTGATGAAGCGTCAGGTGGCGAACCTGGTGACGGCCTACGCCGAGGAGCCCGATCTGGCCGCCAGGATATCCGAGCTGGGGGATCGGCTGGAGGATTGGGAGCCCACCGAGAGGCCCGAGGCGGAGACCGGGGAGGAGGCGCCCGGGGTGCCCGAGGCCCCGGAGGGTGACCTCTCAGAAGACCCCTGGGTGATCCAGACGGCCGCCATGTGGGAAAACGTCAGGGAATCGATGGACGAAAGCAACCTGGAGATGGGGCTGCTGTCGCAGGCCATGACCCCCTTCTACATGGGCAAGAGCGTATCGGCCGAGCAGGCGGTGGCCTTCTTCGAGAAGGCGGAGCCCGATTACAGCAGGCGGGAGATGAAGAAGGCGCTGGGCCTTATGAAGCCCGGGGCCCAAAGCGACGCCCAGAAGGAGTTCCTGGACCGGATAGGCAAGCTGATATAGGGAGCGGCTCACGCCGGGGGCACCCGCGGCCGCCGCGGCCTAGCGTTCACCGGGAAGACTGTTTTGGAGGCTCGGGGGAAGCGGCAGAGTAGAGCCCTATGAGCTCTGCTCACCGCTATCTGGTGGCGTACATATCCTCAAGGTCGACTAGACGGATTCTGTCGTTCTTCTCCGCGGCATTTAGCAAGGGTTCGGTGAATCCGCCAGCGGAGAAATAGATGTGATAGCCTTTCAATGCATTGCCGGCCCAAGCCTTGCCAGAGTTGGATAGATCTTCCAGGTCGCGTCTAAGCGAAAAATGGACCCTCGGGTCTACCGGCTTGGAGGACCACTTGACCTCCCCCGTCAGAAGCTCTCCGGATTCCAGCTCGCATACCAGGTCTATCTCGATGGATCGTCTGTTCCTGTCCCTGCCTTGCCATCCGGCGGTTTCCGCCATCGCCGGGAGGTCTCGGGTCTGACCGAACCTCTCCAGATACTCGATGGCCATGCTTTCGTATACGACGCCCATGTAGGTATCCAGGTTGGGCCGGATCCGCTGCTCCCAGACCGGTCGGATATGCTCTCTCTCCAACATGCTGCGGTTGGGCTCTACGAAGCGGTGCCAGAACAGCACTGCGTTATCCGCTATTTCGTACCGGTATTGGGCTCGCCTGTGGGAACGGAAGTTCCTTTGCCTGCTTACCAGACGAAGCTTTTGAAGGATATCGAGCGCCCTTCGTGCCACGTGTGGCCTTTCTGACAGCCCCGCTCCGCTTGCGATTTTGCTCAATTTTGTGCTGCCTCGGGCCACTGCTCTGAGCACCGCGTCGTACTCGGACGTATGGCGGATGCCCCTCTCCTGGGCGATTAGATTCTCCAGCTGCAGGTGAATCTCTCCCCTGGGCGATAGAACAAGTCGGCCGATGGCCTCTTGTAGCCTCTCATCGGGCCTGACCGCCGCGAGAAAGTGGGGGATACCCCCGAGGATTCCGTAGAAGTAAGCCAATTCTCTGAAAGCACGGCCGGTAAGCATCAGGGAGGAGTCGCAATAATCGAACGGTGAAAGGCGGGCCGACCAACCTACTCTGCCGTAAAGCGCGGAGTCGCCGCCCGCCAGACGCTCCATCATGGATTCCTCCGAACCGCAGAGAACGAGTGACAGCTGCAGGTCAGCTACCTCCCGGTCCCAAACGGCGACCAGCTGTGAAACGATGTCATCCTCCCGGCCCATCAGATGCTGGAACTCGTCCAGGATCACTATCAGGGGCTTCTTGGCGGCCAGGCGTATCATCAACCTGAAGACGGAGCGCCAGGTAGGGAAGTCTTCAAGCTCAAGCTCGACGCCGGCCCACGACTTCAGCTCCCGTAATAGGTCCATTCTGTTCATCTTGGAAGAGGTGTCCGCGGCGAGGAAGTAGAAGGGGTCTTCCCAGGCGTGGTCGAGGAGGAAGGTCTTGCCAATACGGCGCCGTCCGTAGAGAAGGGCTATGGAGGGGCCCTTCCGGGAAGTGAGCTGTCTGAGCTCACGAAGCTCTTTTTCCCTGTCCACTAGCTGCATGGAACCTCTTTTCGTACATTAATGATACTGTAGTGTTATAACACTATACTGTCAATACACTATAGAATGAACACTTTGGTTTTGCCAGGCAAGCATCTGTTGGAGTGGAAAGGTTCTGCAGCTCTACTGTCCGAGCCTCACTCGATAACCACGAACCTGCTCGTCGCCGTGAACTCTCCCGCCCCCATCCTGATCAGGTAGACGCCGCAGGCGAGGTCGCTGACCTCGAGCTGGTGTGTTCCGGCCGAATAGCTGTCTTCCGTATGGCTGACAACTCGGCCGGAGATGTCGTAGACGGTCAGCTCCGCCCGGGAGTCGGCCGGCAGGGCGAAGGACAGCAGGGCTGTTCCGAAAGCGGGGTTGGGAAGCGCGCCGTGCAGGGCGTAGCTCTGGACCTCGATGCCCGTTTTGCCTTCCGTACCAACGTAGGGTTCCCAGGATATCGTAACGTCCCGGAGCGTAGGAGTGGTGTCGGGATTGCTGGTGCGCATTATTGCCTGATATTGGAACATATCGTCCTGATCCGACACTATTCCGGACAGACTTCCTGGTGCGGTGAGAGTGTCAGACCAAGCTCCCATACTGCCGGGGTCATCTGATGCTCTCACAAGGAACAAGATACTTGTGCCCGATGGTTCAGCGCAGTTCCAGTCTATATCCTGCCAATTCGGCGACTCCTGGATATCCAGGACGGAGGACGTAAGCTCCCCTCCACCAGCGTACCCAGATAGGTCCCACCAAAAAGCTTGGTCGCTAGAGCTTGCGGCGGCCAAGATATCCATTTTGCCATCACCGTTGATATCCTCCGAATAGACCGAGTTGCTGCCTGTAACCTGACCGTCAACCATATGTTTGGTCCAGCTGGTTCCGGATCCATCATCGTTTTCCCACCACGTGACATCGTCGTCGTCGGCCATATACGCTGTGCCTAGGACGTCTATATCGCCGTCGCCATCTAGGTCTTCGCCGTAGACCGAGCTGGGGCTGCCGTCGATATTACCATCTATGAGGTGCTTGGTCCAGCTGGTTCCGGATCCATCATCGTTCTCCCACCAAGCCAGATCATAGTCGTAGTAGGATGCTGATATAACATCCATATCTCCATCCCCGTCGATGTCTTCCGAATGGATAGAGCGAGGACCGTCGATGGATCCGTCTATGATGTGCTTCGTCCAGCTGGTACCTGATCCGTTTTCGTTTTTCCACCAAGATATTTCGTCGAGAAGATTAGAGGCGCCCAGAATATCCATATTACCGTCGCCGTCGATGTCCTCTGAGTATACGTCGTAAGGTTCAGTGAAGAGGCTGTCAATTTTGTGTTCGATCCAGCTGGTTCCGGATCCGTCATCGTTCTCCCACCAGGTAATCTCATCGACATCGTAGGCGGCCCCTACAACATCCATGTTACCATCGCCGTTGATATCTTCCGCGTGAACGGCGAATGCACGCTCGAAGTACCC
>WJMA01000045.1 GCA_014728175.1 Candidatus Fermentibacterota bacterium
GGCAAGATGTAGATGCGCTGTCGACCCGATCCCTACTCAATCCCCACCACTCTCCTGGCGCAGGCGTATCTGCGGGAGTAGTTGGAGTGGCTCAGAGGGGTTACTATCACCCCTCGGTCGCGGTAGGACGAGCAGTGTATGAACTCGCCGCCACCCAAATAGATGCCGGTGTGAGTGGGACTCTCGAACACCAGCAGGTCGCCTGGCAGCAGGCTGTCTCTTTCCACTGCTTCCCCTACGTTCCGCATCGCGCTGACGGTTCTGGGAAGCGGTACGCCGTTGTCGTTGAAAACCCGCCAGGCCAAGCCGCTGCAGTCGAAGCCGGTGCTGTCGGTGCCTCCGTAGACGTAGGGTGTTCCCAGGTAGGATAGCGCGTCGTCCAGTATGCGTCGAACTACTTCGTCGGTGCCCATTCCGCTTCCCAGAATGGGCGACGCCAGAACAAGAATCGAGACGGTTAATATCCGCATGGAGCCACCTTCGGGAGGATCGGTTACTCTCCCTGCTACTCTGGGCAATGGCCACGTCTGTTGCAAGGTCGCCGTTTTGAGGAAAGCTCCCTCAGCTGCTGGGATCTGCCAGCCTTCCCATGAACAGGACCGATCCGGACAGGTCGTCCATGATCACAAAGAGGAAGGACCGGTCCAGAACCAGCTCTATCGGAGGTGGCGGAGCGGCCGTGGGACCACCCATAACCACGGCTGTGGCTGCCGCGGCTTCGGTTCCCGTCTCGTCCACCTTCACGAATGCCTCGTGAATTACGTTACTCACGAAGAGCTCTTTGTTGCCGGTCATGCCGCTGAAGTCCGCCCCGCCCTCCTGGAAGGCATCCTCCATGCCCAGCTCGACCAGCGTCTCACCCAGGGAGAACGAGCTGGTGAACTCGAAGGACGGCATGGCCAGGCGAACCTCCGTCCCAAGAAGATTTTCCCTTACCTGTTCCAGCGTCCGGCGGTCGAAGCTCCGCTCGAACTCGCTCAGCTTTCCGTCCGGCAGCAGAACGAGCATGCTGCTCATGTGGTCAGAGTAGGGAAGGGATATGGCCCTGCAACCGTACCCGTCCTGGTAGGCGAAGGTGTCGGTCCGGTGCATCATGGGTACCCTTATCACCGATCCATCCAGCATGGTGAAATCCCTGCTTCGGGTAAGGCTTTCTTCGAACTGGTCCATCCAGCTGCCTTTGAAATAAATGGCGTTGGTCAGGATTACCCGGGTAAGGTCGTTCACGGAGCCGAAAGGAAGCAGGTCGGTGATCTTGTCCCTGGTTTTCTCGCTCACCCATTCGTTGATCAACTGCCTCTGCGCCTCGGGATTACCGCCGAAATCGACGTTTCTGGCCTCGGCCCCGTAGTATATGTGAACCAGACTCAGGTAGCCGTCCAGAAGCGGGTAAGACGCCTCCACCCAGATGGCGTTGGCCACCTCCAGGACGAGCGGCTCCGCGTCATCCTCGGCCAGTGATGCCCTGTACTCGGGATCCAGCTTCTCATTCAGCTCCATGAAGGCAGGATGGACCCAAGACTGTGGAAGATCTATGTGCAGGACATCGGCCATCTGGGACTCGGTCTCCCCCCGGGCGCCGGCGCAGGTCATGGCCAGGGCGGAGGAGATGCTGAAGGGAGAGAAGAAGATGTTCTGGTTGGGCTTTTCTTGACTCAGGTGTCCGAAGAGGTCCAGAGCGAAATCGGTGTTACCGTCCACCAGCTCTGGTAAATCCCCTCCACCCGAAAGCATTGGTACCCCCAGAACGTCCACCAGCGTTACGACGGCGACGACCATCATCGTCTTCATCTTCTTTCTCCTCCTTGTTGGGTAAATGCCTAAAATCTCTCGCGATCCAGCTACTATACCCTGTGCTGCTCGGGCCTATTCCATCCCGGCCGAAGCATCCCCCACGGTCGCCGGACTACCATTGGGATCGACCCCTACGAGTTCGCCGCATGGGCTTTGACCGGACGAGGCGTAACGAGATATTGTCCACCTTGCGTCGCGCGTTCTAAGAGGGCACTTCTTTCCGAATAGGTGAGTTAATGGAAGTAGCGCTGTCCGTAAGTCTGGGCCTGGGTCTCAGCGCCACCTGTGGATTCAGGGTGTTCGTTCCTTTGCTCTGCGCCAGCGTAGCGGCACACCTGGGCTGGATCGATCTGGGCTCGGGGTTCGAGTGGATGGGAACCTGGCCGGCCATGCTGGCCTTCGGGGTCGCCATGCTGTTCGAGCTTGCCGGCTATCTGGTTCCCTGGGTAGACAACGTCCTCGACTCCATCGCCACCCCCATGGCGGTCGTAGCCGGAATCGTTCTGATGGCCTCCGTCGTGGGAGGGCTTCCTCCGCTCCTGCGTTGGTCGGTAGCAGTAATTGCCGGCGGGGGAGCGGCGGGTACCGTCCAGACCGGAACCGTTCTGGTTAGGGGAGCTTCATCAGCCACCACCGGAGGAGCGGGTAATCCGGCGGTGTCGACGGCCGAAGCCTCCGCGTCGGTTCTGGGAAGCGTGCTTTCTATTCTACTACCATTCGCGGCGGCCTTTCTGGTTCTGCTCCTGCTCCTGTTCATTCTGTACAGATGGGGACGGGGGAATGATAAAACCAATATAAACAGACATCGGTACGGGAAGAGCAGGTCGAACAGCAATTTAATCAGCAATTAACATTCCCCCGTCCCCGGGAGGTGATATGAGGCAGGCTACGTTGGGAGGCGGATGCTTCTGGTGCCTGGAGGCAATCTTCTCCAGGCTTAGAGGGGTGGTCCGGGTGATACCGGGCTATGCCGGGGGTTACGTGGAGAGCCCGTCGTACGAGCAGGTATGTGCCGGGGCCACGGGGCACGCCGAGGTGGTCCGCATCGAGTTCGATCCCGAAGAGATAGGTTACGACGAGCTGCTGGAGGTCTTCTTCTCCATGCACGACCCCACCACTCCCAACCGTCAGGGCGCCGACGTGGGGCCGCAGTACCGCTCCATCATTCTGTACCACGACCGGAGTCAGAGGAAAACCGCCGAGAGGGTCATGGCGGACCTCGGCGACTCGGTGGTGACGGTGCTGGTACCGATGGAGTCGTTCTGGCCGGCCGAGGATTACCACGTGGACTACTACCTGCGCAACGCCGACCAACCTTACTGCCGAACGGTCATCGAACCCAAGCTTAGGAAACTTTTCCGCAAACACGACGACCAGAGCGAGGGCTGATGGGGCGAACGTCGCAGCCATGAGGTGGACGGAAGCTGACAGGTGGCTACTCTACGTGCTTCCACCCCTCCTGGGCGCTCTGGCCTACGTCGAGGTGCTGGGGGGATACTTCCAGTCCGATGACTTCTGGCACATCGCCGAGGTGGCAAGGAAGGGCGTGTCGCTGGGTTGGGGGGCCGAGCACGGCTTCCTGCGCCCCCTCACGGGGCTATCCTTTCTTCTGGACCACGCCGTCTGGGGGCTGCGTCCCTTCGGCTACCACCTGACCAACGTACTGCTCCATGCCGCCGCCTGCGTTCTGCTCGCTGTGGTGTTACGCCGCTTCCTGACGTGGTGTGAATACCTCCGGGCCTCCGGTACGGCGTTAGTCGCCGCGGTCCTTTTCGCCGTCCTTCCGGCCCACAGCGAGGCGGTCGGCTGGATCTCCGGCCGGACCGACCTCCTGGCTGCTGCGTTGGGTCTGGCGGCGACAGTCTTCCTTCTCGATCTGGTTCGCCGGCCCTCCTGGAGCAAAGGCCTGCTCTTCGTACTGCTGGCCTCGGCCTGCCTGCTCAGCAAGGAGAGCGCCGCGGCCTTCCCCGTCATCTGGGTGATCTTGGGCCTGGCCGGTAAGCTCTCCCGCCGCGAAGGACCGGACCGGGCGCTCGCTACGGTCGTCGTTTTGAGCCTTTTGCCGCTGGCTGCGTATCTGGCCGCGAGAAAGCTGGCTCTGGGGACTTTCGTGGGTGGATACGGAACCTCCATGCATACTTCCCTTCTCAGCCTGGACTCCTTCCTGAATCTCGTGCGTTACGCCTGGAGGTCGCTGCTTCCGCCTATTCCCGGATCTTGGGGAAGCTTACCAAGCACGCTCCTAATGCTCGGGGCGGCCTCGGCCCTGGCCGCAGCCCTGGGTACCGCCTTTTACAAGTTGCTCCGTGGTGGAAGGCAACCGGGAGTCATCGTTGGGCTGGCCCTGCTTATGGGCTACGTGGTCTCGACTCTGCCGGTTCTCAGCATGGGAGTGTCGCTGGAGGGACCGCAGAGTGAGAGGCTGCTGTACCTCCCGAGCGTGCTTGCCGTATCCTGCGTGGGGCTGCTAGCCGCCAGGCTCCTGCGGCGGCGGTGGGCGCTCATCTCGGTGACCGGGATACTCGTACTCGCCCAGGCGTTAGCCCTGGTCGGAGCCAACCATCGCTGGCGGAGGGCCTCGGAGCTGGCCGGGCGGATTGCACGGGAGCTCGGTGAGTACGACCCGGAGACGACTCTGGTTCTGAACGTTCCGGACAACTACAGGGGCGCCTACGTATTCAGACACGGCCTGACCGAGGCGGCCACCTTCTTCCAGGGAGCTGGGAGGGAATCCGAATACCAGGTGCTGCTCAGACACAGCGTCAACTCCCTTCGGGACCGGTTCGAATTTCAGGTCCGGAACGGAGCGGTGCGACTGAGCTTCCCGGCCGGGACCGAGCTCTTTGTAGACGGGGAGCTGCCCCCGGGTGCGGAGCTCTCCGGGAACGGGCTGTACCTTCCGGCTCCATCAGGGCTGTCTGCGGTCGATCGTCTGGTGGGTTTCCACAGAGGTCTGCCTCCGCCGGTGCTGATTTACGAGGAATACCCCGTCCATGAGACGAACATTGTCCATCGGCCGGAGGATCGGAGATAAATGGACCGCGCATCCAAATCCAACCGAAGAAAGAAGATGCCTCCGACCTATCTGCTGGGGGCGATGGTGCTCATGGCGGCGTTGCATTTCCTGTTGCCCCTGGCCAGGATGCTGCGATGGCCCCTGTGCGCGGTGGGCCTGACTCCCCTGGCCGCGGGCGTAATCCTCAACCTGTGGGCGGACAGGGATTTCAAGAGGATCGGTAATCCAGTCAAACCCTTCGAGGAGTCGACCGGGCTGATCACGGACGGAACCTTCCGCGTAAGCAGACATCCCATGTATCTGGGTATGGCCCTTATTCTTCTGGGTATGGCCCTTCTTATGGGATCCGTAGGAGCCCTCCTGCCCGTTCCGCTCTTCTTACTGGTCATGGAAAAGGCGTTCGTAGTCGAGGAGGAGAGGATGCTGGCCCGGCAGTTCGGGGATTACTGGAAGCGCTACCGCGCCGGAACGCGCAGGTGGCTCTGACCGTCCCGCTTGACTATTCTCCCTAACCGAAGAGTAAACTCGATCGATCGGAAACAAGAGGAGGGAATAATGAGACCTGCCGTTACTATCATCCTCGCCGCCATGCTGCTGAGCGCGTCATCCGTGTCCTGCACCCCCGGAAGCGGTTCCGCAACCTCCGACCGGGAGATTTTGCTGCCCCGGCCCGAGAGCGGCACGGAAGACTTCGGGCAGAGGTTCTATCAACCGGTCGAGTCCACGGTCGATCCCCACATGCCGTCCTGCGGATTACCCGTGGACCGAGACGAGGTGATCAACCTCTCCGAGGTTATGTCCTGCGTGCACCGTGACTCCCCTCCGAGCGCACTTCTGGAGAACGGCTTTGCCGTCTTCGGTATCAAAAGTGGTACGGACGATCCGGTCGAGGCTTTCGAGATAGTATCCGACTGGGACCAGCCGGTCTACGTGTCGGCGGGCATTCCCCTGCATCTGCTGCACATTTTCTTCGACCAACTGCTGCAGGAGGTCGAGGTCCGATTCATCTACGGCGACCTTCGTAAGATCTGTCAGGCCCTGTACGAGCACAACCTTCGACACGAAGACGACCTCTCCGCAGCCTACTTCGCCGTTGCCGCGGCTCTGCTGGACACCTCCTTCGTCTCCGACCAGCGGGTGGCCCAGGAGGTGTCGGAGGAGTTGGATCTGATAGAAGCGCACCAGGGGTTCTCCGAAAGCCCCATCTTCGGCTACGAGGAAGACTACTCCCAGTACGTCCCCCGGGGCCATTACACGGTAAGCGATTCCCTGAGGCGCTACTTCCGATCCATGATGTGGCTGGGCAGGATGACCTTCCTCCTGAACGGCGGCGAGCCGCACGGCCCCGCGGCCGAGTACCTGGTCTCCCGGGAGGTGTCCAGGGCCCAGACCGCCGCCGCGGTGACCATCTGCTCCGACCTGGCCACCATGAGCCGGGAGGGTAAGAACCTTCTTCAGAGCTGGCGGAGGATATACGAGGTGACGGCTTTCTTCGCCGGCTTCGCCGACGACCTTACCGTTACCCAGTACCTGCTCGCGGCCGGGGATGTGGCTGGAGAGAGCGTGTCTTCGGAGCAACTGCGGTCCGACGAGTTCTACGACGAATTCAGGCGGACCATCGTAGAAGATTACCCGCCACCAAAGATATACAGCGGAACCGGTGCGTCGGTGATCATGCCCGACCTCCAGGGGAACTTCGACCCCGGAGATTTCGTGAAGCTGCTGGGCAAGACGGCGGGCATGAGATTCCTGGGACAACGGTACGCGTTCGACAGCGAGATACTGGGCAAGCTGGTGTTTCCCTCGGTGGGAAGCACTCCCGAAGATGAGGAGCGCTTCATGCCCTCCGGTCTGGACGTGGCGGCGGTTTTCGGCAGCCCGACCGCCGAAGAGGTGCTCCGTAGCCGGGGAGCCTTCGATTACGCCTACTACGCCGACAGCCTGCAAAGCCTCCGGGACATGGTGGATGATATGACGGCTGAGGACTGGCACGCCACGCTCTACAACACCTGGCTGCACGCCCTGTACGTCTACCAGGACATACACACCGTGGAGGACATGACCGGATACCCCGATTTCATGCGCACCGAGGCCTGGCGCCTGCACGCCCTGTCCAACTTCCTCGCCTCCTGGGCCATGCTCAGGCACGACACCATCCTGTACGTAAAGCAGAGCTACACGCCTTTGGCAGGGGCGGCGCCCCCTCCCCCCCAGCCTTCGGCGGGGTTCGTCGAGCCGGTTCCGGAGGTGTATGCGGAGATCAGGGCGGCTCTTCGGATGGCCACCGCCGGTCTTACCGAGTACGACATGCTGGACCAGCAGATGGAATACCAGCTGATGCGGGCCGACCGGACCCTCGAACGGCTGCAGTCGATAGCGGAGAGGGAGCTGGCCGGCAACGAGCTGACCTCGGACGACGCGGAATTTCTGGAAAACCTGGCCGACGAGCTGGAAAGCCTGACCTCGCTGGGCAATATCACCGAGTCGGGTACCGAGACCAGCCTGGTGGCGGACGTGCATACCGACCAGAACACCGGATCGGTGCTGGAAGTGGCCTCGGGGAACCTGGACCTGGCGGTGGTGGTCTACGCCCGGCCCGACGGAGCCGTGGAGGCCGCGGTCGGTCCGGTTCTGAGCTACTACGAGTTCACCTGGCCCATGGAGGACAGGCTGCCCGACGAGGCCTGGCGGGAGATGCTCTCCGGCGGCGAGGTGGAAAGACCGGAGTGGACGGCTCCGTACCTGCTGCAGGAGTAGGTTGGCTTGAGAAACGCCGATAGCTGGCGCCCGAGCAAGTTCGTTCTGAGGAGGGGGCGGCTTAGAGCATCCAGAGACCCCGAAGAGGTCAGCCCCTCTTCGGTTCTAACCGCCGACCGTGTAGCAGCCGCGTACCAGCGCCACCTTCCCCCTTACTGCGGCGGCACCCTACTGGACGTGGGCTGCGGGAAGGTGCCTCTCTATGGCCTGTACGGCGATCTGGTAGAGTACACCGTATGCATGGACAGACGCGATTCCATACACGGTGTGGATCACCTGGATGCCTTCATCGACGTGGAGGAGGGTCTCCCGGTGCGCTCCCGCCTTTTCGATACGGTTCTGGCCTCCGATGTTCTGGAGCACTCGCCCGATCCCCCGCTGCTGGTCTCGGAGATGGCCAGGGTGTTGAGGCCGGGGGGGCATCTGATCTTGAGCGTACCGTTCTATTACCCGCTGCACGAGATGCCCGACGACTACTATCGCCTTACCGAGACCGCCCTGAGGAAGCTGGCGGCGGATTCCGGGCTGGAGGTAATCCTTCTGGAGAGCCTGGGAGGGGTCTCAGAGGTCCTGGGTGACCTGCTGGGAAAGACATCGGATGCTCTGCCCATAATCGGTGGACCCCTGTGCATGGCGACGCGGGTATTCTTCTCCACCCTGGGGAGGACGATTCCCGGCCGCTGGCTTTCTCGGGCCACCTGCCGCAGTTTCCCCCTGGGCTACTTCATGGTGGCCAGAAGACCGGAAGACAGGGCCGGCTAGAGGTCCCAGAGAGACAGGTCGGTCTCGGGGTCGGGCTTTCTCCTCAGGATCACGTCGTCCAACACGTCCACGAAGTACTCGCAGGCAAAAACCTCGGTTCCCGCAGCCAGGTGGCCACCGTAAGCCCGGCCCTCGGAGTCGGCCAGGGTTAGGTGGGCATGCACCATCGTATTGCCGTCCAGTAGGGAGACGTTGCCGCTGAGCATCGTAATCTCCAGGGGACGGTCCAGCTGGTTGTAGAGGTACTCGCCCTCATCCTGGTCGTAGTACCCTATTCTGGCCCTGCCCACCGCCCCGATGGCGGCTATCCGCCCGGTCTTGATGCCCTTCTCCGTGCAGACCCTCTGAAGACCCTCCAGCAGATCGTCCCCTATAGGAAGCCTCCCCACTATCGTTCTGGATACCGTTCCCTGAAACGCCGATGCCATGCAACCTTCCTCTCGGCTGGGAAGCCTCTCACTCCCACTCGATGGTACCGGGAGGCTTCGACGAGACGTCGTACACCACCCTGCTTATTCCTTCCACCCTGTTCACTATCTCCGCCGAGACCTCCGCCAGGTGCGAAGGGTCCATCCGATACCAGTCGGCGGTCATCCCGTCGACCGAGGTAACCGCGCGGAGGGCCACTACCCGGTCGTAGGTTCGCCGGTCGCCCATCACCCCCACCGTGTGGATGGGAAGAAGCACGGCGAAGGCCTGCCATATCTCGTCGTAGATGCCTTTCCTCTTCAAAAAGTCGAGGAATATGCCATCGGCGCTCCTGAGCAACTCCAGGTTCTCGGCGGACACCTCTCCTATTATCCTGACCGCCAGGCCCGGCCCCGGAAACGGATGCCGCGAAACCATCTCTTCGGGCAGGCCCAGCTCCCTCCCCAGGCTGCGCACCTCGTCCTTGAACAGCTCCCGCAGCGGCTCCAGGAGCTGGAGGTCCATCCTTTCCGGCAGCCCCCCCACGTTGTGATGGCTCTTTATGGTGGCCGAGGGGCCCCTGAACGGGGTGCTCTCTATAACGTCCGGGTAGAGGGTTCCCTGCGCCAGGTGGGTTATACCCTCGATGCTCTCGGCGGCCCTCTCGAAAACCTCTACGAATTTCCGGCCTATGATCTTCCTCTTACTTTCCGGGTCGGCCACCCCCCGGAGCGCATCCACGAACTCCGCGCCGGCGTCCATTGTAAGCAGGTCCATGCCGAAGTGATCCCGGAAAGTTGTCTCCACGGACTCCCGCTCTCCCCGCCGCAGAAGGCCGGTATCCACAAAGATGGGGGTGAACCTTCCAGGCACCGCCTCGTGCAGAAGAGCGGCTACCACCGAGGAGTCCACTCCTCCCGAAAGGCCCAGCACCACTTTTGCGCCACCGCTCATCCGCTCCCGTATGCCGGCTATCGCGGCCGACCTGAACCTGGACATGTTCCAGTCGGGCTGGATGGAGGACACCTCCAGTAGGAAGTTCCTCAGAAGCAGGTCGCCGAACTCCGTATGTCTTACCTCCGGATGGAACTGAACCCCGAACCGCAGGCCGGATCGATCTTCCATCGCTGCTATGGGGAGACTCTCAGTGCCGGCGGTGCGAACGAAGCCCTCCGGGAGCCGGGTGACCCGGTCGCCGTGGCTCATCCATGCCCGGGCACCATCGGATACTCCATCGAAGAGGAGCGAGTCCGTCTCGGTACGTACGCGGGCCGGCCCGTACTCCCGGGAATCGCTACCCTGTACCTCGCCTCCGTAGCCCAGCGCCAGCAGATGCATACCGTAACAAATTCCCAGCAGGGGCACATCGGCCTGAAGGACCCTAGGGTCTGGCCGGGGCGCTTCCTCCTCGTAGACGCTGCGGGGGCCACCGGAAAGAATGAGGGCCCGGGGATCCAGCTTCTCCACCTCTTCGTAGGGAGCGTTGCCGGCCACCAGCTCGCAGTAGACCCCTATCTCCCTCACCCTCCTGGCTATCAGCTGGCTGTACTGCGAGCCGAAGTCCAGAACGGCCACCCCTCCCCGAATCAAGCCGCGTCCCTTCGGAAGCTAACGGGGAATCTCATCGGGGCGTGGAGGCTGCACGGGGTAGCAGCCTTCGAAACAGGCGGTACAGTAGTCGTCGGGGCTGTGAGCGGTCACACAACTCAGCATTCCCTCCCTGGAAAGGTAAGCAAGGCTGTCCAGGCCCAGGATCCCGGATATCTCCTCCTCGGTCCTGTCGTATGCCACCAGCGTGGTCCGCTCGGGAAAGTCTATTCCGAAGTAGCAGCCGAACCTGTGGGGGGGGCAGCTCACCCGCATGTGCACCTCCCGGGCTCCCGCCTCCCGGAGGGCACGGATCCGGGCGGTGCTGGTCGTACCCCTGACTATGCTGTCCTCGACAACGCAGACGCTCTTGTCCCTCAGGGCCTCCGGGATGGGCTGCAGCTTACGCATCACCATGGCCGCCCGCCTTGCCGAAGCCGGATCTATGAAGGTGCGGCCCACGTAGTGGTTCCTGGTGAAGCCCATTCCGAACGTAATGCCCAGTTGACGGGAGAAGCCCAGGGCGGCAAACGTACCGCTGTCCGGCACCGGCATCACCATGTCGCAGTCGACCGGAGCCTCCCGAGCCAGCTGGGCGCCCATGGCTAACCTCACCTCGTAGACGCTGTCACCGAAAACGTAGCTGCCGGGCCGGGCGAAGTAGACGTGCTCGAATATGCACTGGGAGAGGGGCCGGGACTGGTCGAACGAACCATCCTCGGTGCAGAAGCAGTGGCTGCGGGGCTCCCCGCCACCGTAGGGCAGCACCAGCATCTCCCCCGGAAGCACCTCCCTCACGTACTCCGCCCCGCAGGCCGGAAACGATATGGTCTCGCTGGCTACCGCCCATCCGCCGTCGGGCATGGCGCCCAGGCTCAACGGGCGGAAGCCCAAAGGATCGCGAACCGCGATCATCCCATCGGGTCCCAGTAACAGAAAACAGAAGGCTCCCTCCAGCTTCCGCAGTGACAGCTCCAGCGCCCTCTCCACCTCGTAGCCCGTCGAGGCCAGGTGCCTGGCCATAAGGTGAAGAACCATCTCGCTGTCGGTCCGGGACTGGAATATCACCCCTTCCCTCTGCAGCTCGGCCTTTATGGCGGGGGCGTTGCATATGGTTCCATTGTGGGCTATGCCCACGGCTCTTCCGGCCATGTCCACCAGTATGGGCTGGGCGTTGAGAACTCCCTTGCCGCCGTAGGTTCCGTAGCGGGTGTGCCCGATCGCGGTCTCGATGCCTTCCTTCCTCCACCACGACGGAAGGTCCGCCAAAGCCTCGGACACCAGCCCCTCCTTCTTGTACAGATCAAGCCCCTGGGAGGTATTGACCAGCATCCCGGCCGACTCCTGGCCCCTGTGCTGCATGGAATGAAGCCCCTCGGCGACCAGACCCACCGCCTCACCGGGCATTCCGGTTACCCCGATAAGGCCGCAGCTCTCACCGAACTCTCTCACGAATCGCTCCGGGAAGCGTGGCGCAAGAAGGACTCGAACAGAGGATGCGGTTGCAGGGGATGGGATTTGAACTCCGGATGGAACTGGCAGGCCAAGAACCAGGGATGGTCGGGACGCTCGACCACCTCCACCAGATCCTGGTCGGGATACCGGCCGGTGCAGCTCATGCCCGCATCGGCCAGAGTCTGCCGGTAGTCGTTGTCTATCTCGTAGCGGTGACGGTGACGCTCCGAGATCTCCTTTCGCCCGTAGACGGACCGGGCCAGGCTTCCCTCTTCCAGAACGCACCGATAGGCCCCCAGCCTCATGGTGCCTCCCTTGGTGGAGATGCTCTTCTGCTCCTCCATCAGGCCTATCACCGGATGGGAGCAGTTCTGGTCGAACTCCGTGCTGTCCGCTCCCTCCAGCCCCGCAACGTTCCTTGCGGTCTCGATAACCGCGCACTGTAGGCCCAGGCATATGCCCAGAAATGGAATCCGGTTCTGGCGAGCGTAACGTACGGCATCGACCTTGCCCTCTATGCCCCGGTATCCGAATCCGCCGGGAACCAGTATCCCGTCCACCCCGCCCAGGATTCTCTCCGGGTCGCCCGACTGGAGGTCCTCCGCCTCCACCGCCCGGATGTCCAGGTCCACGTCGTTGGCCACCGCACCGTGGTTTAGGGCCTCGAATATGCTCTTGTAGGCGTCTCTCAGACTCATGTATTTGCCCACCACCGCAATGGTAACGGTTCTGCCGGAGGGCGAGACCGCTCGTTGCAGCATATCTTTCCAGTCCTTCAGGTCCAGCTGGTTCGGGGGAAGGCCGAACTTGTCCAGTATGAGCGTATCCAGCTGCTGTTTGGCCAGCTCCACCGGAACCTCGTATATGGACTCGCTAACGTCCCGCTCCTCTATAACCGCGTTACGGGGAACGTTGCAAAACATGGACAGCTTGTCGAAATGCTCCCTCTCCAGGTGCCTGTCCGTCCTGCAGACCAGGAAATCCGGGATTATTCCTATGCCCCTGAGAATGCCCGTCGACCTCTGGGAAGGCTTGGTCTTGAGCTCACCCGACGTCCTTAGGTAGGGAACTAGAGTAAGGTGCACGAACACCGTGCTGCCGGGTCCTCTCTCGTGGCTCAGCTGCCGCATGGCCTCCAGGAAGGGCAGGCTCTCTATGTCGCCCGCGGTTCCTCCCACCTCCACTATCGCTATGTCCGTTTGCTTAGTGGCGCAGGACAGTACGGCCCTCTTTATCTCGTCGGTTACGTGGGGTATCACCTGGACGGTCTTGCCGAGGTAGTCCCCTCTTCGCTCCCTCGTCAGCACTTCGGAGTATATTCTACCGGTGGTGTAATTGCTTGTTTTGTTTAATGTTACACCGGCAAATCTCTCGTAGTGCCCCAGGTCGAGGTCCGTCTCCGCCCCATCGTCCGTGACGTAGACCTCTCCGTGCTGGAAGGGGGACATCGTGCCGGGATCCACGTTGAGGTAGGGGTCCATTTTCTGGATGGCGACGTCGTAGCCTCGTTGCTTGAGAAGGAGGCCTATGGAAGCGGTGGTTATTCCCTTGCCGAGAGAGGATACCACGCCTCCGGTAACGAACACCAACTTGGGCCTAACGCTCATCGCCACCATCCCTGGCTGATTCCCCGCAAAGGTGTAATATATGCAACCGTATCGAGTCACAATCAAATCCCCGGCCCATGCCGATCGGCGTTTCTCGACCGTCCCTGGGGCGAGGGGGTACGTAGTCGAAGGTCAACTCGAAGGGACGTTCCCATGATCAGAGCCCTGGCACTGCTTTTCGTTCTGCTTTGCACCGGCCTCACCGCGCAGCCCCGGGTAACCGTACTGGACAACGGCCTGCGGGTGGTCACGGAGGAGCTTCACTACGCGCCGGTGGTGGCGTCGGTAATCACCTACAGAGTGGGAGGGCGAAACGAGACCGACACCTGCCTGGGAATGAGCCATTTCTGCGAGCACCTGATGTTCAAGGGCACTCCTTCCATGCCCAAGGCCAGGTTCTGGCAGATAGTCAAACGGGACGGGGGTTGGGCCAATGCCTTCACCTCCTCCGACGTCACCACCTATTACTTGGCCCTCCCCGCCGAGAGACTGGAGGATGCCCTGGCCATAGAGTCGGACCGTATGATCAACTGCACACTGGACTCGGCCGAGGTGATCGCGGAGCGTAACGTGGTGATGGAGGAGCGGCGGATGCGAAGCGTGGACAGCCCGTCCGGCGCTCTGTACGAGGCGCTGGGAGAGACGGCGTTTACGGTTCATCCTTACGGCAAACCCCTGATCGGATACGACCGGGACATCCAGGAATACGACTACCGTAAGGCCAGATGCTACTACGACACTTACTACGACCCGTCCAACGCGGTGCTGGCCCTGGTGGGCGACTTCGAAACCGAGGAGGTACTGGCGGAGGTCGAGGATTACTTCGGGGACATAGAGACCGGGGGAAAGCCTCCCGAGCCCGGCGTCACCGAGCCTCCCCAGACCGCTCCCAGGAGGGTGAAGATCACCCACAGATCCAACCTTCCCCGGGTAGCGGTCGCGTTCCATACCCCCCCGGGAAGCCATCCCGACACGCCGGTTCTCAGCATGATCTCCACCTACCTATCCGGCGGAAGGTCGAGCTGGTTGGAGCAGGAGCTGGTCCGGACCGGTCTGGCCACCTCCGCCTGGGCCCACAACGATGGGGGGATAGATCCCGGTCTATTCGTTATCTCCGCTGTTCTGGACAGGGAAGGCAATCCCGAAGAGGTGGAGCGACGGATAATGGAGGAGCTGGAAGAACTACGCAAGACCGAGCTTTCACCGGCGGTGGTGGACGAGCTCCGCAACCGGACCAGGGCCTCGATGGTCCTGTCCCGGTCCAGCCCCCTTTACAAGGCGTTGATGATGGCCATGAACACCGCGATGTTCGACGACCCCCTCAAGAGCGAGAAGAACGTGGCGGCTCTGGACACCGTAACCGCGTCCCACATCAGGGAGGTGGCCGGCCGCTATTTCCGCCCCTGCGCCGTAACCGTCGTCGTGCTCGAGCCGGAGGGAGGAGCACCTTCCGGCACCAGGGAGCGGGAGGAACTTCCCACCGACATTCAAGAGCCCACCTCCATCGACTACGAGGGTCTGGAGATACCTCCGGATCTCCTGACGCCCCCCCGGACGTCCGTTTCGGAGGGAGTGGCAAGCGATACCCTGGAGAACGGGCTACAGGTTTACGTCCTGGAAGACCATACCTTCCCCGTAGTTTCCGTAAGGTTCGCCGTCCCCATGTCCAGCCTCAGAGAGCCCCCGGAGCTGGCCGGTCTGGCCGGAGTTATCACCGAGACCATGATGAGGGGAACCCGGGAGCTGAGCTATGGCGAGTTCCACCGGAGACTGGAGTCGGAGGGAGGCAGCCTTAGCTTCAGTACCGGCAACGAGTACTCCTACGGCTCGGTCCGCCTTCTGTCCGAGGACCTGGACGTAGCCCTGCTGACCGCCGCCGACCTGCTGCAAGAACCGGCCTTTCGGGAGGAGGACTTCCGGAGGGTGATCGAGGAGGCGATGGCGGACGTGGCCAGGCGGAGGGAAAGCGCCTTCTCCATGGCCTTCGTGAACCTGTCACGGATCATTGCTTCCCGCCCGGAGATGGCCCGCGTGTCCACCGAGGAAACCCTGGGAAGGATCGAGGTAACCGATGCCTTCACCTTCTACCAGAGGTGCGTTCGTCCGGAAGGCTCCTACCTGGTGGTGGTGGGCGACGTCGATCCCGACACGGTGTTCCTCTTCGCCGAAGAGGCATTCGGAGATTGGCAGAATCCCAAGTGCGAGCTTCCCCCTCCCCGCTACCCCGGTCTCTCCCCCCTGACGGGAGACACCCTGGTTCACACCATGTCGGGCCGGGTCCAGGCCGCGCTGCTCATAGGTACCGACTGCCCCGGTTACGAGAGCAACGACTACGAAGCTTTCTCCGTGATGAACTCCATACTGGGGTCGGGAATAGGCTCCAGGCTGGGCCACTACGTCAGGGACGACCAGGGATTGGCGTACGTGGTGGGAAGCTACCCAATGAGCCTGCGGACCGAGGGCTATTACCAGGCCTACCTTTCAACAAGGGTTGATTACGTCCCGCGGGCCATGGAGTCCGTGTTGCAGGAGATCGGCAGGATGACCCGGGAGGAGGTCCTGGAGGTGGAGCTGAACCTGGTCAAGTCCAGCCAGGTGGGACGTCACGCGACGGACAACATGACCTACTCCAGCCTCTCGGACTACCTGCTCAACAAACTGCTCACGGGTCGTCCCCTGGATTACGACCTGATAAGGCTGCAGAGAATTCTGCGGCTGCGGCCCTCCGAGGTTAGGGCGGTCGCAGAGAGGTACCTCACTCCCCGGGGCTGGTTCGTGTCCGTGGCCGGAGGAGTCGACGAGAACCTCCAGCCCCTGGGCCCCTAGACAGATATGACCAACCCCCGCGCCCAGACTCTGACTTTCGATAACGGCCTGAACGTCGTTCTCCAGTTCCTGCCCCAGTGTCCAGCCGCCGCGGTGGTGGTCTCCTATCGGGTGGGTTCCCGATCGGAGAGACCGGGGGAAAGAGGACTGAGCCACTTCTGCGAGCACATGATGTTCAAAGGCACCCCCAGAGTAAGCACGAACAGGTACTGGCAGGTTGTAGAGAGAGCCGGTGGAGTGGCCAACGCCTTCACCTCCAGAGACATGACGGCCTACTTCTCCGTAGTTCCCATCCGGGGCGTCGCCGACGTCCTGGATCTGGAAGCGGACCGGATGCTCAACTGCAACTTCGACGAGGAGGAGGTTCGGCGGGAGCGGCAGGTGGTGACCGAGGAGCGGAGCATGAGCCTGGTCGACGACCCGGCCAGCGCCTTGAACCAGAAGCTGTACGAGAAGGCTTTTACAATCCATCCCTACCGAAACCCGATCGTGGGCTCGGAAATCGACATATCCGGGTTCACGATGGAGAAGGCCCGTTCGTTCTACGGGGAGTTCTACCGCCCGGATAACTGCGTCCTGACGGTGGTCGGGGGCTTCGACGATGCCGAGATACGGGAGGTGATCGGGAGGACTTTCGGCCCCCTGAAACCCTCACCGCCGGAGATCCGCGACGAACCTCGCCCCGAGCCGCCACAGGGGGAATTGAGGCGTTTCACCTTTTCTCATCCTTCTAATCTCGACCGCTTTGCCATGGCCTTCAAAGTCCCCCCCGGTAAGCACAGGGACAACGTACTGCTGGGGATGTTAACCGACCATCTGGACTGGGGGAGGATGGGCGCGCTCCAGGTGAGTTTGCAGCATCCGGGGCTGGCGTTGGACGTGGCCGCCGGAACCTCCCAGGGAATCGACGATGGATTGCTCACGATCCAGGTAACGGTGAGCCCTGACGTGGACCCCGAGGAGGTGGAGATACGCACCTGGCAAGAGATAGAAAGCATCACCAGCGAGGCCCTGGAGACCGTCATGGTTGAGAACCTCAAGGCCAGGTTCGAGACGGAGTGGGCCTTTTCCCAGTCCACCCCCGCCGGAAGGGCGATGGTCCTTTCGGCCGGCGCGACCATGTTCGACGATCCCTACTACACGAACGAGCTGCGGAAGGGAGTCCACAGCTGCACCCCCGAGCTTCTTCTGGCGGCCGCCAGACGGTACCTGCGCAGGAACCGGTGCACACTGGTCCACCTGAGCGCGCAGAAAACGATATCCGCCGGGGCCCCCTCTCCTCCCGTGACGTCCTCGGAGACCCCGGACATACAGCCTCCTCCGGTGATCGACTTCCAGGACCTGGACATTCCGGACTACCTAACCGCCGTTCCCCAGGATTCCCTCTCCAGGAACGTGCTGACCAGGCGAATGGACAACGGATTGCTCGCATTGGCCGTGGAGAGGCACGCCTTTCCAGTGGTGGCGGTGGGTCTGGCCACGGGCATCGCCGCGGTCAGGGAGTCCGAGGAGCTGGCCGGCCTGTCGTCTGTGACCACCGAGTGTATGCTTCGGGGGACGGACGGACAGAGCTACCTGGAGTTCATCTCCCGACTGGAGCGTTACGGAGGAAGGCTCAGTCTGAGCGCCGGCAGGGAGTACGCCAGGGGGTCGGCAGCGGTTCGGCCAGAGCACCTGGACGAGGCTCTGTCCGTAATATCCGACCTTCTGCGCAGGCCGTCCCTGGACAAGGATGACTTCGAGAAGGTGAGGAGTGAGAAGAAGGCGGAGCTTGCCCAGCGCCACGAGTCACCCTTCGGGGTGGCGGTGGACAACCTGGCCACTCTCATGCTGGAGCCGGAGTACGCCGCGAGGGTTCCGACCACCCTCACCCTGGGCAGAATGGAGCCTGATCACGTACGAAGCTTCCATCGATCGTGCTGCAGACCCTCCAATACGGTTCTGGTCGTGGTGGGTGACGTGGAGGCTCCCCGAATCCTGGACATGTTGGAAGACCATTTCCACGACTGGACCGATCCCGACACGGGCTTGCCCGAACCGGACCACGGAAGGATTCGCGTCAAAGGGGAGAGGGCGGCGGTAACCATGCTGGGCAAGAAGCAGACGGCTATTCTGGTGGGGCTGGCCGCTCCCTCCGTGGGGTCGAAGGACCATTATCCGTTCCGTATCCTGAACTGGCTGCTGGGAGACGGGATCGGTTCCCGTCTCGGACAATCCCTGCGGGAGGGCAGCGGCCTGACGTACACGGTGGGCAGCCAGTACATCGCGGGTACGGAGTACGGACGGTTGATCGGCTACGCATCGACCGAAGGGGGATTGGCCGGCATCGCCGAGGACCTACTGCTCGACGAGATAGACAACATGGTCCAGAACCCGCCCCGGGGCAAAGAGCTGCGGCTGGCCAAAGCGCATGCCATGGGCAATCATGCCCTGGATCATACCGACTACGCATCTGTCGCGGGTTACCTGCTGTCCTCGGCGGCAAGGGGCCTGCCCCTGGACCGCGATCTGAGGAGCCTTACCGCCGTCAGCGAGATGAGCACGGACGATCTGGCCGAGGTAGCCGCCCGATGGCTGGACTGGGAAAGGGCCTTCCTGTCCATTGCCGGGGCCAGGGGTAGGGAGTAGCATGCCCAGAATATTAGACCGCAAGCTGAAGCACCACGTTTTCCAGTACGTATTCCAGAGCCTGCTCGCCGCGCTTCTGATATTCTCGGTGCTCTTGATTCTGGATGTTTTCCAGCAGACGGCCATAATAGCCTCCCTGGGAGCCAGCACCTTCATAGTCTTCGCCGCACCTCGGTCCCACTCCGCCACTCCTCGGGCCCTTCTGGGAGGATACTTGGTGGGGGCTGCGGCGGGCATCCTGATCCACACGGTTTTCTGCAGCCATCTGGGACAACCGGAGGAATGGACCGTCTTGCACGCCGTTGCCGGGGCACTGTCGGTGGGTCTCTCCATACTGGTCATGACCCTCACGGACACCGAGCATCCTCCCGCCTCGGGAGTGGCGCTGGCCTTCGTGCTCAACGAGTGGGACCCGGCGGCGATTCTGGTGGTGATAGGATCGGTAGGTCTGCTGGCTCTGGTGAAGATATTCCTGGGACGCAAGCTCCTGGATCTGGTCTGAGCCTCGACCGCTAGAGCTCCTCGGCAAAAGGGTCGTCGTAGAAGGCCACGTACATCTTTCCCGAGCCTCCGCCCACCAGGGCCATCCTGTTGCCCTCCAGCCTTACCGCTGCCGAAGGTCCCCACGCTACCGGGAAAAAGCGCACGAAGCTACCTCCCGCATCGCAAAGTACCACTTCCTCGTAGGCGGAGCTGAGGACTACCACGAAGCCCTGGGCTGGGAACTCCGTGATCCCGGCTACCGTCCCTCTGGCTCCGTACCCCTCCAGGTCGGAGGTCCATCCCCTGGCCCCTCCGGGATAATAGCTGCACAGCAGGGGAGCCGCGTCTCCGGACCTGTCGGGCAAGGCCCCGGCGGCTACAACGTGCTCGTCAGCGGTCAGTATAACCCGGTTGAAGCTGCTAGTCCGGCCGAATGTGTCGCTCCATTCGATGTCCCCGTACTCGGCGTCCAGGGCACAAACGGCGCCAATGCCCATTCTCTCACCGGCCAGAACGTAAGTTCCACCCGGACCGGGCGAGCCGTCGTAAGCCTTGAAGCCGCTCCAGGGAATCTCCTGGAAGCTCTCCATCTCCCCCCGACGGTTCAGACGGGCCAACCAGGAGTGTACCTCGGCTCCGTCTACGGACTCCGTGTACCCGGCCGCCATGTACTCCCCGGATTCGCGCTGGTACGCCCACACCGCCTCGGAAGGTCCCTCGTCGCCCTCGCGGTGATACTCCCAGTCCACGAATCCGGCCGGGCCCACCTTGACTACCCAGGAGTCCCCCTCGTCGATCGGGCTGTAATCGGTGGCTCCTGCCAGGAGCAGCCCGCCGTCCGTGGTCGTTGAGACGGAGTTGAACCATCCGGAGTTCACGCCGGAGAAGGTCCGGTCCCAGTCCAGTGACCCCCGGGGAGTAATCACGGAGGCCATCGCGTCGTTGAGGTAGTCCACCCCCTGATGGGTAACGCCACAGACCGCCAATCCGCCGTCACCCGAGGGACAGGCGGATGCCACGTAGAATCCTACGGTAGGAACGCAGGTGAGCGTTATCTCATGAACCTCGCCGTCCGTCGCGAGAAACAGAAAAACCAGTATCGAGGTGCAGAGCATGACCGACCTTCCCGTCAGTTGCCTTTCGTAGCGTCTTACCTAACGTACCCCTCCCCGTGGCCCGGGCCAATCCCCAGAGTCTCCGGGCTCTGCCCCGCGGGAAGAGCCGACCGCCTTCTGTAAAGCAACACCGCCAATTACCAGAGCCAACCCGACGAGTGTGGTCGGTGATATCCTCTCCCCCACCGCCAGGGCGATTACCCCCAGAGACAGAAACGGCGTGAGATATATCAGGTTGCCGACCTGGGCGGTGTCCCTGGCCAGGGAGAGGGCCTTCAGCCAAACCACGTAGGTCAGGCTCATCTCGAAGAGCCCCACGTACGCCGAGCCCAGAAGGCCCTCCATCGGAGGCAACTCGATCTTCCCGGTAACCAATCCGTAGGCCAGAAGATAGATCGACCCGAACAGGAAGTTGAGCATCAGCTTTCGGGTATCGTCCCCCTCCTGCCTCATGTTCAGTATCCAGTACATCGACCATATCACCGTGCTGGCCAACGCCAGCAGTACGGGCCCCAGATCGGCGCTCAAACTGCCCGAGCCCCTTCCCGCCGCCAATACCACCACCCCCCCGAAACTCACCAGGACGGCCGCTATCTGCCTTCCCAGTATGCGCTGGCCCAGAAGCGGTATGGACAGGAGCACCAGGGTGACCGGCCACAGGTAGTTGATCACCATAGCCACCTGCGCCGGCAGCCTGTCGTACGCCTCCAGGAGAACCAGGTAGTAGAGGAAGGGATTCAAGGCGCCCCTCACCGCCGCTTCCCCCAGTCTTACCGGCGACAGGGGCAGATTCCATCGACCTCCCAGCCGTCCCATAGCTCCCAGGACCGCCAGAGAGATCAGGGAAGAAAGCTGGAGAAGCATGTACGGAGACTGGTAGCGCAGGGACAGCTTGAAGGCCGAGGCCGCCGTCGACCACATGGCCACGGCGGCCAGAGCCAGCAGAACCGCCTTGCGGGTACCGTCACCGCGAAGGGACCGCAGGAGTCTCATATGCCTTTTATTCTACTTACGAGGTCAGAAAATACAACCTTTCCGATCGCCGGAAGATAGCGAACCGCCGATCCCGTGTCTCCCCGCTCCCCGGTATTACCACTGGCGGACACCTATTACGTAAGGCCGAAGAACCAGCACACGACTATGCTACATATTGATACAATTTCGCAATCTTGGCTACCACATGTTGTGTTTTGAGGCTTGACCCCGTATTCTCAGGGCGTATGATCGAAGATGTATGGAGGGGCCTGACTCGACCTCCCGTTTTGTTTTTCGAGCACATGGAAAATTGCTTCGGTTTGCCCTCGGGGATTTCAGTCTATGCATTTTAACGCAATTTTGACCCTTTACTATTACTGCCTTCCCCTGGAGCTTACATGGACTGGTTGATCAGAAAGAGGAGCGGAAAGGTATCTCCTTACCGGAAGAGGAATGTTCAGCTGGCCATCGAGAACGCCCTTCGCGCCAGCGACAGCGACGAGAGCGCCCAGGACATAGCCAATCAGGTCGAGGCCGCCCTGTACATGAACTTCTTCAAGCAGGGCACTATTCCCACGGTGGAGCAGATCCAGGACTTCATAGAGGAAACCCTGGTTCTACGCGGGCTTACCGCCGCAGCCAGATCCTTCATCCTCTACCGTGAGAAGCGCAACGAGGCCAGAGAGGTCGACAGGATCTTCAGTGGAATCGACCAGCTGGTGGGGGACTACATAGGCAAGGACGACTGGAGGGTGAACGAGAACTCCAACATGAACTACTCCCTGCAGGGCCTGAACTTCTACCTCTCGTCCTCCATAACTGCGCGGTATTGGCTAAGCAAGATCTACACTCCGGCCATAAAGGAGCGCCACGACAACGGCGACATGCACCTGCACGACCTGGGCATACTGGGCCCCTACTGCGTGGGCTGGGACCTTACCGAGCTTCTCCGGCAAGGTTTCCGGGGGGCCCGGGGGAAGATCGAGTCGGCTCCGCCCGGCCATCTCAGGTCGGCCCTGGGACAGGTAGTTAACTTCTTCTACACCCTGCAGGGCGAGGCGGCCGGAGCCCAGGCGTTCTCCAACTTCGATACCCTTCTGGCTCCGTTCATCCGTTACGACGGCCTGAGCTATGGGCAGGTCAAGCAGTGCCTGCAGGAGTTCCTGTTCAACATCAACATTCCCACCAGGGTGGGCTTCCAGACCCCCTTCACCAACATCACCCTCGATCTGAAGGTGCCCTCCACCCTTGCCGGCGACAAGGTGGTGGTGGCGGGCGAGGAGAAGGACCTGACCTACTCCGATTTCCAGAGCGAGATGAACACGTTCAACGCCGCGTTCGCCGAGCTGATGATGGAGGGGGATGAGAAGGGGAGGATATTCACCTTTCCCATACCCACCTACAATCTGACCAGCGATTTCGACTGGGAGACCGACGAGCTCCGTCCGCTCTGGGAGATGACCGGCAAGTACGGTATTCCCTACTTCAGCAACTTCGTGAACTCCGATATGAGCCCCGACGACGCCCGGAGCATGTGCTGCAGGTTGCGTCTGGACAACCGCGAGCTGCGCAAAAGGGGCGGGGGTCTGTTCGGCTCCAACCCCCTGACCGGCTCCATCGGAGTGGTCACCGTAAACCTCCCGCGGATCGGATACCTCGCCAGCACGGAGGAAGAGTTCTACAGCCGCCTGGGTGGGGTGATGGAGGCCGCCAGGGAATCGCTGGAGCTCAAACGTGAGGTGATCGAGGAGTTGACTGAGAAGGGCCTTTACCCCTACACCCGCTACTACCTGAGGAACGTACGCGCCGAGCAGGGCTCGTACTGGGCCAACCATTTCTCTACGGTAGGCATGATCGGGATGAACGAGGCCTGTCACAACTTCCTGGGCCAGGGCATTGAAACCGCCGAGGGCAAGGCGTGGTCCCTGAAGGTGCTCGATTTCATGCGGGAGCGTCTCTCCGAGTTCCAGAACGAGACCAGCCATCTTTACAACCTGGAGGCGTCCCCCGCGGAGGGAGCCTCCTACCGGTTGGCCAAGAGGGACCGGGAGCGCTTCCCGGACTGCTACGCCATGGGGTTATCGAATCCCTACTACACCAACTCGGTACACCTACCGGTGAACCAGCGAATGGACGTTTTCGGGCTGCTTCGGCACCAGGACGAGCTGCAGCAGAAGTTCACCGGCGGCACGGTAGTACATATCTACCTGGGCGAGGCCATAACCGACTGGAGAATGGTCCGCAAGTTGGCACGAAGCATAGTAGAGCATTACCGGCTGCCCTACTTCAGCCTGACTCCCACCTTCTCAATCTGCCCCGTGCACGGGTACGTTCCCGGGGAGCATTTCGTCTGTCCGTATCCGCATACCGACGAGGAGATCGAGAAGTTCGGCGATATAGTGGAGTACAGCACGGAGAATCTCCCGGAGGGAAGCTACAGGACGGTGAAGAACGACTCCAGGCAGGGCAAGCTGTTCGTGCAGGTCGGAAAGGTTGAGCTCTGAGATGTCTGATCAAGTCGAAGACCAAAAGGGAACCGAAACGATCAAGGCCGTCAGGACCGAGGTTTACTCCAGGGTAGTGGGCTACTACCGCCCGGTGCAGGACTGGAACAAGGGCAAGCAGGAGGAGTTCACCCAAAGGAAGTACGTAGACATCGATCACCTCTCGAGGCGTGAGGAGTGATAAGCGCTTTCGAGGGAACCAGCCTCATAGACTACCCGGAGAAGATTTGCTCGGTGGTCTTCTTCGGCGGCTGCAATCTGTACTGCCCCTTCTGCCAGAATCCCGAGCTGGTCAAGCCCGATCTTCTCGCCGAGCAGTACGCCCTGTCCGAGCAATCCGTGTTGGAAAGGCTGAAGATCCGCGACGGCTTCGTGGAGGCGGTATGCCTTACCGGTGGGGAGCCTCTGCTTAATCCGGGACTGAAGAGATTCGTAGAAGCGGTGAGGACGGAAATCGATCTGCTGGTGAAAGTGGATACCAACGGCACTCTCCCGGACCAGCTGGCCGCGGTGATCGAAGACGTGGATTACGTGGCCCTGGACCTCAAGGCCTCTCCCGAGGGGTACCCCAGGGCCACGGGGAGCCAGGCCGGGTTCGACGACGTCCTGGACTGCGTACGCATGGTGAAGGAGCTCGACGCCTACGAGTTCCGCACCACGATGGTCCCGGGAATAGTAGACGGCCCGGGGGTTCGCGATATTCTCCGGGAGACGGGCCCGGTAAAGAAGTACGTCCTGCAGGGCTTTCGCTCCGCCAAGACCCTATCTCCGGAGTACCAGGGCATAGCCGCCTATCCCCGGGAGTACCTCTTGGAGGTGGCCGAGGACATCTCGGACATGGCGGAAAGCGTAGACGTCAGAGCCTGAGCCACCCGGGACGTTTTTCGAAAACTCAAAACACTGCTAAGTGTCAGCTGATTTATGGAATATAGAATCGGCTTTTGAAAAGTATTTCCATTTATAACACATTCTTGGGTTAAGAGGTTAAAAAGGTTAGGAGCGTCGCTGTAATTCAAAAGTATGCAAATGAAGGTGTCGTATTCGAATCGCATATTGACAAATCACCGCCAACCCATGCAGAC
>WJMA01000046.1 GCA_014728175.1 Candidatus Fermentibacterota bacterium
GCCCGGGAGTACTACGCGAGATATCTGTCATTGAGCGAGAAGATAGATAACCGGTTGGGCATGGGCTACGGTAACCTGGGCCTGGGAATGCTCTACCTGCAGGAGGGCAGCTTCGATCGCTCCCAACAGTTCCTGCAGGAAGCCACGGAGACCTTCTCCGAGCTGGGCAGCAAGGGACTGGAGGCGGAGTCCCGGCTACTCCTCTCGCTGGTTCTGGTAAGGTTGGAGCGGCCCGGAGAAGCGGTCGATCAGCTCGAATTGGTGGAAAGAAGCGCTTTGACCGTAAAGCAGAGGTCCGAGTACGCCTACGTGGAGGGCCTGCTCTACCTTCACGGAGGATCCGATGACTCGGTGCAAAGAGCCGTCGAGCGTTTCCGGCGGAGCATTGAGGATACCGAGGGGCTGCTGGAGCACGTGGTTGCCAGAAGGTATGTCGGCCTGGTCACGGCCCTGCAAAGAAGCGGTGCCCGCGAGGAGGGTCGTCGGGTCCTCAAGGAGGGACGAAGCCGGGTGGAGGAGATGCTCTCCAGGATCGGCTCGCCCCAGATAAGAAGGAACATTGCCGACATGAGCGACATCCGGCAGCTGCTGGTGGCCGAGGAATCGGATGTTTCCTAACATGCAGCCGCGCCCCGGACGGTCCGAGGCGCAACCAGTCAGCTAGATTCCTGCGGAGGTTACATTCCTCCGAATGCGCCCCCGGCACCTTCGGAGATCACCCAGCCGCCGCTCTCCTTCTTGAGGTGTACCTCCTGCTCCTCGGTCTCGCCCATGAAGGTGATCTCGACCGTTACCGTGGCCTGATCGCCTTCGACCTCGGAGCCGACGATGGTGTACTCTATCTCCGACATCATTCCCGCAATCATCTGGAAAGCTTCCCTGTCTTCGTCGGTCACCTCTTCTCTCTCGGCCTCGGGAACGTACTCCATGACCTTATCGATGTCGCCCGCCTTCAGGGCATCGAAAAAGCCGGTAACGGCATCCTCGGGGCCTCCGCCTCCGCCGCCGCCGCATGCGACGAGAAGGCTTATGGCAACGGCCCCCGCCAAGAACTTGCGCATACATACCCTCCAGGGCTTGAGTGTGATCTTTCAAGCACGCGAGGAACTCCGTCAGGGCGCCCCGGGCACTCAAGGAACTAGCAATATATGTACAGACCGGACGGTTAAACCAATACCCGGATCAAATCGAATCGAACAGGTCCCGCAGCAACGAGGACCAGGTGATCCTCCAGGCACCTTCCTCCCAGACCAGCTCGAAGTCGATTCGGGCCCCGTACACGGTGGTAAGCCTAACCTCGGCCCGTCTTCCCGACATCTCCAGGTTCTCCTCCTCGACCAGGTTCTCCGGAAGGTCGGGGACCCTTTGCAGAAACGCGGCCAAAAGCTCCCTGGGATCCATCGCGGCAACCTGCGCGGGCCGCAGCGGCGTCCCCAGCGCGGTCAACATTCTCTCGACCAGACGCGGCTCGGTCTCGGCAAGAGTGATGAGCTGCTCACAGCTGGCCTCCAACTGCGAGACCAGGTCCTCGGAGAGAAGGTCCAGGGATGACTCCAGGTTTCCGTACCGTACCGCGTACAGGAAATCGTACACCGTGTCCAGTGGGGTGGCGCCCGCGGTTGTCAGGACCAGCAGGAGAACTATTAGGGCAGGCCGCAACATATCCAGGCTCGACCTTCCTTCCTGACGGTTACCAGGTACCGTCCGAACCGCTTCGGTCGCAGAGTGTGGCGACCGGCTCCGAGTTCGGCGTTCATCGGGGCGGGCCCGGCCAGCTCGACCGAACCGCTCTCCGGAAGTGAAATTATAATGTCTTCTCCCCTCCGGACAGCCCTGAATCCACGGGCATCGCCCAGAAGGTGGTTGCTGGTGAAGACCCTTCCCCTCCCCAGAGCTTGGATAATCTGCCCGGAAGCGACCTCGTAGCGATCGGATATCTCCTCTTCCAGGAGGAGATGGGTGCGCAGGCGGTCGAACAACATGCGGTAGGGGAAAACCTCCATGCCCCACCGGCCCGGCCCGTAGCGGAAGCCGTGAGCGTCCGGGGTGCCTATCGCGCATCCGCCCACCTTCAGCCACAGCTCCACGGCAGATCCGTCGGGCCCGCTCACGAACCTGTCCGGGTGCCTCAATCTGCGAAACACGTCCGACAGCTTTGCGCCGGACTTCCACTGGGACATGTAGTTCCAGACCTCCACCCCCGAAAGGCCTTCCAGGGGGCCAGCTGTCCAGGGATACGATCCCATCATGGGAAGAAAGGCTCCCCTCTCGAAGGGATGGGCAGGGATGGCCAAGCCTCCCCTTTCCCTGACCCAGGCGACCTGCTCCCGGGTGTCGTTGGAGTCGGGCAGCTCTTCCAGCCCGTATACCAGAAGGTGGTTCATTCTCCGCCCGTCGTTGATCTCGGCCCCCGGCAGGACGAACACCCCGTCCGTCCAGCCCCTGCAGCCGTGCCGGGTGGCATCCAGGCTGCTGTGGTCGTTTATACCTACGAAGCATAGACCGGCCCTGGCCGCCTCCCGAGCCACCGTACGGGCAGTGGCCGATCCGTCGGAAGCCGTAGTGTGAACGTGGAGAACGCCTATAATCTCGCGAAGCGGAGAGGTCATGAAGGGTCCATCTTTGGCCCGTCCAGGCAAACAGTCAGGTCAATCGTCTCCCCTAGTCGCTGTCTCTGCGTCTCAGCTCCTTGACCAGGGCCGGGACCAGCTCGAAGAGGTCCGCGACGAAACCCTCGTCGCAGAACTCGAAGATAGGGGCGGACTCGTCCTTGTTTATGGCGATTATCAGGTCCGAAGACTGCATTCCGACCCTGTGCTGAACCGCTCCGGAGATACCGCAGGCAATGTAAATCTTGGGCTGTACCGTCTTACCGGTCTGACCGACCTGGTGGGGATAGGGTATCCATCCGGCGTCGACAACCGCCCTGCTGGCACCTACGCTGGCCCCGATCAGCTCGGCGAGCTCCTCCAGCACGGAGAATCCCTCCGGACCCTTAAGGCCTCTCCCTCCGGAGACTATCCGCTCGGCCTCCGTGATGTCGATGGTGCCTTCCTCCAGCGGTTCGAAGGAGACGATGCTCGTCCTCGAGGCCAATTCTTCGGAGCTCACATCGAGCCTTATCACCTCGCCCCGTCTGGAATCGTCGGCCTGGATCGGTTTCATCACCTTGGGCCTTACCGTCGCCATCTGGGGCCTGGTCCCCTCGCAGATGATGGTGGCCATGATGTTGCCTCCGAAGGCCGGTCTGGTCTGCATGAGTAACCCGGTCTCCGGGTCTATCCTCAAACCGGTGCAGTCGGCGGTAAGACCGGTATCGATCCGCTTGGCGACCCGGGGCATGAGATCTCTGCCCGTGGTGGTCGCGGCGGCCAACACCACCGAGGGACTCTCGGACTCGATCACCCTTTCCAGCAGCGAGGCCGCCGGCTCGGTTCCGTAGTGCCCCAGCGACTCGTGCTCGGCCAGCAAGATCCTGTCGGCACCCCGGGCTATAAGCGTCTGCGGCCATTCTCCGGAGTCCGCGGTCGCCAAGAGGACGTCCACCCGGTCGCCCAGAACTTCCGACAGCCGCCTGGCCTCACCCAGAAGCTCCAGAGTCGAGCTGTCCACCTGTCCGTCCCTCTGCTCGGCTACGACCAGGATGCCGGAGTAGCTGGAGACGTCCTTCCTGACCGTAGACTTCTGTCTGATGATTATCGCCTCGAACGGGCAGGCCGACTCGCAGGCCCCGCACAGGGTGCAATCCTCGCCCACCACAGCTACGCCCTTCTCCAGGCTCAGGGCTCCGTAGGGGCATGTCGGAACGCAGTCTCCACAACCGGTGCATACCTCGGTCCGGATCTCGATTCCGGCAGTCACGGCGAGCCATCCTCTCCCAGCAGGATGTCCGCCAGAATCACGGCCAGCTCCTCGGGCTCCCCGCGGTGGATCCTCGCCTGCTTGCCCCGGGGCGGAGGGGTCTGTACCCTTACCACCCTGGTGGGAGAGCCTTCCAATCCAGCCTCGCTCTCCTCCAGGGCCAGATCGTCCAGCCCCCAGACCGTTATCTCCGCCTTCCTGGCCTTCATCTTCCCTCTCAGTGACGGCAGCCGGGGGGTGTTCAGATCCTTTAGCACCGACAGCACTACCGGCAGGGGCGAGTCGATCACCTCGAACCCCGACTCCGTCTCCCGCCTGACGACCACTCGATCTACGTCCAGCTCCCTGACCTCACCCACGAACGTGAGCTGTGGCCAATCCAGAGAGGCCGCTATGCCGGGGCCGGTCTGGGCGGTATCGCCGTCGATGGCCTGCTTGCCCGTCAGAACCATGTCCACGTCTCCCATTTTCTCCACGGCCCTGGCTATCGTGTTGCTGGTGGCCCATGTGTCGGCGCCGGCGAATGCCGGATCCGAAAGCAGTACCGTGTCGTCGGCTCCCATGGATATGGCTTCCCGCAGCACCTCCTCGGCCTGGGGAGGGCCCATACTTACGACGGTGACCCTTCCCCCGATCTCGCCCCGCCACTGGAGCGCTTCCTCGATGGCGTATGCGTCGAAGGGATTCAGGATGGAGGGCACGCCCTCCCTTATCAGGGTGCCCCTCTCCTCGTCTATCCGGACCTCGCCCGTGTCCGGTACCTGCTTTACGGCCACCACGAAATGCATACCTAGGACTTCCTCCTGGACGCGGATTCCCTGATCAACGAGGTGGCAATGATGCTGCGCTGTATCTGGTTAGTGCCCTCGTATATCTGGGTTATCTTTGCATCGCGCATCATCTTCTCCACGGGGTACTCCCGCATGTACCCGTAGCCGCCCAGAACCTGTACGGCGTCGGTGGTTACCCTCATGGCGGTATCGCTGGCGAAGACCTTGGCCATGGCGGCCTCCTTCTCGAACCTCTTGGCACCCTGGTCGATCATCCGCGCGGCCGCGTAGGTCAAAGCCCGGGCCGCCTCGATCCTGGTGGCCATATCCGCCAGCATGAACTGCATGCCCTGGAAGGAATCGATCCGCTGGCCGAACTGCTTCCTCTGCGCGGCGTAGGCCAGAGCCTCGTCCAGGGCTCCCTGAGCGATTCCCACCGCCTGGGCGGCGACCCCGGGACGGGAATGATTCAGGGTCTTCATGGCCACCGCGAAGCCCAGCCCCTCCCTGCCTATCAGGTTGCCGGCGGGGATGCGGCAGTCCTCGAATATCAGCTCCCGGGTGCAGGAGGCGCGTATGCCCATCTTGTCCTCCTTCTTGCCGTAGCTGAAACCCGGAGTACCATCCTCCACTATGAAGGCCGAGGTTCCCCTGGTTCCCCTGCCGGGATCGGTCATCGCTATCACTGTGTATACGTCGGCCTCGCCGCCGTTGGTGATCCACTGCTTGGTGCCGTTGATCACGTACTCGTCGCCTTCCTTCTCCGCCCGGGTCTTTATCGCAGCGGCATCACTGCCCGCGTCCGGCTCGGTCAGGGCGAAGGCGGCCAGCTTCTCACCCGAGGCCAGGGAGGGAAGGTACCGCTTCTTCTGCTCCTCGGTGCCCATCAGGATCAGGGGTAGCGCTCCCAGTGCGTTGGCGGCGTAACAGACGGCCACGCCCCCGCAGGTCTTGCTCAGCTCTTCGGTCGCGATGCACAGTGCGAGAACGCCCATATCCGTTCCCCCGTATTCCTCCGGAACGTAGATCGTGAACAGGTCGCTCTCGGCCATCTTGCCCATGATCTCGCGGGGGAACCGATTCTCGCGGTCGAGCTCCTCGCGAACGGGCAGCACGTACCTCTCGGCTATCTCGGAGCATATCTCCCTTATCGCCTCGTGATCCTCAGAAAGCTGGTAATCCACCCTGCTCCATCCTTTCGATCCTCTTCAGGGCGTCCGACGCCGCCCTGCTCTGTGCTTCCTTCTTGCTCTTTCCCTTTCCCCGGCCCAGAATGGTGCCCTCCACCTCCACCCGCACCGAGAACACCGGATCATGGGCGGGACCGGATCGGGATACCACCTCGTAGCTGGGTAGCCCCAGAACCTTGCTCTGGCAAAGTTGCTGCAGCCTGGACTTCGAATCCCATCCGGAGCCGGGAATTGCGTCTTCCAGTTCTTGGAAAGCTCTTACGACGGTCCGGTGGACCAGGTCCCGTGCTGCCTCCAGCCCCCCGTCGACGTAAACGGCTCCCACCAGAGACTCGAACACGTCCGCCGTGATTGATTCGACGGCCCTGCCTTCGACGGAAAGGTCCAGGCTCTTACCGGTTCGTACGTACCTGGCAAGATCCATGTTCCTGCCTACCCGGCTTAGAAAGGATTCGCCCACCATCCTCGATCTGATCATGGTAAGCCGGCCCTGGTCCGCGCCGGGAAGTTCATCCAGCAGGTACTCGCCCACCAGAAGATCTAGCACGGAGTCTCCCAGGAGCTCGAGTCTTCCGTATCCATCTCCCCGTGAGGCGGCCGCCGACGAATGAGTGACAGCCGACCGTAGAAGCCCGAGGTTGCAGAACCGATACCCCAGCCTCTGCTCGAGTTCCTGCAGAGGTGGCTCGAGCCGGCCTTCCGAGCTCACTTCGTTTTCCCTATCGACGCCCTCGAACCTCAGACTCGGCTGACGGCTATGGTTACGTTGTGCCCGCCGAATCCCAGGGAGTTGCTGAGAGCGAATTGCAAGTCGGCTTCCCTGGCCTCACCCTGGACGTAGTCCAGATCGCACTCCTCGTCGGGTTCCTGCAGAGTCGCGGTGGGAGGTACGATCCCTTCCTTGATGGCCAGAGCGGTGAAGATGAGCTCCATCGCCCCCGCCGCACCCAGAAGGTGTCCGGTGACCGATTTGGTCGAGGAAACGGGTATCCCATAGGCCATGGTCTCGCCCAGGGCCGTTTTTATCGCCTCGGTCTCGGAGGGGTCGTTGAGCCTGGTGGAGGTTCCGTGGGCGTTAATGTAATCCACGTCCTCGAGGGTCCGTCCGGCTCTTTCTACGGCCAGCATCATAGACCTGGCGCAACCCTCCGCTCCCTCCGCGGGGGCGGTAATATGGTGGGCGTCGCAGGTCATGCCGCAGGCGCTCACCTCCGCCATTATATCGGCACCCCTTTCCCTGGCGTGCTCGTAATCCTCCAGTACGACCATGGCTGCTCCCTCCGCTATAACGAAACCGTCACGATCTTTATCGAAGGGGCGGGATGCAGTCTGGGGGTCGTCGTTCCTGGTCGAGAGGGCCTTCATCGCACAAAACCCTCCCAGACCCATCATGGTGATGGGTGCCTCGGTTCCACCGGCAATTATGGCGTCGGCGTGGCCCAGCCTTATAGCGTCCACCGCCGTGGCGATGGCATGACCGCTGCTGGCACAGGCGGTTACGGTTGCATAGTTGATGCCCTTGGCGTTGAGGTCGATGGCCACCCTTCCGCACGCCATGTTGCTTATCATCATGGGGCAGAAGAAGGGACTTATCCTGTCGGGCCCCCTTTCCAGAGCGGTGCGGTGGTCCCTCTCCAGAGTCTCTATCCCGCCGATTCCCGAGCCGATTATGGTGCCTAAACGGGTGGGATCCATACCGGAATCCGCCAGACCCGACTGACCGTAGGCCTCACGGGCCGCTATTATAGCCAGCTGGGTGAAGCGGTCCGTCCTTCTGACCAGCCTTCTGTCCAGATACTCGCTCGGGTCGTAGTCCTTCACCTCTCCGGCGATCTTGCTGGAAAAGGGAGAGGGGTCCAGGAGGGTTATCCTCCGGATACCACTTCTTCCCGCAACGGCACTGTCCCAGCATTCGAAAACGGTTTTGCCTATCGGGGTGAAAGCTCCCATTCCGGTAAGTACAATACGTTTATTCACCACAACCGTCCCCTATTTAACTGGTATTCCTGCTCCCGGTTCTCTTTGGCGCACCAACGATGTTTCATCAGCCAACCGCAGAAAAAGGCGCTCAGCCACCTGCGGGAGGTCGTGGCATCTCGGTGCGGGACAGGCGATTCGAGTCTAGGCCTCTAGATCCTTTTTCTCGAGGAACCCGATAACATCACCTACGGTTCTGAGCTCACTGGCTTCTTCGTCGGTTATCTTCAGCCCGAAGGAGTCCTCGAAGTCCATCATCAGCTCAACCAGATCCAAAGAGTCGGCTCCCAGGTCCGTCTGGAAGTCGGCTTCCGGCTTGACTTCCTCAGGCTTAACGCCCAGCTTGTTTACGATGATCTCGGATACGCGGTTCTCCAGGGACATATTCGTTCCTTTCTCAGCTAGTCATTCCACCATCTATCGGGATCACGACTCCGGAAATATAGCTCGACTCTTCCCCAAGCAAAAACCTCACCACCCGGGCCACGTCCTCGGGAGCTCCTATTCGCCTTAGGGGGATGCGCTGGGCGTATCCTTCTCTGACCTCCTCCGAGAGACCGCTGGTCATGTCGGTCTCTACGAAGCCTGGAGCGACGGCGTTCACCCGGACGCCCCGCCCCCCAAGCTCGTGGCAGAGCGACTTGGTGAACCCTATGATCCCGGCCTTACTGGCCGCGTAGTTGGCCTGTCCGGAGCTTCCAGAGAAGCCCACCACGGAAGACACGTTGACTATCGAGCCGCTGCGCTGTCGCATCATTCCGCGGGAGAATATCTTCGACATCACGTAGGTTCCGGTAAGATTGACGTCTATGACCGCCTGCCAGTTGTCTCGGTCCATCCTCATGAGCAGGCTGTCTCTGGTTATGCCGGCGTTGTTCACCAGCCCCTCCACGGGACCGAGATTCTGATAGACCTCCTCGGCCATCCGGCGGACCGCATCCTCGTCGATCACGTCCAGACGAAAGGGGGAGAAATCGTCCCCCAGGGTATCGGTGAGTTTATCCACATCCTCGCTCACGTCACAACCGACGACGGTCCAGCCGCCGGACAGGAGCTCTTTAGAAATTGCAAGACCGATTCCTCTTGCGGCTCCCGATACAACTGCTACTCTGCTCATCAGAGCCCTTCCTCCTCTTTCCACTTCAGCAGCATTCCGGCCCAGGTAAGCCCGGCGCCGAACGCGGCCAGGACCACGTTCTTGGGTGGAGTAACCTCTCCTTTCCTGACCGCCTCGTCCAGGGCCATGGGAATGGACGCAGCCGAAGTGTTTCCGTACTTGTCTATGTTCACGTAAACCTGTTCGGGCCGAAGCTCCAACGCCCTTGCGGTGGCGTCGATTATCCTGTAGTTGGCCTGATGGGGGACCAGAAGATCCACCTCGGACTTAGGGGTGCCGTCCATATCCAGGGCCTTCAGGCAGGAGTCTCTCATGGCTCGCACAGCATACTTGAAGGTCTCGTTGCCCTTCATGCGAAGGGTGTGCTCGTTGGCCTTCACCGTCTCCTTGGAGGCCGGTTTTCTCGACCCTCCCGCCGGGAGCTCGAGAAGGTCCCCCAGAGATCCGTCGCTGCCCCAATGCCAGCCACCCAGCTCGCCGCCTGGGCCCTCCGGGCCGATCGCCGCCGCACCCGCGCCGTCGCCGAACAGCACGCACGTGGTTCGATCCTCCCAATTGGTTATCTTGGTAAGGCACTCGGCTCCCAGCACCACCACCCTGTCCAGCATTCCGGATCCTATGAAGCACTTCGCCTGGATCAGCCCGTAGATGAAGCCCGAGCAACCCGCCTCGAAATCGTAGGCGGGAATGTTGTTCATTCCCAGCTTGTCCGACACTATCGCCGCTGTGGACGGGAAGATGTAGTCGGGAGTTACCGTGGCCACGATCATGCAATCCACGTCCTTCGGTCCCCAACCGGCCATTTCCAGGGCCTCCTCCACGGCGACTATGGCCAGATCCGAGGTGGAGGTCTGGTCGTTCGTTATCCGTCTTTCCTTTATACCGGTACGGGTCGTTATCCATTCGTCGCTGGTGTCGACTATCTGCTCCAGGTCTTTGTTGGTAAGCACACGGTCCGGCACGCAGTGGCCGGTTCCTACCAGATACGCTTTTCTGCCCACGAGTTCTCCCGTCACAGCGTTTACCGCCGGGTCAGAGAGACGCCTTCCTCCCCGGGGGAAGGTGTCATTAACCCCTAAAGACTCGGTCAAGCGGTAGGTTTCTCAGCCAGTTTCTCCCTTATTCTGTCGTTCACTCCGCTCCGTTGGAAATCCGCCGCAGCGCGCACGGAGTTTCTTATAGCCTTCGCGTTGGAGCTGCCGTGAGCAATAATGGACGCTCCCCTCAGCCCCAGCAGCGGAGCTCCTCCGTACTCCGCGGAGTCCAGAACCTTCCACAGCTTGCTGAAGGCGGGCTTCATCAGAAGGTATCCCGCCCGGGTGGACCAATGCCTGAGCATCTCCAGGTACAGCGACCCACCGATGAGGTCCGATATGGACTCCACCAACTTCAAAAGAACGTTTCCGGTGAATCCGTCGCAAATCAATCACATGCATTCGGACACCAAAAAGCGCGCTCGTTCCTCGCTCTGCTTTTTTCTGCCGGTGATGTGAGGCGTTATGCTTGACGGCATCGAAATAGAAGAGTACAATTGTACATATGAGAATAGTAACTGACTCAAGCGTGTTTTTGGCCGTAGCCCTAAACGGACCTGAGAAAGTTCGTTTGATAGACATTACCAATGGGCATGACCTTATAGCTCCAGATGTTCTTCCATATGAACTAGGCAATGCTCTGGGTTCTCTGTTTCGCAGGAAACGAATTTGCGCCGCCGATGTCCTTAAGATCTGGGACGTTCTGATGGGTATTCCAGTAGAACTGAAACCGATAGAGATTAGATCGGCCCTGGAGTTGGCTCGGGAAAACAAGATCTATGCCTACGATGCCTATTTCTTGGAATGCTCTAGGCATTGGAGATGTCCTCTGCTGACGCTCGACAAGAAGCTCAAGACAACGGCGAAGAAGAACAACATAGAAGCATTGGAGTACTGAGATGCGTGTCTTTACCTATTCTGAAGCAAGAAAGAGACTGGCAGAAGTACTGGACATGGCAAAAGAAGATGAGGTCATTATCAGGAGAAGGAATGGTGATACCTTCTCGCTCATGGAAGTCCAGAAGAAGGCATCTCCCTTGGACATTGATGGAGTTGAAGTTGACGTCAGGACACATGAGCTAGTTGCAGCCGTCAGAGAATCAAGAGAAAGATAGGGCGAGCATCAAGCGGCTGTATCGGAATTACTGCCGGCCTGGGGTGGAGTCTATTGCAATCCGCTAAGCCTTGGCGTTAGGTCAAAATGAGATTGACTCATTCGCAGCGCCGATCACATCGAAGCGATGGCCCATTTCGGTGTGGTTCTACCGTCATTTCGACGTACTGGAAGACGTCGTGTTACCCTACGTTTATTTATGCGAACGGCGCATTCCGTAAAAACTGATGTGGAAGACAAAGAATCGAAGCCAGCAATTGAATGAAGAGCGGTAAGTGATAACCGCCCGGAAGCAGCGTTCACTTGCCCCTCACGAGTGACGTCGGCCGGGTGTTAATGGGGAAGGCGGAGAAGTGGCGCTTCTCGACAAAGACACCATAGAGTCCACGATCAAGTCGATCCAGAAACATGAGTTCACTGTACTCGATTTCGGGGACGTGCTGAAGAGGCAGCATCCTGCCATTTGGGCTTCTCTGGTTGATCGATTCGGGGAGTTCGGGAAGAAGAGAAGATACACGGTGAGC
>WJMA01000047.1 GCA_014728175.1 Candidatus Fermentibacterota bacterium
CGTTACGCTCCGGAGACGGGGATCGGTGAGGAGTCGCCCGAGGCGGAAGATCCGGCCTTTCAGGTCAGTCCCAATCCCTTCTGCTCTTACTGCTCGGTCAGCTTCGAGTTGTCTCGGGGCTGCGCTGCCAGACTGGAGCTGTACGACCTTTCGGGCAGGCTGGTCGACACGGTGCTGGACGGGCATGTAGGTGCCGGCAGCCACGAGGCGCGGCTAGATGGCTCCGGCCTGGCACCGGGAGTGTACCTGCTGAGACTTAGGGCGGAGGATCAGAACCTGGTGCGAAGGGTGGTTCTGATCAGGTAGAGCCCAAACTCGGTCTGCCCTCTACAAGAGATGCTTCGAACTGGCGACTGCCTGCGTTGACACGCCACCTACCGACCCAGATATTCCCGCACTCGACAAACTTGGGGGAAGATGATACGACGGTATCCGCGGAGCGTACATCACATGATAATGCCGACGCCCCCGGCAGGCGCCCGCGGGTAGGCCCTCCCCACAACCTTCGCAGCCACCCCGCGGCCGGTCGCCGCGGGGCCTTTTATTAAACAGAGCTGATCAGGGCATTTGCCGCGTTACTTCGGCTTGCGGAGGAAGAACATGTACAGCGACAGATTCTACAGGGATTGGACCACCGACGAGAGTCTGGTCCGGTTCGGAGTGCGAATCCGGCAGAGCGATCTGTCGGTGGCCGCGGATTACGATCTAAGCGAGATGGCGATCAGGGCCCTCTCCAAGGCCCGGAGAGAGGTGGAGGAGTACTCCGAGGAGAACCCCACCTTCGCTACCTCGTTGGGCCCGGTGCCCTGGGGGGACGATCCCCCGGAAGTGGTAAGGTCGATGCTCATCGCCGCCGACCGCTGGGACATGGGTCCTATGGCCGCCGTAGCTGGGGCCCTGGCGGAGAGCGTGGGCAGGTTCCTTCTGCGGTACTCGGACACAGTGGTGGTGGAGAACGGCGGCGACGTGTTCGCCCGCGGCGATCGGCCTCTATCCATCAGCCTTTACCCGGGAGAGGACTCTCCCTTTTCCCACTCCCTTATGGTGGAGGTGGACGCCCGGGAAGTAGTTGGAATCTGCAGCTCCAGCGCTGTGGTGGGTCCTTCTCTCTCCCTGGGCTGCGCCGATCTGGTAACGGCCGTCGCGAGATGCTCGGCCGACGCCGACGCTGCCGCTACGGCCATCGCCAACCGCATAAAGGGCCCTGGTGACGTGGGGCCCGTTTTGGAGGAAGAGAGGCGGTCGTCCGGGCTGCTGGGGCTGGTCGCCTGCTGCGGCTCGAAAATGGGTTTGTGGGGCGAGCTAAAGCTGGTGTCCGGAAACAGGGAGGTGACGGTATGAGACAGGAGAGCGCGATCCTGGGCTTCCCCCGCTCTCTGGTGGGGGACCCGATGATATCCCGGTTGCTAAGGGCTTTTCCGGTGGAGGTCAACATCCTGCACGCCAGGATAGATCAGAAGGAGGAGGGAAGGCTTTTCGCGGTATTCAGCGGTGAGGACCAGGTGGTGGGCGATGCTCTGGACTACCTGAGGACCAGCGGGGTGCAGGTGATAATCCCCGAGAGCGACTTCATCTGGGATCCCGACCTGTGCGTGCACTGCGGGGCCTGCGCCGGGCTCTGTCCCTCCGGGGCCTTCTCCATAGACCCGGAGAGCTTCGAGGTGAGGTTCGACCTGGGCAAGTGCATCGCCTGCGACCTGTGCATCGATGGATGCTACTACGGAGCCATCGAGACCATAGAGGAGTACATCGCCAGAGCGGGGGGTGAGTAGGATGGCCAAGACGCTACAGCAGATAAACGAAAAGATAGGCAGGGGAGAAGCGGTGGTGGTGACCGCCGAGGAGATGACGGAGGTGGTAAGGGAGCAGGGTGCCAGCGCAGCAGCGGAGAAAGTCGACGTGGTCACCACCGGAACCTTCGGCCCCATGTGCTCCAGCGGGGCTCTACTCAACATCGGTCATACCAGCCCCAGGATAAACCTCAGCCGCGCCTGGTTGAACGGCGTACCCGCCTACTGCGGAATAGCGGCGGTGGACCTGTACCTGGGAGCCACTGCGCGGCGGGAGGGCAACGGTGCTTCCAGAACGACGGATTACGGCGGCGGGCACGTGATAGAGGATCTACTCCGGGGAAGGGAGATCGCTCTGAGGGCCGAGGGTCACGGGACGGACTGTTACCCCCTGAGACACCACGAGGCGGTGCTGACCCTGGCCGAGCTGCGGAACGCTACCCTTATGAATCCCCGCAACTGCTACCAGAACTACAATGTAGCGGTCAATGCCTCCTCGGACTCACCGGTAAGGACGTACATGGGCACGCTTCTCCCGGAGATGGAGAACGCGGCCTACTGCAGCGCCGGGCAACTCTCACCCCTGCTGAACGATCCGGCTTACAGGACCATAGGGATAGGGACCAGGATCTTCCTGGGGGGAGGTAGGGGATACGTGAGCTTCCCCGGTACCCAACACTCCCCGGAGGTAAGCAGGAGCGACAAGGGCGTTCCCGTGGAAGGCGCGGGTACCCTGGCGGTTACCGGCGACCTCAAGACGATGAGCGCGGATTTCGTAAGGGGGGTTTCCATCCCCGGATACGGCGTTTCCATGGCCTTGGGTCTGGGGATACCGATTCCGGTTCTGGACGAGCAGGTGGCCGAATCCACCGGGGTGAGCGACGAGGACATAGTTGCTCCCGTGGTGGATTACTCCCGGAGCTACCCTGATCTCAGTGGAGAAGTCCTGGGTACCGTCAGCTACGCCCGGCTCAGGTCGGGTACCATAGAGCTGGAGGGAAGGGAGGTCAGGACGGTTCCCCTGTCCAGCTACCAAAGGGCCAGGGAGGTGGCCGAGATCTTGAAGGCATGGATAGAGAGGGGGGATTTCCTGCTCAGCGCTCCGGTGGAACCGCTGCCGGGAGTATCCGCAGGCTGAGAGGGGCTCAGAGGTCCTTCGTTTTGACGTTCTTCTTGCCCTTCACCGCGTCTATCAGCTCGCCCAGGTTATCGGTGGCCTGGGGGGATATGCTGAGCGACAGCAGGGCGGAGTCGGCCCTCCTGAGCCTGCCCACCAGCATGATGCCTATTGATAGTAGCATCCGAGCCGCTAGCGAGGGCTTTTCCAGCAGCAGCCGGAGCAGGTTCTCCTTGGTCATCCTGTAGAGCTCGGCCTTCTCGATGGCGGTAACCGTCGCCGAGCGCGGTTGCTCGTCCAGGAAGGACATCTCGCCGAACAGCTCGTTGGGCCCGATTGTGGAAAGGTACATCTTCTTTCCCGGAACCTCGTCCACCACGCGGAGCTTGCCGCTCTTGACCGCGTAGAGCGCGATGGAAGGCTCGTCCTTCCTCAGCAGGGTCTCACCCTTGCGTATATTAAGCAGCTTGCACTGCTTCAGTATCTCCTTCTCCTCCTCGGGGCTGAGTGTGGAGAAGATCCTCTCCTTGCCCATTACCCTTCCTTCGCGCCTTCGACGTCTAGCCGCAGACCTCCTCCAGGATCTTCAGGTAGCTCTCGTAGTCCAGGGCCTGCCAGCTCTCCGCGGTGAGGGCACCCTCCGAACGGGAGATCATGCTGACCTTGTGAGCCGTCTTCACGTCCGGGGCCTCGTATATGTCCATGAAGTCGTAAGGACCCAGGATCGCGTAATGTGCCAGCCATTTCACGTCCGGACAGGTCTTCTTGACCTTCTTGAGCCATTCCTTGCCGGTCTGCCTGCGGTCCTTGGCGTCGCTGAGGGTCTTCGTTCGGAGCTTGGTCATCAGAACGAACTTCGGCATGTCGGACCTCCTGAGCTATGTCTTGAATCTTCACTTCAAACCATACTCGAAACCTCGGGGCATACAAGCCCCGGGCCCTCCGGACGATCGGGGCTTGCCCACGTATCTGGCGGTTGTATCTTCACCGAACCGCTGCAGGCTCAATTCCGGGAGGTGACGGTTGGGCGGCTTCGTGTTGACTCACGGCGGGGTGGGCTCTCCCCCCGACAGGATACAGGGCTGTGACCGGGCCGCCGAGAAGGGGATGGCGATATTATCCGAAGGAGGATCGGCGCTGGACGCGGTGGTGGAGGCCTCCGTGATCCTGGAGGACGATCCGGCCTACAACGCGGGCACCGGCTCCCGGCCCAGATTGAACGGCGTCTGTGAGATGGGGGCCTCCGTCATGACCTCCGAGGGAGGAATAGGAGCCGTGGCCGCCCTGGCCGGGGTCAAGAACCCCATCCGGGTGGCCCGGATGGTCATGGAGCGCACTCCCCACATTCTTCTGGCCGGAGAGGGGGCTCTCTCCTTCGCCAGGAGGATGGGTTTCGGGTACTACGATCCCCTGACCGAGCACAGGAAGGCCCGCCTGGAGGAGGCGCTCGACCAGGTAAGAAGGGGCGAGCGGGAGGCCCATCCGGGGATCGCCGCGTACCTGGAGGAATGCGACACCATAGGCGTGGTGGCGGTGGACGAGTCCGGCCTTATGGCCGCGGCCAACTCCACCGGAGGCATAACTCTGATGCTGCCCGGCAGGGTCGGAGACACCCCCATTCCCGGGGCCGGCCTTTACGCCGGCCCGGCGGGAGCGGTGGCCACCACCGGGGTGGGGGAGGAGATAATCCGCAGGATGTCCGCCCGCAGGATCTACGACCTTATGGAGGTGGGAGCCCATCCGGAGGAGGCCTGCAGAGCCGAGGCCGACGGATACCCTCACGCCGTACATTTCGGGGCCATAGCTGTGAGTCCCCGTCACCCGGGTTGGGCGGCCAACCGCTCCATGCCCGTCACCCTCCTGGGGACGGGGGAATGATAAATCCCATTTAAACGGTCACCCCAGCCATTCGGAGATCGTTCTGCGGGCCAGCTTCGGATCGTTCACCACCCTGTAGGAGGAGAAACCATAGCTCGGGGTATGCTTGAGTGGGGGTCGGGAATCCTTCAGCTCCAGGATGGCATCGGGGTCGAACGGCAGCCTGCCCTTGCCGGCCAGGCCGGCGCAGTGCCCGAGCAGATTGGTCAGATCGTCCGTTTTGGCGTGCCTGGGTGGTTGCTCCTCCAACAGGCGGGCGACCTGATCCAGCCTGAGGCCCCAGTCCCTGCAGGTGACCAGATGAAGCCTGGCCGTGCCGCCGTCGGGGTGGATCTGCTGAAGCAGCGGGTGCCTCGGCTCCTGCCGCCGGGGGAGAGCGGACCACTCCTCCCTCAGAGCGGTCGAGAACCCGGGAGTGCCCGGATCGAGATGATCGAGCCCCAGCACGGCCTGGTAGAGCATCTTGTATAGATCCGCCTCGCGCATCTTCGGGTGCAGAAGCAGCTCCAGAAGGACCACCTTCTCCAGACGGGCCTCCGGGCTGTCGGGAGGTAGATCGGGTCTTTCGGTTTCCATGCCTTGTGCTATACCTTAGCGGATGCATCCCGGCAAGACGCCCGTAATCGATTCCTTCAACGAAAGGGAAGAAATGAGGATACATGCGATGGCCTTTTTGACCGCGCTTTCGTCCCTATGCTGCGGTGACGCCTCGGCTGGGAGTACGATTAGGCTTCCCCAGCCCACCACGGCAGGATCGGTATCCCTGGAGGAGACCCTGCAGGCCCGTAGATCACGGAGGTCCTACACCGAAGAGACCGTAACCCTGGAGGAGCTTTCCCAGCTGCTGTGGGCCGCGCAGGGACTAACCTCTCCCCGGGGCTACAGGGCATCGCCCTCCGCGGGAGCGCTGTACCCCCTGGAAACACTGGTGGTGGCTTCGAGCATCGACTCCCTGCCTCCGGGGGTCTACCGCTACCTTCCCTCGGAGCACGCTCTGGTCCGGGAGAGCGAAGCCGACCTGACCGAGCTGGCGGAGGCGGCCCTGGGACAGGGATGCGTCCGGGAGGCGGCGGCGGTTATCGTTTTGGCCGCCGTGTACGAAAGGGTGACCGACGTTTACGGCACCAGAGGAAAAAGGTACGTACACATGGAGGTGGGGCATACCTCCCAGAACATCTACCTCCAGTGCGAGACGCTGGGCCTGGGAACCGTAGCGGTGGGGGCGTTCGAGGATTCTGAAGTCGCCGAGCTGCTGGGCCTGCCTTCGGATCAGAAGCCCCTCTACCTGATGCCGGTGGGGAGACCGCGGTAGTACCGTATCTACAAGGCATCTCCGCCTCTCTTGGCATGAGGCGCTTCATTGAATACTTTCTGAATACGGGTACTCTGTCGTCCAACGCCGACCGGGTCGCCCTGAGGTTCGTATAGAAGGAGGTACGATGGCCACCGAGCTCGCCACTGCAATGGAAGTCGGGGAATACGCGGCGGAGGCGGCAAAGACCGCCATGACCTCCGCACTCTCTAAGTTCTCCGGTGAGCCTCACCTTGTTCTTCTGCACCTTTCGCGCAGCGTGGATATCGAGAAGGCGTTGAAGGTCATTCGGGAGGAACTGCCCGACGTTCCCCTGCTGGGATGCACTGCGGCCGGCGAGTTCACCCGGGAGGGCGTGGAGCCGAAAAGTGTGGCCATCGGCATGCTGCGGTCGGAGGAGATGGAGTTCGCGGTGGCCTTCGCCGAGAACGTAAAGGCCGATCCGGAGGGTGCGATAAGGAAGATGGCCAGAGACCTTCCGGCGGGCATGGCCAATCACGAAGAACTCACCGGGATTCTGCTTCTGGACGGGATGACCGACTCCGGGGAGAAGATCTGCGTTCTCGCCTCCCACGTGCTGGGAAAGGTCTTCGGCAAGAAGGTCAGACTGGTGGGAGGATGCGCGGCGGACGATCTGAAGTTCGAATCCTCGTTGGTTATCGCCGGAGACGAGGTGTCGGAGAACGCTGCGGCGTTATGCATGATCGGATCCGAGTTCCCGCTGTTTACCGGCCTCGGTCACGGGCACCGTCCCCTGAGCGAAGAGATGACCGTTACGGATGTCCGGGAGAACGTGGTCCTGGAGGTGGACGACCGGCCGGCGTGGGGGGTCTGGAAGGACCTGACTGAGGAGAGGGGCAGGAAGGTTGCCGCCACCATCGGATTGGACCCCGACGACGAGGACAGCCTTACCAGGGTGATACTGGGGAACTACCAACTGGGTCTTCCCCAGGCCCGCGAGGGCGAGTTCAAAGTTCGTTTCCCTAAGTCAGTCGGTTCCGACGGCTCGCTTTCGTTTCCCTGCGAGATACCCGTGGGTACCGTCTTTCGGATAATGGACGGAAGCGACCGGGACGATCAGGTGGCCGCGGCCCGAAGAGCCGTGGGGCAGGCGGTGGAGGCGGCCGAAAGCGCCGGCTACGATAGCTTCGGGGGGCTTCTGGTGTTCGAATGCGGGCTCAGACTGGCCCTTTTGGGCGACGAGTTCACAAGATGCGTGGAGAACTATCGCCAACTTCTGCCCGAAGTACCCATCCTGGGATGGGAGACCTACGGGGAGATCAGGATGGAGCCTTACCAGTACAGCGGTTTTCACAACGCTTCCACGGTCGTGTGCCTCATACCATCGGAAGGCGGCAAGTGAAGGACCTGGAATTTCTAGGAATAGGTCCCGAAGCCGACGATAGAATAGGCTTGGAGGAGCTGGCGGCCGCCCTGGCCGAGAGCACCGGAATCGGGGCCGCCCGCAGGCTGCTGAGGGAGAAGATAGAGTCCTCCGGTCTGGAGCAGAAGGACTCCTACAGCAGCGGAGAGATCGGGAGGATATGCTCCGAGCTGGCCGGCGAGGGGGGCCTGGTAAGACTGGTGGCGGAGAGCTTTCTCTCCCACGTCGAGGACGGCGAGCTCAAAAGGATCGAGAAAGCCCTGTGGAGGTCCGAGGAGATGCTGGCGAACCTTATCGAGACCGTACCCGACGCCATGTACTTCAAGGACTCCCGGGGTAGGCACATTCTGGTGAACGGGTCGTTCGAAGCGCTGGTGGGACGCTCCCGGGACCAGGTGGTGGGTCGAACCGATTCCGAGGTACTTCCTGCAGGGATGGCCGAAAGCAACAGCGAGATCGACGGCCGGGTTCTGGGCGAAGGCCGGTCTCTCCGGCACGAGGGCGAGATCGAATTGGAGGATGGCACGACCAGATTCTTTGAGGCGGTGAAAACCCCGGTCAAGGATCCGGGGGGCGAGATCGTGGGGGTGCTGGGAATAATGCGGGACAGCACCGAGCGCAAGAGATCCACGGACGAGCTTCTGAAGGCGGTCAAGCTGGAATCGGTGGGATTGCTGGCCGGAGGGATAGCTCACGACTTCAACAATCTCCTCACCGCCATCCTGGGCAACGTTTCTCTGGCCCTGCTGAAGCTGGATCAGGGTCAGGACGTTCGCAAGCTCCTGCAGGAGATAAGGAAGGCGACGGATCGCACGAAGGACCTGACCCAGCAGCTACTCACCTTCTCCCAGGGCGGGGCGCCGGTCAAGAAAAAGGTCTCTCTGGAGAAGACGATCCGGGACTCGGCCGCCTTCGCCACCACCGGCTCCAGCGTGGAGTGCAGCTTCGAAGTAGACGAGGACCTGGAGTTGGTGGAATGCGATACCGGCCAGATAAGCCAGGTCGTGAACAGCCTGGTTCTAAACGCGATCCAGGCCATGCCCGACGGCGGGACGGTGGAGGTTGAGACGTCCAACGTGTCCGTAAAGGACTCCCGAACCGAACAGGCCGGCTTGGATACCGGGGAAGAAGAGGCTCTGTACCTGCCGCTCTCTCCCGGCCGCTACGTCAGGTTCGTGGTAAGGGATAAGGGTGGAGGAATCCCGGAGGAACATCTGGACCGGGTTTTCGACCCCTACTTCACGACCAAGAAGGGCGGCTCCGGCCTGGGTCTGGCCAGCAGCTACAACATTGTCAGACAGCATGGTGGCCACATGGAGGTGGAATCGACACCGGGCAGTGGCTCGGCCTTTTCCGTGTACTTGCCGGCGGTCAGCCGTCAAAGAACCCTGAGGGCGCGGGGAAGGCTCGCCGAGACTGCGGGCTCGGCCCGGATACTGGTGATGGACGACCAGAAGATGGTGCTGGAAGTGGCGAAGGAGATGCTTAGCTTCCTGGGCCATTCCGTGATCTGCGCCCTGGACGGCGCGGAGGCGCTGCGATTGTACGGCGAGGCGCTAGACTCGGGCAACAGGTTCGATCTGGTCGTGATGGACCTGACCGTTCCCGGCGGCATGGGCGGAGTGGAGACCGTCCGGCAGCTGAAAGAGATGGACCCGAAGGCCCGGGCCGTAGTATCAAGCGGTTACTCCAACAATCCGGTCATGGCCAATTACGCCGATTACGGTTTCGATGGCGTAGTGCCCAAGCCCTACCACGTGGACCAGATGAAGGTGGTCCTGGACAACGTCCTGGCAAAAGAATGAGCGCCA
>WJMA01000048.1 GCA_014728175.1 Candidatus Fermentibacterota bacterium
AGAAAGGGCGGTGCCGAAGCACCGCCCTTCCTGTCTTTGGCCTGATTAGTGGTTAGCGGAGTACCATTGCCTGATGCGTGAGCACACCCTCGGACGTGCTCAGGCGCAGGAAGTACACACCGCTGGCCAGATCCGTCGGCTGCCAGGTCACTGTATGCTGACCCGACTCCAGATCGTTGTTGACCAGGCTCTGTACTCTTCTGCCGGTAACGTCATACACGGCGAGGTCGACGTGACCCGAGGTGGTCAGCGAGAACCTGACCGCCGCGGAGACGGTTACCGGGTTGGGACTGGGCGCGCAGAGGCCGAAGTTGGGTACGACCTCGGCGAAGTCGGATACGCCCACCTGTACGTCTATGCCCGCGAAGTCGACCGTGCAGTCGTGCTTGAAGGCGCCTACGTACAGGCTGTCGCACGAACTCGGGATGTCTACGGTGAAGCTAACGTCACCGCTGCTGTTGGTCAGGCCCTCCTCGTATACCGTGCAGGTCTTGGAGAGACCCTCCACGCCGTCGGTCAGGGTGACGGTTACATCAGCCTCGTTCGAGCCGTCGCCGTCGACGTGAATGTTGATGGTCTGCGTGCCGCTGCTCACCCAGGTGGGAGCATCGACAGCGAGAGCAACGGGCTCGGAGCCGGTATCGAAGGTCCAGATGTCCATGCCCGGATCACCGAACCAGATGTACATCTGGGCGTTCGTTTGACCGTAGGAGCCGTGGTTGTCCAGGATGTACTCGGTCGCGTAGACGATTGCCTCGCCGACCCGGTAGATCCCCTCATCGTAGCTGCCGCGGTAGATCCTCTTCATGTAATCGTGGTTGGCCACGGTGTAAGAAGGATCGTTCGCAGCAAGGTTTCCGCTGCAGCCGTGGTCATGCCACGCCCAGCTCTCCGCCAGGCACTCGCTCGAGGTCTGGTACTGCCCGCAGTAGCAGGCGATGTTGTAGACCGGAACCATGTAACTGTTGGTCAGCGAGTTGATGTTGCTCGCGGACCAGCCGGGGCTCCAGGACCAGGCGCCCTGGCTGCCATGGCCACGGTAACCGACGGTTCCTACCTCGTTGTTGATGGCGTTCTCGACATCGGAAGCCGTGCCACCCTCGGGCGGGTACACCTTGGTGAAGGTGATGTCGCACAGGCTATAGGGGTAGGCCGCGATGCTGTCGCAGCACTCGGTGTACTTGCCCGGATACTGCTCCTCGTGGGCCGCCAGTACGGTCTCACTCGGGGTGACACCGGTGGTGTTCTCGTCGGAGAAGCTGTACTCGATGTAGCCGTCGATGATCTTGTTGACCTGCGTAGTTATCTGCGAGGAGCTACCCGTAAGACGACCCGTGAAGATCTCCGGATATTGGTCTCCGCCGGAAAGACAGGAGTAGTAAAGGTCGCCGACGAAGCCGCTGTAGCTGTACGACGGCATCTGGTCGTGATCTCCGGCGATCAGCGCGAAACGGGTAACGCCCGTCTCGTAGTTATCGGAGATCGCCGTCTTGATGTCGTCGACGCTGGCCGGGTTGGAGAGCGTTATCACCTTACCCTTGAGACCAAGGAGGTTATGCTCTTCGGCCAACGGCGCTACCGCGTCGATGTTGCCCGAGTTTACCAGGAAGAGGTACTCGGCGGAATCGTCGGGGCCGTCCTGTGTGGCGGCCTGCGCAAAGGTCTCGAAGTTGACGATCCTGTCCTTGAAGGCGGGGTAGATTCCCGGGTTGGCGGGATAAGCGAGAACCTCGGGAGATCCCTCGAACTCTACCTCTACGACCACGTTGCTGGCAACCAGAAGCTGCTCGGTGGTCGGATCGTACTTGAAGGGGTTGATGGTGAGCCGCGCCACATGAAGGCCCGACCAGACACCATCGTTATCGATGCTCGCCCAATCCCGGGGGAACAGCCCACCCGATTCGTAGAACTGGCTGTTCATCACGAAGTCGTACGGAGCATGGTCCATGTCGACCTCGGGAATCTGGCGGGGCATCAGGGCTACCCCTTCGTAGGGAACGTACTCGACGCTCTCCACGGTGATTACCGGGGAGGTGCCGAACGGCATGGCGATGAGCTTCCTGAAGGAAGGCATCTCCGGCATGCCCACTTGGTCGTGCGCGGCGCAGCCGGGAACTTCGAGCCGCTGCCAGGTCTGGCCCCCGGCCGGATAGTCGTAGAGCCAGAATCCGGGCAGGCTGACCTGCACGACAACATGCTCTGCATCGGTTTCCAGTACCGTCATATCGGTTGCCTGGCCTGGCGAGCCCCAGAAGGACTGCCAGTCGCCAGGGCTGTCCGCTAGCACGGCGCTGGAGGCGAGCAGAAGAACTACAGCTAGAATTCTCACCACAACCTCCAATCGTTGGTGGGTTTCAAATGAAGTGCCATTTATGCACCCTATAAAGTACACGCGCTTGGGTGGTAGTCAAGTGCTGCGAAAACTGGGCATTGCTCTGCCATCGCAAAATCTGCGGTCCTTTTCCCCGCCCGTTTTGTGGACATCTCGGCAAGGCGCGTCTTGACTGCAGGGCCGGGCGGGCCCAGAGTAGTTCCTGACCAAAGAAAGGAGAAACATGAAACGAATTTCAATGTTCGTGCTTCTGCTGTCGGCGATCCCGGTTCTCGCCGGCCCGCAACTGGGCGGCAGGTTCGGATACTACGACGGTAACGAGCCGCGTACCGGGGGAGAGGCCTCCAACCCATCCTTCGGAGGTCAGTTCGTCATGCCCATGTTGGGTTTGGTGGATGTGGAGGTCAGCGCCTCCTACACCTCCACGGAATCGGACATAACCATGGAAGACTACCTCTTCAACTACATCGAGGAGGAAGAGGGGGTAGACCTGGGCGGTGACCTGGACTCTCTTCTGGGATACCTGGAGGACGAATGGGGTTGGGAAGACCCCACCCAGGGGCAGCTGATAGAGGACTACACCGCGAAGTTCCATGACCTGGATCTGGGGCTGACTCTGAAGCTCAACGTTCCGGTGGGAACGGTTCCCCTGCAGCCCTACATCGGCGGAGGAGGCGGAGCGCACTTCATAGTGAGCGACGCCGACTTGTTAATACAGTTCGTCAACCAACAGACGGGCGGAGAGATCGACATAGATCCCTACGATCACGTTCATCCCGGAGTGCACGGCGTACTCGGGGCCAAGTTCCAGCCCGCAAAGATGCCCATAAGCATTTTTGCGGAGTACAAGATAGCTCAGGCCCTGGGAGACGAGGCCGGCTCGGGGGGGATAAATTCGTACACCCTGGGCGTGAACCTGGGATTCTAAGAGTCTCGGTTGGAGGGACGGAAGCCGGTGTCGACATCCCGGTCGACGCCGGCTTCGATCTTGTCGTGCAGCATGGGGCCGGATGCTATTACTCCTCTCGAGCCAAGGTTCCAGCCGCCACCTTCAACGTCGGATACCTTCCCCCCCGCCTCCGTGACCATCAGCACCCCGGCCGCCATGTCCCAGGGCTGGAGGTGCTCCTCCCAGAAGCCGTCCAGCCGACCACAGGCGACGTAGCATAGATCTAGAGCGGCCGAGCCTCCCCTTCTTATGCCGTCCACGTGAGCAAGAAAGTACCACAGCGGCTCCAGGCTTACCCCCAGGCCCTCCACCTTTCTGTGGTAGGGAAATCCGGTGGCCAGTATGGCGTTGTCCAGTCTGTCCACTCGGGTGGTGCGAGCGGGTTCTCCGTTGAGAAAGCTGCCCTCACCCCTTACCGCGGTGAATGACTCGTCACGGTTGGGATCGAAAACGCATCCCGCCAGCGCCCCCCGGGGATCGACGTATGCTATGCTAACGCAATAAACCGGGTACCCGTGGGCGTAGTTGTTGGTTCCGTCCAGGGGGTCGACGACCCACAGCGGAGGTGGGGGAACCTCGCCCTCCCAGCCCTCCTCCCCCAGGAAGGCGGCCTCGGGTCGTAATTCCTGCAGATCCTTCCTGAGCATCTCCTGGGATTCCAGGTCGACGGCGGTTACCAGCTCGTGACCGTTCTTCCTGCTGACCCGAAGGTCCTCCGAGGCTCTGGAGAGCAGAAGCCCGCCCGCCTTCCGGGCGATCTCATCCATACGTTCGATCAGCTCGTTGGATCCCATGAGCAATCTTCCCGCGCGGTTTGGTTTCGTATGCCCCACGAATATTGTACCAATTCTGCTAAGGGATTATCTTGAAGTCCAAGAGCGGGGGCCCTAAAACCCTCTTCCGTTGGGAGCCCACGTGGGGAGATACACACTAAGACAGAGGATCCGATACAGGCTGGATCTGCTCATAGCCAGGAGCCCCGTTTGGCAGATTTTCGTCCTGGCCCTTCTGTCAATACTCATCGTTGTCCTGGGAACGATCTCCATAAGCAGCGCGGCTCCGGAATCTCTGGGAGTGGAGGAAAGGAACGGGCTCGCTTACCGCATCTGGTGGTCGGTGTGCCGTCTGATGGACCCCGGGACCTTCGTAGATGATTTCACAACCACAGCCGTGGCCCTTTCCGGGCTTCTGATAACCCTGGGCGGCGTGCTGGTGTTCTCCCTGCTCATCGGTGTGCTGTCTTCCAAGTTCGCAGAGAAGCTGGACTCCCTTAAGCGAGGCAAGTCCATGGTCGTGGAGAAGGGTCATACAATAATCCTGGGCACGGGAGACAAGCTCTTCGAGATCATCAAGGAGCTCATAGAGGCCAACGCCAACCAGAAGGATCGGGTGATCGTAGTCTGCTCGCCCACCAAGAAGGTGGAGATGGAGGAAACGCTGCGGGAACGTATAGACGATTTCCGGACCACCAGAGTCGTATGCCGCAGGGGCAGGCTTACGGATATCGACGCGCTGAGGATACTGGGCTTCGACGCGGCCAGCAGCGTTATCGTACTGGGCCGGAGCGATGAGGAGACGGTGAAAGCCCTCCTGGCAGCGGAGAGCCTTAGGCACGACAACCATGACCTTGCCGCGGTTTGCGAGGTTCGCAACTGGAGCATGGGCAGAATCGCCTCCCTGGCATTCCCGGGCCTGAGATGGATAGCCATAGGAGAGGTCATAACCCGGCTTACGGTACAGGTGTGCAGGCAACCCGGACTCTCTGCGGTGTACGGCGAGGTGCTCAGCTTCACCGGAAACGAGTTCTACTTCATCGACGCATCCGCGGTGACCG
>WJMA01000049.1 GCA_014728175.1 Candidatus Fermentibacterota bacterium
CGCATCCCGTTTACTACTCCCAGACCGGTAAGGACTATGCTCTCGCCCCTTCTGTTCTCCGAACGCTTGTGCATCGCAAGCGCCTCGTTGAGGAGCTTCTCGGCTTCTTCCAACTCTCCCCGCTCGACCGCGACGTTCCCCAGGTTGGCGTACTGGGTGGCTATGCCGGCGACATCGTCCGCACTGCGGCTTATGGAGAGAGATTCCTTGAAACACTCTTCGGCCTCGCTTATCTTGCCGGTAAGGATTAGCAGAGAACCCATCCTGCTCAGCACAATCGCCTGGGTGTCCCTATCGGATGCTTCCCGGGCGAGAGCCAGAGCCTTTCTTTCCGCCTGCAGCGCAGCCCCGTTGTCACCGAGATGGGTCAGCAGGGCGCCTTTTGCATGCTTCGCCTTGGCCTTCCAGATAACCTCACCGGTTTTTTCTGCGAGACGCTCCATCTCGGTTACGACCACTTCCAGGCGCTCGTTCCGGGATCTCAGATCCAGAAGGCGGTGCTTCAACCAGAGGACCTCCAGGGTCCGGAGGCTTTTCTTGGGTTCGTCCAGGACCTGGTCGATCCAGCCGGTCAGACGCTTGACCCAGAGCATTACCTCATCGAAGTGCAGCCGTCGGGCAAACTGTCTCAGGGTAGCGAGGCCCCAGTCTATCGCTTCCTCCACGTTTCCCGACCTGTACAGGTGCTCCGTGACCACGCCCGGGAAGGATTCCCTGGCCCGCGGGTACAGCTCCTGCATGGCATCCGCGGCGCATCCGTGTAGAATCCTCCTGTTGTGAAGCAGTATCGTATCGTAGGCTGCGTCGTGCACCAGAGAGCTCTTGAAGGCGTACCGACGCCCGTCCTCGGTCTGGCGCGGCACAAGGAATTTCCTGGCAACCAGGCTGTCCAGCGCCTGGGCCGGCTCTGCAGCGTTCAGCTCCAGGCGGTTCATCACTCTGTCGAAAAGGACGCCGTCGAACTCCGTTCCCAGAACCGAGGCCAGCTGTAGGCTCTTGCGCAGATCGGACGGTAGCATGTCCATCCTGGAGCGCATCAGGTTGCCCAGGGAGGAGGGAAGATCCAGATCGCCGCTTTGATCCGCCAGGCTCCAATCTGACGTCGATCTTCGCAGCCCTCCGTTCTCCAAAAGCTCCAGCACCATCTCCTCCAGGAAGTACGGATTGCCCTGGGAGCGGTCGAGCAGGAGCCGCTCGGTTTGGGCCTTTACCTCCGCGGGCGATTCTCCCTCCGCCCGCAGGAGGTTCGCCAGCAGGCAGCTCGCCGGTGGGTCTGTCAGTGGCCCCAGCGAAAGCTCGAGAACCTCGGCGTATCCTTCCGGCAGCTCTTCCAGCTTCGATCCAAAATTCTCGGGTTGGGGGCGAAAAAGGCACAGGAAGAGTACGGTTCTCTCCGTGTCCAGGTTGCTCAGCACGAATAGGAGCGTGTCCCGGCTGGACTCGTCGATCCACTGCAGGCCGTCCAGAACCACAACCGACCGATCGCCCAAGTCACAGATCATCCTCAGAACGTTCCTAACGCATACCTTGATCTCGTCTATTCTCTGGCTCTCTTCCAGATCCGGGGTGCAGGAGCCTTCCGGATAGGCGCCCAGCAGCTCTCCCAGATAGCCCCTGGACTTTTCGACCGCGCCGGCCTGCTCTTCGTTTCCGCATTCGTCGATCAGGCGATCCAGGGCTGTTTCCAGAGCTTCGGGGCCGCTCTTCTCCGAAAGCCCCAACCGTGACCTGAGCAGGCTGGTCCACAGCCAGAAGGGCGGTTGCGTATAGGGAACCGCTCTTCCCTCGAGCAGTTCGAAGTCCTCTCCCTCGGCTCTCTTGCGTTCCAGGAAGTGATCTACCAGACGGGACTTCCCGATGCCGGTCTCACCATCGACCAGGACCAGAATGTGCCTGGCCGAATCTCTGCGGCCCGGCTTTAGGCCCCGGGATTGCTTCTCCCAGCAGCCTTCCAGCAGCTCCAGCTCCGCCTTTCTGTCGACCAGGGGTGATAAGGAGAGCCTCTCGGCCCTCTCCCAGCGTTCACGCTGCAGCTTGCCCGGGCCTTCGGGACGGAAAACCTGTACCGGGCCGCTCCTGCCCCTGATCGCCCTGGATCCCAGATCGGCCCATTCGAACAGGTCGCCGCACTCCTCGAATACCTTGCTGGAAACCAGAATAGAGTTCCGGTCCGCTATCTCTTCCAGGCGGGAGGCAACGTTGACCGCGTCTCCCGAAGCGGTGAGATGCCCCGAGGGATCGGGGGCCACGGTGACCGAGCCGTAGTTGATTCCCACCCTGGCGGCCAGGTCAATTCCCCGGTCGGCCAGGATCGTCCCCGCCTCTTGCACCGTCTGTAGCATCCGCAGAGCGCAGCCCACCGCCGGCACGCAATCGTTCTCGCCGGCCCGCTGGGCTCCGAAGAGGGCCATTATTCGGTCGCCCTCGTACTTGTCCACGTAGCCGCCGTAGGCCTCCACGACTCTGGAAAGGGCTCTCATCACTCCCGTCGAGACTTGGTGTACGACCTCGTGGTCCAGCTTCTCGGCGAGCTCGGTGAAACCCTCCAGGTCCAGAAAGAGGATGGCCACGTACCTTCTCTCGCCGGGTATCAGCTTCTCCGTGGAGGAGGAAGACAACACGGTCACCCGGGAGAGCTTCTCCAGATCGGCCTGCAGCATGGACGACCAGTCGGTCTTCACCGGAAGGGGTCCTTCGGGTTGGCATCCGCATTGGGTATAGAGGCCATACACCGGGAATATACGCACCGACGGGTCCTACCCGCAGAGGCCTTCTATGGCCTACCCGGCATCCTGTACGTAGGAGAGGTTGTGCTAATGGATCAGTACCGACTTCTTTGCAACCGTTTCGTGCTTCGCTCTGACCTCAATGAGATAGCTGCCTGCCGGAGCCGCACTGGCCTCCCATACGAAACGGTGCTCTCCCGGGTTTACCGGGCCCTGGAAAAGGGTCTCGATGCGTCTGCCCGACAGGTCGTAGATATTGATGCTCAAATGGGAGTCTTCACCCGTGCGGACAGTCACCGGAACGCATCCGTAGCCCGGGTTGGGCACCGAGATCTCAATGTCTGCGGCCGGCGGTGTCTCGCCGTGGGGAGAGGTGGCCGTCTGGTACGTCAGATAGTCCATGTAGATGCTCATCAGCTCCTGTTTGGTGCTGCCGCCGTCGCGGAGCGCCCCGAATATGAAGGAGGAGTGGATGGCTCTGTAATCGTCGGCCGAGCCTTCCCAGCAGACGACCCTTCCGTTGCCGTCCTGGGACTCGAAGAGCAGAGTTCCCTCCGCCGCGGAGATCTCGTCCACGTAGTTGTCCGGGCTCTGCTGGTACATGTAGTCGAAGGCCAGTCCGCTCACGATGGAGCCGCTCAGTCCCTCGACCGACTGGACGTTGCCCGTCGAGCTGGGCGAGCCGTCGCCGTCGTAGCTGCAGCCGAACATGCCATAGAGAGCTGTTCCGGAATCGTCGTATCCGTAATCGCAGCCTTCGATGTAAAGACCGCCACCGGAGTTCAGATAGCTCTCGAGTACGCCTTCCTCATCCTGAGGAATGTCGCAGTCGTCTCCTCAACACCGGTAGAAACCCAGAGTGACGAAGACCGCGTCGTAAGGGCTCAGGTCGGAGGGAAGATCGGCCCCGGAGTCGACGTCGTCTCCGTGTGCGGCCAGCGACTCGATGATCCAGTAAGAGCAGTCGGTGGTGGCTCCAGCCTCGCTGTCGTAGTAGGTGTCGTAGGGGTCGAAGTTCCAAACGTATACGTCATAGGCCGCCGCGGTGGCCGCCAATAGAGCGGCGAGTCCCAGAAAAAGAGCTTTCATTCCTCTACCCCCCCTAATCTCCCACCAATGTTATATGCTTATTGGGTATTTATAACCGTTTTTCTACGAATTGGTTACGCTAAAGCATCCAGCGTTTTGGAATAACCGTCAAGGGCAGGCGGAACGGGTTTTGGGGAAAGGTTACCTCAGGTCCTTGTCCACCAGCTCTGCCACCAGCCTGCGGTACTCCCGCTTGAGGATGGTTATCAGGGTGTCGGCGTTGGAAAGATGGCCCTTGCTGGCCAGTTCCTGCAGCCTCCTGCCGGCCTCGGAGAACGATTCCGCCCCCATCTCCGCCGCCTTGGCGCTGAGGTTCTTGGCCAGCCTGCTGAGAGCTTCCGCCTTCTCCTCCTTCTTCATCTTCTCTATGTCGGAGATGGCGTGCAAGGCAACGTCGACGAAGATCGAAGCGAACTCCGACACTTCGACATCGTTCTTCTTCGCCGTCTCTTCCAGGGTCTCCATGTCGAGGACCTGGAGCTTCTCCCTCTTCTGGGGCTGGGGCTTGCTTTGGTAGGCCGGTGGAGTGAGGGAGAGCCAGTTGTCCAGTACCTTCTCCATGGTGGAGGGCTCCACCGGTTTTGCTATGTAATCGTCCATCCCGGCCTTTATGCATTCCTCCCGGTCGCCCTTCATGACCGCGGCGGTCATGGCTACTATGGTGACGCTTCTGTTCATGACCTCCGAGTCGGCCGATCTGATCCGCCGGGTGGCCTCGAACCCGTCCATCTCCGGCATCTGGCAGTCCATCAGAACCAGGTCGTAGGGGGCCTTCTTGAGGGACTCGATCACTTCCTTGCCGTTGGCGACGGCGTCGGCCGAGTATCCCAGTTTTTCCAGTATCCTCAGGGCGACTTTCTGGTTTATGGGATTGTCCTCCGCGACCAGAATGCGCCGTTTTCGCCTTCTGCGCTCCTCCAGGGAGTGTTTGGTTACTATACGCGGAGCCTTGGTGGGCTCCCCCTCTTCTTGTCCTAGGCTGTGGATCTGCACTAGGCAGTCGTAGAGATGCGATTGCTTGACCGGCTTGGTGAGGTAGGCCGAGTATCCGGCCTCGGCCAGCCTTCTAGCGTCGCCCCTGTTGCCGATGGAGGACATCATTATGAGCTTGGTATCCTTGAGCTCGGGGTCGTTCTTGATCCTGTTGCCCAGCTCCTCGCCGTCCATGCCCGGCATCTGCATGTCCAAGACCGCTATCCTGAATGGATCCTTCTCCGACTTGGCCTGCCTGAGCTTCTGCAGGGCTTCCTCGCCGGAGGAGGTGGTGACGAAGCGGCAGCCCCAATACTCCAGCAGCAGAGACATGAACCTTCTGTTGGTCTCGTTGTCGTCGACGATGAGTATGCGGACTCCCTCGATGCTCTCCAGCTTGGGCATCTCTACCTGAAGGTCCTGCTTGTGCAGGGGGATGGTGAAGTAGAACTCCGAGCCCTTTCCGACCTCGCTGTGTGCGTGCAGCTCTCCCCCCATCAGCTCTACCAGCTTCTGGGAGATGGAGAGGCCCAGCCCGGTTCCCCCGAAACGCCTGGTGGTGGAGGCGTCGGCCTGGATAAAGGCGTCGAACATGTTCTTCAGCTTCTCCTCGGGAATGCCCACTCCGGTATCGATAACGCTGAACCTGAGGACCACCGCTTCCTCGTACTCCTCTTCCAGCCTTATGCTGACCCCCACCTCGCCCTCTTCGGTGAACTTGATGGCGTTCCCGACCAGATTGGAGAGCACCTGGCGTATCCTCCCCGGGTCCCCGATGAGCAGCGCGGGGACATCGGGCGCTATGAAGTGTACGTACTCTATGTTCTTCTGGCCGGCCTTGAAGGCGTGGATGTCGGACATCTGCTCCATGGTAAGCCGGAGGTCGAAGGGTATCTCCTCGATCTCCAGCTTGCCGGCCTCTATCTTGGAGAAGTCGAGTATGTCATTGATTATTCCCAGCAGAGCCTTGGCGCTGGCCCTGATGGTCTCCACGTACTCCTGCTGCTCCGGGTCGAGGTCGGTGTTCGAGAGTAGGCCGGTCATGCCTATCACCCCGTTTAGGGGGGTTCTTATCTCGTGGCTCATGTTAGCCAGGAACTCGCTCTTTGCCATGTTGGCCTCTTTGGCCTTCTCCAGTGACTTCCTGGCCACCCGCAGCGCTTCCTCCAGCTGGTCGTTGGCCTTCTCCAGCTGCTGGTTGGTCTCTTCCAGCTTCAGCTTGGTCTGCTTCAGGGCGTTTACGTTGGATTCGCGCTCCTGCTCTATCTCCAGGTTGTGCAGGGCGTAGGCGACGTCCTGGGCTACCTCCTGGAAGAGCTCCAGCTCCTCGGGGTCGTCCTTCAGCTCTTCGGGGATGCCCACCGAGATCAGTCCGAACGTCTTGCCTTCGAAGCACAGCCTGGTGGTGAACTCGCGGTGCTCCAGATCCTTGCCCAGAAGAGGGCAGCCCTTGCACTTGGTCTTGGGGTTGTAGATATGGACCACCTCGTCCTGGGACATGGCCTTGGCAGCGCAGGCTATGTACTCTCCCCTCTCCAGCATTCTCCGCAGTGCCAGAAAACCGCCTTCCGGCACCCCCGCGGAAGCGAACTCCTCGTAGTCCAGATCCTCGTTGCACAGGGCGATCCAGGCCGAGCCGTAGCCTTTGGTGGATATGATGGACTCACATATGCTCTCGATGAGCTCCCGGCGATTCTTGGTCTTTGTTATCAGTTGGTCCACGCGCCTTATCGCCCCCAGCGTGCGGGCGATGTGACGGCTTTTCTCCTCGGCTTCCCTCTTGTGGGTGATGTCTATGATGGCCCCTATGCAGCCGTTGTAGGCTCCATCGGAGTCCTCCTTGGGGGAGGCCAGAGCCAGTACCGTCTTGCGGTTGCCGTTGAGGGTAAGGATTTCGTGTTCGTAGATGGAGGTCTTGCCGTCCGTCCGTAGCCGGGTCTGATCCACTACTTTCGCCTGGTTGTCCTCGGGGATGAATTCGTCGAAGGACCTTCCCATCAGCTCATCTATGGAAGAGGCTTCCAACATCTTGGCGAAAGCCGGGTTGCCGTAGCTTATACGATCATCCTCGTCCAGGATTACGATCCCCTCCTGGAGGGTTTTCAGGATTTTTTCGTATTGCTCGCGGGTTCTGGCCTGTTCCTCGGGTGTCTCGCGCATCCCAAAGTCCTGCTCAGCTATCGGGGGCAGCTCCTGTGTACACCGCCCGGGCAGTAGCCCGTTCGATTAGTGTGCCAATTACCGGCAAAATCGCCTGAATCTCGGTTGCCCTGCGATCATCGGGTATCGACGTCGAGTATATCACGTTGGGCTGGTTTTCGTCTAGTTCGCGGACCGTGCGGGACGAGGCCCGGTGGGGTCCCTACCTGCCGAAGAATTCCTCGATTCTGTCGAAAGCCTTGTTTATCATCTCCTCCGGTACGCAGAAGGACATTCTGACATGGCCCTCTCCGGTGGGACCGAAGGCGACCCCGGGGGTGGCCGATACCCTGGCCTGCGAGAGAAGTGTCTTGCAGAAGTCCAGCGACTTCGCCCCTTTCTCATGCAGGACCCGGGGGAACATGAGGTAGGAACCCTCCGGCCGATGGTAGGAGAAGTGCTCCTCCAAGGCGTCCAGGCGCTCACACATCAGGTTTCTCGCCGACAGATACTTGCTCCTGAACTCCTCCACGCAGTCCGCCGGCCCCCGGAGCGCGGCCAGGGCGGCGTACTGGGAAACCACCGGGGCGCATATGGCCATGGGGATGTGGGCTTTCTGGATCTGGTTGGTCAACTCGCTGCTAGCATGAATGTAGCCCAGCCGCCAGCCGGTCATGGCGTAGGTCTTGGTGAAGGTGAAGCCGCTGACCACGAAGGGACGGTACTCCGGAACGCTGGCCAGGCTGAAATGCTCTGCGTCGTCGTAGACGAAGTACTCGTAAGCCTCGTCCGTAATCACCGTGAGATCGTTTTCAACGGCCAGCTTTCCCAGCTCCCTCAGGCTCTTCTCGGAGTACACCGCGCCGGTGGGATTGCAGGGGGTGCACAGCAGAACCGCCCTTGTGCGGGGGGTGAGCTTCCGTCTCATTCCCTGGACATCGAGCCCGAAGCCCGCGTCCTCCGGCGAGGGAACGAATACGGGCTTGGCAGAGGCCAGAAGTACCTGTCTTACGTGGGTGGAGTAGGTGGGGGTGGGAAGCAGAACCTCGTCGCCGGGGTCCACCACGGCCATGACCGCTGCGGCCAGGCCCTCGATGGCCCCCACCGTGACCAGGAACTCATCGGGACCGGCGTCTATTCCATTGTCGCGCTTGAGCTTCTCGCAGATCTCCTCCCTGAGCTCGAGAAGACCTCGGCTCTCCGAGTATCCATCCACCGCTCCGTTCTCAATAGCCTCCACGGCAGCCCTCCGAATGTGCACCGGGGTGCCCGAGGTGGGCTTGGCCCACGACAGGAAGGCTACGTCGTCGTACTGCTTGGACAGCCTGGTCATCTCGTGTATGGCTGACTTGGCCAGGCTCGCTACTCTCTTCGATGGGCTGGGACCGCTGGTCATCTCGATTGCCTTTCTCGCTTTTGATTTTTCTCTTGGTTTGCTCGATTTCTAATCTAAGGGATCGGACCCGGTCGACCAGGCCCCATCCGGGTGTTCCCAGCGGCTGGAGCCATGCGTATTTTGCTCGTGTAGGATTGCTGATAAGGGCTCTCGCGTGAGGGGGCGGCTTGGGCAGGCTTACCGGGTTACTCTTTGTCTTTCCGATCATGCTGGCTTGGCTGTGCGGATGCCTGGGTACCGCTGCCGTGCCCTGCACGATGACCGCCCACCGGGAGGTAGTCGCGTACCAGCGCCCATGGCCGGATGCGGCGGTTTTTGGAGTCGTTCATCCGGGGGAGTCTCTGTCCGTCGTCGCCCGGTCTGAAAACGCTTGGCTCGGCTTTGAGCCCGGCGTCGCCCAGGCGGCCAACATGGGTGTGTTCAGGCTGCGATGGGTTCCTCCGGGGTCATGCAGGGTGGAGGGGAACCCGTACGACCTTCCCCTGGTGTGGGTGCCGTCTGCCCGTGGTACGTATATGATGGCGCATGAGGACTTGAAGCTGCACTCGGGAAGCGACACGTGCTCGGCGGTATCAGGGATTCTTCCTGCGGGCGGCTTCGCCCGGGTGGAAGGGCGTACTGCCGACGGGCTGATGTTCCTGCTCAGCGGAGTGGAAGGTAGTGAAGGTTTGTATGGATGGGCCCGCCCAGTCGGAGGCAGCGTCAACGGAGATCCCGATACCGTTAGAATCGTGGAGTAGATGGGAAGGGAGTCGATATGCTGACTCTGGCCATAATCGTCCTGCTTGTGATCTCGATAGCTCTGGGCAAGAAGCATAGGAAGATCGCGGCCGTTCTGGACGTAGTAGTTGCATTGCTCATCCTGTTCTTCGAGGTCATACCCGGTAAGGCGGGAACGATAGACACCATTCTTATGGTTCTGCTGTTCGTGGGAGGAGGATTCTTCTTCTTCGCCCCGGACGAGATGATCAAGTAGAAAATCGGTTGGCCTTTGCCTATTGTCAGCGCTCCTCTTTTTAGTGCGGTCGCATTCGTATGCCTGGCCCTGGCCGGTCCGGCAGGGCCAGGACCAGCTTCGCCAGCTACGGAGGGAATCATGCTGGCATAGTGACGAGAGAGTTGCCTCTACCTGACCACCGCAAATCGCTTCAAGGCTCGTTGTTCGCAAGCCCGCATCCTTGCGACGTAAACGCCTGAAGGCAGATCGCTGACGACGATCTCATGAAGCCCTGAGGAGTGGGGGCCTTCAGCGGGGATTCGAACCAGCCGCCCGGCCAGGTCGTAGATGCCCAGCTCTACATCTGCCTCTTCTAACAGTTCGAACCTCACTGTAGCAGAGCCTGCGGAAGGATTGGGAACAACCTGCAGGAAGAAAGAACCTTCCTCTTCCTCCTC
>WJMA01000008.1 GCA_014728175.1 Candidatus Fermentibacterota bacterium
CCAGCCTTATCCGCTTTGTCAAATGTACCTTCGCTTCCCGTTATTGTTCCGATAGCAGTTTTTCCATCGCCCTCTCGGCCGCGGACCTGACGTCCAGTTGCCCGTCCTCCGTAAGCGCCCTCACCACGGTGGACGAGGCCGGGCAGGCTATCCTGCCCAGAGCCACCGCGACCTCCCTTCTTAGCCGGGATGACTCGCTTTCGGCGTAGCCGTGCAACCTTTCCAGCATATCCGGGCTTCCTATCCTTCCGGCCGCCTCTATTACTCTGCAGGAGAGCCCTGTGGAAAGGCCGTCCAGTAGCATGCTGTCCAGCGTCGGAACCGCTTCGGCCGCCTCCAGCTTTCCCAGGAAGTAGACCGCGTTGGAAACCGCCCGGTCGGAGCATCCGGGCCTCAGGCTGTCCAGAAGCAGGGGAACCGAGATCTCCTCGTTCTCCTCGAAGACCTTCTCCAGGGCTCGTAGCTCCAGGCCCCTCCAGGTATCGAGGTGGTTTTGGATCACGTACTCGACCGCCTTCCGGCCCCGGGAGGCCAGCTCTTCCCGATGGGCCAATACTCTCCGCCGGTTCATGCTCACGGCCCATTCGGAGGCCACCGAGAAGAGAGAGTCCAAACCGAGGCTCTCCGGGTCTCCGATCTCCTCCTGCGGTAACTCCTTGGGTGGAGTAGCCTCCGCCACGTCCATCCCGCTTCCGTAGCCGTCCGATCGCCAGCTCGTCGAGTCGGAGCCCAGTCCCAGGTAGCGGTCGGGGTCCGCAAGGTCCAAGAACACCGCGGCCCCGCTGGAGCCCCGGGACCAGGTCGCCTCGCCCTGGCCTCCCCTGGCCACGTAGGTATCGCTCCCCGAAAGGTCGGCGAACACCACCACCGAGTTGGTCAGGGCCAGACCCTGTCCGCCGTCGGAGCAGTACCAGTCGTCGCCGGAGGCGTCCAGGAGGAATCCGGTGGAGAGGTCGTGGGCACTGCCCTGGGCCGGCCCGTTGCGGGAGAGGTAGCTGTCGTCCCCGCCTCCGTCCCACAGGCAGCCGCTGGCCAGGTGTATGCCCGACCCCTGGCTGTACTGGGCGGCCTGGTAGCTGTCCTGCCCTTCCTGGTCGTAGAGCATCCCCAGGCCGTAGAAGTAGGCCGCGCCCTGCCCGAAGACCTCGGCCCTGTAGGTGTCGTTGCCCTCTCCTAAATCGGCCAGCAATCCGATTCCTCCGGCGCAGAACGGACGCAAACCCATGGCGAAGCCCTGGGCCATCGCCCGGTGATCGTCGGGAAGGAGCGGCTCGTGCGGGTAAGCGAAGCCGGCCAGGTAGCAGTCGTGGCCTCCGCTGTCCATGAGCACCGCTTCGCCTACCGGACCTCCGAAGCCCTGGCCGAAGCAGGTCACGGCCCGCCGGTCGTCGCCGCCGAAGTCCAGCAGCTCACCCTTGCCCAGGGTGGCGGCGGCCTGCGAATGGTAGTCCGCCCGGAATACGTCGTCTCCCTCCAGATCCGCCAGCAGGCCCTGGCCCATCATCCCCGATCCCTGGGAGAGGGGACCTCCGGTGTACGTATCGTCTCCCTCCAGGTCCACCAGTACCCCCAGCCCCACCAGAGCGCTTCCCTGGGCGACGGGCCCGGGGCTGCGGTAAACGTCGTCGCCCTCCAGGTCGACCAGCATTGATACCCTCTTTCTCAGGCAACCGACTGCCCCGGCGCAATTTCCCTCGTAGACGTCGTCCCCCCCGAGATCGATGACCAAGTGGTAGGCGTCCGTCTCCACCACGTTTCGGCTTCTTCCCAACACCACCCACCGGACCGGCCCGGTGGTGTCGACCGCCACGAAGGCTCCTCGTATGCCTTCCAGGCCCCAATCCAGGCGCTCCGGCCACCGGACGTCGGCAATACCTGCAGCCAGGTTTAGAAGTCGCTGGGCGGGAATCGGATCCGGTTCGTTCCACCTCTCCATCATCCTCACTAGGGTATCCAGCTCCGGATGGTACTCCGGGGGAGGATCCAGCCCCCGGGAAGCGTGGACGGCTCCCCATCCACCTTGAGGGCCGGGGTTGTCCTCGTCCGACCAAAGATGGCTCAGCACCGCGGTCAGGCTGTCGGCCAGACCGCCTGTCTCTTGCACGGCCCGGGCGTAGGTGGAGTCCGCCTGGCCCAGGAGGGCCACCAGCGAGTCCAGGGGTTGGGTCATAGAGACGGCGGGTGTGGCTGGAAGGGCCTCGATTCGGGCCCGCAGGATGTCCGGGATCTCCATCACTCCCTGCAGAGCCCGCAGCACCGTGCTGTCAGGCATGGCCACTCCGGTGGCCCAGTGGCGGTCGAAGTCCAGCTGATCCACCTCGATGCCCATGGAGTCGACCGCGGCGGACAGAGCGGAATCGAAGCCGACCGGAAGATCATCTATGGGCGTCAGCGCCAGAACGATCGATGCCAAGAGCCCGGTCATGCCTCGGTCCCCCCTGAATGAAATGCTGAGAGGAGCGATAGCCCCGCTCCGAGGGCCCTGTCAATGCCGACCGTTGACCTGCGGGGAGGCCTTGGATACCTTCAGGGCCGGGATTGGGGGTGGCTCTCAAGGCCTGAGATCATACCCCGGGAACTTGATCCGAGTAATGTCGGCGGAAGGAAATCCCGACTCCTCCGCCCGAAAAGGAGGTTCGACTTGTCCTCACCCCTTATCGATGAGATATCCGCTCTTCTCCCCATACTCAGGGGAAAGAAGCCCATGATCCACCACATAACCAACAACGTGGTTACCAACTTCACTGCCAACATCACCCTGTGCATGGGCGCGGCCCCGGTCATGGCCCCGGCCATAGACGAGTCCGCCGAGATGGTAGGATTCGCAGGCGCCCTTTTGCTGAACATCGGAACCCTGGATCCGCCGCAGATCGAGAGCATGCTGGCCGCGGGAAGGCGGGCCAATGAGGTGTCCGTCCCCGTTCTTCTAGATCCGGTCGGCGCCGGAGCCACCGCTCTGCGTACCGAGTCGGCCAGACGGATAATGCGGGAGATAGACGTCGCCGTGGTGCGTGGCAACACCGGAGAGGTCCTCACCCTGGCCGGCGAGGAGGGCGGGGTGCGGGGAGTGGATTCCACCGCCTCGGGGGCCGACCGGGCGGAGACCTTCCGGAAACTGGCGGTGGATCTGGGCGCCGTGGTCGGCGTTACCGGCGAGGAGGATCTGGTGACCGACGGCACCCGAACCGTAAGGTTGACCAACGGTCATCCCCTGATGGGAACCGTCACCGGAACCGGCTGCGGGGCCTCTACGGCCGTCGCCTGCTTCCTGGCGGCTTCGGAGGACCCGTTACTGGCCGCCGCTGCCGGCCTTGCCTGTTACGGAATAGCCGGGGAGGTGGCCGCCGAGGTCGCCTCCGGACCGGGCACCTTCGTTCCGGCCTTCCTGGACGCTCTGGCCGCCCTGGATCAGTCCATGGTTCTGTCGAGATGCCGGCTGTCCGAGTGACACCCGAGCTTCTGCGGGTATACCTGGTCACAGACCCGGACATGCCGGGCGACCTGGGCCTGGTCGGTACCTGCAGGAAGGCCATGGAAGCGGGGGTGAGGATCGTCCAGCTGCGGGACAAGAAGGCCTCCACCGGAAGCCTGATGGAAACGGCCGAGGAGCTTCTGAAAGCGACTCGTGAATCGTCCGCCCTTCTATTGGTAAACGACAGGGTTGACGTGGCCATGGCAGCGGGCGCGGATGGCGTCCACCTGGGGCAGGACGACATGCCGGTGGCGGATGCCAGAAGGCTTCTGGGGCCCGAAGCGGTGATCGGGGTGTCGGTGCGGACCCCCGAGGAGGCAGAGCTGGCCCGGAGCGAAGGGGCGGATTACCTGGCGGCCAACCTGGTCTTCCCCACTGATACCAAGACCGATATACCCTCTCCCCTGGGCCTGGAGGGAGTTGCCAGGTTGCGGCAGTCCACCCGTCTGCCGCTGGTGGCCATCGGGGGAATAGACCACCGGAACGCCGCCGACGTGGTCAGGGCGGGGGCGGATGGAGTGGCGGTGGTATCCGCGATCATGGCCTCGGATCAACCGCGCAGGGCGGCGGCCAGGCTTCTGGCGGCGGTGGAAGGAGCCGTCGGCGACTAGCCGAAGGGGTCCCCGCGCTCGAAGTCAGGCAGGTAGGAGTCGGGAGAGGGAAGAAGATCCTGGGTGTACCCGCTGTGGAACCCCAGCTCTTCCAGCGTTTTCCGGGCGCTGGCGTACTCTTTTCGCCACAACCTTCTGTTAAGCGGCGGATAATCACGGGCCCGGTGCACGGGATTGTACTGGGCGAGCAGGCTTATGCCCACGTCGGTGGACAGCTCCTCCGCGATGTACCGAAGTATCCGCTCCGTACCGGAGGTCCCGTTGGGAAGAACCAGCAGACGGACCATCACTCCGGACCTGGCCACCCCGTCCGGTCCGACCTCCAGGCCTCCCACCTGCTGGTACATCTCCTTCAAAGCGGCCTTCGCAGCCTCGCGGTATCCCCGAGCCGAGGAGTAGCGGACGGCGTACTCGTCGTCCCAGTAGCGGAAGTCGGGCAGATAGATCCGGAAGATCCCGTCCAGCATCCTCACCAGCTCGGGGCTGTCGTAGCAGTTGGTGTTGTAGATCAGGGGGAGGTCGAATCCCTTCTCCGCGGCCAGGCCCACCGCTCTAAGTATCTGGGGAGCGTAATGGGTGGGAGAGACGAACCCCGCGGTGGGACAGCCCATCTCCCCGAACCGCAGGAGGCTCTCCGCGACGGACTCCTCGCCGCGGGGGAACCTGCGATCGGTTTGGCTGATCTGGTGGTTCTGGCAGTAGACGCACCTCATGTTGCAATGGGCGAGGAAGAAGTTGCCCACTCCTTCCCTGCCCATCAAAACCGGTTCTTCACCGTGATGGACGCACTCGGACGATACCTCCAGCTGTGCGGTGGCTTCGCAGAATCCCCGCTCTCCCTGGAGGCGGTTCACGCCGCACCGATGCGCGCACAGTCGGCAGGAGGCCAGAGAGGCGCGTAGCTCCTCCGCTCTGCGCAGTATTTCCTCCGCCGCTATCAAGCCCGTTCCACCTTTCTTGCGCCGTGCATCTCCGTGGTTAGCACATATCGATACAGCCTGCTTCCGTCCATCAGCCCGGCATGGGTTCCCACTTCCATCAGCCGACCGCGGTGCAGAAGCATAACCAGATCGGCCCGGCGCACGGTCGATTCCCTGTGGGTCACCACGAAGCTCAGAGCGTCGCCGGCCAGGGAGCCCAGCCGGCCCCACAGCTCTTCCTCTCTCTCGGCGTCCAGAGCGGCCGTGCAGTCGTCGAACAGATACAGGGAGGGATCGCAGGCCACCGCCCTGGCGATGGCCACCCTCTGCTTCTGACCCCCGCTCACTCCGATCCCACCATGGCCCAGGAGGGTCTTCTCCCCATCCTGCAGCTCCTCGGGAGGCATCCCCGCCGACCGCAACGCACCGAGCACGTCCGGAACCGGTAAGGGCCTTCCCAGCCGCACGTTCTCCGCCACTGTCTCGCTGAAGAGCACCGATTCCTGAGGTACGTAACCGGTCTCCCTGCTCAGAGCTTCCTCGGATACTTCCTGAACCGGAACTCCGTTGAGCAGGAGCTCGCCCTCGGTCAGGGGGAACAGACCGGCCAGGATCTTAAGCAGGGACGATTTGCCGCTGCCCACCTCCCCCACCACCGCTACGGTGCAGGGCGCGCGCACCTCCAGGTCGACCCCGGATATCCCGCCCCCCTCAGGGTGTCGGAAACCGGCTCCCCGGAGCTCCACTTTCCGTATCCGGCCCGGATCGATCTCGCCCTTCCTCTCCGGCCGGGAGGGGAAGCGCACTATCTCCTCCTCGCGGCCTATGGAGGCGAAAGCCTGACGGGAGGTTACGAAGAGCTCGGGTATGTCCATCATCGGGGCCAGCAGGAGATCGAGATACACGTAGAAGGCGTAGAACTCGCCCAGGCCTATCCTTCCTCTGACCACGAACAGCCCTCCCACCAGAACCACGGTCACCTTGCCCAACTGGCCCATCAGGTGGTACAGGCTGTGCAGCATCATGAGCAGCCTGGACAGGTCGAAGTCTATTCGAAGCCTCTGGTCCAGGATCCCTCTGAGCCTCTTCTGCTGGCCCTCCTCCGCCCCGTAGGCCTTCACTATGGATATCCCGGCGAAAGTACTGTCCAGAAGATCGCCGGTCATACTGGTCGCCTTCCTGCTCTGGTCGACCTTGCGGCCCAGCCTGCTCTCTATGCGGGAGAAGACGTAGAGCATCACCGGCAGGGGAGCCACCGATATCAAGGTGAGCTCCCAGCTCATCAGCAGCATGACCACCAGGCAGAACAGCAGTCGGGAGGAGGACTCCAGGGCCCTGAATACGGCCGAGCAGCTGAACCAGGCTATTCGGGGCCATTCCACTATGTCGTCGGTCAGCCGGGTGGTTACGTCCCCCGGTCGGAACCTGTTGAAGAACCGGTAGTCCTTCTCTTTCAGGCTGTCGAAGACGTCATCGCGTACGTCCAGGCCGATCTTGCTGTTCAGCCAGGCCCGGGCTCCCGGATAAAGGCCGGCCACGAACTTGGCCACTCCCAGCGCCAAGAGTACCAGCACCACCCGCCAGAACTCCCTGGAGGAGCCTGCTCCCAGCACCTCCTCCAGATTGTCCAGGATGTACATGAACACCAGCGGAAAGGAGAGCACCACCGCGCTGGAGAGAACCGTCATCAGCACCAGCCCGGCGATGTGCAGCTTGTGCCTTCTCCAGTAGCCGCCTACCCAGGCAACGTACTTGCGCATGCGCTTCCTCCTCCCAGTTGCAGCCTGCACAGGCCGGCGTAGGTACCGTCCAGCTCCAGCAGCTGCCGATGGTCGCCCTCCTCCACCACGGCACCGTCCTGAAGCACCACTATCCTGTCCGCGTGCCGAACCGTGCTCAGCCTGTGGGCCACCACCAGCATGGTTCTTCCCTCGGTCATCAGATCCATCGCCCTTTGTACCTTCTTCTCGGTGCCCGGATCAACGGCGGAGGTGGCCTCGTCCAGAACCAGTATCTCCGGCCGACGGAGCACGGCCCTGGCGAAGCAGACCAGCTGCCTCTCCCCCATGGAGAGGTTTTGCCCACCCTCGCTTATCTCCGTATCCAGCCCCCGGGGCAGGTTGGACAACAGGTTCGAGGCCTCTATCGACTCCAGCGCCTTCAGCTGTCTCTCCCGGGGAATCGAATCGTCGAACAACGTGAGGTTCTCCGACAGGGTTCCGGAGAACAGGCTGACCTCCTGCAGGACCAGGCCCATGCGTCGTCGCCAGGTTCGGAGCTTGAAGTCCCTCAAGTCCTTACCACCCATGGTAATGCGCCCTCTCTGTGGCTCGTAGAACCGCATGAGAAGGCTCACCAGGGTGGATTTGCCGCCGCCGCTGCTTCCCACCAGCGCGACCATGCTGCCCCTGGGAACCGCAAAGCTTACGTCTCTGAGCACCCAGTCGCCTCGACCGTATCGGAACCAGATCCTCTCGAAGCGCATCTGCCCCCAGTCTTCGGGGAACTCGTCCTCGCCGCCGCTGCCTTCCGGGGTCATGGTCTTGGTGTCCAGTATTCCGAACAGCCGCTCGGCGGAGGCCAGAGCCCTCTGAACCTGGTTGAGGGTGGAGGAGAACATCACTATGGGCTGGAAAAGCCTCCGGGTGTACTCGATGAACAGCACGACCGTGCCCGCGGTTAGGGCCCCGGTGGCCACCCCACCTCTTCCCGAAAGCAGTATTACCACCACCGCGGCCACCTCGCAGCTGCCCAGGAAGCTCCAGAAGACGTACTCCCATCCCATGGCCCGTACCTCTTTGCGGACGAAATCTTTCCCGGTTTGGTGAAGTTTCTCCGCCGCGGTGTTCGTAGCCCTGAACACCTGAAGCACGGGGATGGACCTCACGTACTCGGACACCACTCCCGCCACCCTGGCATAGGCTCCGCGAAGCCGGCCGTACAGCACCCTCATGTGGCGGAGCACCGGTACGGTTATCACCGCCACCGGGACCATCAGCAGCACCACCCCCATGGTTATGCGCAGGTCGGTTATGGCCATGACCACCAGGGTGCCCAACACCAGGGTGAAGCTGTGCAGCAGGGCCATGGAGACGTCGCTGAAGAGCATCCTTACCTTCTCTCCATCGCTCTCCACCCTGGCCATGAGCCTCCCGGTGGGGTGGGAATCGTAGAAGTCCCGGGACAGGGTCAGCATGTGGGCGAAGACTTTGCCTTTCACGTCCCGAACCACGGACAACCCTATCTTGGTGGCCAGCACCACCTGCAGATACGACAACAGCATGGTCAGCGCGAAAAGACCCGCGAATATTCCCGCCAGCAGGGCAATCTGCCCCACAGATCCCCGGGGAATGGCCTCGTCGATCACCTTTCTCAGCAGCAGGGGCCCGGCAAGCTCGCCTCCCACGGCCAGAAGCAGCAGCAGCGCGGACACCGAGAAAGTTCGAAGATGAGGACGCACGAAGGGCAACAGCCTCCCCAGAAGCCTCAGCGAGGAGACTCTCTTCTCGTCCTCAGTATGGTCGTCGAGCTCGTAGTACATCCCGTACCGATCTTTCGCGCTGTGCGCTCACCGCCGGTACGGCGCGTTTTGAAAGCCTTCCCTGGGCCCTGTATGCGGCGATGCTGGATCTATATGGGAACCGCTGAGGAGCTGTGTTCAGGGATGGTACAGACGAGCGCACCGGACTGGTGAGATTGGTTTGCCAGTCTCCCTAGGCGATGTTTCGTGCATTGCTCATCTGTAACCTCCGAGGAGATATGCAGGGCTAATCTAGCGCCGGATGCGGTGGCGTCAACCGGTGGGTGGGGGAGGTATCACGTGTCTGGCCGTGGCCTCTTCCCGGGTCGAAGGCCGGCTATCGAAAACCCTTCCGTCCGACAGCAGCACCCGCACCTTCTCACCGGAAGCGACCTTGCCGTAGAGGGCCACCAGGCCGGCCAGACGGTCGACCGCTCTTTCCAGAGACTCACCCAGATGCACTCCCAGGGGGCCTGGACGGTCCCCCAGCCGGAGCGTCAACCGGCCTTTCGAAAGCTCCTCCAAACGTTCGTTGTCTTCCCTGGAGCGGCCGACCAGGCCCACCGAGCCCGGAGAGGTCCTGAACATCCGGCCGTGCTTCAACAACTCGGCGGTCTCCGCGCTCAGCAGGTCCATTTCCAGAACCACCCGTAGCCTCTCGGCGTAGGCGGGGTCGGTGAGCAGGCACCCCCCGCCGGGCTGCCTGTAGTCCAGGCCGTAACTGCGGGCCAGGGCCATCTGCCGCTTCCGGCCCCTTCCGCTGAGGTCCAGAAGCCGCTCGCGGTCCACCACTCCGGAGACCTCCGGTTCGGTGGGATCGAGGAGCTTTGCCGAGAGGGGCCTCAGCACGCGGCCCGGAAGACCGGAGAGCTTCTCGATCCTCCTCATCGATCCCCTGTTCTGAGAGAACGGCCGTTGCCCCAGCACCTCCCCGGTGAACAGGAAGTCTTCCGGCCCAGGGGAAAAGGTTTCGTAAACGAACCTCAGCATCCCGGCGTGGCAATCCACGCAGGGATTCATTCTCGAGCCGTATCCGGTGGCGGGATCGGCCACTATGCTCAGCATCGTCTCGGTGAAGTCCAGCCGGTGCCAGGGTACCTCCAGCTGAGCGGCGTAAGCCCGGGCGTCCTCCATGCCGAAGAAGGGGCTGGCCAGGGTGACCAGCTCTATCCGGATCCCCTGCTCGATCAAGAGCCTGGCCGCGATCACGCTGTCCAGTCCTCCGGAGAAGGCCCCCCACCCGGTCGCTACGCCCATCGGGTGTGCCTTCCCCGCATGATCGGCCAGCCCTCTTTCCGGGCCAGCCTTTCCAGCCTGCAGGAGGGATGGACGGCCAGCGATTTGCCGCAATAGCACATGAGGTACCGGTCTGCCCAGGAGTCACCGGCGGCCATGCAATCCTGGGGGGAGATATCCCTGTCTTTCACGACCTCTTCGGCCAGAAGCCGTTTCGTCCTACCCCAGGGACGGGGGCCGGAAAGCCTGCCGGTAAACCTGCCGTCTACCACCTGGGGATCGCTGGCTATCACCTTGGTAGCACCGGCCACCGCACCCACCGGTTCGGCCAACCATCGCAGCGAGGAGGTCATCAGGACGACCTCGGTTTCCTCCCTTCTCCACCGGGTAAGGAGCCTCAACAACTCCGGTCGCACCCGGTCGGTCAGAACGTCGGCGGAGAAGCTGCTCGCCTCTCTCTCCGCCACCTCCGGCCGGAGGTACCTCAGATAGGTTCGGTTCCAACCCTTACCTTCCCGCAGCGACCTCAGCGGATGGAGGGCGTAGTTGGCCATCCAGCGTACGAACGCCCGGCCCGAGAGGCTGCCTCGGCCCAGGAGGTGTTGCAGGAACTCCTTCTCCGAGGAGACCGAAATCAGCGTCCCGTCCAGGTCCAGAAACAAGAGGGAGGGTGCGGCTACCTCCGGCGGAGAATCGCTCATCACCTACTATAGCTCCGGCGCTATCCTCACTCCTCTCCCCGTTCCGGGCGAGTTGTCGAAAACCTCCACCACGTGCAGGATTATGCATGGAAACGTCCGGGTAAAGTCGCCGTGGAAGTAGGAATGCGCCAGATTAGTGTAGCTGAGGATCCGACGCAGATACTCGGCGGTTTCGTTATCGTCGGGGCTTATCAGCTGACCTATCCCTCTTACCTCGAACGAGGTGCGGTCCAGGAAGACCGCCGAGGCCTCCGGATGCTCCATCAGGTTCAGGTAGGTGTGGGTCTCGAAATCGGGCGTGGCGTAGAGCTCCAGGGATACCAGCTTTTTCCTGTCGAAGTTGGAGATGTCGGAGTAGAGATCGATCAGGTAATCCAGCTTGCGGGGCATGGGGTCGCCCATGGTGGACTCCATGTGCTCCACCAGCCCGGCGATGATATCCCTGCGGGGACAGAGGCCCATTCCCTTGAACGCATTGTTGATCAGGGTCTTGCTGTCTTTTCTCCGCCCTCCCCAGGTAGCCAGCGCTGCGTTGTGGGGGCCGGCCAGTGACGGGGGCGAACCTCCCTCGTTGGTCACCATCAGCTTCAGGTTCTCCAGCATCCGCAGGCGCTCTGACGTGTTCCACTCCATGAAGGAGTCGGGAAGCTCCACGGTATCGAAGCTCTTCCACTGGCCCTGAAGCCGGGCCCGGATCGATCCGGCCTCTTCCCCGGAGGCGTCTACGCCGGTTTGTCTAAACGTACCGTTCTCCCAGAAGTTCACGCTGCCCGACTCCCACTCGCCGCCACTGGCCTCACCTCCGGCCAGGGGCGCCAGGAAAAGACCCCCCGCAAGGGCCCCCGCCCTTCTGAGGAACTCTCTTCGATCCATGTTCTTTTCGTTCTTCATCCGCCACTTCCTCTCCGGCCCTTTGCATTTTCTAAACCCTCCACGCTTGACTCCGGATGACACACTTTGTCCCTTTGATCACCGGACTGCGGCCCGCAGCCCCGAACCTAGACTGGAGAAAGATTGGCTTCCATCGTCAAGTACGCCCGGGGGGGCGAATACGAAAGTCTGCAGAGCCAGTGGCTGGAGGATCTGGACTCGGCCCCGTCGGTCCCCGACATGGTCGAGGCCCTCTCCATCCTGGCCGATTCCAGGCCGGAGCTGGCCGAAGAGCTCCTGGTGCTGAGCATGGAGGAGATCCAGGCCTCCAGGCCGGAGCTGATGCCCGAGCTTCTCAAAGGGTCGGCGGAAATATTCGACGTCCTGGAGAAGCTGCGTATCCAGCTGGTGGAGCTTTTGCGGGACGAATACCTGATGTTCGAGCCCCTGGAGTTGTTCCTGGATCGCAGCGGGCTCTCCCGGGAGGGCTGCGCCGTTCGCCGGGGCTGGCGCAACTTCCGAGAGTTGATGAGGTACCGGCGACGGGGGTACGTTCTTCACGACGAGTTCGGCCCGGGAAGGATCGAGCGGATAACCAGGTCCAGGGCGACGGTGGACTTCGAGAAAGCCCCGGAGCACGACATGTCCCTAAAGGCCATGCTGGAGAGCACCCGTCCCCTGGACGACGATTCCCTGGCAGTAACCAGATGGAGGGACCCCCAGGCGTTTCGCGAAGCCTTCCTCCGGCCTGGACCCGATCTGGTAGACCGTCTGCTGGCCGATCTGGGAGGCACTCTTACCCGGGCCGGGCTGGAGCGATTCATCTCCGGGTCCTCCCTGGACGCCTCGAAGTTATGGCACAGGATACGCAAGCTGGCCCGAGGCAGACAGGAGCTTATCAGTCTGCAGGGATCGATAACCAGGATCGATCCCCGGGAGGCACCGCAAACGCTGCGGGAGATAATATTCCACTCCAGGGAATCCCTGGCCGATCGCAACAAGTTGCTGGCCGCCATATTGGAATCGATTACCCCGGATGAGAGGACCAAGAGCGTTCTGGAGCAGGCCCTGGATGATCTGGGATCGGTCAGGACCGCGGAAACCGGCGCCCTTTTCGAGACCGCGTGGATTCTATGCAGAAGGCTGGGCAGAGAATTGCCCGAAGAGCCGGCGGTGGGAATGGAGACCAAGGCCAAAAGGGCCCTCAGGGCACTGGGAGAGATAGGCTCCAACGAATGCAAAAGGGAGTATCTGGAAAGACTGGTAGACCTGGCCGACGACGGCCAGCTGGCTTCAGTGCTGCCCGAGCTATCTACCTCCCTGCGGGCCCGGGCTACCGAACTGCTGCGGGCGCGCAACCCCGAGCTTCTTCGGAGAGCGGCCCGTGAGTTTCTGAAGGCCCCGGAGCGTACGGCTTGTTACATGTGGGCCCTGGAGCTGGTGGTGATGGACCGTCTTACCGATGTTATGCCCCTGGAGAGGTGCCTGGAATGTGCGTTGGTCAACCTTCCGTACGCTCCCGCCCAGGTTCAGCAAAGGATGGCCCGTCTGGTCCAGCAAAGACTGGAGACACAGCTTCGAGAGTACATCGAATCCACCGATACGAAGACCCTCTCCGACCTTTGTGCCGGCCTGGAGGACAGCGCCGCCGTGGAGAGCAGCGGGCTTCTGCTCAAGCTCAAGCGGGAAATTTCCCACCGCAGCGCCTCGGGTGGGGCCTCTGCCCCCGTTCGCTCCTTCTTCTGGGAGAGCGATGCGATCTACTCCAGCCGGAAGGCGATCGACGAGCGGAGGAGGGAGCTGGAGCATCTCCGCACCGTGGACATTCCCAGAGCGGCCGACGCCATCGCCGAGGCGGCCTCGCACGGTGACCTGTCCGAGAATGCGGAGTACGAGGCCGCTCTGGAGAGACGAGACCTGCTTCTGGACAGGCTCGCCAGGCAAAAACGGGAGCTTTCCCGGACCAAGCCCTATCCGCCCTCCGAGATATCCAGCAATACGATCTCTCCCGGAACCAGGGCCAGCCTCCGAAGCGACTCCGGCCATTCTTTGGTATACGAGCTGGTGGGCCCCCTGGAGGCAAGTCCCGACCGAGGAAGGATCAACTACCTCTCGCCCCTGGGCGGGGTTCTTCTGGGCCTGTCACCCGGTGACCCGGTGGCTCTGCCCGGCGACCCGGACGCGGAGTATGTTGTAGGGGAGGTGGAGATTCTTCCGGAGGTAAGACATACATGATCTGCTACAAGTGCAGCGCAGAGCTGGCCGATGGTACCATAGGTTTCAACGCCGTCTGTGATTCCTGTGGCAGTTACCTGCACTGCTGCAGGCAGTGCCGTCTTTTGAATACCAAGACCGGGAGATGTACGTCCAGCACTACCGATCCGGTCAGGGACCTGGAGGACCGAAACTACTGCGAGGAGTTCCAACCGAGGCGCACCGCCCCCGGCAGGCGGGAACGACCGGCGGACGAGGCAAGGGAGCGCTTCCGCGACCTCTTTCGGAAGAACGACTGATTCCCGATAGTCGAACCATGATGAAGGCCGCGTTCTTTCACAATCTACCTACGGGAGGCGCCCTGCGGGTGGCGGCAAGGCAGCTGTCGGCCCTTCGAAGCGATTACGCCTGGACCCTGTTCGCTCCCGAGGGTTCGGCCCGGATGCCCGACGTGCCCGGGGTGAGCGAGAAGCGGGTGCCGTTTCCCCGGGGAGGCCGGGGTTCCATCATCGGTCGTCTTCTGTTCCCGGTAACGCTCTATCGGAGATTGATTCGCTTCGACCGTACCTGCAGGGAAGCGGCCGGGATGATCCGGCAGTCCGGAGCGGAGGTGCTGCTGGCCCACACCTCCATGATAGTCGCGGCTCCTCCCCTGCTGCGTTACCTGGAGGTGCCGTCGGTCTACTACAGCCACGAGTATCCCCGATGTCTGTATGAGAAGTGGATAAACCTGACCCGCTGGGCACTGGGGGACATGCTTCTGCCGCACGTAATGCTCAAGCTGAGAAGGATGGATCTGCAAGCGGCTCGCGGCGCCACGGTTTTCGTGTCCAACTCGGAGTACATGGCCGCCAGGATGCGCAGGATATACGACCGGGACATCCGGGTGGTCCATCCTGGCGTGGACACCGACCTGTTCAGTCCCTCCACCGAATACGACCTGGGTGGCCATGTTCTGTCCGTGGGAGCCCTGTCCTCCTTCAAGGGCCACCATCTGGTTATCCGTGCCGTCTCTCGGCTTCCCGACCCCGGCAGACCCAGAGTGGTGGTGGTGGCCGACAGGGGATCGGCACGGTACGGCCGCCACCTTTACCGCCTGGCCGACAGGCTCTCCGTGCAGCTCGCCCTGTTGAGAGATATCCCCGACCCCGATCTGGTGCAGTTGTACAGGACAGCCAAGGCAGTGGTTTGTGCCCAGATGAACGAACCCTACGGGTTGGTCCCCCTGGAGGCCATGTCCTGTGGCCGGCCGGTGGTGGCCGTGGCCCAGGGTGGCTTTCCGGAGAACGTGGAGGATGGTGTCACCGGTATTCTGGTGGACAGGAACGAGGAATCGATCACAGAGGCCCTGGAAAGAATCCTGGGGGACAGGGACTTTGCGGAAGGCCTGGGGGAGAACGGCAGGCGTTTCGTTCTGGAGAACAGGTCGGTCGACGAGGAGATGCGGCAGATTCGCGAGTCGCTGCAGGAGGCTCTTCGAGCCGGGGCAGCCGCCGATCCGGACTAATCCAATACGGGCCTTTTCAACGAGAGCAACGATTCGAAAGCATCCAGGTATCCGGTAAAGCTTCCTCTGGCCATCAGGGGAGAGACCAGCATCCTAAGCACGCATTTCACCAGAAGCAGCCTGCGTACCCTTCCGGCCTCCGCGGGAGCCCGGCGGGCGAAGAACAGGTAGAGGCCCCAATGGTACGCCGCCAGCCTGCTCCTGCGGTACCCGGGAGACCCCGATCCCTCGGCGTGTACGAAACGGGCCTCTTGGTTCAGGGCCACCTCCATTCCCATTTCCCGGGCCCGATGACAGAGATCCACATCCTCGAAGTACAGGGGATACTCTTCGCAGACCCCCCCCAGCCTTTCCAGGAGATCCTTCCTGTTCATGGCCATGACCGCCCCCTGCACCCAGTCCACCCCGCCGTCGCTCCATAGTGAACCCGCCGGCCCGAAGACCTGGGAGGCCACCCAGCCGGGATCAGGCCACCTTCCGCCCGAGGGCAGATGCCTCCCCGACCGATCTACCAGCTGGCCCCCGACCAGCCTCCCCGGACCCTGGGCCGAGAGGAGGCTCTCCAGGGACCGGTCGTCAAACGGAACCGCATCGGGGTTGCACACCAGAAGACGCCTGCCCCGGGAGTTAGAAGCGGCCCGGTTAACCCCGGCGGCGAAGCCGGGATTGCCCCCCGAATCGACGACCTTGGCCCCGGCGGCCCTGGCCAGGTCCTGGGATGAGTCGGTCGAACCGTTATCGGCCACCACCAGTTGGGCCCCGTAACCGCCCCAGGCCCGGAGCCATTCGGCAAGCGCGCCCGCACTGTTGTGGCTTACCGTAAGTATGGAAAGTTCCTCGAAATCCGCCATCGTCTCTTCCACCCAAGTCCGTTCCGAGCGGCGCTTCCCAATATAACCGCCTACGGCCTCCAAACCCGACCTCGAAGGATGGTGAACGGGACTGTACAGCCAGGTATGACGTTGCGTATCTTGGGCAGCGCTCGCCCTCTGGACTGCGGCCGAACACGGATGGTCGACGAGCCGCAAATACCCCAGCAGCCGAAAGGAACGATCGTGGCCGGAAGAGTACTGGTGACCGGGGGAGCGGGTTTCATAGGCTCCCATATGACCGACCTGCTGATGCGCAGCGGATACGAGGTGAGAGCGCTGGACAACCTGGACCCCCAGGTTCATGGAGAGAAAGCCGGGCCACCGGACTACCTGAAAGACGAGGTGGAGCTGGTGGTGGGGGACGTCAGAAGTACCGAGGATGTCCGACGTGCGCTGGACGGATGCCGAATGCTGGTCCATTTCGCCGCGGCGGTGGGTGTGGGCCAGTCCATGTACAGGATCGAGCACTACACCTCCGTAAACTCTCTGGGAGCCGCCGTGCTTCTGGAAGCGGTCGCCTCGGGGAAGACGGACGTGGAGAGGATGCTGGTGGCCAGCTCGATGTCCATATACGGTGAAGGACTTTACGAGTGCCCCTCCTGCGGCAGGGTCACGCCCCGCCTGAGACCGACCGAGCAGCTTGAGAGCAGGGAGTGGGAAGTACGATGCCCCCACTGCTCCCGCAGCTGCTCTCCCCTCCCGGTTCCGGAGGACAAGCCCCTCTACCCGACTTCCGTCTATGCGATCAACAAGAGGGACCACGAGGAGATGTTCATCGCGGTAGGCGATGCCTACGACATCCCCACCACCGCCATGAGGTTCTTCAACGTCTACGGAGAAAGGCAGGCGCTGTCCAATCCCTACACCGGGGTTGGAGCCATTTTCGCCTCCAGGCTTCTCAACGACAAGCCGCCGGTAATCTTCGAGGACGGCGAGCAGAGCAGAGACTTCGTACACGTGAGCGATATCACCAGGGCCTGCCTTCTCGCCCTGCACAACGAGGAGGCCGCCGGGCGGGTGTTCAACGTCGGAACGGGAAAAAGAACCACCATAATGCAGATTGCCCGGGCCATAGCCCGTGAGCTGGGGAAGCCGGAGGACGATTTCATAATTAAGAACCAGTTCCGGGCCGGAGACATCCGCCACTGCTTCGCCGACGTCACACTGGCCCGCGACCTGCTGGGCTTCGAGGCCGAGGTCGGCTTCGACGACGGAGTGGGGGAGCTCTGCAACTGGGTGGCCGACCAGACGGCGGAGGACCTGGTGGAGAAGGCGGTGAGCGAGCTCGACGACCGGGGTTTGACCAGATGAGAAGTATGCTCCCTATGGATAGAACGACACCGCCTGTCGGAGGATAGGGATTTGAAGGCAGCCTTCTATAGCTACCTGCCCACAGGCGGAGCCGTACGGGTGGCAGGACATCAGCTTTATCACCTTCGCAAAAGGTTCCAGTGGCGGGCCCACCTGCCGGAGGGCGGGGCTCCACTTCTTCCAGAATCCGGGGTTCCGGTCCATCGATATGCCTTTCCACACGGTCGGAGGCTGCGCGGCCTCCGCCGGCTGTTCGCGCCCGTCCTGCTTTGGCGAAAGGCGCTGGCCTACGACCGGCTCTGTGGGAGAATAGCGGCCCAAATCGACGCCGACGGAGCCGAGGTTCTGCTGGTCCATCCTTCCATGATCCAATCTTCTCCCCCGCTTCTCTACATGACAAATGTTCCCTCGGTCTTCTACTGTGAGGAATATCCCCGCTACATCTATGAGCCGGGCATGCGCAAGACGGGCCACCTTCTGACCGAACTCCTTATCCTGCCGCTTCTCCGCAGGGAAAAGCGATTGGACCGGCTAGCCGCTAGAAAGGCAACCGTACTGGTGGCCAATTCCCGCTACATGGCCGGCAGGCTGCAGGAAGTGTACGATCGAGAAGCCGTGGCTGTGCTTCCTGGCGTGGACGCGGACGTTTTCACCCCCGGCGGGGGTAAGGAGGGCTACGTGCTGACCGTAGGCGCTCTTTCCCACTACAAGAGGCACCATCTGGTCGTTGAGGCTCTGGGGATGATCCCCGATGGGGATCGGCCACCCATGGTAACGGTGGGCGACCGCGGCAGCCCGGGCTATAGGGAGAGCCTTCGGGCTCTGGCCTCCAGGTTGGATGTCGATCTGACCATCCTGCAGGGCATCCCCGATGAGAGGCTCATAGATTTGTACAGGAACGCATTCGTGGTTGCCTGCCCGCAGAGAAACGAGCCTTACGGGCTGGTACCACTGGAGGCCATGGCCTGCGGGACACCCGCGGTGGCCGTGGATCAGGGCGGATTCAGGGAAAACGTCCTGCATGGAGAAAACGGCCTATTGGTACCGGTCAGTTCACGGGCAATGGCGGATGCGTTTGCTCATTTAAGGCAGAATCCCGGGATGATCGAGGAGATGGGGCGAAAGGGCAGGGAGTTCGTGGTATCCAGCCGGTCCAGCCGGGTCGAAGCCGATACGGTTGCCCGGCTGATGGAGGAAGCGGCCGGTAAATAAGGCCGATCGGACTTTAATCAGGACAGCCTATCGTCCCAGCCCCGGGGGCATCCCCCCCTCCCTTTCCCGCACGGCGTCCAGAGCACCCCGCCACATCCAGACCACAGACCTTCCGTATCCGCGCAAGGGAAACAGAATCGTTTTCAGCAGGGTGATTCCCAGGTAGTAGCAGGTGAAAGGAATCATCTCCAATGGGGACAGCTCCTCCCTGGCTGCCAGGAAGCGGTTGCGGTGAGTGAAGTATATGGAGAACGGCGACATTACTCCTCCGGTGGTAACCGATACGTGGTGAAGGACCTCGGCGCCGGGATGCAGCATGATCTTTCTGCCCATTCGAAGGCAGCGGAGGCACATAAGGCTGTCTTCGTGGTAAATGAAGAAGCCCTCCCGGAATCCTCCCAGCTTCTCGTACATGGACGAGGCCATCATCATGGCGCAGCCGCTGGCGAAGCCGGTCTCCACCGGTTTTTCGGGTAGACTTTTCCGGTCGGGGTGTATTCGGGCGTCGAAGACCATTCGCAACCGCTGCAAGCGGCCTCCCGCGCTCCATACGATGTCCGGCCTTTCGGCGTAAAAGACCGCCGGAGTTGCTATACCCACATCTGGCCGTTCCTTGAGCAGTCCCACCAGGAGTCCCAGAGTATCCGGCGATACGGTGGTATCGTTGTTCAGCACGAAGGTCCACGGAATATCCGCGTTGTCGTAAAGGGAGTAGGCCCTGTTGTTGCCGCCCGCGAAGCCCAGATTCTTCTCTGATCGGAAGAAACGCAGGTTCGGCACTTCCTCCACCCAGCCGGGAACCGGATCGCTGGATGCGTTGTCCAGCAACATAGGATACACGGAGACCCCTTCGGAGCGCATCAGCGACTCCACGCACTGCCGGGTCAGCTCCCACTGGTCAAGGTTGACCAGAAGCACGGCCACCTTATCCAAGCGCCACCTCCGAAGGATCGAATATAGAGTTGCCCGGCGAGGTCACAAAACTGCGGGGGGGCCGAGTTCCCGGCCCGGGTTGGCGTGAACGCCACGGGACTGTACAGGCAGGTGAAGCCTTGCGTATCTTGGGCAGCGCTTATCCTGCATAGCGCGGCCGTTCGGGATGGGCCGGCGAGCCGCGATTGCCCAGCAGTCGGAAGGAACGACCATGGCCCGAAGACCGCTTCCAGAAAACAGCGACACCCAGGGCCAAAGCCCGGCCGGTTAAGCATGCTCCTCCTAGCGGACGCCAGAGCGGTAAGAAAACACCTGGACGGCATCGGAAGATTCTCCGTCAGCGTGATCGGCAATCTGGACCAGCTCAGGCCCGAATGGGCTATCCGCGTCGTTGCCGATCCGGAGGGAGCCCACCATCTCACCGAACTCGAGAGCGAGATTGTTTTCTGCGACGCCCCCCGTTTCGGGCTCTCCGAACGCATTCGAATTCCCCGCATCGTCCGGGAGATCGGCGCCGACGCCTATCTCAACTTCTCCATGGCCGGCCCCGTGGTCCCCGTACCCAGCATCCTGACAATCCACGATCTCATGGTTCTTCAACTACGGGGATACTTCGGAGAGGGTTGCTTGCGAAACCTCTTATCCAGGGCGGTCTTCGCACTACTTTTAAAAAGGTCGGTCCGAACGTCGGAGGCTATAGCCGTCCCCAGCCTGGCCACCAGAGACTCCATCGGCAGGTACTACGGGAAGCACGCCGAAAGGGTCTTCGTAACTGGTGAGGGCCAGGATCTGTTCGACCCCTCCGATCCTCCCGGCGTAGAGAGAAAGGATTTTCTGCTGTACGTGGGCAACGCGAGGGCGTACAAAAACCTGCCCAGGCTTTTGGCGAGCTACGAGGAAGCCCTACAACGGGTCGGGGAGACCCCTCCCCTGGTTATGGTCGTTCGACGGGACCGGGCCTACGCGGATTTCGAGAAGCTTCTGACTCGTAGCCCGGTGGCCGATCGGGTCGAGGTGCTCTCCGGAATCTCGGAGAGCAAGCTGCGCAATCTGTATAGTACGTGCATGGCCCTGGTCATGCCGTCGGTTTGCGAAGGTTTTGGTCTTCCGGCTCTGGAGGCGATGGCCTCTGGGGCTCCGGTGCTGGCATCCAGAGGTACGGCCCTGGAGGGGGTGGTCGGAGACGCTGGGTTGCTGGTCGACCCCCTATCCATCCAGGATATCTCAGCGGGGATACTCAAAATTTCGGAGGACGATGCGTTGAGGAAGAACCTCTCGGCAAGGGCCCTGGACAGATCGAAGGAGTTCACGTGGCGCAAAACGGCGAAGGCCTACGCCGAGAAGATCGAGGAGATCGCTTGAGCATACGAGTAGCGGTGGTCAACCCACCGTTCATGGAGGGGAAGTTCTCCCGCACCTCCAGATCACCGGCCATCAACAAGAGTGGTACCCTGTACTGGCCCTTCTGGCTGGCCTACGCCACCGGAGCGCTGGAGCGAGCCGGAACCGAGGTCCGTCTGCTGGACTGCCCGGCCACCGGAACCAGTGAGGGCGACCTTCAGAGAGCACTTCTGGACTTCAGGCCTCGCATGGTGGTCCTCGACACCTCCACGCCTTCGATATACAGCGACCTTCGGATAGCCTCGGCGTGCAAGTCCGTGTTGCCCGAAGCAGTGGTGGTGCTGGTGGGTACCCATGTCAGCGCTCTTCCAGAGCTCTGTCTCAGGCTGGCGCCTTCTGTGGACTGCGTGGCGGTGGCCGAGTACGACGCCACCCTGGTGGATATCGCCCGGGCGCTGGAGGGCGAGCGACGACTCGATGATATTCCCGGACTGGTACTCAACCTGGAGGGAGAATTGGTCAGAACCCCGGAGCGCCAGCCCATAGCCGATCTGGACTCGCTACCCCTGCTGGCCGACGTCTACCGCAGGCATCTCGAGCCCGAGAACTACTTCTTCGCCGCGGCCAGGTATCCCAGCGTGATGACCATAACCAGCCGCGGCTGCCCCTTCCGCTGCTCCTTCTGCGTCTGGCCCCAGGTGATGCACAAGGGGAAGTACCGGGCCAGGTCAGCCGAAAACGTGGTCGAGGAGTTCCGCCGCTTTGCCGAGTCCTTTCCCCAGGTCCAGGAGGTGGTGGTGGAGGACGACACTTTCGCCACGGGCAGCAAGCGGGTCGAGGAAGTTTCCGAGGCCCTGATAAGGGCGGGCAATCGTCTACCGTGGACCGCCAACGTAAGGGCGAACCTGTCTCTGGAAGCGATGAGGAAGATGAAGAAGGCCGCCTGCAGGCTGATCATCGTCGGTTACGAGAGCGGCTCGCAGGAGATCCTGGACAGGGTGGGCAAGGGGACCACGGTGGAGCAGAATCTGGAGTTCGCGGAGAGGGCCCGAAAAGCGGGTTTGCTGGTACACGGATGTTTCATGGCCGGCAACCCGGGGGAGACCCCGGCAACCCTAAGGCAAACCCTGAGGATGGCCAAGAGGCTATCCCCGGACACCGCCCAGTTCTTCCCCATAATGGCCTATCCCGGAACCAGGCTGTACGACGAGTTCAAGAACGAGGGACTGCTCAGGACCGAGAGCTTCGATAGATGGGTAACCGAGGAAGGGCTCCACAACTGCGTTGTAGATCTGCCCGAACTCCCGGCGGACGAGCTGGTGAGATGGTGCGACATGGCCAGGAGGGAGTTCTACCTCCGGCCCTCCTACCTGGTGTACAAAGCCCTGCAATCCCTCCGACATCCGCTTACGGAGGGCCGGAGAACGCTCAGGGCGTTCGCCACTTTTCGTCGGTACCTGTTCCGCAGACCCTGATCCCCGGGCTTGCAACCCGACCCTCCGGCATAGCATAAAACATGCACTATGGAACTGCTTTTCTGGATCTGCGCCGCGTTATTCTTCACTCCCTACGTTCTCTACCCGATGTTGCTCCTTCTGTTGGCCGCTCTGAAGCACCGGAAGGCGGTGCCGGGAAGAACGGGCGAGCCCTACCATCCTCCGGTCAGCGTGCTCATAGCCGCCAGGAACGAAGAGGAGGTGATCGGACAACGAATCGAGAACCTCCTGGGACAATCCTACCCCGGGAAGATGGAGGTTATCGTGGGCTCCGACTCATCGGAGGACGGAACCGACGAGATAGTAAGGTCATACTCCGACCGGGGCGTAAGGCTGTTCAGAAGCGAGTCCCGACTGGGCAAGCCGGGTATACTCCAGAAGCTTAAAGAGCTGGCAACGGGCGAGATATTGGTGTTCACCGATGCGGACACGGTCTTCGCAGAAAAAACGGTGGCCGAGCTGGTCTCTCCCTTCGCGAACCCCACGGTGGGCTGCGTGGACGGCAGCAGACGCAACAGCCTGGATACCGAGAGTTGCGAGAGTACCTACTGGAAGTACGAGAAGGCCGTAAAGCAGCTCTGCTCCCGGCTGGGAGCCGTGCTGGGAGCCACCGGGGCGGTGTTCGCCGTCAGAAAGGATCTTTTCCTTCCCCTATCTCCCAGCCGCGCCGATGATTTTGAGCTGGCGGTCATGCCCCGTATTTCCGGTTACAAATGCCTATTCAACGGTGATGCGGTGGCGGTGGAGCCCACCCCCGACGATGCCCAGCAGTACAAACGCATGGTCCGAATAGTAAGTTGGATGACGGTCAGCGCGCTCTTGCTCGTGGGAAAAGCCCTGGCCAGAGGAAAGCTGTTCCTGGTTCTGCAGCTAGTCTTGCACAAGGCTCTCCGGTGGATGGCGGGGTTCTTCCTGATAGCGATTACCGTTCTGGCCGGCCTGATGTGGGCCCAGCCTCCATACAGGGCCGTCTTCCTGCTGCTCATGGCCTTCCACCTTCTGGCGCTTCTCGGCTACCTACTCAAGGATCATCTACCTTCCAAACTACTCCTGCCCTACTACTTCTGGCTGATGAACCTGTCTTCCATAATGGGGCTTCTAAGACTGCTGGCGGGTAATCCCATCGAGACCTGGGAGCGCCGGAAATCCGCCGCGGAGGAGACACCAGGGGGAGGACGAGCCTGAAACGTTACCTGCTATTCTTCGACCTGTTTCTGGACGGTATCGCGCTGTTCATGGCGGTAGTGCTGGCCAGCTTTCTAAAGTTCTACTCCGGCATATTCCCCGGGTTTTCGCCGTTGTCCCGGAGCGTGATACTGGCCGGTGCCGTTGCCTCCGTCCTGTACTGGTGGCTGATCTTCTCTCTGGCCGGATGCTACCGCCCGCACTGGGACCGAAGTTGGACGGACGAGCTGGCCATGGTGTTCAAACCGGTCACCACGGGCATGGTGGTACTGGGCATCATCGCCTTCCTAATAGACCCCGAGCCCTCCCTGGGCAGATGGATAATCATCATCTACTACTCACTGTTGCTGCTTCTGGTCTTCATCTCTAGAGCGATAGGCAGGACCTTCGAGCGGAAGCTGTCCAAGAGGGGCAAGCTTTACAGGAAGGCTCTGATAGTGGGTGTGGGAGATCCCGCAAAAGATCTCACCGACTATCTGGAGAGCAATCCCGCCCTGGGATACAAGCTGGTGGGCTACATCGATCCTCCGCATCCCCAACCCAGGGCGGTACCTGAAGAGATGATACTGGGCGATGTGAACGAACTCCAGAAGGTCATAGAGAAGAATCGGGTACGTGAGCTCCTGGTAACCATAGCCTCCAACTTCCACCAGGACATACTCAGCCTTCTTCTGGCCGCGGCGGGGGCCAGGGTTAGGGTAAAGGTGGTCCCGGACCTGTTCGACGTTCTCGCCGGGCACGTTCACAACACCCAGATCCTGGGCCAGCCACTTATGGAAGTACTACCCGAGAAGCTCAGCTTCTGGCAGCGCAGCGTGAAGACGTTCTTCGACTACGGGTTGAGCATCCTGGTGGTGGGCATTACCCTTCCCTTGTGGATAATCATCGCCGTCGCCATCAAGATAAACTCCAAGGGGCCGGTCTTCTACAGGCAGGAGCGGGTAGGCAAGGGTGGCCATACGTTTCGAATCTTCAAGTTCCGGAGCATGGTCCGGGACGCGGAGAGCAAGAGCGGCCCGGTGTGGGCCGGTAAGGACGACCCCAGGATAACCTGGGTGGGAAAAATATTTCGTAAGACCAGGTTGGATGAGCTTCCGCAGTTTTTGAACGTGTTGAGGGGAGAGATGTCCGTCGTTGGCCCCAGACCGGAGCGGCCGGCATTCGTGGAGGAGCTGCGGGAGGTCTATCCGTTCTACTCCAAGCGCCTAACCATAAAGCCGGGCATCACCGGCTGGGCCCAGGTCAAGTTGGAGTACGATACCAGTGTGGAAGACGTTGCCGAAAAGCTGAAGTTCGACTTCTACTACCTGGAGAACCAGTCGCTGTTCCTCGACCTGGAGATCCTGGTCAGGACCCTGGTTGTGGTGATTACGGGCGCGGGGGCCCACTGACGCCGCCCATCGTCCGGTCAGACTGTACAAAATTGCGCCCCGCAGGTATCTTCCCCGCTCGCAGGCCCGGTTTCATCCTCGACGGAGGTGTCCCATAGAATGCCCGTTCCCCTTCTGGACATAAACAGACAGCACGAACCGCTTCGGCAGGAGCTGATGGAGGTCTTCCAACGCACCCTCGACTCCTCCAGATTCGTAAAGGGCCCGGAATTGGAGGCCTTCGAGCGGGAGCTCGCCGAATACGTGGGTACCGAGCAGGCCGTCGGCTGCGCCTCGGGAACCGACGCGCTGATGTTGGCCATGCAGGCCTCCGGGGTCGGACCCGACGACCTGGTGGTCACCGTTCCCTTCACCTTCTTCTCCACCGCCGGCGCCGTAGCCAGGCTGGGAGCCAAGCCCGTGATGGTGGACGTACTTCCCGACACATACAACATGGATCCCTCGAAGCTCTCGGATTGGCTGCAGATGTACTGCTCGGTGACCGATCGGGGAGTGGTGGAGAGCCGGAGCGGGCGGGCTGTCTCCGCCGTGATTCCCGTACACCTCTTCGGTCAACCCGCCAACATGACCGATTTGCGCAAGGTTTGCGAGGAGTGGGAGCTGCCGATCATCGAGGACGCCTGCCAGTCGGTCGGGGCCAGATGGGAAGATGAAGGCGCGGGTTCCATGGGCCTGGCCGGCTGCCTCAGCTTCTTTCCCTCCAAGAATCTCGGAGCCCTGGGAGACGGGGGTATGGTAACCACTGACGACCCTGACCTGGCAGAGAGGATGAGCCGGCTCAGAGAGCATGGCGGGCGCGGCTACCTCCACTCGGAGGTCGGATGGAACAGCCGCCTGGATGCTCTCCAGGCAGGCTTTTTGAGGGTAAAGCTGCGCAGTCTCGATTCCTGGCACCGGGGAAGAAGGCGCAACGCGGCCTTCTACGACCGAGAGCTGGGAAGCCTGTCCCAGGTGGTTACCCCGAGAATCGACCACAGGGCGGTCTCGGTATACAACCAGTACACCATCCGGGCCGTAAGCAGGGACGCCCTGGTTTCTTGGTTGCGGAACAAGGAGATAGGCTGTGCTGTTTACTACCCGGTTCCCCTCCACCTGCAGGAATGTTTCGAAAACTTGGGATACCGAAGGGGCGACTTCCCGGTGGCGGAGAAAGCCTCCGAGGAGGTCGTATCCATTCCGGTCTTCGGCGAGCTGACCGAGGACGAGCTCGAAGAGGTTTGCGCAGCCATCAAGGAGTTCTACGACCGGGAGAGCGACAGCGAATGAGGAATCGCCTGAGAAGCTTCAGCCACGCCTTCAGGGGACTGTCCATTCTCCTGCGAACCCAGACCAACGCCAGGATCCACCTCGCGGCCACGGTGGCGGTGGTGGTGCTGGCCATCTTGCTGGAAGTGAAGCCTATAGAATGGGCGGTGCTGCTTCTGGCGGTCTCGGTCGTATGGTCGGCCGAAGCCCTCAACAGCTCGCTGGAGCAAATAGCGGACAGGGCTTCGCCGGAATGGCACCCTCTGGTGCAGAAGGCCAAGGACATGGCCGCGGGAGCGGTCCTGCTGGCTGCGATCGCCGCGGCGGCCGTGGGTGTTCTGGTCTTCTACAAGCATTTGTAGGAAGCATTAAAGGACCGGGGAGAACGGATGCTCGACAGAAACGTCCTCAGAAAAGAACCGGATCGAGTCAGGGAGGCCGCCGCTTCCAAGGGAGAGCCCTGCCCCCTGGATGAGTGGGCCGGCCTGGACCGAGACCGCCGCCAGCTGCTGCAGAAGCTGGAGGATCTCAGAAGGGAGCGCAACGAGCTCTCCGAGGAGGTGGCCAGGGCCAAGAGGGCGGGTGAGGATGCCGATGATCTCATCCAGCGAAGCCGGGCCGTGGGAGAGGACATTTCCTCCTACGAGGACCAGCTGCCGGACGTGGAGAAGCGGATGGAGGAGCTGGAGCTCAGCTTCGCCAACCTTCCGGACGAAGACGTTCCCAGGGGACCCGACGAGTCAGCCAATCAGGAGATCAGATCCTGGGGAGAGAAGCCGGAGTTCGACTTCGATCCCCAACCCCACTGGGACCTCATGGGAGATGCTCTGGACCAGGACGCATCGGTCAGGGTGGCCGGAGCCAACTTCCTGCTGTTCCGGGGATGGGCGGCCAGGCTCCAAAGAACCCTGATCAACTGGATGATGGACTACCACGACGAAAACGGCTACCAGGAGATCTGGCCCCCCTTCGTCGCTTTGGAGGAGAGCATGGTTACCACCGGCCAGATTCCCAAGCTGCAGCACGACATGTACCGGGTGGAGAAGGAGGAGTTCTACCTGGCTCCGACCGCCGAGGTCCAGCTTACCAACGTCTACCGGGGCACGATCATCCCCGAGGACGACCTGCCGCTAAGGGTATGCGCCTATACCCCCTGCTTCCGGAGGGAGGCGGGAAGCTACGGCAAGGAAACCCGGGGCCTTAACCGGGTTCACCAGTTCGAGAAAGTGGAGATCGTCTGCCTGGAGCATCCGGAGCGCTCGGAGGACCGTCTGGAGGAGATGCTGAGTCAGGTGGAGCGGATGCTCAGGTTGCTGGAGATCCCTTACCGGGTGATGCTTCTGGCAACGGGCGACTTGAGCTTCGCGGCCGCGAAGTGCTACGACCTGGAGATCTGGTCGGCCGGACAGGAAAAATGGCTGGAGGTGTCGTCGGTCTCCAACTTCCGCGACTTCCAGGCCAGAAGGGGCCGTATCCGTTTCCGGCCCTCCGAAGGCGGCAAGACGCGCTTCGTCCACACTCTGAACGGCTCGGGCCTGGCCCTGCCCAGGCTTATATCGGCCATAGTGGAGAACAACCAGGACCGGGAAGGCGGAATGCGGCTTCCACAAGTTCTCGCCGATTCGATGGGAACGGACCGGATAGACTCGCCCGGCTAGTTCCCGGGCATCTTAGCTCCCCTCCGATCAACCACCTTCCGGTGGTGACTCTCTCTTCACGAAGGCTCCCAGGGATTTCTCCACCACGATCGCCAGCCTGCATGCGAGATCAACCAAGTTCCAGACCTCTCCCAAGGTACTCTCATCCACGTGCCGCTGAACCTTGCGTATGGTGAGAACCCCGCTCTGAACCCGCAGCAGTTTCAGATTCTCTACCTGCATGATCATGGTGCGGACGGCGGCGTCACCCAGGCCGGTACACATTCTCTCTGCGTCGTTGGTCTGTATGAGAAAGGCCCTGTCGAACTCGGGGTCGGGATCGAAGCTTGCGCCCCTGAACATTCTCGCCCACAGGGCTGAAAGGCCCCGGTAAACGCTCCGGGGAGTGAGAGAAAGAAAGAACCCGCCTGAGGAGCATCTCGTGTCGACCTCCAGGAGGTCTCCGTCGATTACCTCGATCTCGACCAGCCGACCACGTATATCGCCCTTCCAGGACGGTCTACGGGCAAACAGGTTAACCGCCGAGGACGCCACTTTCCCCCCGTACCTTTCCCGGAAGGCCTCCAGCAGCTTCTTTGCGCTCATTTCGCTCTTTTCCTACGAGTAACGGTGGCGAGTACGCGCCAGCCCGTGGCATTGGCAAAACGTGTTGGCCTAAAGCTCCGTCTTCACTCCCAGCCATATGGAGGATATGACGTCATGGAGCAAGGGTTAATTCGCTCGGATCGCTCTCCCAGACTACCCGTAATCGGGATCCGGATGGCCGAAACGACATCCGGCCGAATCGCCCGTGGACGGAGTAAGGATGGTGCAAGAAACTGCAACTCGATGTGCATGAGGGTTCGGGAAAGACCGGTGCTTTCCTTCCCTCCGGTCAGGTGCCCGACGGTACCCGCTTCCTACTGAGCGGTGATACCCTGATGTGGCGTGAATACGACGGCGGGCCGGTCTACGAATGCTGGCTGGACACCCTCACCAACCCCGTGGTCTGGATAGACAACGAGACAGCCGACGACATCTACATGAAGGGAGACCCCCAGGCCCTGGAATCACCCGCCGCGCGGGGTCTGTACGGCCTGGACACTATTCTAACCATCGGCTGCCACGGCGACATCTACGGATACGGCCCCCCTCTTTACCACACCGCCTCTCTCCATCCGGACTCCAACCGGGCAATGCTGGGTCTTATCTCGGTCTACGGTGACTTTCAAATAGCCGACGATCCCGACCTCGGCCCCGACTGGGATCCGCCCTGGGACATCGTAACCGACGG
>WJMA01000050.1 GCA_014728175.1 Candidatus Fermentibacterota bacterium
GATGCCGTAGGGCTCGAAGAGCCATTCGTAGTACCTCTGGGGATTCCTGGGATCGTTCGGAACCATGATTGGACGATCAGGGACTTCGTAGAGAGGATCGAAGCCGTCGATCCACGGCGGGATGGAATCGGGTGGTATGTAGGAGTAGTCGTAGTCCGACTCGTCTTCCCCCGGCCAGCGGCCGGTGTAGCGCCAGTCCTCGTAGGGCGCGTCGAACGGTATTCCGTGCCTGTCCAGAAGCGAGCTGACTATCTTGTTGCAGCTTCCGTTCAGATCGTTGGGCCTCTCGATGTAGCTGATCAGGTTGTAAGGCAGGATGCCCTTGGCCTGATGCAGCAGCGCCAGGTTGCACAGCATGCGCAGCTCCTGGGGAGCAGGCTTGCGCCAGAGGTAGGACTCCGGGCTGATGTGGTCCCCCTCAGGGTTGTACATCATCGGGCCTCCCGCCGCGCCGAAGACCTGTGGGTAGAAGAATACCTCGGTATCAAGCTCGCTGGCCGGGATGACTGTCGAGTCGATCCCCTCCTCGAAGTGGTCTATCAGGAAGAGCCAATCGTCGTCACACATCTCGACATCGATGGAGTACTTCTCGGCAGAGTCGGGATTGACGTAGCGGAAGGGATAGTAGTCGAGGCAGATGAGCTCGGGCGAGTTGTCGAGGGTGGTGTCGGGGATGACACCACCCTCTGGAGGTGGCTGGAACCTGGCTTTGATGACGGCCCTCACCGAATTGGCCTGATCGTGGAAGTCGCCGTAGTCCCGGTCTCCTATCAGCCCCGTGTAGTCGTCCTGGTCTATCTGGTGATGCATGGCGAAGTTCATGACGAACGGTGCGGTGAACTCGGGATTGTTCTCCGCCAGATACTTCTGCCAGGAGTAGATGCCGCTGGCCTCCACTTCCTCCTGCGTGGGCTCGCCGCTCCCATCTACCGCCTGGGTGTAGACGTTGGGGATGTAGTCGTTGTACGGAAGCTCATCGTCAGTCACATGTCTCCACTGCTGGCTGGGAGCCTCGTCGTATACCTCGTAGAACCAGGGGGGCGAAATGCCCTCCTCAACCATATCAGCCATTTCAGTAGCCAGGCCGTTCACTATCTGCTCTGTAAGGCTGATGTCTTTGTCGACTTCGTACATCGAATCCGCTGAGGTGTAGTTGATTATGCTGTCGAAATCGGTAGAACTCTGAGCGAAGCACGAATCCGAAAGAAGCGACGCGCTATCGGCCGGCTCGGGACCGTAGTTGCGAAACCAGTAGCGGTGGTCCGGATTAGCCCATTCCTTCAGGTACTGCATTATCTCGAACGCGCAGAAACTGTAGCATAGGCCGACTTCCTCGCAGCGAGCCATTACATCCCGAGCCATCTGGTTCCCGCCCCAACCGTGGAAGTTGATGGCGTCGAAGTGCAGCCAAGACATCTCGCACAGAAGATCGACGGTAATGTCCCAGGGACGCATGTCTACGGTAACCAGTCTCATGATCAGGGTGGGAATGGTGTTCTCGGGAGGCTCGTCGGAAAACGTACTCGCAGGTACTGCAAGTACGATAAGCAGCAGCAGAAAGGCTATTTGTCTACCGTGGGGAGGGCGTAAAATGCATCTCGGTCTCCTCTCCGGCAGCGACACGTTCCCGCCTATGGCGATGAAGACAGTCTGCATGGGTTGGCGGGGATTTGTCAATATCCAGGCCAAAAGCGATACCTTCAGCTGAGCAATGCTCTGAGTTGGCGTGGCAAGACTGGGATATACAGATGCACATTGAGAATGGTCTCCCAGGACAGGTAGCGTCTCCGGGGTTGCGCTCCGTGAATGGTAGGTCTTATCTTTCGGCTTCGCTTGAATAGAGGAGCTTGCTCTCAAGAGTAGCGGTTTTCCCGGGTGACGGCCCCCTAAAGGAGACCGTGAAAGGGTGAGCGGGCCGAAGCCACCTGGTCGCCGTCGGACCCGGATGGCTGGGACAGCGAGTGAAGAACCGCTGTACTGTCACGGCGAGTGGTCCGTGGAGCGCTATTTGGTCCGGCTTGATAGAGTCGATTGACGGGTGCTCCCGTTAGGTTGGCTCGTTTCTTTTTGGGCCGCCCGAATCCTCCCGGGCCACCGCCAAAACCTGCCGAAGGGAGGGTTGAGTCATGATCGTTTCTGATTCGGTCGCCGTAAGCCCGGAGGTCGTTCTCAGGGCCGTTGAAATCGCCGGAACGCCTTGCTACCTGTACGACGAGGGGGAGATCGCAAGGAAGTGCGACCGCATGCTCTCCCTTCCCAGGGCATTTGGCCTGGGCGTGAGGTACGCCATGAAGGCCAATCCCTCCATGGCCATTCTGCAACTGCTAACGGATCGGGGGCTAGACCTGGACGTAAGCTCCCTCAACGAAGCCCGCAGGGCCCGTCTGGCGGGTGTGAGCTACGATCGGATGATGCTTACCAGCCAGGAGGTACCCTACGGGAGTGACCGGAACGACCTGGAGCACATGATGCTGGAAGGTCTGAAGTACAACGTATGCTCCCTGCGCCAGCTGCGCCTGGTATCTCCGTTCTGCAGTCGCAGGAAGATACCCCTCTCCATCCGCGTTCATCCCGGGGAAGGCTCCGGGGAGTCCTCGGCGACCGATACGGGGAGCGACTACAGCAGCTTCGGCGTCCACATGACCGATCTGGACATCGCCCTCGAGCTGGCCCTTGAGTCGGACATTGCGCTGGATACGGTCCATGTTCACGTGGGTTCCGGGGGCGACCCCGAGGTGTGGCTCGGAACCCTGGAGAAAATGCTTTCCCTGCTGGAGGATAGTTTCCCCTGCGCCCACACTCTCAACATGGGCGGCGGCTTTCCCGTGGCCAGGATGCCGGGTGAGTCGATGGTGGACATGGAAGAGCTGGGCAGCCGGACCAGGGACAGCCTGCTCGATTTCCACCGCCGAACGGGAAGAAGGCTGAGGCTGGAGGTGGAGCCGGGAACGTTCCTGGTGGCCGGAGCGGGATATCTGCTTACCAGGGTTTCCGACCTCAAGAGCACCGGCCCGGATGGCTACAGGTTCGTTCTGGTGGACGGGGGCATGGAATGCAACGTCCGTCCCCAGCTGTACGGGTCCAGGCATCCTTTCTCCATAGTCTCTTCCCAGGGCCGTTTGGTGTGGAACGAGCGAGGAGAGGGGGAATCGCATAGCCGGACCGTACCGCAGGTTGTAGCGGGGAGATGTTGCGAAACTGGCGACTGCCACGGTCTGGGCCGTGACGGCAACCTGGTCCCCAGAGTCATGCCCGAGCCTCGGGTGGGGGACTATCTGGTAGTGGGCGGTACCGGCGCCTACTGCTCCTCGATGGCACCCTTCAACTACAACTCCTTCCTGCAGGCACCCGAGCTACTGCTCAGACCGGACGGGGCCATCGTGCTGGTAAGGAAGAGGCAGTCACTGCTGCAGCTGGTGGGCAACGAGCTGCCCTATCGAAGCGGCGTGCCTCGACAGGAGCTGAACGAGGCCGCGGCCATGTGCCTGTAGTATTATTCTCTGGATCCGGTCCGATCGGCTCTCGACCTGCGCTTTCGGTGCCTGGTGGTAAGCCTTCCTTTTTCGCTGCGGAATCGGATGTAGCCGTATACCCCCACGGTCAGCGCAACGGGAAGAAGCAGGTAACCCAGGACGACCAGCCCCGGGCTTTCGCCGAAAAGCTTTATCAGGGTGATTCCCGACACCGCGAGCATTATGCCCGTTCGAGCGTAGGCCAGGAAGGTTCTCTCGTTGGCGAGCATGGTTCGGTCCTTGGCCAGGTCGTCCCTGTAATACATCTAACACCTTCCCGCTAATCGGCCACCGACGAAGGGCGTACCCGGACACTAACCGGGAGGCCGTTCCTCGAAAAGACCTCCCGGTGGATGATATAGCGAAGAGCGCAGCTCGGCGTAACCGGAGCTCCGGCTACGCTGGGTGTTTGACGTATACTTAAGGGGTCACCATTATTTTCGCAGGGACGCAGTGCAGCCGGGAAAGATGACGATGGATTTTCTGAAAAGGGTCTGGGCCCGAATCCGGAGTACGTTCGAGAGCTCGGGCCGTCTCTATGCGATAGTAATAGGGCTGGTGGCCTCCGCGGCGCTGGCCCACGTGCTTCTGAGCCTGGGCCCCGTGCATTCTCTGATTCTAAGAGGAAAGGGCGCCATAGGCGTCTCCGGCAGCTTGCTGCGCTTCTTGCTCTGGATTCTGGTCACTCTATTGCTTTGCGGCCCGCTCATTCGTCTTGCTTACAGGCTCCCGGGTCTGAGCAGGGCTATTCCCGCCAGGTCGGTCATAAAGAGCGAGGACCTCACCGTACAACCCGGTACCCGGACCAACATGCTACCCGGCTACAGGGAGAAGCTGAGCAAGCTGTGCAATCGGCTCGAGCCCGGGATAATCGAGTTCGTGAACGCGCTTATCTCCGCTGGTTTCTCGCTGAACGCGAGCGATATTTACCTAAGCCCCAAGCGCGACGTGGTAAGCGTTTCGATCCGGGTTCACGGGCAGCTGTACGATCTGCTGGATCTGGACAAGGCTACCTATCAACAGGTACTCAACAGGATAAAGGTTCTGTCGAACCTTACCATATTCAGGCACGAGGACGCCCAGGACGGCCTGGTCAGGTTCGAGGACTCCGCCTATACCGCCAGGGTATCGATCCTACCCACCAACCACGGGGAGCGGATCGCTCTGAGGCTGGTATCCAGCCATTCCGAGGCCTTTCACCTGGAGAACATCGGAATGCCTCCCAACTTGCTGGAGACGTACAGAGCTCTGCTCAACCGTAACCAGGGAATGATCATCCTCACCGGACCGACGGGAAGCGGCAAGAGCACGACCATGTTCGCCGGGCTGCTGGAGATTCACCGCCTTCGGGGAGAGAGCGTCAATATAGTGACCCTGGAGGATCCCATAGAGAGGGATTTCGAGCTATTTCACCAGACCAAGATCGACCCTCTGTCCAACATGAACTTCGCCCGGGGGTTGCGGTCGGTTCTCAGGCAGGACCCGGACGTGATAATGCTGGGGGAGATAAGGGACGAGGAGACGGCTCTCAGCGCGATGCGGGCGGCGATGACCGGACACCTGCTCCTTACCACCGTGCACGCCAGCAGCACCGCGGGAGTCTTCGACCGGCTCATGCAGATGGGAATAAGCTCCGCCCAGCTTTCCTCTGCAGTGCATTCGGTGATCGCTCAGCGTCTGTGCCACTGCCTGTGCGGGAGCTGCAAGCACGAGTCGCCTCTGGACGAGAGGTTGGCTCGACAGCTTCACCTGATGGGTATCGAGGAGATACCCGAGGGGCCGTTCTACGCCGCCGACGGCTGCGATGAATGCCTGGGAAAGGGCTACACGCACCGAAGGCCCATCTTCGAGATGATGGTGCTCACCGATTCGCTTAGGGACAGCATCGCCCAGGGCAAGCCCTCCCACCAGATCTACAGGGAGGCCAGGGAGGGGGGCATGCAAACCCTTTACGAGCACGGCTTAGGTCTGGCGCGGGAAGGGGTATTCTCACTCTCCGAGGTGATCAGGATGTCCTCCAGCTGACCGTCTACTCGATAATCAGGACCTTCCGGTAGAGCTGGATGACGTCCGTGCTGAGAACGCAGGCGTAGACTCCCGGATCCAGGTGGCCCACAGAGATCTCGTATCTGCCTGGCTCGCTCATGCCGTCCACCGGTACGTTTCTCAGCCTGCCATCGCTTCCGTAAACGCTTATGCTCACCCTGGATGGCTCGGGCACCGTGTAGCCCAGCCTTAGATAACCCAGACTAGGATTGCCCGAAACGACCTCCAGGGAGTAGCCCGAATGCTCCTGCTGCTCTACCAGGCCGGTCCCCTGCCAGCCGGCTATAAGGGCCATCATGTACCACAGGGCGCGCCCCTTCTGGCGGCAGCTTCCCTCCGTGGTGTGCCCGTACTCGTCACCGTAGAACTCGGGGTGCTCGGCCGGGATGTCCTCTCCCTGGTACTCGTAAGTATGCTGCTCCCATTGGGACGTGGACGGGTTGTACCACCAGCAGTCCAGGTCTGCGAAATCGAATAGCCACTTGTTGTTATCTGCGCAGTAATCCCGTATCTGCTGGTTGCGCTGCCAGCGGTTGTAGCCGCTCTCACCCGTTCCCTGGGCATTGCCGGTGAAGTATACGAAGGTTACGTCCGGGTACTCCGACTCCAAAACGGTCATGGAATCCAGGTAGGCCCGCACCTGCTGTTCGCTGTAGTAGTCGCATTGGCAGCACCAGCACCACATCGAGGTGTCCAGCTCGGGATTGTGGTCCAGCACGTCCCGGGTCAGGTTCATGCCGTAGTGCGACTCCCAGTAGAGGTCGGGGGTTATGTAGGTCTCGGTCTCCTGGCCGTTGAAGATGCACCAGGCCCCGACGACCTCGGGCAGGTAGCAGTCGGCTATCTCGTAGTCGTAGAATGGGTCGTCGTCCTCCAGGAAGCTGAGGCCCCAGGTGAGCTGCGAGCCGTGCGAGGTATGGGCGTAATGAGATTGCACGCTGTCCTGTACCGACTCTATCCACTGGTTGGGAATGGACTCCAGATCGGTGCAGGTATGGTCGATCACCGGTCCTGCGACGGCCCCGGATACTACCAGCCCAAGGCCCAAGCATACGATCCATCTGATGGTTCTCATGACCAGCTCCCTCCGTCTCAACTCTGCGATTGCATACCGCGAAGATAAGATTTTGATCCCGCCTTGGCGACCTCCCGGTTGTTTCCGTGCTTCTTGGTTGGCGCCGTGGGCGGTCTTATCTTCTGGCTTCCCCCGATCGATCGGATTGGCGGATTGGAAGGAGAAATTGGCAAGACGGCCGACGGGCTTTCGAGGAAGCGGCACGATGACGCAGATGAGCTTGCAGCTGGTCGATCTGGAAGAGGTCCGCCGAAGGGGCGAGGACCGGGAACCTTCCGCGGTGCTTGTGGACGCCGAGTTGGACTACTGCAGGGCCCAAAGGCGCCCATGGGAGCACATCGGAGCGCGCATGGCCGCCAAGAGAGCCGTCTTCGAGGTTCTCCGGGCTTCCCCGGTGGAAGACCTTCCCTGGCATGAGGTGGAGATAGTCAGGCACAGGTCGGGCAGGGTGGAGGTGCTGCTGCGCGGCGGCACCGAAAGATTGGCCCGATCGAGGGGGATTACGGCCTTGAGGCTTTCGATGTCGCATACTCGGACACTGGCAGCAGCCCTCGTCGTTTGCCGGGAAGACCAGCCTCCGGGCCCCTGACCTTTGCGTATAGACCGGATACGTTCTACGCGAACATATCCTCCAGATCTTTAATGTAGAGGGACTTGGGCCGCTCTATCGGCAGACCCATCGCCCGGGACCAGATCAGCTGGGTTAGCACTCCGATCGCTCTGGATACCCCGAACAGGACCGTGTAGAAGTCGTACTCGACTACACCGTAGTAGACCTGCAGGCACCCGGAGTGGGCATCGACGTTGGGCCAGGGGTTCTTGGCCTTGCCGTGCTCCTTCAGGATGTCGGGGACCAGCTCGAACAGCATGCTCACTATCTTGAAGGTCTCGTCCTCGGGAAGGTTCTTCAGCGCGAAGTTCCTCTGCGCGGTGTACCGGGGGTCGGTCACCCTGAGTACCGCGTGACCGTAACCCGGGATCACCTGTCCCTTGTTGAGGGTATCCCACAGGAACTCGGTGAGCTGCTCCCTGGTGGGAACGCCGCCCCCCAGCTTCTCCTTCACGCCCATTATCCAGCGCAGGACCTCCTGGTTGGCGAGACCGTGCAGGGGACCGGCGAGGCCGTTGATACCCGCGGAAAGCGAGTAGTAGGCGTCGGAAAGCGCCGAGCCCACCACGTGGGTGGTGTGGGCGCTGACGTTGCCCGTCTCGTGGTCGCAGTGCAGGAAGAGGTAGAGCCTCATCAGCTCCTTGTACTCCTCGTTCTCCACCCCCATCATGTGGGCGAAGTTGCCGCCCCAGTCCAGATCGGGATCGGGACCGATGTGATTGCCGTCCTTGTAGCTCCTTCTATAGATGTAGGCCGCTATGCGCGGGAGCTTCGCCAGGAGGTTCATCACGTCCTCGTACATCGGATCCCAGTAATCGTACTTGGATATGCCTTCTCTGTATCTCTTCGTGAATACCGAATCGTGCTGGAGAGTCAGAATGCCGGTCGAGAATTGGGTCATGGGATGCTGGTCTTTGGGAAGGGCATCCAGGGTCTGGGTAAGATAATCCGGCAACTCCCCCCTCTTCTTCCATTCCTCGGTGATCTCCGCGACGTCTTCCTCTGTGGGTAGCTCGCCGGTAATAAGGAGGTAGAAAATACCTTCAGGGAGTGGCTGCTCACCTCCCGGGGCCTTGGGCAGCTTCTCGATGAGCTGCGGAATGTTGTACCTGTGAAAGGTGATTCCCTGCTGCGGATCCACGTTGGAGGTGAAGCAGGGAAGGCACTTCACACCGCGCATGCCGCCCATCAGCTGCTTGAGGGACACACTAGACAGCTCGGCGTCGCTATGCTCCTTGATCAGCTTGACGACCACGTCGCGCATCGAGTCGATCTTCTGTTTGGCCTTCTCCTTCAGCATCTCTCCTCCTCGAGTTGAAGCAGCGCCGGCCCGCCTTGGCTCTGGTTGGGTAACACGGGCCCGCGTATGAGGAACCCATTCCAGTATAATTACTTATGGCTCAATGAAGGTTGTGGTGAAACCCCCACGACCGGGCTGGCCATCGAGATCTACGAACGTCACTGACCCCTGCCAAAAACCCACCGTAATAATAGCCATATCCGGCTACCTTGTCACTCGGGGACGTTCCTGGCTTTTTTAGCTTTTTTGGCTATTTTTCCCGCAAAACGCTCTCTTGCTGCCGAATGCCGGTGGCTTTTATCATACTTTCGAGTTTTTTGCCATAATCGGATGAAACCATGGACCGGCGGGAAGACTATGGATGAGCTTAGCCGCCCCACCACCAGACTACTCGGCCGACTCTCCGTGGGGCTGGGCATTCTGACCGTATTGACTGCGTTGCTGGCGGACTTCGTCGGGTTGAGCCTTACTCCCGGGCTGAGCTACAACCAGATATTGATGATTGTTCTGGGCGCGGCCCTGGTTGCGGCCGGCGTTTTTAGGGGCAAGTTCTTTTCCGCATACAGAAGTTTCGCCGTCATCGCCATGAACGTGGTCATGATACTCCTGCTGCTCGACCTGGGAGCCGTGGTCGCTCTCAGGCTCGTCAGGAAGGAACATTTCGCCGACCTCCAGAGAAAGATAGACGGCGGTATGTTGGATGCCCTGGAGCAGGAGAGGATGGCCTGGGGAAGGTACGAGCCCTACGTGGTATGGAGGGCCAGCGGGGCTACGGTGTCCTCGGAATCGATAGACTCCTCGGGGTTTCGGGTCACCCCGGGCTCGGCGGAAGGTGAGAGCTCGTTCCGGGTATTCGTGTTCGGCGGCTCGACCGTATGGGGATGCGGGGTGTCGGACAGCTGTACGGTGCCGGCTTACCTTCTGAGGAAGATAGAGGATGACCTGGGACGCCCCGTGGAGATGAGGAATCTGGGTCAGATCGGATACGTCTCCACCCAGGAGGTCATAGAGCTCTTCCTGCAGCTGCGAAGAGGAAACGTTCCCAACCTGGTCGTCTTCGTCGACGGTGTAAACGACGTCGCCGCAGCCTACCAGTCCGGGCTGGCGGGAGCGCACCAGAATCTTCCTCGAATACGCTCGCGGCTGGAGAGGAGCCTTCGGGACCTCGATCCCACGGTGAATCTTCCGCATCCTCTGGTTCAGCTTGCGCGGGGCTCGAGTCTCTACGGGGTGCTGCGTCTATGCATGGGTACGGACCGCTGTCGGCCCGCTGCGGATACCGAGGTAATCAACTACGCCATGAGAGGACACGACCCGGATAGCCTGGCATCGGCGGTGGTGGAGGTTTGCCTTGCCAACTACCGCTTCGTGGAAGGGTTGGGAGAGAGGTGGGAGTTCGACTGCGCCTTCTTCTGGCAGCCAACCGTGTGGACCGGGGATAAAGAGTTGACAGCAAACGAGTTATCTCTTGCAAGCGGCGGGGGGGGTGGGTTTCGCAGTGGGTTCGGACCCTGACTGGAAACCACTGCTGGAGCGCTGCTACCAACGCTACCTGACCGCGGTAGATTCCATCCCCGACGCGTACTCGCTCGAAAACGTCTTCGACGATCTAGATCGTCAGGTGTACACGGACATGACGGGTGTTCACCTGACCCCCGAGGGGAACCGCGTACTGGCCGGCAGGATCGGAGACCTTATTTCTCCGGGGGAGCGAGGGGCTGCCAGGTAAAACAGGGCACCGGAGTGGAAAGGAGCGTTCCAGGCTACTCCAGCAGTACGAGCTCCTCTCCTCCGCCCACCGAGCTGCCCGGCTCCACCTTGATCGCGGCGATCTTACCACCCCTGGGCGCGGATATCTCGTTCTGCATCTTCATGGCCTCGAGAATGAGGAGCTTGTCTCCGGGATGCACGTCCTGACCGGGCTTTACCATCACGTCTATCACCATACCGGGCATGGGGGCGGTGATGGCTATCTCTCCCGTCTCGTGAAGCGCGGCCGCGGCCATCTCCCGCTCGTCCGAGACCCGGAATCTGAAAAGCTCGCCCCGGACGGTGACCTCGTACTCGTCACGAAGCTTTGACACTTCTACGTTGTAGGAGGTGTTGTCGACGAGAATCGACAGATGCGTGGGTGATATTCTGGCTATGCTGACCTTCTTGACCTCGTCGTCTACGGAAACCTCGAACACGTTCTCGTGGGGCTTCTTTTCGACGCAGTCGGCCGCTACTGTGAAGCTCTTCTCACCAGTTGAGACGATGTAGGCCATAGTTCAGTCTCCCCGTCATTTTCCAGTTATCGCACTCCTCGGCGCCTGTCTGGAACCCCACAGTTTCTTCGTCCATCGCCACCATGGTGGCGGCTATGGCCCCGATCTCAATATGCTGCTCGGTCTGCTCGTGCTCTATCTCGGTCACGGTTGAGGTGTCGTAGTTACCCTCCAGGAAAGGCTTGTAGACCAGTGCTTTCTGGTGGAAGGGTATCGTGGTCTGGATGCCCTTTATCTTGTACTCCTCCAGGGCTCTCTGCATTCTGGCTACGGCCTCCTCGCGGTTTTGGCCCCAGGTTATCAGCTTGGCTATCAAGGGGTCGTAGTAGACCGACACTTCGAACCCGGCGTGGATGCCCGATTCTATCCGGACTCCCGGGCCGGCCGGTTCTACAAGCTCCTCGATAATGCCTGTGGAGGGGAAGAAGGTACGGGGATCCTCCGCGCATATCCTGCATTCGATGGCCGCTCCGTTGATGCCGATTTCGTCCTGGGAGATTTCCAGCTTCTCCCCGGCGGATATCCTTACCTGCTGTTTGACCAGGTCGATACCGGTTATCAGCTCCGTAACCGGATGCTCCACCTGCAGCCGGGCGTTTACCTCCAGGAAGTAGAAGTTGCGGTCGGCATCCACCAGGAACTCGACCGTTCCCGCGTTGGAATAACCGGAAGCCTTGGCGGACTTTACCGCCGCCTCGCCCATGGCCCGTCGGAGCTCCTCGTTCAACGCGCAGCTGGGAGACTCCTCTATCAGCTTCTGGTACCTGCGTTGGATGGAGCATTCCCGCTCGTTTAGGTGTATTACGTTGCCGTGATTGTCGGCCAGGATCTGGATCTCCACGTGCCTGGGCTTTACCACGTACTTCTCCAGGTAGATGTCCGGGTTGCCGAAGGAGGACATGGCCTCGGAACGGGCCCGCTCCAGGGCATCGGCCATCTCCTCGGTACGGTTCACTATCCGGACTCCCTTGCCGCCGCCTCCCCCGGCGGCCTTGAGCATGATCGGATAGCCGACCTTCTCGGCCTCGGAGACGGCGACCTCGGGATCGGAAAGAGGTTCCTTTACTCCGGGGATGATGGGGATGCCCGCCTTCTCGATCGTGCTCCTGGCCTTGGTCTTGTCGCCTACCAACTCCATCGCGGCCGAATTTGGTCCGATGAAGACTATCCCTTCGCTTTCGCAGGCGGAGGCCAGGTCAGGGTTCTCTGCCAGGAAACCGTACCCGGGGTGTATGGCCTGGCAGCCCGCGGTCTTTGCGGTCTGTATGATACGATCTATGAGCAGGTAGCTTTGGCTGGACGGAGGGGGGCCGATCTCGTAAGCCTCGTCGGCGTACCTGACGTGCCGGGCGGAGCGGTCGGCCTCGGAGTATACCCCCACGGCCGCGATGCCCATCTCCCGGCAGGCTCTCATCACCCGTACCGCAATCTCGCCCCTGTTAGCTATCAGTATTTTCTCGAACATCTTAGAGTGGTCCGTTCCCGTGCTTCTTCATGGGGTTGTTGTCTCTCTTGGACTCCATGGACCGCAGCGCCGTGATCAACTTGGGCCGGGTCTCATGGGGCTTGATGACCTCGTCTACGTAGCCACGGTTGGCGGCGATGTAGGGGTTGTTGAACTTCTCGTCGTACTCGTCCTCCATCCACTTCCTGCGAGCCTCGGGGTCGGGGTCGGCCGCTATGTCTCTTCTGAAGAGTATCCTGACCGCGCCCTTAGAGCCCATAACCGCGATCTGCGCGGTGGGCCAGGCGAAGCTCATATCGCAGCGGATGTGTCTGGAGTTCATCGCTATATAGGCTCCCCCAAATGCCTTGCGGGTTATGACTGTGATGCGGGGGACCGTTGCCTCGCAGAAGGCGTAGAGCAGTTTGGCGCCCTCCTTGATTACCCCGTTGTGCTCCTGGTCGACTCCCGGCAGGAAGCCGGGAGCGTCCTCGAACACTATGAGCGGGATGTTGAAGCAGTCGCAGAACCTGATGAACCTCGCGCCCTTGACCGAGGACTTGGTGTCCAGCACTCCGGCCAGATGTTTGGGCTGGTTGGCCACTATCCCCACGGGGCTTCCTCCCAGCCTGGCGAATCCTACGATCAGGCTGCCGGCGAAGTTCTCGTGGACCTCGAACATCTTGCCGTCATCCACGATCGACTCCACGGCCTTCCTCATGTCGTAGGGCTTGCTCGGGTCGGCGGGAACGATACCGTCCAGGGACTCTTCCATTCGGTCTACGGGGTCGTTGCACTCGATTTTGGGAGGATCGGATAGATTGTTCTGGGGCATGTAAGTGAGCAGCTGTCGAATCATGGACAGACACTGCTCCTCGTTCTCGGTAGCAAAGTGCGCAATTCCGCTCTTGCGGTGGTGGACCGTCGCCCCGCCCAGGTCCTCGAAGCTGACCTCTTCATGGGTGACTTCCTTGATCACGTTGGGACCGGTGAGGAACATGTAGCTTCCCTCGTTCACCATGAAGACGAAGTCGGTAAGCGCCGGCGAGTACACCGCCCCTCCGGCGCAGGGACCCATTATGGCGGAGATCTGGGGTACGACTCCAGAGGCCAGAACGTTGCGAATGAAGACCTCACCGTAGCCTGCCAGGGAGTCCACTCCTTCCTGGATCCTGGCTCCCCCGGAGTCCTTGATGCAGACTATGGGTGCCCCGTTGCGGAGCGAGAGGTCCTGAACCTTGGATATCTTCTCTGCGTAGACCTTGGAGAGTGAGCCGCCGAATACGGTGAAGTCCTCCGATACCACGTAGACCAGCCGCCCATGGATCTTACCGTACCCGGTCACCACTCCGTCGCCCAGGACCTTCTTGTCCTCCATTCCGAAATCGTGACACCGATGGGTGACGAACATTCCCAACTCTGTGAATGTATCGGGATCCAGAAGCAGGTTTATTCTTTCCCGAGCCGTCAGCTTGCCGCGCTCGTGATGCTTCTTGATCTTCTCTTCCCCGCCTCCGGCGAGGGCGCGTTTCCGTAGATCGTCCAGCTTCTTCATTACCCCTCCCGGGTGGTTTCAAACACTCGCGACAGCGATGAAGATAGGCAATTGGCAAACGAGTATCAATTCCGGTGCAGAAGGGGGCGAAGGTCAGTCCGAGGTCGGAGCCGAAGCCGTCTCGCTGTACCCCTGCCAGCTTCTTATCTCCAGGTTCTGAAGCGGCGTTCTGGAAACGGCCTCGGAGATTCTTTTCATCACTTGGGTGTTGGTGACTACCGGGACCCCGTGATCGGCCGCGCTGCGCCGGAGCGGGTAGGTTCTGTCGTAGCTCTCCCTCTCCCGGCCCGAGTGCAAGCAGACCATTAGATCGAAGCCCTTCCAGCTGGAGGGCGCCATCTCTTCGATTTCCTGATCCCCTGGCCCGGCATCCAGCCTTACGTTGGGCACTCCCATCATCGACAGGAAGGAGGCTGTCTCGGGGAGGGCCCAGATCTCGGTGCCCATAGAGCTGAGCTTCCGGGCGCAATCCAGGAAACCGCTCATTGCCCGCACCCCTCCCACGCAGGCCAGCACCCGTCGCAGCGGGAACCTGTAGCCCACGCTGATCAAAGCCTTCAGATAGGCTTCATCGAAGTCCTTCCCCAGGCAGGCGACCTCTCCGGTGGAGGCCATCTCCACCCCGGTGACCGGATCGGCGCCCTCCAGTCTGGTGAAGGAGAACTGGGGAGCCTTCACTCCCACGTAGTCGAGATTCAGGTAGGATCTGTCCCCCACGTCGACGTCGTTTCCCAACATGACCTCGGTAGCGGCCTCTATGAAGTTCCGGCCTATTACCTTTGATACGAAAGGGAAACTTCTGGACGCCCTGAGATTGCACTCGATTACCATGGTGCGGTTCTCCAGCGCTATGAACTGTATGTTGAAGGGCCCGTGAATGTGCAGGGCGCTGGCTATCCTCTCGCTGGTACGTCCCACCTGTCTCATGGTCTCCAGGTATAGCCTCTGCGGGGGGAGGACCAGGGTGGCGTCGCCGGAGTGAACGCCCGCGTTCTCCACGTGCTCTGAGACCGCCGACAGTACCACCTTGCCTTCTTTTGCCACTCCGTCGAAATCGATCTCCCTGGCGTTCTCTATGAACTTGCTTACCACTACCGGATGCTCGCTGGACAGTTCCCTGGCTCGCTGAAGCATTGCCGTAAGCTGCTCCTCGTCGGCGGCCACTCCCATCGCCGACCCGGAGAGAACGTAGGATGGCCTTACCAGGACCGGGTAACCGACCGATCTGGCGAAGCCCAGCGCCTCCCTGGTTGATCGGGCCTCGGTCCAGTCCGGCTGGGATACCCCGAGGTCCTCCAGGAGAGCGGAGAAGGTATGCCGGTTCTCGGCCCGGTCTATATCCTCGGGCGATGTCCCCAGAACGGTCATCCCGGCCTCCCAGCAGGGTATGGCCAGATTGTTGGCCACCTGTCCGCCCACGGAAAGTAAAGCCCCCTCCGAACTTTCCCTGCGGTAGATCTCCAAAACAGTCTCCAGGGAGAGCTCCTCGAAGTAGAGACGCTCGGACTCGTCGAAATCCGTACTGACGGTCTCCGGGTTGTGGTTTATCACGATGGTCTTGATCCCGTTCTTCCTCAGGGTTCTGACCGCCGAGACGCAGCACCAGTCGAACTCCACGGAGCTGCCCACCCTGTAGGTACCCGACCCCAGTACCATGACGCTACGGCCCTGGCTGGGAGCGACGTCGTCTTCCTCACCGTTGTAGGTCAGGTAGAGATAGTTAGTGGTGGCCGGGAACTCCCCGGCCACGGTGTCCACCTGCTTTACGCAGGGGTTTACGTCCATGGAGTGGCGCAGGTTCCTTACCCGTTCCTCCAAGAGACCGGCTGCGGTTGCTATCTGGGCGTCGGAGAAACCCAATCTCTTAGACTCCAGCAGCAGCTCCCTATCCGGCAGCTCTCCATCCAGGTCGCATAGCCTTTTCTCCATCGTCACCACGTTGGCTATTCGCCCCAGGAACCAGGCGTCGATGCCGGTCGCCTTCCCCACCTCCTCCAGCGACATGCCCTCGCTGAGGGCCTGAGCCACGGCGAAGATCCTGTTGTCCGTGGGATTGGTCAGCTCCTCCATCACGTCCTCGCTTCGCAGCGAAGGTTTGTTCAGGACCAATCCGCTCCTTCCGGTCTGTATCATCCGAAGGGCCTTCTGAAGGGCCTCCTCGAAGCGCCTGCCCAGCGCCATAACCTCTCCCACGGATTTCATGGAGGAGCCTATTCTGGAAGAGGCCCGGCGGAACTTGGAGAAATCCCACCGAGGGACCTTGACCGCAATGTAGTCCAGGGCCGGCTCGAAGCTGGCGGCCGTGCAGCCGGTCACGTTGTTGGATATCTCGTGCAGCCTCTTTCCCAGGGCCAGCTTGGCCGCGATGTAAGCCAGAGGATACCCGGTAGCCTTGGAGGCCAGGGCCGAGCTGCGGGAGAGCCTGGCGTTGACCTCGATGACTCTGCAGCCACCGCCTCTCGGAGATAGAGCGAACTGGACGTTGCACTCGCCCACGATTCCCAGGTGGGACGCCACCCGGATGGACAGGTCCCTGAGGTGATGGTATTCGCGGTCGGTCAACGTCTGGCTGGGGGCCACAACCACGCTTTCACCGGTGTGGATCCCCATGGGATCGATGTTCTCCATGTTGCAGACGGTCATGGTGGTCCCTGCATGGTCCCGGACCACCTCGTACTCGATCTCCTTCCATCCCTCCAGATACTCCTCCACCAGGACCTGGTCGGTGAGGGAGAAGGCTCTTGCACACACGGTCCGAAGCTCATCGGCGCTTCTGCACACTCCCGAGCCCAGCCCCCCCAGGGCGAAGGCGGCCCGGGCTATGCATGGGTAACCGATCTGGTCTCCGGCGCTCAGGGCTTCCTCCAGGGACGCAGCGGACCTGCTCCTGGGAATGGGCACCCCTATTTCGGAAAGGCTGTTGGCGAATCGCTGCCTGTCCTCGGAGTCCAGGATCGCTTCCACCGGAGTGCCCAGCACCTCAACGCCCAGCTCGTCCAGAATCCCGTTTCGGTACAGGGAAGCTCCGCAGTTCAACGCGGTCTGGCCCCCGGCCCCCAGCACGATGCCGTCCGGCCGCTCCTTTCGGATCACCTCTTCTGCGAACTCGCTGGTCAGGGGAAGGAAGTAGGTTCCGTCCGCCATGTGCTCGGAGGTCTGAACGGTTGCCACGTTGGGGTTGATCAGAACGGTGGCGATTCCCTCCTCCTTAAGGGCCTTGATGGTTTGGCTGCCCGAGTAGTCGAACTCTCCCGCCTCGCCGATTTTAAGAGCCGAGCTCCCCAGAACCAGGACCTTGGATGGTCTACTCAACTGCGCGCCCCTCCCTTCCGCTTAGCGGTCAACTCCGACACCGAGGCGGCGAAACCGTCGAAGATCCACTTGGCGTCCAGGGGCCCGGGTGAGGCCTCGGGGTGGAACTGGACGCCTTCCAGTGGCCGGCTTCGGTGCCTTATTCCTTCCACGGTCATGTCGTTGACGTTGGAGAACCAGACCTCCCAGTCTTCCGGAAGCGAGGCTTCTTCGACCGCGTAACCGTGGTTCTGGGAGGTTAGCAGACATCTCGCCGGATCGCCCCGGGATTCCAGACAGGGCTGGTTCTGGCTGCGATGGCCGTACTTCATCTTGTACGTGGTCGCACCCGCCGCCAGCGCTATGAGCTGGTGTCCCAGGCATATGCCCAGTACCGGCTCGTCTCTCTTCAGCGCCATCTCGGTCTGAAGGACCGTCTCCTGCCATTCGGTGGGATCGCCAGGGCCGTTGGACAGGACCAGCCCGTCGTACTCCATCTCCGAGAAGGGGTGATCATGGGGAACTCTTACCACGTTCATTCCTTTGGCCAGCAGGCTTCTGTGTATGCTTGCCTTGCAGCCACAATCAACCAGGACTACCTGGGGAGCGGCGTCGCCATGGTGGGAGGAGAGCATGGGCTCGGTGATGCTCACGGAATACATCTCCGCTTGGTCCGACCCATTGGGAAGCTTGCCCTCCGAAAGCACGATTCCGCCCGGTGCGGTACCGCTCGCCCGGAGTCTCCTGGTAAGGGCCCTGGTGTCGACCCCCCACAGGCCGGATACGTTCTGCTCGGAAAGCCATTGGTCCAGCGTCCTGGTGGAAGAGAAATGGCTGGGAAAGTCCGAGTGCTCGCATACGACCAGCCCGGTAACCTGGATCTTCTCGGATTCGAACCCCACCGGCAATCCGTACTGGTCATGGGTCAGGTCGGGAACGCCGTAGTTCCCTATCATCGGGTAGGTCATCACCAGTATCTGCCCGTGGTAGGATGGATCTGTAAGGGCCTCCGGATAGCCCACCATGCCGGTGTTGAAGACTACCTCTCCACCCGCCGCTTCCTGTGATCCGAACAGTAGGCCCTCGGCTCTGAAGCCGTCCTCCAGCACCAGGGCTCCTCCTCTTGTGCCACTCTCGGACCCTGTCGTGCGCATAGCGTGCGTGCCTATCTCCTCCATGAATCCTCCACAACAGGTGATGTAACCAAAGACAGAGGTCGTCTTACTCGATTAATGCCGACAACCTTCGACAGACGTCGCTGGAGGACGCGTCGCCGATGGTTATGCAAATGACCGTATCGTCGCCCGCTACGGTTCCGAGCAACTCTTCGATGTCGGCCTCGTCCAGTAGTCTGGCCACCCCCTGGGCATCGCCCGGAGAGGTGTGGACCAGGACTACGAATCCGCTGGATTGTACGGAGCGGGCGGCAAGCGAGAAACGCTGGTTGAATACGCGGGGGGTAATCCGGGGCCCGGCCTCGCCGGGCAGGTGGTAGGCGTAGCTACCGGCGGCGTTGCTGGTTCTGTAGGCTCCCAGGGCCTGGAGGTCGCGGGAAAGACTGGGCTGGGAAACGCGGCAACCGCGGGCGGCGAGAAGGTTCTTCAGCTCTGCCTGGTTGGAAACCCTCTCCTCGCTCAGCACCTGGGTGATCGTCTGGAGGCGTTGTCTGCGATTCATTTGATCATTCTGAATATAGTTTCAATTTGCGTGAGTATATATTCAAGATCGGAACCGTCAAGCCCCGATCCAGGCCTCGAGCCTCTCTTCCGCTGCCGCACATCCTCTTGCACTGGACTCATGCCCTTCCAAGGCTCATACTGTGGTCTCTGGAGGAGGAATGAACGAAGGCGTGGACAACGACGCGTTTCACCGGTTTATGCTCGAAGGTTTGAACTTCGAGGATGGAACCCTCAATCCCCTGCTGCATCACCTGGGGTTGCGGCAGGTCTGCCTTGTCGATTCCGATTGGCGAATACTCTTCCTCGTTGATTCCCATAGAGATGCCATTTCAAAAGCCTCCGATCTGCTGGTGGGGCGAAACTATCTGGATCTACTGCCGAAACGGTTGGTCTCCGACGTGAAGGAACGCCTGCAGATTAACCGGGAGGGACGCATCTCCTTCTTCGAATGCCGTTCGGGGATCCGGTCCCCCGAACCTGCGCTGCGTATAAGATTCTCCCCCGTGGTCAGGGATGGCTCGTACGAAGGCTCGGTGATAACCGCGCGCGAGGCAAGTGACGCAGAAAACGGGTCGGAACGGGAGTTGGAAATCGCCAACCAGCGGCTGCAGAAGAAAATAGAGGAGCATGTGGCGACAGAGGAGGCCCTGAGGAAGGGCCATGAGCTCTACCGGTCTATACTGGACAATACCCTGGATGTGATACTCAGCTACGACACGGAGGGCCTTATAACCTACGTGTCGCCCAACCTGAAAAGGTACGGTTACTCCCCGGAAGAGGTTCTTGGGAAGCACGTTCTCGATTTCGTGGATCCGGAGGACCGGGAGAAGGTGACGGAGGACCTGGAGAGGACCCTGACCACCGGCGAGGAGTTTCCCACAGAGTTCAGGATGGTGGGCAAGGACGGCTCCGCGGTGTTCATGGAGGAGAGGGGTAGGGTGATTCGCAAGGACGGCCGCATTGCCGGCGTAAACAGCGTTCTCCGGGACGTATCCGGGAGAAAGCTGGCAGAGCAACGGCTCCAGGGCCATAGGGAGCGACTGCAGGATCTGGTCTCCGAGCGCACCAGCGATCTGGAGGAAGTCAACGCCTGGCTCAAGTCGGAGGTGGAGGAGAGGAAGTCGGCGGAGCGCATGGTGGAGCATCTCAATCGTGTGCTTCTATCCATACGGAACGTGAACGAGATCATTACCAAGCAGGCCGATCGGAGCGCTCTGCTGGAAGGAGCCTGCGACAGCCTGGTCCGAAGCCGGGGATACAAGAGGGCATGGCTGTTGCTGGTCGACCCGAAGGGACGGTTCGACACGGTGGTGCAGGCCGGGTACGACGACGGCTTCGAGACGCTGAGACATGCCATGGCCGAGAACGATTTCCCTCCCTGCGTGCCTTTACTTTTGGATACGCCCAGCATGATCCTGTTTCCCGAGGAACGGGAGATCTGTGATAGCTGTCCCCTAGTGTCGAAGATAGGTAACACAGACCGGATAATGGGAGCAAGGTTGAACTACGAGGGAACCACCTTCGGAGTTCTTCACGTAACTTGTACCGGCGCCGAAAGCCCGGGAGAGGATGAGCGTACGCTCTTCTCCGACTTGACCAATGACATCGCTTTCGCCCTGCGGAACATAGAGCTGGAGAAGGCGCGCAACAAGGCGGAGAGGGCCCTCAGAAGGAGCGAGGAGAGTTACCGCACCCTGTATGAAAACGTCCCTCTCGGGGTTTGCAGGAGTTTGCCGCAGGATGGCGGCAAGCTGGTTTCGGCCAACTCCAGGATGGCCCTTATGTTCGGTTACCGTGACGTATCGGAGATGATGGCCGCTTCCTGTGAGAGCCTGTTCGAGGTTCCCTTGGGGCGGAAAGCCTTCCTGGAGGAGCTGTACGAGTCCCGGTCCGTGGAGGGGTACGAAGCCAAGATGAAGCGCCGGGACGGGAGCACGTTCTGGGCCTCCATATCGGCCAAGGTCGGATACGACGGCGAGTCCGGAGACGATCCGTACGTGGACGCCATCATAATGGATATAACCGAGCGCAAGCTCTCGGCGGACAACCTGCGGGAGAGCCTGGAAAAGCTGCGTAAGACCATAGACGGAACGGTTACCGCGATGAGCCAACTGGTCGATATGAAGGATCCCTACACCTCCGGCCACCAGCGCGCCGTGGCCGATCTGGCCGTGGCCATAGGGCGGGAGATGGGCCTGGACGATGACCGGATGGACTGCCTGAGGATCGCCGGCGTTCTGCACGACATAGGCAAGTTGAACGTGCCCTCGGAGATCCTGAGCAAGCCAGGCGTTCTCAGCCAGAGCGAGAAATCCTTCCTCAAGATGCACGCCGAGGCCGGCTACGAGATACTAAGGACCATAGAGTTCCCCTGGCCCATAGCCGAGATCGTGCGGCAGCACCACGAGCGCATGGACGGGTCGGGATACCCGCACGGGCTAAAGGGGGAGGAGATACTCCTGGAGGCCCGCATACTGGCGGTGGCGGACGTGGTTGAAGCCACGGCCTCGCACCGGCCCTACAGGCCCAGCAAGGGAATCACTACCGCCCTGAGCGAGCTGGAGAAGGATTCCGGAACGCTGTTCGACGAAGAGTTGGTCGAGGTATGCCTGGACCTGTTCAGAAAAAAGGACTACAACCTGGTCGCCAAATAGCCCGGGGCGCTTTCAAAACTCAAAAACATAACTTGAAGTATCGCAATATTTTGATACAGATACTGTTCCATCTATGCGCATATTGACTGATTCATTTCCGCAAAAGGTTAAAAGGTTTAGGAACGTCCCCCTTGGGGTTGACGGGGGTATGGAAGGGGTCTATAACTTCGCCCGATATGGAAAGGATCAAGTCGACTAACCCGTTCTGCAGCGGTCGGTGCCAGAGCGCCGGGTCGGTCGATGTGCGTTCTTGCTCCACAGTCTTTGCGTACTATCGGTACTATTGGTGGCACACCCCAGAAAAGGCGGTGGTAAGGCAGCTGTAGCTATTTGATTCAATAACAGAGCCTGGAAGGGCCCACCGCCGAAGCAAGGCGGTGGGCCTTTTTTCGTTGTCCGGACGGGAGCTTTTCGATGACAGAGATCGTCAGCAGGAGCCAGAAAAAACTGGGCGATCTGGAGACGCCCATGACCGTATACGGGCGGGTATATGGTGAGAGCGAGTGTTCGGTCCTGCTGGAGAGCGCTCCCCAGGCGGGCAGACAGGGCAGGTTCTCCATAGTGGCGTCCGATCCTCTGGCCTCGATCACTCTCTACGGCGACCGTCTGACAGTGAGCGGATTGGAGGGAACCACCACCCATCCCCCGGGCCGATTCTTCGACGTTCTGAGAGAGCATCTGGGGAACCTTCGAGTCGAAGGTGCCCCCGATCTTCCGGCGGTGGGATGCCTTACCGGTTACTTCGGTTACGACCTGGTGAGGCTGGTGGAAGACCTGCCTCCGCCGGAAGGGTGGAAGAGCGCCGACCCCTGGGCCAGCCTGCATCTGTTCTCCAGGTACGTGGTGTTCGATCACCCCCGGCATTCGATGACCATGATCGGCCTCCATCCGGATCCGGTCAGAGCCTCTGAGATAATTCTGGAAACGGAGGACCTTCTGTCCAGGCGCCCTTCGGTGGAACGGCCGGGGTCGGTGCCCATGGAGGTGGAAGGCCCCGATATGGAAGCCTACTCCGAGATGGTGGAGGAGGCGAAGGAGTACGTAAGGGCCGGAGAAGTGTACCAGCTGGTTCTATCCGACGAGTACAATGTAAAGGCTGACGTGGACCCTCTTCTGGTGTACAGGCATCTGAGGGCCGCCAGCCCCTCGCCGCACATGTTCTGCCTGAGGACCCCGGAGATGGTTCTGCTGGGCTCCTCTCCGGAAACCCTGGTGCGGGTCAGCGACGGGGCGGTCCACCTGACCCCCATAGCCGGGACCAGGGGGAGGTCTGAGGATTCGCGAAGGGACGAGGAGCTGGCCAGGGAGCTTCTGGCCTCCGAGAAGGAACGGGCGGAGCATACCATGCTGGTGGACCTGGCCAGGAACGACGCCGGGAGAGTGAGCGAGTTCGGTTCGATAAAGACCGAGCCCTACATGGAGCTGAGGCGATACAGCCACGTGATGCACCTGGTGTCCGGGGTACGGGGCCGGCTCAGACCGGAGATGGACTCGGTGGAGGCTCTGAGGGCCTCCTTCCCGGCGGGTACGGTCACCGGCGCTCCCAAGGTAAGGGCCATGGAGCTTATAGACGCCATGGAGGCCGCTCCCCGGGGGCCCTACGCGGGAGCGGTGGGGTACATCGGGCCCCAGGGTGATCTGGATACCTGCATAGCCATAAGGATAGCCCAGTTCCGTGATCGGCGGTACACCGTGCGGGTGGGCGCAGGAATAGTGGCGGACTCCGTGGGGGGAAACGAGTGCAGGGAGATAGAGAACAAGGCGGCGCAAACGCTTCAGGCGCTTCGCAGGGCGGCGGGAGGTTTGGGATGATAAGGAAGGCTATAGAAAAAGTGGTCACCGGGCTGGATCTCACCGAGGAGGAGATGGTGGGGGTGATGGGCCTGATAACCGAAGGAGAGGCGACCGACTCCCAGATCGCGGCCTTCCTGGTTGGATTGAGAATGAAGGGAGAGACCGCCGCGGAGATCACCGGCGCCGCCCGGGTCCTGAGAACTATGTGCACGCCGGTGGTGGTATCCGAGGACCTGGGGCCCCTGCTGGATACCTGCGGCACCGGTGGAGACGGCAAGTCCACTTTTAACGTATCCACCGTATCCGCCCTGGTGGCGGCCGCCTCCGGGGCCAGGGTTGCGAAGCACGGGAATCGCTCCGTTTCCAGCTCCTGCGGCAGCGCAGACCTGCTGGAGAGGCTGGGAGTGAACATCGAGTTGTCGCCCGAGGAGATAGCCGTCTGCATAGAGGAGGCGGGCATAGGTTTTCTCTACGCCCCCGGATTGCACGGCTCGATGAGGTTCGTGGCGCCCGCCCGCAGGGAGACCGGAATAAGGACCATCTTCAACATTCTGGGGCCGCTGGCCAACCCGGCGAAGACCGCCTGCCAGCTGACCGGCGTCTTCGACGGGGATCTGGTTTCCCTGATAGCGGACGTCTTCCGGCGCCTGGGTGCCTCCCGGGCGGTCGTGGTCCACGGAGAGGGAGGCTACGACGAGCTTACCGTGACCGGTGAGTCCCGGATGGTCGTTCTCCGCGACGGCCTGATCTCGGAACGTACGGTTCGACCGCAGGATTACGGCCTGGATCTGGTGTCGGAGGAGGACGTACCCGGAGGGACGGTGGTCGAAAACGTGAGGATTTGCCTGGACGTGCTGGAGGGTGGCCCGGGTCCGGCCCGGGATATGGTGCTTCTGAACTCGGGCGCCGCCCTGGTGGCCGGGGGCCTGGCCGCAGATCTGGGAGAAGGTGTTGGTATGGCCGGGGAGGCCATCGACTCCGGAATGGCCCGCGGAAAGCTGGACCAACTGATCGAGCTGTCCGGCTCGCTGCACGCCAGGTCGGTCGAGAGGGCTGGAACGTGCTTCGGCGGATAATAGAGGAGAAGCGCAGGGAGATCCGTTTCGCCAAACCGGAGCGGACCTTGCCAGAACAGTTTGGCGCGGGGCGTCGTGACCTGCTGGAGGCGATAAGGGTCAGGAGGGGGAACGCGGTTATCGCGGAGATCAAGCGCCGGTCGCCTTCGGCGGGGAGCCTTCGGCCCCTGGTGGATCCGGCCTCGCTGGCTTCGGCCTACCAGATGGCCGGAGCGGCCGCGGTGTCGGTGCTGACCGACCGCAGCTTCTTCGGGGGAAGCGTCGACGACCTGGTGGAAGCCCGACGGGCGTGCGACGTACCGGTGCTGAGGAAGGATTTCATCATAGGGGAGGTCCAGGTGAGAAAGTCGGCGCGGATGGGAGCGGACGCCGTGCTGCTCATAGCAGCGGCCTTGGACCCCGAGCGGTGCTCACGGTTGATGGAGCTCGCCCTGCGGCTGGACATGGTTCCCCTTCTGGAGGTCCATTCCCACGAGGAGCTTCGGTGGGCCCTCGAGCTGTCTCCGCCCCTACTGGGGATAAACTGCCGCAACCTGTCGGACCTGAGCGTTGACCCGACGCTGTTCGGAAGGCTGGCCCCGCAGGTGCCCGAGGATTGCCTGTTGGTGGCCGAGAGCGGAATACGGGGCAGAAGCGACGTACTCGAGCTGCGAGAGCTGGGTGCGGATGCCTTTCTGGTAGGCTCGCATCTGATGAGGTCGCCCGATCCGTTTCGGGCTTTGAGGGCGCTGTTGGAAGGCTGAGATATGGTGAGGGTGAAGATCTGTGGTATTACCTGCCTGGAGGACGCCATGGCCGCTTCCGAGCTGGGGGCGGACGCGGTGGGCTTCGTGTTCGCCGACAGCCCCAGGAAGGTCTCGGTCGACCGGGTCGGGGAGATTGTGAGGGCCATCCCCCCCTACGTGAGCACGGTGGGGGTCTTCCTGGACCATCCGCCCTCAGAGGTGAAGAGGATAAGAGAGGTCTGCGGGCTGGACATGGTTCAGCTGCAGGGAAACGAGAGCGAGGAAGACCTGGAGGAGATAGGGGGAAGGATAGTGAAGGCGGTCCACCCGGAGACCATGAACCTGAGCGCCGAGAGCTATTCCGGCGCCTTGCTGCTTCTGGACTCCCGGGACGAGCTGGGACGGGGCGGCACCGGGAAAACGCTGGACTGGAGAGCGGTCCGGGGGATGTTTCCCGGCCGGGTGGTAATCTTGGCCGGGGGGCTTCGCCCCGACAACGTAGAAGAAGCAATTAGAATCGTAAAACCTTATGCGGTAGATGTATGCAGTGGAGTGGAATCATCACCGGGCAAGAAGGACCATGGGAAGATCGAAAGTTTCATCAACAGAGCAAAAGCGCCTTAGCGCTCTGCCCGACCTCGACGGCTGGTTCGGCAGGTACGGGGGCCGATTCGTGCCGGAGACCCTTCTGCCGGCTCTACGGGAGCTGGACCGCGAGCTGGAACGGGCAATGGATGATCCGAAGTTCGAGGGGAAGCTGAACTCCCTGCTGGCGGATTTCGTGGGACGGCCCACGCCCATGTTCGAGGCGGTGGGCTTCTCGGAGAGCATCTCCGGGCCCCGGGTTTTCCTGAAGAGGGAGGATCTGGCCCATACCGGGGCGCACAAGATAAACAACAGCCTGGGCCAGGCCCTGCTGGCCCGGAGAATGGGGAGAAGGCGGGTGGTGGCCGAGACCGGGGCCGGGCAGCACGGGGTCTCCGCCGCCGCCGCCGCGGCCCTTCTGGGTCTGGACTGCGTGGTTTTCATGGGGTCGCGGGACATGGAGCGGCAGGCGCCCAACGTCACCAGGATGGAGCTGCTGGGAGCCGAGGTAAGGCCGGTCAGAAGGGGAAGAAACTCTCTTAAAGAGGCCATAACCGAGGCCATAAGGTTCTGGATAACCAACGTGGAGGACACTCACTACCTGATAGGCTCGGTGGTGGGGCCC
>WJMA01000009.1 GCA_014728175.1 Candidatus Fermentibacterota bacterium
GCGGCGGAGAAGAGCTGGATGGATTCTCGGTAAGGTTCTGAGAGCCCTTCCCCGGCCAACGAAAGGTCGTCGATGAGACTTACTGTATTGCTTCTGCTGACGGTCGCCGTATGCGCCTTCGCATACGATCCCCTCTATTACCAAAACCTTACGGAGGTGCTGCCCAGCATGGGCACTTCCGGCAACATAGCCCTGGGCTACTTCCATACCAGCCAGATATGGTTGGCCGACTCCACCGGCGAGTTCAACCTGTACGACCTGCAGGAGAGCAACAGCGTCTTGCGCATGTTGTTCACCGGCCGTTACGGCCTGACCGCCAGCCATACGTTGAGCGGAATGGTGCCCATGTACATCCAGCTGGCCGGGGAGGAGAGCTCGGGAGGGGGAGGCATAGCCGATCCCTGGATCTCTGTCGACGGTTGGATAGAGAGGGATCCCCAGGTCCTGCTGAGGGGAGCCCTGCGTATACCCCTAAAGGGCTACCTGGAGACCGGTGATTACACCGAGAGCGATCCCCATATGGCCCTGGACGGCGCGGTAACCGTAAAGGCGGCCGTATCCAGCGGAGTCTTTCTGCAGGGCACCGGGGGGCTCCGCTACTACATGGAGGCCTGGGACAGAATCCCCGGCAGCCCCGACTCCGCCGAGACCAAGCCCCCCGTGGAGCTCAGGGGAACGGGCTTTCTGGTATTCTTGCTCAATCCCGAGCTGGAGGCTCGCGCCGGCCTGGAGGTAGCCAGCCGGGGAAAGGTCAGCGCGGAGATAGGGGGCTCCAGCCAGGAGGTGCCGCACAGCTCCTACCGAGTGCTCGACCTGAGGTTGGGCTTCGACCTGGGCAGGACCGACATGGACCTGACCGCCGACGTTTACATCAGGCTGTCCGGAGAGAACGCCTACAAGGAGTGGGGCGTGATGCTCACCGGGCTGGGCCTGGGATTCTCCGATCTGGTGGAGACCACCGGCGGAGGAAGATAGCAGGAGGCGTCGTTTGGGCAGGCTCCTGGCGGCTTTACTGATAGCTTCCGTGATATTCGCGCTTCTCATGCGCCCCTACGGTCCGGCCACCTCCATGAGGAAGGTGGCGGGCTCCTACCTGTGGAACCTGGATACTGGAAATCTGGAGGAGGCCTACGGGTTGTTGACCGACAGCCTGCGCGGCGAGGTAGCCGTGCCCCTGCTGGAGCATCTGAGCGATTCCACGGCCCCGGGCAGGCTTCTGCTCAAGGGAAGGGAGGCCCGGGGATACGCAGTGGCCGAGAAGGGCGCCGACGGCTCCTCCCGGATGGTCTGGCTCCGCAGGGAGGGCGATGGCTGGCGGGTGGGGGGAGACAGCTCCCTGGACGGTGTTCTGGGCAGGGCGTCCATGATGTGCCGGGAACACGCCGGCGAGGTGGTCCTGCCCTCGGTGATGGCCGGCCGGTCGCCGGAGAACTACAGCTGTCCGGTGACCGGAGCGGCCTACCATCTGTCCCCGGACTCCGGAAGGCTGGTCTGCCCGGCGGGGCATCTGGGCGATGGGCTGAACGTGACCGGGCTGGCCTGCAGCCAGCGGAGGGACAGCGTAGCCGCCACGGTGGCCGAATATCTGGCGGAGGGCCACCCGTATCCGTCATCCCTGCCGGAGATGTGGCGGTCCAGCGGGGGCCGCTTCGGACAGAGGGGCGGTTACCGTTGCCCGGACAACGCCTACGCCTACTACAGGCTGCTGCCGGACAGCACCGTGTACTGTCCCCATCACGATGCGGCCACCGAGGTGGCCGTCTGTCCCGGGTCCGGGCCGGACGAAACCCGCTGAGATGAGTTCTGAGTCTCTGGTGGAGAGTCGGGAGGAATTGCTTTCGCTGGTGGACCGTCTGGCCTCCGCCGAGGTGGTAGCTCTGGATACGGAGTTCCACGGGGAGAAGAGGTACTGGCCGGAGCTGTTTCTGGTCCAGCTGGCCGACCGGGCCGGACCGGTGGCGGTGGATCCCTTGGCGGTGGGCGACCTCTCGCCCCTGGGAGAAATGTTTGGAAGCGATTCCACAACCAAGGTGATCCATTCGGCGTACAACGACGTGGCCATACTCAGAAGGGTCCTGGGGGTGGAGCCCGGGGCGGTGTTCGACACCCAGCTGGCCGCGGCCTTCGTGGGCTACGGCGAGCAGTGCGGCCTGGTCAGGCTTTTGAAGAAGGCATGCGGGGTCCGCGGGGTTAGAGGGTTCTCTATGAGCGACTGGTCGGCCCGGCCGCTTGGCTCGAAGCAGCTGCGGTACGCGCTGGACGACGTCCGTTACCTTCTGGAGCTTTACGAAAAGCTGCGTTCGGAGCTGGAGAAGCGGGGCCGGATGGAGTGGTTCAGAAGTGAGTCCAGAAAGCGATTCGTAGACCGCGGTTACGGCCCGTCCCTGGAAAGTATCTACTCCCGGGCCCGCTCCAAGGGAAAGATCCGGGGAAAGACCAGGCCGGCCCTGTGGGGGCTGGTGAAATGGCGGGAGCGGCTGGCCCAGGAGCTGGACAAGCCCAGGAACCGGGTGGTTAGGGACGACCACCTGGCCAGGATAGCGTCGATGTCTCCCCGGGGGATGAAGGACCTGTCCCGGATTAGGGGCCTTCCGGGGGGCTTCGTCTCGAAATGGGGTGAGGACGTGGTGGAGGTGGTGGCGGACGCCCTGCAGAACCCTCCGGACGACGTGCCCAGCCCCAGGCGGTACTCCCCGCGCAAGGGAAGCTCGGCCCGGAAGGACATCCTCCGCATATACGCTCGGGAGAAGGCCCGGCAGCTGGACATGGTGCCCTCCCTTCTTCTACCCAAGCAGACGCTGAAGAGCATATGTGGGCATCCTCCCGATTCCCTGGAGCAGCTGGGCCAAAAGCCCGGCATGACCTCCTGGAGGATGGAGATCATGGGAAAGGACATCATGGCCGTACTTGCCGGCAGGAAGGGCCTGGTCCTGGGAGGGAAGGACTCCACCAAGCTGACCGTGGTGGACGTAACCGATGGCTGATCCTTCCCCGCCCCCTCCCCTGGAAGTACTGGGTGAGATGAGGGAGCGTCTGGGGGAGTTGGGGGTTCCGGAGCCGGTCAGATCGGGGCGGGACCCGTTCCGGGTGCTGGTCTCCACCGTGGTGAGCCTCAGAACGCGCGACGCGGTCACCGCCCGGGTGGCTCCCCAGGTTCTGGATCTGGCGCCAGATCCCGGGTCGATGGCCCGGGTGGACCCGGAGAGACTTTCGAAGGTGCTGCGTCCGGCCGGATTTTACCGGAGAAAGGCCGGCCAGCTTATAGCGTTGGCCCGGGAGGTCGAGCGGCGGTTCGAAGGCAGGGTACCGGACGACCTCGAAGACCTGCTGTCCCTACCGGGGGTGGGCAGAAAGACGGCCAACTACGTTCTGGGAATGGCGTTCGGGGTGCCGTCGATATGCGTGGACGTGCACGTTCACCGGGTGTCCAACCGTCTGGGGCTGGTGCAGACCTCCACCCCGGAGAGAACGGAGGCCGCCCTGGAAGAGCTGTTCCCCCCGCGAATCTGGAGTAGTATTAACCATGTGATGGTAAGGTTCGGACAAAGAGTGTGTAGGCCCGTGGGACCCCTGTGCGGCGAATGTTCCTTCGGGGAATGGTGCCCGGAAGCGAGTTCTGCGGGCGGAAGTGGAAAGGAAGCAAATTGAGGAAGCTCATCCTGTCGACTGCGGCGATTCTGTTGATGGTCGGATGCGGTGCCGACGTGGGACCCGGCACGGAGATGGAGGACGAGATAACCAGGGAAGGCCCCGTCCTGGAGGACGAGTGGCCGGATTGCGTGGAGATCCTGGTCGGCGAGGGCAGGCCCGTCGAGGACGATATCCTGTGCGCCTGGTACACCCTGCAGGCCACCGACACCGTCGTGGTCCTGGAGGTGGAGAGTGACGACTTCGACCCGGTGGTGGCGGTGCTGGGAGAGAACGATGAGCTTCTGGGGATGTGCGACGACTGGGAGGATGAGTTGTGGTCCAGAGTCGTCCTGGACGGGGTTCCCTCCAATGCCAGGCTGTTCGTGTTCTCCCCCGGGTCGGACAGAGGGTTCTTCGATCTGGAGTGCTACCACGGAGACCAGGATGACCTGGAGGAATTCGAGAGCCTGACCACCTTCCGCGACGGCCTTCGCGAGGGTTACAAGAGCGACGAGAAGGACGACGACGTGATGGAGGACTTCCTGGAGGATGCCGTGGAGGACGAAATCACGGCGGGAGGCCTGGACAATGCCCGCATCGTGCCCTTCGAGGTGGAGATCGAACAGCTGGTCAGCATAGGGCTGCGGTCGGACGACTTCGACCCTTACCTGGTGCTCATGGAAGTCGACGACGACGAGTACGAGTTCGTGGAGTACAACGACGACTCCGAGGGTCTCAACTCCAGAATATCCAGAGAGCTGGAGGAGGGACGCTACTACGCGGTGGTCCTGAGCTACGACGCCGACGCGGACGGGGATTTCGAGCTGCAGATCCAGACGTACTCCGAGGAGGATCTGGAGAAGGACGTCAACGAGGCGCCCGAGCCCGGAGTCATCTACGAGGGCCAGATAAGGGAGAGCCACTCCCTGGTTCTCGCCTACTGGCCGAACGTGGAGAGCGAAGCTCCCGCGGAGGTAAGCGTATCGCTGACCTCCCCCACCGCGGCCTTCTCCTTCCCCGTGGAGGAACCCTGGATCTACGATGTGGACGCTTTCGCCGATTTCGACGTGGTTCTGGCTCTTTTGAGTGCGTCGGACGACGGCAACGATTACGTGGGTTGGAACGACGACCACGAGGGAGGTACGGACTCCCGCATAACCCGGCTCCTTCCCCCCGGCGAGTATCTGGCCCTGGTTTGCTCCTACCAGGACAGCGAGGGGGGGGAGGTAGGTTTCAGCTTCCAGGAGGCGGACGTACCGGTGGGAGAGATCTCCCCGGGGGACACGGTGAGCGTAGAGCTCTCCGAGGACAGGTTACGGGCTTACCTGAGCTTCGAGCTGGGGGAGGAAACCTCCTCCTGCGTCCTGAAGGCCGTATCCGCCGAGGAGGGCGCGATGGACCCGGTGGTGAGCCTGGTAACGCCCGACGGAACCGAGCTGGAAGACGATGACGGTGGCGAAGGTTACGACTCCAGGTTGCAGTTCGGAGTCGACGAGGAGAACGTGGGAACCTGGCTGCTCTCGGTATGGGATTACGGGGTTGCCGAGGGCACCATAGACGTTATTCTGGAGTGCGACACGGTCTTGGTGGAGGAGCCCGAGTAGGAAATATAGTCAGGCCCCCGGAGGCCGCCGCGGCC
>WJMA01000051.1 GCA_014728175.1 Candidatus Fermentibacterota bacterium
CCCCATAGATCCACGGAGGTGCCGACGGCCAGCCCGAATCCGGCACTGCTGCCGTCGGCCTCCACATACCTTCCGAAATCGTCGGTTCCCGAGTAGCTCCCGTCGGCGTAGACGACGCCCGGGCCGGCGTAGATACCTACCCCTTCGATAGGATCGTACTCCGCCATCGGCCAGGCGGAAAGCAACAGAGCCCTAACCCGGCCGTCCCATCCTCTGGGGCCTTCCTTCGTGAACCTCTCGGCCGAGAGCTCGAAGCCCAGAAAACCGTCCGAGCCGAGATGGATGCAACCTCCCCACGACGCGCCCGGGGTAAGGAACCTGTCTCTGTAGGCGGGATCCCGGGGCGAGGTGCTGCCCACCGTGGGCCCCACGGCTATCTCCAGGGAGCCTTCCGCCGGTCCGGAAGACAGGAAGGCCAGCGCCGTAAGGAGAATAGCGGATCGGATCGGACGTCTTCCGACCGAGCTCATTCCTCCGAGCCCGTCCGTCCGTAGGTCTTCCTCAGGTGTGAAAGCAGGCCCCCGTCCTCCAGAATCTCCATGATCTCGTCCGGCAGGGGAGGAAACTCGAACGTCCTGTCCCCCACCTTCACCTTGCCCTCCGTCGGGTTCACATCGACTTCGTCTCCCTCGGCATAGGCCGCCACCGCTTCGGGGCAGGCTATCAGAAGCAACCCCTGGTTTATGGCGCTGCGATAGAAGATGCGGGCGAAGGAGCAGGCGATAACTGCCTTGACTCCCAGGTATTTCAGGCCCACCACGGGTTGCTCCCTGCTGGAGCCGCACCCGAAGTTCTCGCCGGCCATCACTACGTCGCCGGGTTGGACCTTCTCCTTGAAGGTGGGGTCCAGATCCTCGAAGAGATGCTCCTTTATCTCCGGACCGGAGGAACACTGGTAGGTGTACTTACCCGGGAAGAGTAGATCGGTGTTTATGTCATCCTGGTGGTAGTAGAAAACGCTCAAGGTCACATCACCTCCCTGGGGTCGGTTATGTAGCCGGTCAGCGCGGAGGCCGCCGCCGTCTCCGGGCTGGCCAGGAATATCTCCGATTCCGGCTCGCCCATTCTTCCCCTGAAATTCCGGTTGGCTGTGGAAAGGCACCGCTCCCCGGGGGCGAGCACCCCCTGATGGGCTCCCAGGCACGGTCCGCAACCGGGGGGCAACACCATCGCTCCGGCCTCCAGCAAGATCTGCAGCGCGCCCTGTTTGAGCGCGGCCAGGTACACCTCTCTGGAGGCGGGTGCAACCACCATCCGAACTGACGGATCTATACGGCCGCCCTCCAGCATCTCGGCAGCCGTGCCCAGGTCCTCCAGCCTGCCGTTGGTGCAGGTTCCCAGAAAGATCTGGTCTATCCTGGTGGGCTCGAGCTCCTCGACCGGCACCACGTTGTCCACCGAGTGCGGTCTGGCCACTACGGGAACGATCCTGGAGAGATCGTACTCATGGACGGTGTAGAACTCCGCGTCACTGTCGCTCCAGGCCGATCTTTTAGAGTCGACGCCTCTGTCCCGGACGTAGCCCATCACGTTTCTGTCGGGCGGGAACACGGTGAGCTTCGCTCCCATCTCCACGCCCATGTTGGCGATGGTCATCCTCTCGAACAAACGCAACGTGGACACGGAGTGACCGTGGAACTCCACCGCCTTGTAGTTGGCCCCCGCAGCGCCCAGGTCGCCTATGATGGTCAATATCAGATCTTTCGCCGAAACCCTTTCCCCGAAGAAGCCGGACAGCTCGATGGAAATGGTCTCCGGGACCACGAACCAGGTACGGCCGGTCACCCACAGCCCGGCGGTCTCCGTTCGGTCTATACCCGCCGCGAAACAGTTGAACGCGCCGTACGTGCATGTGTGGCTGTCGCTACCCACGATGATGGTTCCCGGCAGGGTCAGCCCCATCTCCGGCACTACCTGGTGGCATATTCCCGTACCCGCATCGTAGAAGTTCTCTATGCCCTGTTCCTCGACGAACTCGCGTATCTTGGCGTGATCCGCGGCGTTCTTGCAGGTGGCAGCAGGAACCACATGATCGAGCACCACGGCCAATCGCTCCGGATACCTGACGTTGCCCTCGGGAAGGATAGTCCTGAACTTGTCTATGATGGCGGCCGTGTTGTCGTGCGACATGATCAGATCCGGCTCGGCAAATACTATCTCGCCGGGCTTCACCAGCCGCCCGGCCGCACGCTCCAGAACTTTTTGGGCAAAGGTCTTACCCATCGGAAGCTCCCTCCTTACGAGCGGATGTTCTTGCAATTCCTCGACGATACTGTAGTATGCAATATACCTGTGGTTCCACGGACCAAGAAGTGAAGGGATAAGCTTGAGGATAATCAAGGGCAGGACAGCGGTGAGCGAGGCGGCCGCCGACCTGCTGAGCGACGAGTCCAACGTTTCTTCAAGCTGGTGCGAGGAGGCGGCCTGGCCGGAGAGTACGGAGGAGGCCGCGGGTTACCTTGGCGATTGCTCGGCCCGTTCCCTGGGGGTTACCGTTTCCGGAGGGCTCACCGGTTTGGTGGCCGGTGCCCTGCCCGAGGGGGGCGCCGTTATGTCCGCCTCTTCGCTGAAGAGCTTCCAGAACATGGAAGACGGAACGTTGCGGGTAGGAGCAGGGGTGACCCTGGACGAGTTGCGGGAGTACCTGGATGCGAATCTCCCCGGACGTTTCTATCCCCCCGATCCCACGGAGACCACGGCCTCCATCGGGGGAACCGTGGCCACCGACGCCTCCGGCTCGGACAGCCTCCTCTACGGCTCGACCAGGAGATGGGTGGAAGGTTTAGAGCTCCTCCTTCCGGGAGACCGGATCCTGAGACTGGACCGGGGTGAGTATGTCTTCTCCCAAGGCATGCTCAGCCATCCCCTTTTGGGTCGTGTCATGCTGCCCCCGATTCTTCGCGGCCTGCCTGAGAAGAACGCCGCCGGCTACAGGATCGAGCCAAACATGGACCTGGTCGATCTCCTGACGGGCTCGGAGGGGACTCTGGGAGCCGTAACCTCGGTAAGGATAAAGCTGGCGCGGTCGCCCGAGGAGCTGGTGGATCTGGCTGTGTTTCCGGAAGACCTGGATAGCTTCTGGAATCTGTTCGAATCGCTAAGGACGTGCGAGCTCCGGGTGCGCGCCCTGGAGATGATGGACCCCAACTCCCTCGATCTGCTGAGGAGCCGTCCCCCCGAGGAGGTCCAACCTCCTCCCTCCCGGGCCCGGGCAGCGTTGTTCGTAAGGTTGGAGTCAAGACCGGGCGAGGATCTAGACGACGTGCTTCTGGGGCTGGACGAGCTACTCCGGGCCTCGGGGGTCGACCTGGACGATACCTGGGGTGGATTCACTCCGGAGGAACGGAGCAGGCTTCGCGACTTCAGACACTCGCTGCCGGAGACCGTGAACACGATCCTGTCCGAGACCCGAAGGACCTATCCCTCGGTTCACAAGCTGGGCTCGGACTCCGCCGTGCCCCCGAGCAGGCTGCGGGAGTACTACGACTGGATACGGGGCCTGTTGGACGAAAAGGGATTGGATTTTTTGGTGTTCGGCCACTCCGGTCAGGGCCATCTGCATGCCAACGTTCTTCCCCGCAATGACGAGCAGCTGAAGATCGGGGAAGGAGCGATGCGGGAAATAGCGGAGAGGGCGGTGAAGATGGGGGGCACCGTATCCGCCGAGCACGGCCTGGGCAGGCTCAAGGCCGGCTACATCTCGCTCATGTACTCCGAAGAGGAGTTAAGGGGAATGAGAACGCTTAGGAGGACGTTCGATCCAGACGGCGTTCTGGCCCCCGCCGTAACCTGGCCCTGAGAAGGGCTAGGCCTCCCTGACGTGCTCCAGACCAACGGCCAGAACGGCCTGAACGTGATCGTCGTCCAGCCTGTAGTACACTTGACGCCCCTGCCTTCTGCGCCGGACGAGCCTGGCGGCTCTCAGCAATCTGAGTTGGTGGGAAATCGCTGAAGCGCTTACCCCGCAGAACTCCTTCAACTCGCAGACGCACCTGCTGCCCTCCATCAGCTCCAACAGGATTTTCAGCCTGGTAACGTCGGACATCCTCGCGTAGAGATCCGCGAGGACCTCCAGCTCCTCCTCCGAAACTTCTATTCGCATCGGCATTTCGGCTCCCTACATCTCCTTGGCTCTCTCAGATCCTTCCATAGGGCCAGAGCCATCAATCCGATCAGCACGATCCCCGAGAGGTCTCCGACAATGCCTCGCGGGTGAATCGCTCCCGCGGAGCGGCCCCCGGTCGGTCCAAGAAGCATGTCCAGAGCCAACCCGCCCCCCAGGGATAGAACCAACACTGACGATACGTACACCAGAAGCGCGCGGTTGCCCAGAACCTTTCTGACCGCTCCGATCGTGGCTACGTTGGTCGCCGGTCCGGCCATAAGGAAGACCAACCCAGCTCCCGGCGAAAGCCCCGCCTGCATCAACCCCAATGCAACCGGGATCGAAGCCAGGGAGCATACGTACATGGGGATACCCAGCAACAGGGCCGCAAGCAATCCCAGGGGACCCTGGATGGGCTCCCAGTCGGCGAGGTACCCGCGTGGAATCAGCACCATGATCACCGCGGATATGAAGATGCCCAGAGCGAGCCACCGGTAGGTATCCCGCAGTATCATCCCGAAGGAATAGCTCCAGATCCGGGCCGGCAGATTGCGGCCGGCGGCGGGTTGGCGGCGCGGTACGGGCGGGGAAGGTGACCCCTTTTCGTCCAACGCGTCCACCAGTACCCCGGAGATCGTTCCCGCGGCGAACGCGGTTAAAACCTTGAATGCGGCCACCGGCCACCCCAACATGCTGACGGTGGGCAGGAGGGAGTCCACCCCGGTCTGGGGGGTGCTTATCAGGAACGAGGTGGTGGCTCCCGGCGAGGCCCCTTCCCCCCGCAAGCCCCAGGCCGCCGGCATAACTCCACAGGAGCACAAGGGGAGGGGCACTCCCCACAAGGCTGCCCTTAGCGAACTTCCCAGGCCGGGCCTTCCCAGGTGACGGAAGATTTGGCCCCGGTTCAGCAGAACGTGGAGCAGACCGGCCAGCAGCAGACCGAGAAGCAGGGATGGAGACAGCATGACGGTGGTTCTCCATAGCTCCCCGCCCAGCCTTAGAAGCGAATCTTGCATGTGGATTTTCCTTATCAAATATTTGAGCAATTGTTCATATATTATAGAAAAAAATATAGAAGGTCAACGCGGTCCGCTCACTTGGGTGGGTCGTTTAATCAAGCGAACAGATCGGCCGCTTTGCGGTAGGAAGCGTCCAACTCGTCCCGCAGGTCCTCCAGAAGAGCGTCCTCGGACGGATGAACCAGAGAGTAGTCGGAGATGATCCTGACGCCTCGTTCCCTGTCCTTTAAGCGGCTTTCGCCCAATCGCCGCTTCAATTCTTCGCAGAGCCTGTTATACTCTTCCAGGAGCGTCTGCGGGTCATGTTCGGGGTACTCTTGCCGCAAAAGTCTGACGGACGTTTCCGAGCCGTCCTCCAAGACCCTGTCCATGGCCTCGTCACCACGAGCTCCCTCCCCGACGAGCCTTTCGGCCCGCCCGAAGACCTTCTCCAGCGAGAACCACCTCAGATAGGTGGTGTAGGCGTCGATGCCCTTTTTACGGCTGGCCTCGGTGAAGAAGTTCTTGCCGGCTCCGGGGACCTTGAAGTGCACATCGCGGGCGGAGCATTCCCGCAGTATCTGTCGGGCCGACTCCGCCCACAGCGCCACCTTCGGCCTCAGCATCCTCGGGTAATGGGAATGGCGAACAGCCCGGTTCCTCCGCCCGTACTTCCTCTCGTTCCTCAGAAGGGAATAGAGATTGTCCGATACGACCCATCCGGGGAAGATCTCGTTGAGCGCGGGCGGCAGGTCGGGTCGAGACTCGAACGGTTGGGCCACCAGGGAGAAGGGAAGCTCCAGCACCTGGGGCAGGGTGGTCACGCCGGTGGCGATAACCGAAAACGGTGCCCGCAGCAGGGAGGTGGGGTACTTCACCGAGCAACCCAGACCGAAGAACACCCCCTGCCCGCATTCCAGCTCCTGGTCCGGCTGGCGAGACGTATGGTTGCTGCCCACGTTGGCGCCGTATCCCACGTTTCCTTCTCCCGCCGGCCATCTGACGGCGATGAGAAGTGATTGGTGATGGGCGCCCACGAACGGTCCCACCAGACTTGCGGATATCTCACCTTCTCCCAGGGAACTGTTTGGCCCCAAATAGGACGAGACCAGCTTCCCCTGTCTCTCCACGGTCGAGCCCTCGCCCACCAGGGATTCCTCCACCACTGATCCCGAGTCCACCATCGATCCCCACTGCAGGGCCGAGGACCTGACGATGGAGCCGTCCCTCACCGACGCCGGTCTTCCCGGGTCTCCCATCAGAAAGCTCTGCCTCACGGCAGCGGCGTTGCTAATTTCTACGTTACCCAGAAGAAAACTGTTCTCCACTATCGATGTATCGGTGATCGAGCAGTGCTTTCCGATCCTTCCCCCAGGCCCGGATAGCCTTAGTCGCAGCAGCTCATCCATCCTTCGCCGGTACTCCGGGAGCAGACGAGAACGGGTTTCGCCCCCGGACAGGGCCTCGGCCAATTCGACGCTCAGCCAGGGAAACAGCGGTACGTCTCTCTCCCCGGTTTCCAGGCCCAGGCTGAGGGGGGTGCCCACCCCGAACACCGATCCGGGGTCACAACTAATCCTACCGCACCTCTCCAGCATCGAGCCGTCCTCCACCAGGTAGCCCTTGAGCAAACCGATCCCTACCACCCTTACGCATCCGATCAACCAGCATCCCTCTATGGTGGAGTCTGCCACCAGGGGATCGAAACCCGCCGGAACGTCTTCCTCGGTGGACTCCGACAGCCCCAGAAGGACCTCTCCGGAGAACCGGCATCCGGTAACGTTGCCCAGGTTGGAGCCTTCTGCCAGTCGAACCTCAGACCAGTCGGGGCAGCTATTGCCGAGGTTCTCCAGAAGATGGATTTCCTCGTTGTTCAATGGCCTGGAAGGCGGCTTTCGAACGGGCCGGGGCAGATCCGCCAGGGCGGCCTCGAACGCGGATCCCACTACGTCGCCTTTGTTGCCCATCCCCGGTCAGACGTCGATCCTGTTGAGCAATCGCCCTTCCCTGAAGGCCGCTATGTTTTCCAGGGCGGTCTCCATCCTCCGCAGCAGGGCTTCCCTGGTCTGGGATCCTACGTGGGGAGTCAGAAGGGTGTGGGGTGAGTACAGGATCCTCTGTCCCAGCGGCGGTGGCTCCACGGTGTAGCTGTCCAGCCCGGCCCCGGATATGCTTCCGTTCTCCAACGCTCTGGCCAGTGCCTTCTGGTTCACCAATCCCCCTCGGGCGGTATTTATGAAAACGGCCGACTGCTTCATCTTTCCCAGCTCGGCGTAGTCTATGAAGCCGGCGGTCTCGGCGTTCAGGGGTAGATGAAGGGAGACTATATCGGAGTTCACCAACAAGGTATCGAGATCGACATACCTGCCTCCCAACGAGGTGAAATCCTCCCTTTCGGTTCGGCTGAATCCCCACAACCTGCAGCCGAAACAGGCGAACAGCCTGGCGGCGGCAATGCCGTTCCTTCCGGTTCCGATAATGCCCACGGACTTTTCGCCCAGCTCGGTTCCGGGCTGGTACTCCTCCCATCTGACCTCCCGTACCAGGTAGTCGGCGGTCTTCAACCTGCGCAGCAGCGACATGGCCAGAAGAACCGTCAGCTCAGCCACGGAACGGGCCGAATAGCCGGGGGCGTTGGCCACCGCGACCTGGTTTTCCCTCGCGGAGGAAAGGTCGACATTATCGTAATCGCTGTCGGCAATCGATATGAACTTAAGCGAGGATTTCGCTATCACCGGCCCGGGTACCTCAACGGATGCCGTAACCAGGTACTCCAGAGATCCCAGCGTGGGTGGGCACACCTCCTCGTTGTTCCAGATGAGGGTGCAGCTGGGCAGTATCTCCGAGAAGCGTCTCTCCACTAACTCTCTGTCGATTCCCAAATCCTGCAGGAAAAGGACCTCGTCCATAATCGCTTCCCGTCCGCGCTACTTGCTCAACCTCTCGATCAGCTCGCTTAAAAAGTCCCAGAATTGCTGTACCGAGGATATGCTTACCCTCTCTCCGGGCACGTGCACGTCCCGGATGTCGGGCCCCAGCGAGATCATATCCAGATTTTCCAGCTTATCCCCTATCACTCCGCACTCCAACCCGGCATGGATGGTCTCCACGATCGGTTCCTGGCCCCTGGTTCTTCCGTACAGATCGACGGCCGTCCTCAGAAGGGCCGAGTCGGACCGGGGCCTCCACCCCGGATACCGTCCGCTGGTGGTAACCTCTCCGCCGGCCAGATTCCCCAGGGACTCAATGCTCCGCTCCACCTGACTCTTGGCGGACTCGATGGAGCTGCGTATCGAGAGGGTGGCGGAGAATGCGCCGTTTCCGGCCTCCGCGGTGGCCAGGTTAACCGAGGTTTCCACCAAGCCCTCCACCACGCCGCTCATCTTGATCACTCCGTGGGGAAGGATTTGCAGAAGATCGGTCACCTTGCGAGCCGAGGAGTCGGACAGCAGCCTTCCGCTGACGTTCAGGGCGCCCATGGTTACGGTAAGGTCTTTCTCTATTCCCTCGTACTCGTACTCCAAATCCCGCCTTATTCCGGCCAGCTCTTCCCGGCAACGTTCCTCCGAGCCGTCGGGAACGTGAACCAAAAGGCGCGCAGACCTGGGTATGGCGTTGCGCTTGCTTCCACCCTTGATGCTGTGCAGACCACATCCCAGATCGCACAACCTGGTCAGGACCCTTCCCGTCACTCGAAGGGCGTTGGCCCTGTTCTTGTCTATCTCCACCCCCGAATGACCACCTCTGAGGCCGTCTATGGATATCTCCCAGAGCGCGTCGGCCCGGGCGTCCGAATCCAGGTCCACCGTCAGGCGTACGTCCACCCCCCCGGCGCAACCGATGCAGAACCTTCCCTCGTCCTCCGAATCTAGGTTTATCAGCCTGCGGGCCGTTATCCAGGAGGTTTCCAGGCTGCGAGCACCCGACAGGCCCCTCTCCTCGTCGACCGTGAACAGGCATTCCAGAGGGGGGTGCTCCAGAGCTTCGGAGTCCAGCAGCGCCAGCATGCAGGCCACGCCTATGCCGTTGTCGGCTCCCAGGGTGGTATCGACCGACTTTACCCAGTCACCCTCGATGACCGGTCTGATTGAATCGCTCATGAAGTCGTGCACTATACCCGACCTCTTCTCGGCGACCATATCCACGTGGCCCTGTAACGCGACCGGATCGGATTCGGCTCCGGCTCCCAGGCCCGGCTTGCGCACCAGCACGTTCCCCGCCTCGTCCCGGATGCTTTCCAGACCCCTTTCGGATGCAAAACCCTCCAGGAAATCGGCAACCTGCTCCTCCCGGCCCGACGGTCTGGGGATCCGGCACAGCTCGGCGAACCACCGCCAGACCTCGCGAGGTTCCAACTCGTCCAGTCGTTTCTTCAAGCTTGGACAACCTCCATTTCCGAGTCGGCGGCAGGCCATCGGGATTCCGTGGCTTTTCACTTTTGCTTCCGCGTTCGGTTATTATCACCGCCTAAGATAGGAATTATCTGCGGAAACGGGCAAGAGGATGTCATGATTCGTCCTGCTCCTCGTGGTACTCCACGGAGTAGGTCAGGTCGGCGGCTTTGCCCAGCATGTAGGTGACTCCGCAGTACTTCTCCTGGGACAGCTCCACCGCGTGGTCCACCTTCTTTCTGGGGAGGTCTGTCCCATGGAAGCTAAAGGTCAGATGGATGTCCACGAAGTGCACCGGGTGCTCGTCGTTGTATTTCCCGTCCGCGGTTATCTCCAGCTTGTAGTCCCGCACCTTCATCTTCTTCAGTATGGAGGCCACGTCCATCCCGGTGCAACCTATCAGGGAGGAAAGCAGCAGGTTCTTGGGCCTGGGCCCCGCATCGACCCCCCCGAACTCCCGTGCGCCGTCCAACATGAACGTATGCCCGTCCTGCTCCATTCTGAACCTAAGGCCTCCCTCGTGCCTTCCCACAACGCTTACGCTCATTTCCGTACCTCCCGGGCTTGTCATCGAAGATTCAGCGGTTTAGTAAGTACTCGGCAATCCAGGGAGGTAGGTCAACGGTTGATTTTGAGAAGGGCGCTGTCCCGTTTCGTTCGCAGGTCGCACCGGTTCCCCTACATGAGGCTCAAATCCTCGAAAAGGTTCCTCACGGTAAGGATGGACGTTACCAACAAGTGCAACCTGCGCTGCAAGATGTGTCCGATGAGGCTCTCCGACCAGGACCCGGACAGGATATGGCATGACGTGGACCCCGACCTGTTCGAGAAGATACGCAAACAGGTCTTCCCCCGGGCGAAGGTGGTGGGTCTTTCCTGCGGGGCGGAGCCCTTCTGCTGCGAAGATCTGCCCAGGTATCTGCAACAGCTGTGGCAGGCCGACGTACCGGTCACCGAGTTGGTGACCAACGGAACGCTGATGACCGACCGATCGATGCTTCCGCTTCTGGATTACCCTCCGACGTCCATCTTCGTGTCCGTAGACGGCGCCGACCCCCGGACCCACGCCCGGATCCGCGGGGGGTGTGACCTGGAGCTGCTCCTGTCCAACGTCCGAGGGCTGCAGGAAGCGAAGAGACGGCGGGGGCAGCGCTTTCCGCAGCTTTGCGTAGGGGTCACCCTCCAAAGATCGAACTACGACCAGCTCCCGGGGATTGTGGAGATCGCCTCCGATCTGGGGGCGGTGTCGGTGGGGGTGGTTCCCCTGGTCCCGTACCAGGGTCTGGATGTGGAAGACCAGGCGGTCGACATGCAATCGCCGGAGATACGGGGCTCGCTCCGGAACGCTCGAAGAACCGCTGAAGCCCGGGGGATCGACCTGGTCGTCCCCCCCACCTCCTCCCGCTCGGACACCTGCCCCTTCCTGGACAGCTGGGTTTACATCGACCCGGACGGGAGGGTGGACCCATGTCCCCATTGGAACGTATCCGAACCCCTGGGAAACCTCACCGACCAGAGCTTCGAGGAGATCTGGAACGGCGAGGCTTACTCCCGGCTCCGCAAAGGCCATCGCCAGGGAGAGCTCCACGGAAACTGCCTGCTCTGCCCGGTGATGGGCTCGGGGGAGAGAGCGGAGATTCCCAAGGTCTGAGCTAACGCTTCTCGCTCCACGCCCTCAGAGTTTCCGCTACGGTCAGGTAGGACAGCTCCAGACCACGGTCGGAAATCCATTCGGTGCGGGAATGGAACATCTCCCCTCCCGTGGGGAGGTTGACTGTCGGAACGCCCATGCGGGACAGCCGCGAGCCATCGGTTCCTCCCCGTATGGCGCCCTCCACCGGCTCCAGGCCGGCGGCCCTGGTGCCTCTCATGGCGCAATCAACGATCCTGGGGTCGTTTCTCACCACCTCGCCGGGATTGAGGTACTGGTTGGTGGTGTCGAGCTCGATACGGGAGCCGGGATAGGCCGCACGCAGAAAGGAGGCCACTTCCTCCAGCTGTTCCAGCCTTCTCTCGGCGCCCTCCACCGTGAAGTCTCGGATTAGCATCTTCACCCGAACCTCTCTGGTGGCGCCCTCCACCAATATCGGGTACACGTATCCCTCCATGCCCGAGGTGCTCTCCGGCATCTCATCCCCCCTGAGCATGGATATCAGGTCTCCGGCTATCCTCACCGCGTTCACCATCACCCCTTTGGCCGAGCCGGGGTGCACCTCACGTCCAACTATGGTCCAGAGTGCCTTCCAGGCGTTGAAGGTCTGGGTGTCGACGATTCCCACCGGGCCTCCGTCCACCGTGTACGCGAAGTCCACCCCGAACCTCTCCACATCGAAGCCGTCCATTCCCCTTCCGATCTCCTCATCGGTGGTGAAGGCCAACCGCAGGTCCGGCCGAGGGGCATCGGGGCTCTCCAGAAAATGCCTGCATATCTCCATTATCACCGCCACCCCGGCCTTGTCGTCCGCCCCCAGGAGGGTGCTGCCGTTGCTGGTTACGATGCAGCTTCCCCGGTACCGGTCCATGTCCTTGGTTTGAGTAGGCTCTATCACGTCTCCGGAGGGAAGTTCGATCGGTGAGCCGTTCCAGCTCCGGTGCAACACCGGTTTCACGCCGGCCCCCGGAGCATCGGGGCTGGTATCCACGTGAGCAAGGAGGCCCACGGTCGGTCCTTCCCGAGGGGGAAGCGAGGCGTAGAGGGTTCCCTTATCGCACAGGTATGGATCATCCACCCCCATCTCTACGAGCTCCTCCTCCAACAGCTCCAGAAAGCGCATCTGGGTAGCGGTGGAGGGAAGGGACTCCGAAGACTCGCAAGACGTGGTCTCCTCTTTTGCGTAGCGTAGAAAGCGTTCGATCAATGACTTCATCAGCCTGTCCTCCCGTTCGTTCCTGCTAGTATATTCGCCCCGGGCGACCCATAGAAGCACCTGGCAGAGGTACAATGGATATCTTTTTGCATACAAACGACATAGCGCGTTGCCTGGGCATGTCCGTTCGGGATACGGAGAAGCTCCTCCGCCGCAGCCCTCTTCAATGTCGGATGGTTGATGGACGAAAGATGTACTTTCGGGACGACCTCCTCCTCTGGCTACAGAACGAGTTCGACTCCCTGACGGTGGAGAAGCTTCGGGACATGGACCTGGCCGGGGCCAGCACCACGGGCATGAGCCACGACGTCCCGTTCGTAACCGAGCTGCTGTCTCCGGGTAGGATCCACCTGGACGTATCCGCCAACACGTCCTCATCCATGATAAGGAAGCTGGCCGGGTACGTTTGTCGAACGGGCCTGCTCTACGATCACGATGAGCTCATCCGGCAGATTTCGGCCAGGGAGGACGTCGGGAGCACCGCCCTGGACAACGGGGTCGCCTTTCCCCATCCCAAGAGCATCATGAAGGTTTACAGCGAAGGACATTTGCTGTTGCTGGCCCGGGCCGCGCACAGCATACCTTTCGGGGGACCGAAGGGGCGTCTGACATCTCTGTTCTTCCTGCTCTTCTTTCCCCGACCGGACATGCATCTGCATATTCTGGCCAGGCTGAACAGAATGATCAGAGACCGGGAGTTCCTGAACTCCCTTCTCCAAACCGGAACCGAGGAAAAGGCCCTCTCCATAATCGAGACCAGGGAGAGGGAGCTTATAGAGCAGCACTGAGCGGCAAAGGGCCCGACGGAAAGGAGCGTGATCAATGGCACCCTTCTTCGGGAGAGACATAATCTCGCTAAGAGACATGACCGTCGATGACCTGTGGAAGATCGTGGAGACCGCAGGCAGAGTGAAGAAGGGAGACTACGGAAACTTCCTGGAGAGCAAGTCTTTCGCTACGCTGTTCTTCGAGCCTTCCACCAGAACCCGGCTGTCATTCGAGTCCTCGATACTTCAGAAGGGCGGACGGGTGTTCGGCTTCGCCAACCCCAAAGGTTCCTCCCAGAGCAAGGGTGAGACGTTCGCGGACACCGTTCGGACGGTGGAGGGCTACTGCAACGTGCTCATAATAAGGCATCCGGTGGAGGGGGCCGCGAGGCTGGCCTCGAAGGTGGTCTCCATTCCGGTGGTCAACGCCGGCGACGGGGCCAACCAGCACCCCACCCAGACCTTCCTGGACCTGTTCACCATGCACGAGCAGATGGAAAGGCTGGAGGGCCTGTCCATAGGCATGATGGGAGACCTCAAGTACGGGAGGACGGTCCATTCCCTGGCTCACGCCATGGCAATGTTCCGGGGACGGATGACCTTCATCTCGCCTCCCTCCCTGCAGATGCCCGAGGAGATAAAGAAGGAGCTGTTGACAGCGGGAATCGAGTTCTCCGAGGTCAGCGAGCCCGAGCAGGCCGCGGGCGACGAGCTCGACGTTCTCTACGTAACCAGGATTCAGAGGGAGAGGTTCGGCGACCCTCAGGAGTACGAGGTGGTCGCTCACAGCTACAGAGTCATCCCGGAAACGGTGGGGATGCTGGGCGGGCAGGTCAGGATCATGCACCCCCTTCCCAGGGTGGACGAGATAGACGAGAGAGTGGACGGGATGGAGAACGCCATCTACTTCCAACAGGCACACAACGCGATCCCCACCAGGCAGGCCCTTCTGGGGCTGGTCACCGGGGCATTGGAATGACCGGGGGGAGGAGATGACCAAAAGAGCCTACAAGGTCTACGCGATCGAGCACGGAACGGTCATAGACCATATTCCCACGCCCGGGGCGCTACAGGTGGTCAGGATACTGGGCCTGGGCAACGAGGGCATCATGACCATAGGCATAGGCTTTCGCTCCAAGAAGCTGCCCCAGGGCAAGGACATAGTGAAGATAGAGAACAGGGAGCTTTCCAAGGAGGAAACCGACACCATAGCCCTCATAGCCCCCGAGGCCACCATAAACATAATCAAGGACGGAGAGGTCTTCGAGAAGCGGCAGATCTCCCTGCCCTCGTCCATATCCGGGGTCTTCCGGTGCCCCAATCCCAACTGCGCCACCAACAAGCTGGGAGCCGAGACCAGGTTCGAGCTGGAGGACAGCCGGAGCATCAGGTACAGATGCACCTACTGCGAGCGGGTAACGGTGGTGGAGCCCCATCTCCTCGCCGGGCAGCTGAGCTCCGTCTAGGCTCTTAATGCCGCTCTCCCGGAACTCCGAGAGAATCCTCGGCATCACCCTGGACGGGTGGGCCGGTGTCCTCATGCTCGCCCTGACCGTGACCATATTCCTCATCTTCTCCGACCAGCCCCTCATGGGCGACGCCTCGAACTACTCGTACAGAAGCGCCAGATGGATGGCCGAGCACGGCCTGAGCTTTATACCCTCCGGCGAGGGAAGGGGAGAGCAGGCCATGGGACATCCCACCCTCTTCTACTGGCTTTGGGCCGTGGCAATGAGATTGCTGGGAGACCAACTGTGGGTCGCCCACCTGCTTCCCTGCATCGCCACCTTCCTGGCCCTCCTGGGCTGCTACAAGCTGGGCAGCCATCTAGGGGGAGACCGATTGGCCGGCCTCCTGGCATCCCTGGGCCTGGCGGCCAGCCCCGTATTCCTCATGCAGTCCTTCCGGCCGTTGCCGGACTCCGCCCTGGTGGCCGCAGTAGCTTGGTCGGTTTACCTTTATGCCGACGGCAGATTCTACGCGGCCCTGCTCGTGGCTGCCGTGGCGGTGTGCATGCGGGAGCAGGGCTTGATGCTGGTCCCCGCCTATCTGGTGGCGGAGACGGCACACGGCGGCTGGCGCAGGCCGTGCAGATTGCTGGCCGTACTCGCTCCGGCCCTGGTTATCGTTCTCAACGGTCTGGCTTTCCTGGCGGTCAACGGGTACTTCTTCTTCGGCAGGCACATGGGAGCCCCCTCTTTTCCCGGTCTACACCTGCTGCTGGGAAGGCTGCGGCACTTCGGTGGTTACCTTCTGGCCGGAGACTTCAGATGGATCCTGGCTTCCACCTGTCTGGCCCTTCTGCTGGCGGGAAAGGGAAGAAAGCTCTCCCCGCTGTCCCTGCTGATCCTTCTGGCGCCCGCCCTCCTGCGGCCCCCCCAGAGGCTGGCCTACTTGGCGGTCTGTGGATTGGCCATCGGCTGGATCCTGCTGAGGCGGAAAGCCCTTCCCTCCAGAGGCTGGCTGGCGTCGATACTGGTTCCGCTGTTCGTACTCACCTTCCTGGTGCTGATAAGCTGTTTCAACGCCGACCCCAGGCAACAGACGCTGTTCCGCTACTCCATAGCCGCCCTACCCCTGGTGATAACGGGCTTCGTCGCCGCCATAAGAAAGGTCTCGGACCGGTCTGTCCTGGCAGTCTCCGGCCTTCTGTTCGTACTCGCCACCCTCTACGCCAACGGCATGCCCACCTCCAGGACCCAGGCCTACTCCTCCCTTAACGGAACCCGTCTACCTCTCCTGGTAGAAAGGGCCGGAAAATGGGCGGCCGAGAGGGGCGACTCGGTTATTTGCGCTCCCTACTGGGTAGGCCATCTGCGCAATCCGGCCCTGGGGTGCGTGCAACGGCCGCTGCCGACCAGGGGATACAGACCGGGCGGCTCGCCACCCCAACCCGGAGTGAGTTACGCCGCCTTCATAGAGACCAGCCATCCGGTGGAGTCCGGCCTTCTGGATTCGCTGCTGGCGGTGGTTCCGGAAGGCTCGAAGGCCAGGCTGGACAGTGTTTTCCGCAGCGGCCAGTTCAGGCTGCAGGGAATCCTTATAAGGCCCGGGGAACCGGAGGGCTACTCGGAGTAAAGAACCTCCGGGCCGGCCCCGCCCTCCTCGGGAGGCGGCTGCCCGCTTCGGCCGGGGGAGCCCAGCTTCAGGTACCTGTCCCTCTCGCTCAGAACGCAGCCGCAGTAGGGCTGGCGGTACAGCTCATTCTCCCTGGAGGTCCTAGCCGAGCGGGCGTAGAGCGGCCGGTAGTCCCTGTAGACGAAGCTGACCCCATGATCACGGGCGGCTTCCCGGCCGGCCCTGATCAACAGCTCCGGGCTCTGGTACGGGCTTACCGAAAGGGTAGTCGAGAAGAGGTCAATACCTTTCTCCGAGGCCAAGGCGGCGGTCCTTCCCAGCCTGTCCCGGAAACAGGCCAGGCAACGGTTGTCGGCTTCGAGGAGCATACGCAGGTTCTCCTCCAGGGGATAATCGTCGTCGACCGAGAGAGGCATATCCATTCTGGCCGAGTACCCTTCCAGGGACTCCAGCCTCCTCTCCCGCTCCCTCCAGGGATGGATGTTGGGGTTGTAAAAGAGCCCCTCCACCTCGTAACCCAGATCGCGGTAGCCTTCCAGCACCACGGTCAGGCAGGGAGCACAGCAAACGTGCAGCAGAAGGCGTCGTTTGGAGCTCATCGGGAACTAAAGATCCAGCGCTCCCTGACCGGAAGCCTGCAATCCCGTGTGCCTACACGCTTTGGGAGTGGCCACTCGACCCCTGCGGGTTCTGTTCAGAAAGCCCGAGGACAGAAGGTAGGGCTCCACCACGTCGATCAGTGTGTCCTGCTCCTCGTTAAGGGTGGCCGCTATGGCCGCCACTCCCACCGGGCCTCCGCCGTACTGCCTAATGATGACCTCCAGGTAGCGGCGGTCGAGGCGGTCCAGACCGGCCTCATCCACGCCGTGCATGTCCATGGTCTCCACAGCGGCATCCTCGTCTATGCAGTCCTTCCGCTGAACCTGGGCGTAGTCCCTCACCCTTCGCAGCAGGCGGTTGGCTATCCGGGGGGTCCCCCGGGACCGCATTGCTATACACTCGGCGGCCTCGGCGGTAACCTTCAACTCCAGTATGCGCGCCGACCTCTCCACGATCTTAACCAGCTCGTCCAAGGAGTAGAACTCCAGGTGCATGGACAGCCCGAAACGGTCCCTCAGGGGCCCGGTTATCAAACCCGCCCGGGTGGTGGCGCCCACCACCGTGAACCTGTCCAGCTCCAGCCTTACGGTTCGGGCATGGGGACCGGGGTCCAGGACGAAGTCTATCCCGAACTCCTCCATGGCCGGGTAGAGGTACTCCTCCACCACCTTGGGAAGTCGGTGAATCTCATCTATGAACAGTATAGAGCCCTCCTGCATGTTGGTCAGGATGCCTACCAGATCGGCGGACCGTTCCAGAGCGGGACCGGAGGAGGTGATTATCTCCGTTCCCATCTCCAAGGCTATTACGTGGGCGAGAGTGGTCTTCCCCAGACCCGGGGGGCCGTGGAACAGCAGGTGGTCCAGAGCCTCCCCCCTCTCCTTGGCGGCCTGGATGGCAATGGCCAGGTTCTCCACCAGCGCCTTCTGCCCGATGTACTCGTCGAGGTTGCGGGGGCGAAGCGTACGAAGGACTCTCTCGTCGTCACCGTTCGCCTGCAATCCGACCACGGATTCCCTGGTCAACTCCCGCTCCTCATTCTCATCGCCAGCCTGACCAGCTCGGAGGGGTTCTCCGGGTCCTTAGCCTCGGACACCGCGGCGGAGGCCAGCCTTCTGGACTCGGAGGCCCCTATGCCCAGCTGCATCAATACCGCAGAGGCCTCGGACACCGCCGTACGATCTGCCTGCACCTCTCCGGCGGGAAACTCCTTCTTCATCTCGTCCTGAAGCTCGGCCACGATCCGCTTGGCCCGGGCTCTTCCCACGCCCTTTAGGGTGGTAAGGAACTCCACGTCCCCCCCGGCGATGGCTGCTCCCACTCTCCGAACGGGCTCGACCAGGGCCTTGACCGCCCCCCTCACCCCTATTCCGCTCACCGATATGAACCTTCGAAAGAACTCCCGGTCCGAGAGGTCCGGAAATCCCACCATAATCGGTACGGCCCGGTTTCCCTCGATCTGGATCTGCAGGTGCATGGGCATGCTGAGCGATTGGCCCTCTCGCAGCCGGTGCAGAAAATAGGGCGGGGCGAGAACGTGAAGAACCACGGGCCCCACCCGCAGGAGGATTCCTTCCTCCCCCACGGCCTCGATGGTTCCCCTAACGCTGTCTATCACGCTTCACCGTCTCGAACGCCGCGATCGCAGCGGCCAGCGCGTCGCTCACATCCAACGGGCTTACCGGCTGTGAGATGCCCAAAATATCCCTAACCATGTCTCTCACCTGCTCCTTGCTGGCCCTTCCCGAACCGGTGATCACCTTCTTTATCCTGGTGGCCGGTACGGCCAGAACCGATGTTTCAGCATGTCTGGCCGCCAAGCACAAAACCCCCCTGGCGTGGGCCATCACTATGGCCGTGGCCGGATGCTTGTAGTGGGAGTATACCTCCTCGATGCCCATCAGGGAGGGAACGAACTCGCTCAGCACTTCGGACAGTCCATCGTACAGCTCGGCCAGCCTGTGGGAAAGGGGACTCTTGGGGTCTGTGCGCAGGGTACCGGCGTCAAGCACTCTCAGCCCCTTCGGACCCGGGACCAGAACGCCGTATCCGGTAACCCCCAAACCGGGGTCGACACCCAGAACGGTTTTCGGCTCCAAGGCCCGCAATCAGTCCGAGAGATCGAGGTTGGTGTGGACGTCCTGGACGTCGTCGTGCTCCTCCAGAACCAGAAGCAGCTTCAGAGCTTTCTCCGCCTCGTCCGGAGAGGGCTTCATCAGGGCGTCCGGCCTCTTGGTCACCTCGGCGTCCTCCACCTCGATGCCATAGTCCTCCAAGCCTTTTCTTACCTCGGACAGATCCGAAGGATCGGAGGTAACTATCAGGCTATCCTCCTCGAACTGCACGTCGTCAGCGCCCGCCTCCAGGGCGGCCTCGAGCACCGTATCCTCGTCGAACTTCGAGCCGTCGATGAATATCTGCCCCACGGTGTGGAACATGTAAGCCACGCTGTTCCTGGACCCCAGATGGCCTCCGCCCTTGGACAGTATGTGCCTGATCTCGGCGGTGGCCCGGTTGCGATTATCGGTCAGCACGTCGATGAGGATCGCCACCCCCCCGGGGCCGTACGCCTCGTAGGTAATCTCCTCGTAGCTGGTCCCTTCCAGCTCGCCCGTGCCCCGCTTTATCGCTCTCTCTATGTTGTCGTTGGGCATGTTCTTGGCCTTGGCGCTCTCCACGGCCACTCTCAGGCGGGAGTTGGTCTCGGGGTCACCACCGCCCTCCCGGGCGGCCACGGTTATCTCCTTGACCAACTTGCTGAAGACCCGGCCCCGGGCGGCGTCGGCCTTGCCCTTCTTGTGCTTTATCGAGCTCCATTTGTTGTGTCCGGACATCCACGACTCCTCTTTGAAAAGCTTTGTTGTCGTGCCAAATGCAACACTAGAAACAGTTTATCCTCAGGTCAAGAAGCCCTCCATGCCGTTGTGAGCAAGTATGTCCGCGGCGTCCTCCATGCTCTCGTAGGTGACGGGCACTCCGGTATCGTCTATCTGGAAGCCCAGCTTGCCCGCCGGGCAGACTATGGCCAGAACGCTCACGTCCTTGGGCTCCAGCTCCACGTCCACACTGGCCAGGAAGTCCTTCTCCTCCACCTCGGCTCCGACCGCCACCGCATGAGCCAAGGCGATCGCGTCCGCCGGACTAACGCTTCCCCCCACCACGGGAGGGTAGGAATCCAACTGCGCCCTGCGCAGGGGGGGTGGATTCCTCTTCAGGGCCACCGCTATGGAGAGGGCCCTGGTGCAGGCAAAGGCCGGGATTATGAATGACTCGGTTCCCTGGTGCCCCCCCGTCTCCTGCAGGCCCCGCTCCTCGTGGGCGGTGAAATGCCTGGATGCAGATATCGCAGCGGATATGGACCTACGCCTGGTGATCCTCTGCGATACCCCGACCGAGGCGCGTGCCAGCCAGAATGGCAAAAGCAAGGTACCGGAAGCGGGTACGCCCAGAATGGTTATGGGTGTTCTGACCAGTTCTTCCTCAAGGGTCCAGGCTCTGCCGCATTCGGTGCAGAAGAAGAGCACGTCCTCGGACAGCCCCTCCAACTCTGACGTACAGTGGGGGCAGCGGAGAAGGGCCACCTGCTGCATTCTAGACAATCCTGTCCAGGCCCTTACCGGCCAGATCGTCCAGTATCTTTACGAACCGGTAGGTCCCGTACGCCAATGCCAATACGAGTATCGCGCTCATGATCATGCAGTTGGGAGCGAAGCCTCTACCACGAATGTCCAGGCCGCTGGAGGAGAACAGATCGAAAACAACAGGCAGCCCCACCCCCCAAAACGCCGCTGCCGCCGCGGAGATCAAACCTTTCTCCGAGAAGCTGCCCGGAAAGCGACCCCGAAGAACCTTCGCCGACGTCCCGTCGACCACGGCCTGGTAACGCCGGTCTCCGTAGTAGAAATCGACCACCCAGAGCGGGTAATAGATCAGGCAGTTCCTCCTCCCCGTCAGAACCACGTACTTCCAACGCTGCTCCAGACCCTGGGCGTATCCTTCGGTGAGGCCGTCTATGTACTTCTCGGCCTCGGCCCTGGCCTCGGAAAGGCTTACCAGGGGGTCTACGAACACCCCCTCTGGCTTGTTCCTGGTGTCCAGTATCTCCAGCCCGTCGGGTAGACCGGAGCCCTGGATAGCTATTCCCTGCAACGACATCTGGGCCCGGGAGGACATGGAGGGAATACCCAGCGGCTCCAGGTTCGCCGCACTTATGTTGACGTTGCCATAAAGCTGGATCTCCTTCTCCACGGCCTTGCTTCCGGTGCGCCTCTTGACCTTCCTCTTGGGCCCCATCACGGACATGCTCGTGCTCTCCCGTTCGTCAACCGCTATGGGGACATCCTCCTCCTTGTAGACGGGTTCCAGCCCCAGTACGTATCCATGGGCCTGAGCGGTGAGGTGCCAGTAGGGCACGTAAAACAGGTTCGGCTTGGTCACCCTACATTGCTGGACCATGCTCTTCCCGCTCTTGGAGAGAACCTTTCTCACCTCTCTCAGGACCTGGGTGGTGCCGGTGCGGCAGGGAAGAACGTACTGCCTGACGGTTCCCATCAGAATGAGGCTGCTGGAGCAGTGGGGACATCTCAGATGGGTGTCCCCCTCGCCCATCGATATGGGCCCGCCGCAGGAGGGGCACTTGAGAGCTATGGAGGCTTGCCCGGCCGGCACGTCAGCCTCTCCTCAAGAGGTACAGGGTCACCCCGGCGCCCAGAACGGACAGAATAAGGGCTACCATCAACCTGCCTCCCCAGTCGGCGCCGGATGACTTGGCCAGAAAGTACACCGGGAGAGACAGGACGAGGGCGCCGGCGAGGGTCAGCCCGAAGATGGTCGAAGGCTTTCGCCCGGCGGCCTCGGCCACCGCGAGCGGAGACTCGCTCAGAGCTTTGCCGGACACCCCGTCAACCAGGAGGCCCTCGCTGTAACCGGCAGTCTTAAGCATGACCATGAAGAAAGGATGCATGACGATCCGAGCTTCCTCGGGGTACTCGTCCGTCTTGTCCGGATCGGTGGGAACCATCTGCTCCGGCTCCACCATATCGTCGGAGAACACCACCCGGTCTCCCGCTGGGGGGTGGTACTCGTCCAGAACCTCGTACGGCTGGCTGAAGGCCGGAGTCAGCCCCCCCGCTGCCTCCAGGTAGGGAAAGTACATCAACTCGATAGATGCCACCGTATCGGGCGGAAAGAGCTTGAGCACGTCGCTCTCGCTGACCGCGGTAGTAACCAGCCACGGAGCGTCCTCCGGGGCGGAGACCATTATGGTTGCCTCGCAGTAGGGACACCTGAGGTAGAAATCGGTCTCCAGAACCGCCAGCTCCGCGCCGCACTGGGTGCAGGAGAGCCTCATCTATGCTTCCCCCATCGCCGAAAAGGCGTCATCACCGATCCACAGCACGGAAAATAACCATCGATGGGTTCTTATCCCACCCCCGGTTACCTCCGCTCTCCGTCGATGTATCAGCGGGCCAGCACGAAGCTTCTCACCCGACTCCCGGAGGGCGCGTCCAGCCTGCAGAAGTACAGCCCGTCGGGAGCAGGGCTGCCATCCCGCAGGGTGCAGGACCAGTGCAGCGTGGAGGCCCCGCGATCCGGGGTGCCCAGATCGGCGACGCACCTGCCGGCCAGGTCGTAGATGGCCACTCTGGCGGCTCCGGCGTCGGCGGGGGCTAACACCACCGGTACGGCTGCCCAGGCCCCGGCGGGGTTGGGGGAAACATGGCCCAGAGTGGTGGCCCGTCTTCCCGCGACCTCGGCCCGGGAGTCAGCCACCCCTACGGTGACCAGTGCGTACTCCGCCTCGGAGGGCCAGCTGGGCCCGAAGTCCGGATCGATGCCCACCGCCCTGTACCAGTACTCGCCGTCGGCATGGCCGGTGAAGCTGTAGGAGTTGGTAAGTATGTTCTTGTCCACGTATGTGTTGCTGTCCCAGGTCTCCACCTTGATATCGTCGATGTACAGGTCGCAGCTGCTTCCGTAGCTGGTCCAGCGGAAGTTGAGGGTCTCCCCGGCCCACTCGTCCAGCTCGTGAATGTTCCTCCTCCAGTTCCAGTCGTCTCTGGTAAAGGTCTGGAGGTAGTACCAGTTGCTTCCTCCGTCGGGGGAAACCTCGAAGGCCCCCTGTTGGCTTCCGTTGGTTATGTCGTAGTAGGCCCAGAAGCTCATCCTGCCGCCGCCGCCCGCCGGAATGCTCGCGGTCTCCGTCCAGGTCATGCTTCCGGTTCCGTCGGAGACGTAGCACAAGGAGGGTGAGTGGGACTGGGAGGAGGTCATGGACCAGTTGTCCAGGGTGAACGGACCGGTCTCGCCGTTATCGTCCAGCAGGACCTGGTAACCTTCCAGCTCCTCCAGGGCGTAGCTGTCGGCGGTGGGAACCTCGCTCCAGCTTACCGTGAAGTTGGAGCCCACCTCCCCTATCGGGTCCATCTCGGGGATATCGGGCTCGTGGGGATCCTTGGGGCATCCGGCCAGCAGGACGGTCACCAGATAGCTGCGGAGGTTCCTGCGGGTAAGCTTCACCACCTCGGTGGCGCCGGGCCAGAATCCGGCGAAGTCCGCCCCGGTCTCATGGTTCCAGCTCATCGCGTCGTACAGGGCGTAGGCATGGTCCCGGGTGTTGCCCGAGCTGTAGTAGTTGATCTGGGCGGAGGGCCCGTGCAGCTCTCCGGTGGCCCACTGGACCATCATCTCCCCGGAAGTGTCGTACTCGGCGGCGTCCGTGGTGGGGTCGTCGGTCCAGCCCCAGGGATAGATCAGGATGTTTCCATAGGAGTGAGTGGAGTGCATCTGGGCGGGGGGATGGTCCTGCCAGAAGGCGTCTATGTTGGAGGCCTCCGGCTCGCTGAGCGGAGCGGTGCCCCGGTAGGTCTCAGAGCCGGGGCTGCCGCTGGAGCCGGCCCCTCCCCAACCCACCGACCAGTTCCGGTTGAGGTCGACTCCGTAGACGCCGCCACCGTTATCTCTTCGGTTCTTCCGCCACATTCCGCCGCCTCCGGGCGAGGTCTGCTCGTTGTAGTAGTAACCGTCGGGATTGTTGCAGGGCAGGCACCAGATCTCGCGGTTCTGAAGCACCCAGGTCGCCTGCAGGCCGCAGTAGCCCGGGCGGTCGTAATTCTCGCACAGCCATTCCATGAACGACCGTACGTTGCGCATCGTCGCCGGCTCCCGGGCATGGATCAGCCCGTCGTACCAGGCGTTGGGAAGAGCCGGGTCGTCGTCGCCGAACACGTTGTTCTCCGAGATCTTCATAACCAGCTGGGGCCGGCCCTCTATGGTGTTGCCTATGGAGGTGGCCGGGCTGGTAATGTCGGGATACGCCGAGTGCAGATCGTCCAGCCAGGTCTGGATCTCGTCCCAGGTCAAGAAGCCGCCCATCTCCCGGTCACCGCATCGCCCCCGGTAGAAGCTCTCCAGGTCGTCTATCCTGGTCACGGTGATAAAGCCCTGCCGGTCCAGCATTCTTCTCTCGTAATCGTTGGCTACGAAATCGACTCCCCCGTCTTCGTAGACGTGCACTATCTCCGGCCCGATGGCCTGGAATCTCAGCGCCTCCATCTGATCGACGGGCCTGAAGTACATAAGCGAGTACGTGTCGGCACCGGCCAACAGGGCCAACGTCACAACCAAAGTAAGGGCCAGTTTCATGGCGCTCCTCCTCCATCCCGAGCATGAAAGCCTGCGTACCGCATAATATTCAAAAGGATAATCGGGATACATGGACCTCATGTCAAACCTGGGGTAAGGAGAGAAGTGTACACATTCGGCACCGAAGGTTTGCCCCGCCGGAGCCGGAGTGGCTATAACATTGAAAAGAACACGACGGAACAGCGCGGGAAGGAGTCCTTCATGGACACGTTCAAGCAAAACATATCAAGAGGCATTCCCGACCGTTTGCCTCCGGAGCCGGAGTGGGACGACTCGGTCAGCCACGCCCCGTCCAGACCGGACGTGCTCACACCCCACCAGCGGATGCTGGCGGTATCCAACGCCCTGCGGTACTTCCCCCCCGAATGGCACCCGACCCTGGCCCCCGAGTTCGCCCGGGAGCTCAGTACCAGGGGGCGGATCTACATGTACAGGTTCAGACCGGATTACGAGATGCGGGCCCGGCACATCGACGAATATCCCTGCAGATGCAGGCAGGCGGCGGCAATAATGCTGATGATCCAGAACAATCTGGACCCTTCCGTTGCCCAGTACCCGCACGAGCTGGTCACCTACGGCGGTAACGGCACCGTCTTCCAGAACTGGGCCCAGTATTTGTTAACCATGCGTTACCTGTCGGAGATGACCGACGAGCAAACCCTGGTGATGAACTCCGGACACCCCATGGGCCTCTTCCCCTCCTCGAAGGACTCACCGAGAGCGGTGGTAAGCAACGGAATGGTCATACCCAACCACAGTACGATGGAGGACTACCACCGGATGGCCGCCCTGGGAGTAACCTCCTACGGCCAGATGACCGCGGGCAGCTACATGTACATAGGGCCTCAGGGAATAGTTCACGGCACCACCATCACCATGCTGGGAGCGGGCAGGAGGTATCTAGGCCTTTCCCCCGACGACGATCTCTCCGGCAAGCTCTTTGTCTCCTCCGGCCTGGGGGGGATGAGCGGGGCCCAGGCCAAGGCCTCGGTGATAGCCGGAGCGGTGGGGGTGATAGCCGAGGTGGACCCGAAGGCGCTGCGCAAGAGGCTGGACCAGGGCTGGCTGCAGGAGGCCGAGAACGACCTGGACCGGATTCTGAGCAGGGTCGACACGGCTCTGAGCGAGAAGAGGCCGCTCTCTTTGGGATACAGGGGAAACGTGGTCGATCTATGGGAGGCCCTGGACCGCGAGGGATTCGAGGTGGATTTGGGAAGCGATCAGACCTCCCTGCACAACCCCTACAGCGGCGGATACTACCCGGTGGGCCTGACCATGGAGCAGAGCCGGGAGATGATGCGCAAAGACCCCCAGGGATTCAGGGAAGCGGTACACGAGTCCCTGCGTAGACAGGTCCGCGCCATAAACGGCCTTACCGATAGAGGAATGAGCTTCTGGGACTACGGCAACGCCTTCCTTCTCCAGTCTTCCCGGGCCGGGGCGGACATCACCCTGCCCGACGGCCACTTCCGCTATCCCTCCTACGTGGAGGACATCATGGGCCCCCTCTGCTTCGATTACGGCTTCGGCCCCTTCCGGTGGGTATGCACCTCCTGCGATCCCGCGGATCTGCGGCGGACGGACCGTATCGCGGCGTCGGTGCTGAAAGAGGCCTCGCAGAAGGCCGGACCCCGAACCAGGCAACAGGTGGTGGACAACCTGCGATGGATAGAGCAGGCCGAGGAGAACGAGCTGGTAGTGGGTTCCCAGGCCCGTATCCTGTATGCGGACAGGGACGGCAGAAGACGGATAGCCGCCGCCTTCAACCGGGCCATAGCCGAGGGAAGCGTTTCCGCCCCCATCGTACTGGGGCGTGACCATCACGACACCTCCGGTACAGACTCACCCTTCCGGGAGACCTCCAACATCTACGACGGAAGCATGTTCACGGCCGACATGGCGGTGCAGAACGTGATAGGGGACGCCTTCAGGGGAGCGACCTGGGTGGCTCTTCACAACGGAGGAGGTGTCGGCTGGGGAGAGGTCGTAAACGGCGGATTCGGCCTGGTCCTGGACGGAACCGAGAAGGCGGGTGAAAGGGCGGACCGGATGCTGTCCTGGGACGTAGCCAACGGCCTTGCCAGGAGGTCCTGGGCCGGCAACGAGGGAGCCCTCTACGCCGCGGCGGCGGCCGCCGACGGCGAGTCGGGAATGATAATCACGATGCCCAGCAAGGCCGGCCGGGGAATGGTCTCGGACGCGATCAGGGAAGCCTTCGGCGAGGGTTAGAGCGGGGAAGGCTCTCAGTGGTCGCAGGCGTTGTCGCCCGCCTGCAGGTTTCCCTCCATGTATCTGCGGGCCAGCTCTTCGGGTGGGTCTTCCGGGAGCCCGCTTATCACTACCACGCCCGCCTCCTCCAGCATAGCCCTGGCCTTCCTCCCCAGACCGCCGGTAAGCAGAACGTCTACTCCCTTCTCGGAAAGCAGCCGTGGAAACGAACCCTCCTCGTGGGGGGGAGGGGCCGACCTTTCCGACTCCAGTATCTCCCTCTTCTCCGGGTCTGTGTCGTACATCACGAACTCCTCCGCCCTCCCGAAGTGACGGGACAACTTGCCTCCCGCCAGAGGAAGGGCGATCCTGACCCCCTTTCGGGGCTCGCTGGAGGGGGGAGCGGGCTCTTCGAGCGAACCTTCCTCCATGGACCGGACGAGCCGTTCCAAAACGTCCTGGAAAGCCTCCGTATACGGGGTGTTCTCGTCGAAGTAGGCGAAGGGCCGGCCATGGTCTCCGGAATGGACTATGGCGGGGTCCACCGGGACCCTCCCCAGGAAAGGAACTCCCATCTCCGAGGCCATTCTCTCTCCTCCCCCGGTGCCGAAGAGGTCGGTCCGGTGGCCGCAGTTGGGGCAGACGAAGCCGGACATGTTCTCCACCACCCCCAGCACGGGCAGGGAGAGTTTCCGGCAGAACGTTATCGATCTGCGCACGTCGGAGGTGGAGAGGTCCTGGGGCGTTGTAACCAGCAGCGCTCCGGTGGGCTCGGGTATGAGCTGGGCCACGGAGAGCGGCTCGTCGCCGGTTCCGGGAGGGGAATCGACGATCAGGTAGTCCAGCTCGCCCCAGGCCACGTCCTCCAGAAGCTGCCTTATCACGTTCATCTTCATCGGGCCCCGCCAGATTACGGCGTCCGTTCTCTGGGGTAGCATGAAATCGATCGATACGACCTTCAACTCGCCCAGGGTGGCGGGAAGCACCCTGTCGCCTTCCACGGAGAGAGTGGTTCCCTCCAGACCCAGAAGCTTGGGTATGCTGGGCCCGTGGAAATCGGAGTCCAGAAGTCCCACCTTGTGACCCTGAAGAGAAAGTGACAACGCCAGGTTGGCCGCCACCGTGCTCTTTCCGACCCCGCCCTTTCCGGACAGCACCATTATGGTCCTGTCGGCGGGAGATTTCTCCAGCCTGTACTCCCGCTTCTTTCCTTCCCTGTTCATAGCCAGTCCTTTCAGTAGGCTCTTCGTTTGCGATTCGCTAAATATACAGCCTGCCCCCGGCAAGGCCAGATCGCGGCGTTGACACCGCGAACCGGCTCCTCTATCTTCGCGCCTAGCGAAAGGACCGAGATGATCAATTGCCTCTGTTGTTACTGTGTGAAAGGAGGAACGGCGGGGGCTTAGTGCATCCTACGGATGAGGAACGGAAGACCCGCCGGGAGGCGGGTTTTTTTCTTATACGCTCGATACGGCAGTGAAGGGAGACAGCGTGGCCGCGATGAAAGTCCTTCTGATACCCGACGCACCGCCGCGCTCCGTCTGTCCGCGGCACGGACATTCGGTACGAAGTAGGCGGTAATCAACATCTTACCATAGGGAGAAGGAAGGATGATCGGCAGCAAAGCAAAAAAACGGACCATGGCGGCGAGACCGGAAGGAAGGGTTTCCCTTCCCACCCCGGTGGTGGACATCACCCCGCCAGGGCTGCCCACGGGCGTAACCGTGCTGGCCAAGCTGGAAGGGCTCAATCCGGGCCTGTCGGTGAAAGACCGCGTGGCCAGATACATGGTGGACCGCGCCCTGAGGGACGTGGAGGATCCGGCCTCCGTCACGCTGGTGGAGGCGTCCTCGGGAAACACCGCGATGGGAGTCGCCCTGGCCTCCAGGGAGATGGGAACCAACGCCTGGCTGTTCGTACCCGAGGGCTCGGGTGCATCCCGGATCAAGAGAATAGCGGACCTGGGAGCCAGGCTTACCCTGACTCCCTCCGGGGAAGGAACCACCGGAGCGCAGAGAAGAGCGGTAAAGGCGGCCTCGAAGAACGATCGCACGCATTACCTCGGCCAGCACGAGCGGACCGACAACCTGATGGCCCACCTCACCTCCACCGGACCGGAGGCATGGTCGCAGACGTCCGGCAAGGTGGATATGTTCGTGGCCGGGGTGGGAACCGGTGGTACCCTGCTGGGAGTGGGCAGGTATCTCGGAGAGCGGCTGGAGAACCTGGAGCTGGTGGGCGTGGTTCCGGCCGAGGGAAGCAACATTCCCGGTCTGCGTTTCCACGACCCTGACACGGTGAGGTTGCACGGCCTGGTGGACCCCGGGATACTGCTCAGGGTGACCGAGCAGGAGGCAACTCTTTGGAAACGGTGGATAGAGAGCAATCTATCGGTTCCGGTGGGTCCCTCCAGCGGAGCGGCAATGGCGGGAGTGGTAAAGGCCGCTCGGGATCTGGACCGGGGGGTGGTGCTCACCATCTTTCCCGACCACGGCTTCAACTACCTGGGCGGATAGAATGACCTCCATCCGTTACCGGACCGTCCTGTTCGATCTGGACGGAACCCTGCTGGACTACGCCTCGGCCCAGCGTGACGCGGTGGCCCTGGCCCTGGAAGAGCTGGCCGGAGATACGCAGGAGCCGGAGAGGTACCTGGCGCTGGTCCGTTCCGACCAGGTCCAGGCGATGGAGGCATGCCGGCCCGATGCCCCTGCCCTGGACTCCCGCGAGATTCGGGAAGCATTCGAAAGACAAGACGCAGGGCTCGATCCCCTCTCGTTTCTGCCCGTCTACTACCGGATGCTCTCCGGCCGTTCCCGGACCATAGACGGAGCCCTGGAGCTGCTGTCCTCGCTGAGCGAGAGATGTGGTCTGGGCGTGGTCTCCAACGGGCCGGGGTCGGTGCAGAGGCCCCGGTTGGTGTCGTCGGGGATCATGGAGTACCTGGGCGTCCTGGTTCTGAGCTGCGAGGTGGCATTGGCCAAGCCCGACCCGGCTATACTGGGCTATGCCCTGGCCCTCCTGTCGGCCGAAAGGGACCATACCCTCTTCGTGGGAGACAGCGTGGGAAGCGACATGCCGTCGGCGTCGGCGGCGGGCATCGATTTCGTGTTGTTCTCGAAGGACGGCACCTTCCCGGAAAATACAGATGCGGTGGCGGAGTGCGCCGATCTGGCGGACATCCGACGGCTGGTCCTCGGCGAAGTTGACCCGGGCCTCGGCAGCGAGTAGCGTTCTGTCGATGAACAGCGACTCAACACTAAGGAGGGTGGAATGAGGCTCTGTCTGCTAGCAGCGATGGTGCTTTCCCTGGCGGTCTTCGCCGGGGTAACGGAGTTCGGCATTCACGGGGGCGCGTTTCTTCCCACCGGAGACGCCTCGGACGCTTACAACATCTCCTTCGGAGCGGGAGGAAACGTACTGGCTCACATGGCCACCTACGCCATAGAGGGCAGCATAAGCTACGTCTTCCTCAGCCCGGAGTACGACTGGGACGAGTTCTCGGCATACATGGTCCCGGTACTCGGTGGTATCAGGACTTACACCGGAAACATCTTCTACGGCGGCGGGCTGGCGCTTCACTACGTCCATGTAAGCTGGGAGGAGTCCGGCGAGGAGTGGGATGACAGCAACAGCGAGCTGGGCGCCTACGGAAACATAGGAACCATTCTGGGCACCGGAGGCACCGACGTCGAGATCAGCGGAAAGCTCCACTGGATCGACTTCGACAACTTCTGGATCGGCGCCACCGGAGGCATATACTTCTAGGCCGGAGCCGATTCGAACAGGGCGGAGCCGGGATCACCACTTCCCGGCTCCATTTCTATCAATCGACCAGCCCCGCCTCTCTCCTCCTGGCGTAGCGACCGAGGAACAACATGCCCGACAGGGCGAACAGGCAGGTGGAGAAGATGAAGGGGGCGGTGTAGCCGAGATGCTGCAGTATCTGGCTGCCCAGGATCGGGGCGAACAGACCCCTCAGCGCGGTTGCCGTAACGTGCAGGCCCTGGTAGGTGGCCGCCTGGTCGGAGGGAGCGAAGCTCATGCTGGACAGGTTCCAGGAAACGTTTATCCCGGCTATTCCTATAGCGAAGAAGCAGTAGGAAGCGTAGAACAGGAAGATGCCGATCGAAGGAAGCCAGCCTCCGGCGGCCATTACCAGGGGATAGAGAGCCAACACCAGCACTATTATGCCGGTGAACCTGAAGGGGTGGATCCTCTCCACCTTCGCCCCTAAGAACGGGCCCAGGAAAACCAGCCCCAGTTGTCCGATCACTCCCTTCGCGGTGGCGTACTGCTCGTAGGACAGACCCAGCTGGTCCCGGGCGAAGAACGGGATCGCGGGAAGAACGGCCTGAAAGGCTATTCCGTACAGCATGAAGTAGCATTCGAACCGGGCGAACTCCCGGTCCCGGTTGAAGACCCTCCACAGGCTGCCGAAGAAGTGCGCCACGCCTTTGCCCGCATGCTCCAGACGCGGGGAGGCCCTCATGCCCCGGGCCATGGCGGCGAAGAAGAAGGCCTGACCGGCCCCGAACAGGGCCTCTACCAGGAACGCTATCCTATATAGATCGAAATCCACGTCCAGCAGCGCTCCGACCAGCATGCTGGAGGGCAGGCTGATCAGGTTCCTTACGCTCATCGACCAACCGAACAGGCTGCCCCTGTGGCCCCTTTTGTAACGGTGCCTTATTATGGCGTTTTGAACGGGGATGACCACGCTGTTGGAGGCGAAGAACAGAAGCAACAGGCCCAGCATCACGTTGACGCTGGAGGACAGGAGCATCAACCCCAGGGGAAGCCTCATCAGCCCGCCGACCAGAACCGCCTTCGAATAGCATCCTCTACCGTCTATCCAGTGGGTGAGAAATACGGACAGGAAGTTGCTGACCGGCCATATCATGGTAAGAATGGTTATCTGCCATACGCTCGCCCCCAGGCCCTTGGCCGCGATGTACTCGTGGTTTACCAGCACCCCCCAGGCCACGGCCATCATCACGGCGGAGAGGATGTGAAGACGAAACGTCCCCCGCTCCTCCCGGGCCAGCTGCGGGGCCAGGAGGGTCCTGGTCCTGTTCAGCATGGGTTGGATCTGCGGGAAGAAGGCCACGGGAAACCGTACCTTTCGGGCCGCCTCTAGGGCCGGTAATCTATGATGTTCTTTTCGGCCAGAGCGACCAGTATCCTCTCCGCGCCCTCCTCGGGCGAGAGGACGTCGGTATCCAAGACCAGCTCAGGATGTAGAGGCTCCTCGTACGGCGCGCTTATGCCGGTGAAGGAAGGTATCTCGCCAGACCGGGCCTTGGCGTACAATCCCTTGGGGTCACGCTCTTCGGCCACCTCCAGCGGCACCTTCACGTAGACCTCCAGGAAGTCGTCTTCCCCGCGTATGGATCGGGCGAAATCCCGGTCCTCCCGGTAGGGGCTTATGAAGGCCAGGATGTTGACCACCCCGAAGGAGCTGAACAGCTTGGCCACCTCCGCGATCCGGCGGATGTTCTCCTTGCGGTCCTCCGGAGAGAAGCCCAGGTCGCGGTTGAGGCCGTGCCTGACGTTGTCCCCGTCCAGAATCGCGGTCAGCACGCCCATATCGTGTAGCCTTGCGGCCAGGGCGTCGGCGATGGTGGACTTGCCCGAGCCGGAGAGGCCGGTCAGCCAGACGGTGGCACCCCGGTGCCCCAGCAGCCTTTCTCTGTCCGCCCTTGTGACATGGTGATGATGCCAGGTTATGTGTTGGCTCTTGGGATCGTCTTCCAACATGGTTCCCCCATGGGTGAGGTACTTACTCGTCCTGTTTCTTCGGCGCAAACCGCGATAACATAAGAAACAACCGGCTGCAGACGCTAACTCTGAACCGGAAGGGAGCTCGTCTTGCTGAACCGCGACCTGATCCGAAAGAACCTGGGAAGCTGTCTGACCGATACGTCCGACCTGGGAATGCCGGGGCTGAGGAAAGGTAAGGTCCGCGACGTTTACGACCTCGGGAACCGGCTTCTTATGGTGGCCACCGACAGGCAGAGCGCCTTCGACAGGGTGCTGGCCGCCGTACCTTTCAAGGGCCAGGTTCTCAACCAGGTCAGCGCTTTCTGGTTCGAAGAGACCGAGGACGTGGTTCCCAACCACGTTATCTCGGCTCCCGACCCCAACGCGATGCTGGCCCGCAAGTGCGACGTCTACCCCGTCGAATTCGTGGTAAGAGGCTACATAACCGGCAGCACCAGCACTTCCGCCTGGACGCTCTACGAAAAGGGAGAGCGCAACTTATGCGGAAACGTCCTGCCCGATGGGCTGCGGAAGAACCAGAAGCTGCCCCGGCCGATTCTGACTCCCACCACCAAGAGCGAGGAGCACGACGAGCCGGTAACCCCCGAGCAGATAGTACAGCGGGGGCTGATGGATCCCGAAGAGTGGAACCGGGCCTCCCGTACGGCCATGGCCCTGTACCGGAGGGGCGTGGAGATAGCCTCCCGCCACGGCCTCATCCTGGTGGACACCAAGTACGAGATGGGGCGCGATGATGAGGGCAGGTTGCGCCTGGTGGACGAGATCCACACCCCGGACTCTTCCCGCTACTGGATAGCCGAGAGCTACCGGGAGCGGTTCGACCAGGGGCTTAAGCCGGAGAACATAGACAAGGAGTTCCTCAGGCTGTGGTTCGTGGACCATTGCGACCCTTACGCCGACGAGGTCCTGCCCGAGCCGCCGGAGGATCTGGTGGTGGAGCTATCCTTCCGATACGTACAGCTCTACGAGATGATTACGGGCCGGGAGTTCCAACCCGCCGAGACCGAGGATCCGTTGGGAAGACTTCGCAGAAGCCTGGGTCGGGAGGGTCTTATCTAGGTCTGGTCCGCCTCCTCGAAGAGGTCACCCGTACCATCGCCGCCAGCCTTTTGGGCCGCATCGGCCGACCGCCTGCGGAGCTTCTCCGCCTCGTCCACAATCTCTTCTATCGACCGGTCGGGCTTGCGGTCGGCATCGGGCTTTTGGGAGTCGGTCGAGGAAACGTCCCGTTGCTCGGAAGCATCTTCCTCGATTTCCTCTTCCTCCTCCGCCTTGGCCGGCACGGCCTTTACGCTGCTTATCTCCTTTCGTCCCCCCAGACGGACCCCCTTGGCGTCTGAGGAGGTCGCTCTGATGTCATCCAGGAGCCGCTCATCCTTGAACTTCCTCATCCTCTTCTTGCGCTTGAACCAGAACTCCAGCCTGCCCTCCTCCAGATCCGAAAACAGAAGAAGCTCCGTGCCCTCCGGAACGTATCGGTACTCCTTCTCCAGTATGTAGCCGCCGGTGGCGAAGCGTTTCACGTAGGATAGTCGGCTGTCGGCCATTCGGTAGACCGCGGTGAACACCTTCTCCCTGTCGGCCAGGCCACAGTGGACCACATCACCGTCGACGAAGTACTTGTCCTGCACCGGCACCACCCTGTAGGTACCGTCGGCCAGGAACAGGAAGACCCTGTCGTACTCGGAGGCGTTGAAGTAGGTGTCGCTCCTTACGTCCGTACCCACGAATCCCTTTTCCTCATCGAAGCCCACCTTCAGGTTGCGGTGGGCTATCCTCCTGACGTCTATGTCGCTGAAGGACTCTATCGAGGTTCGCCTGGGCCACCGTGCGCCGAACTCGTCCAGCAGGTCCGACAGAAATCCGATCGCGTAGCGCTTTACGTTGCGCAGCTTCTTCCTTACCTCCCGTAACCCGGCCCGGACCTCCTCCGACTGCTCCCGGTAGGACTCGATATCGAACCTGGATATCCTCCGTATCTTAAGCCCGACCAGCCTGTCTACGTCCTCCCGGGTAAGCTCTCCGAGGAGCTCTGGAAGGTGAGGCTTCAGGCCCTTGCGCACGGTCTGCCTGATCGCCTCCAGCGTATCGCACTCCTCTATCTGCTTGTAGATCCTGTTCTCTATGAACAGCTGCTCCAGAGTCAACCAACGCTCGCGGTCCAACAGATCGCTCTCCCGAAGCTTCAGCTCCCGTCTCAGGATCTCCACCAGCCGGTCCGTGCAATACTCGAGCAGCTGGTCGACGGCCATCTCGGTGGGGGCGTCGTCCCTTATCACCATCATGCTGCTGGAATGGCTGGCTTCACAATCGGTATGGGCGTAGAGCCTCTTCAGGCCCTCCTCCTGGCTTACCCCCCGGCCCAGCCTTACATGTATCTCCACCTCGTCGGACGTGTAGTCGTCTATGGAGGATATCTTCAGCTTCCCCTTGCCCGCCGCGCTCTCGATGGATCTAATCAGGCTCTCTGTGGTGCTTCCCCAGGGAAGCTCCCTGATCACCAGCTCCTTGCGCCCATGGCGGTCTATCCGGGCCCTGTTCCTCACCCTGCACAGGCCCCGGTCGTAGTCGGAGACGTCTATGCTTCCCCCTTGGGGGAAGTCGGGATATAGATCGTACTCCTTTCCCTTGAGGTAGCTGATCTGGGCCTGCAGGACCTCGCAGAAGTTGTGGGGCAGTATCCTGGTACTCATGCCCACCGCTATGCCCTCCACGCCCAGAAGCAGGATGACCGGGATCTTGGCCGGAAGCAGGACCGGCTCTTCGTTGCGGCCGTCGTAGCTGGGCACCAGCTCGGTGACCCGGTCGTTGAACATCGTTCGCCGGGCCAGCTCGGTCAGCCTGCACTCTATGTACCTGGGCGCGGAGGCCTCGTCGCCGGTCAGCAGGTTGCCGAAGTTCCCCTGGCGGTCGACGAAGTAGCCGGTGTTGGCCAGATGAACCAGTGCGTTGCCAATGGATTGGTCACCGTGGGGATGGTACCTCATGGTATGACCTATAACATTGGCTACCTTACTGTAACGTCCGTCATCCATCTCCTTGAGGGACCAGAGGATCCTCCTCTGAACCGGCTTGAGCCCGTCCGCTGCATCGGGTATGGCCCGTTCCTTTATCACGTAGGAGGCGTAATCGAGGAAGTTGTCCCGGAAGACGGTTCCCAGGGTTCCCTTGCGACTCACCGGGCGTCTCTCATCTCAGGTTCTCCAGTATGAACCGCCGCCGCTGGGGAGTGTTGGGGCCCATGTAGAAGCGAAGCATGGACGGTACTTCCTTCAACCTGGTGATGCCCACAGGTTTCAGCCTTATGTCCTCGCCTATGAACCTGCCGAACTCGTCGGGCGATATCTCACCCAGGCCCTTGAACCGGGTAAGCTCGGCCTTGGGACCCAGCTTCTCCAGGGCCCTCTTGCGCTCGGCCTGGGTGAAGCAGTAGACGGTCTCGCTCTTTTTACGAACCCTGTACAAAGGCGTCTCCAGGATGAACAGATGCTCATCCAAGACCAAGCCCTCGAAGAAGTGAAGAAAGAGGGTCAGCAGCAGGTTGCGTATGTGCATGCCGTCGATGTCCGCGTCTGTCGCCAGCACGACGTGGTTGTAGCGCAACCCTTCCATGCCGTTCTCTATATTCAAAGCTCTCATGATGTTATACATCTCGGCGTTCTTGTACAGGGTGTCTCTGCGCAGACCGTAGCAGTTCAAAGGCTTTCCCCGCAGGGCGAACACCGCCTGGGTGTCGACGTCCCGGCTGGAGATCATGCTCCCGGCGGCGCTCTGGCCCTCGGTCAGGAAAACCGTGCTCTCCTCCTCCCGGGGGTGATCGTCGCCCAGATGGATCTTGCAGTCCTTGAGGCCGGGGATCCTGAGAGCCGTCTTTTTGGCCCTTTCCCTGGCCTTCTTCTTAACGTTCTTCAGCTGGGTCCGGATTTTCCGGTTGGCCTCGACCTTCTGCACCAGCTTCTCAGCCAGGTCGGGGTCTTTGTGCAAGGCCTTCTCCAGCTCTCCGGAGACTTTGCCCACTATCCAGCCCTTGAGGTCGGTGTTACCCAGTTTGGTCTTGGTCTGGGACTCGAACACGGGCTCTTTGATCCTTACGGATATCGCCCCTATGACGCCTTCCCTTACGTCGGAGCCGGAGAACCGCTCCCCCGTGAAGGCGTTTACTCCCTTGAGCACCCCCTCCTTGAACGCCGACAGGTGGGTTCCACCAGCCCTCGTATACTGTCCGTTGGCGAAGGAGAGGTAGCGCTCTCCGTACTCGGTGGTGTGGGTGAAGGCGAACTCTATGGTCTTCTCCCTGTAGTAGACCGTCGGATACAGGGCAACGTCTCCCGCCTCGTCCTCCAGGAGGTCCCTCAATCCGCTCTCCGAAACGTAGGTCTCCCCGTCGAACCTTATCTTGAGTCCGGTGTTCAGGTAGGCGTAGTGTCTGATCCTCTTGATCATCAGCTCTCGGTCGAACGAGTATTCGCCGAATATCTCCGGGTCGGGCCTGAAACTGACCATGGTGCCGTTGCGCTTCCTGGCCTTGCCCTGGTCCTCCTTTCGCAGCTCGCCCTTCTCGAACAGCGCCCGGCGGTACTCACCGTCACGATAGCTTACAACCTCGAAGGTCTCCGACAGGGCGTTAACCGCCTTGGCGCCGATTCCGTTCAGGCCCACGCTGAACATGAAGACGTCCGTGTTGTACTTGGCACCGGTGTTGATTCTGGAAACGCACTCGATGACCTTACCCAGGGGAATGCCCCTGCCGTAGTCCCTCACCGATACGGTATCCCCGTCCAGATCCACCTTCACCGTGGTTCCGTGGCCCATTATGAACTCGTCGATCGAGTTGTCCATCACCTCTTTGAGCATGATGTATATGCCGTCCTCGGGATGGCTTCCGTCACCCAGCCTGCCTATGTACATCCCGGTGCGAAGACGGATGTGCTCTATGGAGGAAAGGGTCTTGACCTTGCTCTCGTCGTAAACCGAGGACTGCTCGACCGTCGTCTTCTCAGTCATATCTTACCACTAAATATGGGGTATAGCTCCAGGAATAGTCCTATATCTTGTACCAAAGCTCATCTTTCCAAAAAGGCCTCCACAGCACTAGTACCGATCCCTGGCAACACACGGCACTATATATTGTAACCCTTGTCTTTCTGCAAACGATACGGCTTTCGGACCACTGGGGTGCAGGTTATCCGGAACCCTCACAGAGCTCCCGGTCTTCCCTGACCGTTCTGAGCATATTCAGACCTCCCAGGGGTAGCCATACCAGGATAAAGGCCAGGGCCGGCACCGCCAATCGAACCAGGGCGTGGGCCCCGGAAAGCAAAAGGGCCGATACGGCGGCGGGAATTGCAGCCAAAGCCGGTTTCCAGATCTCCCCGAATACGGGCAGAGGGCGTTTTCGACTGAGAGCGGCGTAGAAGAGAAAGGCCATCACCAGATCGGACAGGATCACGGCCACCCCCGCCCCCATGAGGCCTATGCGCGGCAGCAGGATCAGGTTGGTTACTACGTTGACCACCATCCCTGTCAGGCCCACTTTGGCCGCGACTCTCTGCCTTCTGGCGGCAACTATGCCTCCCTGAAGAGCCACCAGCCAGAAGAAGAAGGGAATCGAGGCGATCACCAGCATGTAGGTCCCCAGCATCTCGGACGCTCCCACGCCCCGGAGGAAACCACCCCCCCACAGGAACCTCAAGAGAGAGAACCCGCCGGACATGAGTGGAATCGATACCAACAGCGAGAGCCCGACCACCAGCTGGGTCAGCTGGGCCATGCTCTTACGGGCCTTCTTCCAGCCGGAGGCGAAGGACTGGCAAAGCCATGGGAAAAGGGCCCCGGGAATCAGGGTGGGGTTGATGATCAGGATCGCCGCCTCCAGAAGCTTGAAGCACTCCTGGTAGGCGCCGACGTGCTCCACGCTCAGCATGGTTCTTATAACCACGTTGTCCAGCTTCTGCGCCCCGAACATGAACAGGGCCATCACGGCCAGGGGCGCCGCCTCCCGGAAAAGCCCCCACATGGATCCGAAGCGGAAGGAGGGAACCACCCGGATCCTGAAGATCCTGTAAACCAGAATCGAGCTGACCACCACCACAACCAGCGACCGGGCCAGATAAGTCGCCACCGCCATCTTGGCGCCCAGATCGAAGCGCAGCACGAGTATGACCAGGATAACCGAGACCACGCCCGCGGATATCCTGGTGACCGCCTCGTGGATCATCCTCTCCCGGGCCCTGAACACGGAGAAATGGAGCTCGCATACGGCCTCGAAAGCCATTCCCGCACCCACCAGCCCGATAAAGAGGACCTCCCAGGGCTCGGCGCCGGAAACCGCGGAGATTCCCAGCAGAAGGCCCAGCGCGGCTACGAACAGTACTATTCTCAGACCTAACGCCACGCTGAAGATGCGCTGGGCACTGGAAGGCTTCACGGAGACCTGTCTGTTGACTATGCCGCTTACGCCCATGTCGACGATGCCCCACAGCAGCTGACCCAGGGCGGCGGCGAACATCAGGCCCCCGAACGGCGTATCGGTCAGATACCGGGAAAGAAGCATCATCGACAGCAGCAGCAGGAACTTGGACCCCACCTGGCCGACGGCCATGGCCGCGGTGTTCCTGGCTACCGAGTGCTTACGCGGGGGCATAGAAATACCCCGGACTGCTTTCTATCGGGTGAACGCTCAGGGAAGCATCTCCCTCAGCTTCATGGCGAGCCTTCTCAGGCGGCGGTTGCGGCCCCGGAAGTTGAACACGGACTTCTCGCCCATGTTGCGCATGATCTCGTCGGGGTCGGCGCCCAGACGGGATACGAATTCCCGGAAGCCCTCCGGCTCCTCCCGGGGCTCGCGCTCCCTCACAATTCTCAGGGCCTCGTCCCGGTCGATCACTCCCGCCCGAACCATGTTGGCGTACAAGTACTCGTACTTGCCGAAACCGGTGCGGCAGCGAAAGAGATAACTGGAGTGTGGAGTTCCCAGGCAGTCGTACCTTATGTCGGACATGTCCTTGCCGTAATCGAGCTCTCTGTTCAGCGTCTCGTATATCCGGGGCAGGTCCCATCTGATGTAGTTGGGTACGCTGATCTGCTTCACCTTGAACATCCGCTTCCAGGAGGGGAAGAAGTAGTCCCATCGAAGCTCATCCAACGGAACGTGGCCCTTCATGATGTTCTTGAACATAACCCTGTCCATGTAGCTGGTCTCCGGCGGCGGAGCCTCCAGTATGTCGGAGAAGCCCGCGCAGATGAGCCTTATCCCGTGAGCGTCGGCTTCCCGGAATATCGCCGTCGGTATGAGAACCACGCAGGCCGAGCAGAACTCCCCCGTCGCCTCCAGGGCCCTCCTGTAGACCCTGTACAAAAGCTCTCTGTCGGGAAAGTACGTCACCAGATCGACGCCCAGCTTCCTGGCCGTGTATTTGACCACGTCCAGGGCGTCCGGATGGGCGAAGCCGTTGTCGAAGTTGAAGGCCAGGGGGGTCATGCCGTACCGGTTCTTCAACAGCCACAGGGTGTACGTGCTGTCCTTTCCGCCGCTGAACGGAACCATGCAGTCCCACTTGATGCCTTTACCTCTGTACCTGTCCAGTATCTTCTCCAGCTTGCGCCTGCGGGCCTCCCAATCCACGTCGGCGTACTTCTCGTCGAACTCCCTGCACACTCTGCAAACACCGTTTTGGTCGAAATCGACGTTGGGATAGGTGTCCGGCAGAATACACCTGGTACATCTTCTGCGCTCTTCGCTCATCGGGCCCCCAAAATCTTGTGGTACATATCTACAAGATTGGTATCCTATCTTACGGATCATCAAGCAACAAGCTCCGGACTACGGTCGGTAGATTTTCTCCCGTTCCAGGCCGGCCTCCCGCAGGACCTCCCTGCGGATGATCTTGTTCGTGGTCGTCTTGGGCAGCTCCTCCTCCCTGACCAGGAACCTCCTTATCGCCCGATAAGGCTGCTGGGAGCCGTTGTACCGCCGAACGACATCGCCCAGGCGTCTCACGACCTCTTCCCTGCTCAGGCTCTCACCCTCCTCCTCAGCCATACCTATGAACCGGTCGACGTCCGGAACGATAACCGCCCAGATCTCCTCCCCCTTGCTGGCAGAGCTTCTCCCGAAGATCATGGACTCCCGCACTAAACCGGATCTGTTGAGTACTCTCTCGATCTCCTCCGGGTAAACGTTCCTGCCGTTCTTGGCGATTATCACGTTCTTCTTCCTGCCGGTCACGTACAGGAAGCCGTCTTCGTCTACGTAACCCAGATCTCCGGTCCGCAACCAGCCTCGGTCGTCCAGAACCTCCCTGGTCGCTTCGGGGTCCCGGTGGTAACCCTTCATAACGTTGGGCCCCCGTACCAGGATCTCACCCACCCCGTTTTCGTCAGGGGCTTCTATCCTGGCTTCCATCTCCGGGAGGACCGGGCCCACCGATCCGATTCTGTTGATGCAGTCTCTGTTGACGGACACTATGGGTGAGCACTCGGTAAGGCCGTAGCCCTGAATGAAGCGCAGACCGAGCTTCTCGTAGCCTCTGGCCACCTCCGGATCCACCGCCGCTCCCCCGGAGATCAGCAGCCTCAGCCGTCCCCCGAATGCGCGGTGCACTGCCGAGAATACCTTTCTTCTCGCATCCAGGCCCAAGAGCCCGGAGACCGAGCAGATCATCCTTCCCAGCCCGTAGGAAACCGTGCCCAGGGGCCCCGACCGTATGCGCTGTCCGAGCCGGGCATAAATCGACTCCCACAGAAGGGGCACTCCCAGCATCACCGTGGCCCGGCTTTCCCTGAGATCCTCGGCGATGTGCTTCAACCCCCTGCAGATGTGTATCTCCGCCCCGGCGGCGATCGGAGCCAGAAGCCCGCCGGTGCATTCGAACGTATGGTGTACGGGCAGAACGGAAAGGAATTTGTCGTCCGGAAAAATCCTGAGGTAACGCAGGGTCTGCAGCACGTCGGAGAGGATGTTGCCGTGGGAAAGCACCACCCCCTTGGACTTTCCCATCGTTCCGGAGGTGTAGCATATCGACGCCGGGGCGTCCAGGTCGTAGCCGTCCAGCGGAGGAAGGGATCCTCCCTTTTGGTAAGCCAGCAGATCGTCCACAGACCTTGCTTGGGGCTCGTCCAGGGGCCTGGTGACGAACGTATCTATTCCCCTGCCCTTGCCCTCCAGATGATCGGTCATCTCCCGTTCCAGCCCTCCGTCGACCATCAAAACGTTGGCCCCGGAGTAGTGGAGTATGGTGTGGACCTCTGCCCGGACCAGCTTGGGGTCTATGGGAACCACTACTCCCCCGGCCCGAATCGTCCCCAGATAGGCGGATGCCCAATCGATCCCGTTTCTTCCGAGAATTCCCACCACCGGCCGGTCCTGCCTTCCCAGTAGAGCCCGGGCGAAACGATCGGTCCGGTCGAGCATGCCGGCGTAGGTTATCCTCTCCCCCGGACCCTCTGCGGTTGGATCGGTCATGAAGACCGCTTCCGGCCGGTCGGTCGCAGCATTGTGGAGCATCTGCGGAATACTGCGGAAACGGGGGATTTCGTATAAGGCAATATCGGACAATCGGCTCATCGGGATCCGACGATCACCTCCAGTAACGGGTTCACCGTCGCTCGGAATGGGGCAAAAACGTACGGTCATGCATAACCCGGCACCAGCCCGATGTCGAACGCATGATGCTCCGGCGGGGTCGTAGACATCCGGCAACCCGGGTCATATAGTCTTTTCCGCTCGGAAGGATCAAGGCCCAACACCCTGGATCTGCTATGGGAAGAAAGATGGACAAGGAATCCGGCCCCACCCTCGAGGAGCAAACTCACGATACGGATAGTACCCCGGAAAACGGAAACGTGCTCGACGATTACATCAAAGCCACTCTCGCCATAAAGAAAGAGCTGAACAAGTACTTCATAAGATCCGTCGAGTCCGAGCTGAAGGAAACGGTCTGGCAGATCAAGGACCAGCTGCAGAGCGCTACCACCTCGGCCCTGGACGACATCAAGAGAGACCTGGCGAAGGCCGAGAGCCTACTGGCCCAGCTCTCCACCCGCGAACAGAAGTCCGGTCGGGAGCTGGGTGGTCTTTCCGAGCAGATTCGAGCCTCCGCCGCCAAGACCACCGAGCATCGGGACCTCATCAAAAGTTCCCTCCAGTCCATACGCGAAAGTATGGCCAAGCTGCCCAAGGTGCAGGACGATTACTTCAAGCGCAGGCTGATGCCCATAATCGACGACCGCCTGGCACACGTAGCCGCCAGGAGCGAGCAAGAGAAGCTGGAAGAGGACATCATGGCGGTTCGGGAGGTCCTGCAGAAGCACTACGACGTTCTATCGGGGCTGGCCGACAGGAAGGGACAGGACCTGGCCATATCCGCCATAGACAAGCTGATGGGCCGGATAAAGGAGCTGCAGGCCAGAAGCGAGGAGCTGCAAAGGCAGTCCAGGCGACTGCTGTACGGCCTGGGCCTGATCGCCATTCTGGAAGCCGCGGCCATACTCCTGATAACGCTCTAACGGAGCTTTCTTCGGTCCTTACTCCATGAAGCCGTCGGCGGTGAAGCTGTGGCACCTGGATACCTCCACCGGTCCTTCCAGAACAACGGATGTGTCGGTTACCACGAAGGTATAATCGGCGCCCTGGTGCAGCAGCTCCTGCAAACCGTCGCCGTTTACGTCCTCCAGACGGTAGGTGTACTGCCTCAGGTACCCGTCGCGGTTCGTGCTCCAGCTCTTCTCGGCTCCGGTGAACACCACCTCCAAACCGGCGGGAGTGGGAAGGAGCAGCTCGAAGTAGCCCTCCACCCAGGTGCCGGTGCCGGGATGGCAGCTGCCGCTCAGCTTTACCAGGGGGACGTCCATAGACGGATAACCGGGGGCCAGGTGGAGCACCTCGGCGCCCGCTCTCTCGCCCGTCTCCTGGCTGACCACCCCCCAGTCGAAATGATCGCACCTCATCTGGATCATCTCGGACGCCCCGCCAGAAATCCTGTACAGGAAGCTGTATCCCCTGGTGGGAAGACGAAAACCCAGAGCCACCACCACGTAGGTATGACCCTCCCTCTCCAGGACCGCATGACACGACCCATGCAGCTCGCAGCCATGCTCGATACCGGTATCCTGAAGCAGGTCGTAGCAATACTTGGTCGCAGTCACCGAATCCAGAAGGAGGTCGGGCGGAGGCTCTTGCAGCATACCACTTTCGGCCATCAGAAAGAACACGAGCGAAGCCATGCCCATCGGTGTTAATCGGCGCGCGGAGGGATGAAGCCTACGACGCTCTTCGCAGCAGCCGCGGACATCGTATCAATCGGCAACTTGCTTGCCCGACCTCAGGGCGGAGTACACGGAGGTAAGTATGTCCGCCATCCGGTACGGCTTGGGGAGAAACGCCTTCGCGTGCCGGGCGATGAATTCCTGGTCCTCCGGGGAAGGGGTGTAGCCGCTCCCCACCAGAATCGGCAGCTCCGGACGTTCCTCTCGAAGCTCTCTGGCCAGCTCTATTCCCGTCCCGTCGGGCAGCATTACGTCAGTGAACAGCAGATCCATCTCCAATCCTCTCTGGGCGAGTACCTTTCTGGCCTCGGCCAGAGTCTCCGAAAGAACCACCCGGTAGTTGTGAGCCTCCAGGACCTCGTTCAGGAACTGCAACACGTCGGGATTATCCTCTACCAGCAGAATCAGCTCATCACTTCCAGAGAAGTCTCTCTCCTCTTCGTCGTCCAGCATGGTCGGCAGCATCTCGTGGGTCGCCTCGGGGAAGTATACGTGGAACACGGTACCCTTGCCCTCGTCGCTCTCTACGTCTATCAGCCCATCGTGCTGCTTCACCAGCCCATGCACCACCGAAAGGCCCAATCCGGTACCTCTTCCCTCCCCCTTGGTAGTGTAGAAGGGATCGAATATCCGCTCGATCTCCTCCGGGGTCATGCCCGTTCCCTGGTCGGACACCTTCAGGCAGACGAAGGAGGGTGCGTCGGCTTCTACGTCCAGAAGGGAGACCACCGCCTCGGTGGCCACTCGATTCATGTCTATGCCGATCTCCCCTCCCTCCGGCATGGCATCCCGGGCGTTGAGGACCAGGTTCATCACTATCTGCTCCAGCTTCTGGGTTTCCCCGAAGACGGGGGGTAGATCGTCTTCGGCGTTGACCACCAGCCTGGTGTTCTCTCCCACTATCCGCTCCAGCAGGCTGACCATTCGGAGAACAGTTTTACTCAGATCGATCACGGACTTTCTGACCGGTTTGTTCATGCTGAACTCGAGCAGCTGCTGGGTGAGAGAGCCTCCGCTTTCTACGGCGCTTACGATAGCCCGCAGCTTCTGCTCGTGCTCGGAACTGACCTTCCCTTTCAGAAGCATCTCCGCGTTGCCCAATATCACCGAAAGTATGTTGTTGAAGTCGTGGGCTATGCCGCCGGCCAGCTTTCCCAGGCTGGCCAGGCGTTGATCCCTGCCCAGCTCCATCTCCAGCTGCCTGCGAACCTCGTCGGATAGCATCCTGGCCCTGATCTCGCGCTGGAGCTCCTCGTTCCTCTGCCTTATCATCTGCTCCAGCTTCGTCTTGTACTTGGCCAACTCCACGTTGCGCAACCTGTAGATCTCAGCTTCCTTGCGGGATTTCTCCACCTGGTGGGTTATCTCCATGCTATGAAGCCTTTGCTCGGCCTTGTCCGACCGGAGCTCCTCTGAGAACCTATGGTGCTCTCTGTAGTGCTCTAGAGCCTCCCTGTGCCTTTTCAGCCTTTCGTTTACCTCGGCAAGGTTGCTGTGTATCCGGGCCAGATGGGGCTTAAGGTCGGCCTTCTCGGCCATCTCCAGGGCGCTCTGGAGTTGCTCCTGAGCCTTCTCGTAATCTTCGAGCTCCATCATGGAGCGGGCGATCCCGGACATCTGCTCGACCGCCCCCTTGCTGCTTCTCAGCTCCTCGTAGATGGAAAGGCTTTCCTCGTAGTAATCGATGGCTTCCTTGTGCTTCCCCATCATTCCCATGTGGTGGCCCAGGTTGCACAGTACGTCCGCTATGCCCTTTCTGTCCTCCAGATCATTAAACAGGGCTAGCGACTCGCTGTAGTAGCGCTGCGCCTTGTCGTACTCGCCGAGCTTGGAGCTGAGAATACCGATGTTACACAGAGCGGGCGCGAGGCCCTGACGCATCTCGTTCTCTCGGTAAATCTCAATGCACTCGTCGTAGTACTCCAGGCCCTTCTCGTACATCTCCAGGGTGGTGTAGATGTTGCCAACGCTGAGAAGAGTGGTCGCTCTAAGGTTGGGCCGGTCCTCCAGCTGTTCCGAGGTTTCCTTGGCTCGCAGGTAGTAGTCGAGCGCCCTCTCGTAGTCGCCCAACCTGAGGTAGACCGATCCGATGTTGATCAAGACCACCGGTTCCACCGGGTCATCGTGCGTCTCGCTTACCCTGAGAGCGTCCATGTAGCTGTCCAGGGCCTCACCGTAGTTGGTTCTTCTCAGGTGTATCGATCCCAGAACGTTTAGGGAGTCTCTCTCTCCCTCGGCGTCCTCCTGCCTGCGGTAGTCTTCCAGCGCCTGGAGGGTAAGCTGCTCGGACTGATCCAGACGAGCCTTGAAGAGCTGGCCCACCGCCTGAGCCAGCATGCATTTGGGAATCAGCTTAAGCAATCCCAGCTTCTCGGCCAGCTCCTGCCCGTCGGTACCGAGTTGTATGGCCCGGGAGGGGTCGAGGTGCTTCACGGCCCAGGCAAGTTCGATTATGGTCTCGGCTCTCTCTCCCTCGGAGAGGGACTCCTGGAGCTTCTTCTCCAGATGCTCTATCCTACGCTCCATACTCTCCCATTCAACAGCCCTTTCCCGCCCGGGTACGACTTATAGATAGCAGAGACGAGCATATCCGTAAACTACGAGCGGCGCGGGACACCGCCGTTGAAATATCGATCCTACGTTCATACCGCCCGCACAGGCCCCGACGATCCGCAGACTAATCACCTCCATACCTCCATGGAGTGGGGCGTTTATCACCGCTTCGGTCAGGCATCGTTTGCCGCCGGCCAATGGTCCGGCCACGGTACCTCATCCCGGTCCACTTCCGAGTTCAGAAGTCCTTCACGCAGCAGGACTAGCTCCTCGAACTCGCTAGCTCCCAACTGAAACTCGCTTATCATATCACAGACTCGGCGGTAGCATTCTAGAGCCCGGGCGTGCCTTCCCTGAAGCAGATGCAGGTAGCCCATGCTGCCCATGGTGAGAGCCTCGCTCCTTCGGGCTCCAGTCTGCCTGGCGATTTCCAGCGCTTCTCGGCAGCAGCTCTCCGCTTCGTCCAGCCGGCCCTGTTTTCTTCGCAGTATCCCCAGATTGGCGTAGGTTATCCCCTCGCTGCTTCTGGCTCCGATCTCCCGGGCGATGCGGAGGGAGTCTCGATAATAGCTATCGGCCTCGGAGAGGCGGTCCTGCTTCATACACAGTGTCCCCAGGTTGCCCAAAGCGATGCCCTCGCCCTTCCTGTTTCCCACCTCCCGACGGATGGCCAGCGATTTGAGATGGCACTCCTCGGCCTTGGCGATTCGCCCCATCTGGTCGTAGAGGATTCCCATGTTGCCCAGGATGATTCCCTCTGCGCCGCGGGAGCCTATCTCCAGGGCTATTCGGAGTGCCTGGCCCAGGCGTTCCAGAGCGGTCTTGGGGCTACCGCGCTCGCGGTAAAGGTTGCCCAGATTACCGAGGATGGTGGCCTCGTCCCTTCGGCTTCCCATCTTTCTGGCCAGCTGGAGAGATGCCTCGAAGCATCCGATAGCGTCCTCGAATCTTCCGCGATCCCGGTGCAGAATTCCCAGGTTGCCCAGGTTTCTCCTCTCGCTCCACTCGTCGCCCACCTCCCGGGCCATGCGCAGTGACCGGCTAACGCAACGCTCGGCGTCGTCCAGACGCCCATCCTGTCTGTGCACGGTGACCATGCCCCCTACGATCCTGCCCTCCAGGCGTCGTGCGCCGGCCGAGCGCACCAGCTCGAGGGCCCCCTCGTAAGCCTGCATGGCCTCTTGGGAGCGGCCGGTGTTCATCAGGAACCACCCCAGCCTTTCCCTCGCGTGGGCCCGGATCTCCTCGGCGCCGGAGGTGTCGGCCAGCCGGAGGGCCTTTCGGAGCTCGGATTCCTGCTCCGTCCTTCTTCCCTTCAGATCCAACGCATCCGCTTTGAGCAGCAGGACCTCGACCAGCAGCTCTCCCTTCGAACCGTCCTCGGGAGGTTCCTGCAACCATTCCTCCAGCTTCCCCGCCATATCCAGAGCCCCGTCCGCCTGGCTGTTTCTCGCCTGAAGCCTAAGAGAGGACATCCCCCACACCAGAGCTCTGTCGGTTCTGCCCGCCCTCTCCCAATGGTAGGCCAGGGTTTCCGCCGCCTTCTCCCCCTCACCGCCTTGGATATCCTCGATGCATTCCGCCGCGGCGTGGTGCAGTATCGCCCTGTTTCTGTCCGTAAGGCTGCCGTAGGCGGTGTCGCGAAGCAGCAACTGCGTAAACCTGCACCTGCTCTCGAAGGCGCTGGTCTGCCGAGCCAAAAGATCCTTGTTCTCCAATCCGGTCAGGGCCTCCCGCTCCGCTCTTCTTCCCACTACGCTCTCCGAGAGCATATCCAAAAGGGGCAGTGGGAATTCAACACCCAGGACCGAGGCCCTCTGTAGAACGTTTCGCCACGTTGTGGGTAGCCTGTCCAGGCGGGATTGAAGCAAACCGGCCAGCGAATCCGGAACGAACACCTCGTCCAGGGACCCGGTGGGCACCCATTTTCGCTCCACCGTCTCCACGGTCTGCGACTCGACCAGATCCATGACCATCTCCCTGAGGAAGTATGGATTTCCTCCGCTCTTTCGTAGCACCAGGTCCAGGAGCCTATCCTCCATACCCTCGGAATCCGGATCGAGGAATTTGAGGACCTCCAGCAGAAGGTTCACGCAGGCCTTTCTCTCCAGGCGGCCCAACCTGATCTCGGCCAGCTCGGCGTAGCCGGGATGGATTTCTATTCGCACTGGCTCGCCGTTGTCCCTCTCCGGCCTGTAAAGAAGAACGAAGAGAATGCCCGGCCGGGTATCGCAATTCGCAACCACGAACTCCAGTACCTTGCGGCAGGTCTCCCCCATCCATTGAAGATCGTCCAGAACCAGGATGGTCCTTCGCGAGGAAGCCACCGATTCCACCAGGTCCCTCACCGCGGTGGTCGTCTCCAGGGCCAGAGCCCGGTCGTCGAGTCCCTCGATTCGGGGGTCCTTGGAATCGATTGACAGTATCCTGGCCAGAAACGGAGCGGACTGGATCAATCCCTCGTCGTTGGCCAGGGCGCCCACCCGGCGGCAGAGCTCGCCGTAATCCATACTCGGCACATCGCCTTTGTATAGCAGGTTTTCGATCAACGTACGCCACAAGAAGTAAGGTGGTTGGGCGGAGGAACACGCCCTTCCCCAGAGAACCTGAATATCGCCGGAAGGGGAGCCGATCTCTTCCGTGAGCTCAGCCACCAGCCGCGACTTGCCCACGCCGGCTTCCCCGCTGATCCCCAACACGATGTGTCTGGCCCCGCCCCTGCGGTTGTTTCCTACGCCGCTCTCCTGTCTATGGAGGGCGTTACGCAACTCCTCCAGCTCCTCTTCTCTCCCCACGAACGGGCAGCTTCCAGCATCTCCCAAAACGACCGGGTCGGGGCCGGGCGAGTCGCCGGCCAGACTGTAGAACCTATTGGTGGGCGCGACATCGCAGGGCTCGAAACTAAAGCCTCCACCGCAGCCGCGGTACACGCTTTCGGTTACCAGCAGGCTCCCCTCACCGGTCGGATCGGCGAGATCCCTGGCTTCTCCAAGTATTCCCCCCCTGGTTATCGGATCGCCGGTCCCGTCGGTTACCACCTCTATCGGACCGGCCGAGGCTCCCATACCGAAATCGAGATCGATGCCCCTGGTAGAAAGCACCCGTCTCAGCTCCCTCAGGCCCTCGGCGAGCTTGACCGCGCTGCTCACCGCTCTGGAGCTGTCATCCTCCTTGGCCCTCTTTACCCCGAAGATGGACCGGAAATGCAGCGGCCCGGGCTTGGTGAGGTAACCACCGTAAGCTTCGACTACCCTGCGAACCATGGCCTCCACCGTATCCCGGACGCTCACCATCGCTCTCGGCAGCAGCGTTCCCCCCTGCTCGGTAAGTCCCGCCAGCCGCAGAGACAGAACGGCAACCCTTCGCCTTTCACCCGGCTGCAGCCTCGAGGTTCTCTCGGAGACAGCGTCTATGGTGCTCTCCAGCCTTCGTATATCCTCCTCCATCATCACCGAGAGGTTCGACAGATCGGCGGTTACGTTGGATACGGGAGAACCGAGCACCTCCAGGACCCCTTCCATGCACGATTCCAGGTCCTCCTCCAGCGCGTCATGCCATTGATGGGTAGATATGCAGTAGCGCATCCATTTGGAGAGCTCGACCTCTCCAATGCGGATCGGTACGATTGGGATGCCACAGCTTACCGCCTGCTCCAGCTCCCGTCTGACCTGGGGCGACCGGTTCGAGCTCTCCGAAAGCACCAGCAACAGTCTGGACGCGTTCTCTATGGCGTCCACTATGGCCGCCGCCCAGTCCGCTCCGGCCGGGATGTCCCTGGGAGCCATCCAGCAGGAGACGCCCCTGTCCTCCAGAAAATCCAGGATGCTGCCCGCCCGGTCAGCATCGGAGCTGGAATAGCTGACGAAAACCGCTCTCCCGGGCCTGCCGTTCAAATGGAGATCACCTTCCCTATACGGATCGTAGCCTGCTGCAGAGCAAGGTGATCCACCGGCTCAGCGGCCTTCTGCCGAGGAAAAGGCAAAAGTGCTTTTCTGCACTCTCCATGGCCATCACCGTCTCTTTCGCTGGACCACTCACGGGTACCGTTCGCATTCGAAGGCTCGGGATGAGCCTTAGCGTGGCGATTGAGGAATTGATAAAAGCACAAGGCTTCCAAAACCAGTATCGGGGAGATCACAAGACGGCCCCGATCACTCTAGAGTCCCCCATGCGGGAGCTCTTAGAGGATTTCGATGGCTAAAGAAGACCTTCCTCAGTCATTCCAGCAGCTAACAGGAATATTGGAGGTCGGTAACACCGCGGTTACCTGACCCGGTTGCACCGGTTTGCACATTGGCTGTAAACTACAGCACAGTACCACAAGAAATATGTTTGTTTATAATTTGATGAAATATATAATAGCACAGTTGGACTAAATTTTCCTCTGGTAAGCATATTGCTCAAGTTTTATACGAGTTGACCGTGTACGGGTCGGCCCGCCGGGAAGAGGAATCGTTCCAGGGTATACCCGAAGGCCCGACCGCCAAGTGGACACGGCAACGAGACTGAGGACTTCCCAACCGGAGTCCCCCACCACGCCGATGGGGCCCGTGGTAACCTTTCCGCGGGCCCTATCTTTGTCGGAGGAAGCTATTGCGGACTATCCGGGACGGCCGCCGGCCGTAATCCTACGAAAGGATAGCCCATCTCCGACTCCAATACCAGCCGGCTGTCTACTCGGCACATGGAACTGTCGGAGATCCAGCTTCCTCCGGCGGCCAGTACCCTGGAGGTATCTTCCGGATCCACCACCATCTCCCATACGTTTCCCGCCATGTCGTAGATCATCCAGGGATTGGGAGGGAAGCATCCGGTGGGAGCGGTGATGGGGTAGCCATCGTCCAGACCTGGACACCTCTGCAGAATGGTCTCGCTGGAATCGGACAGGTTGAGCCTCCCTCCGGTGGGAGAGCAGTCGCCCCACGGGTAAGGGCCCCTTCTCCCGGCTCTCGCCGATACCTCCCACTGATGGATGGTAGGCAGATCGAACCGCAAGTCTGGCAGCCCCTGGGGAGGGTTCTCTGTAAGCCATTCACAGTAAAGCTCGGAGGCTTCTCGGGTCATGCCGACCGCCGGATGGTCCTCCAGGCCCTTTGCCGGGACGTACCCGGCGACGGAATCGGCAAGGATGCCGATTCTCCAATCCACAGGGAACAGCCTCTCCATGAGCAGGGTGTAACCTTCCCTGCAGGTAGTGTCCCTTTCCATGTCCGGATCCACGTCGGACAGGCACCTGCAGAACTGTCGGTTCGTCACCTCTCGCCGGGCTATGAAAAACGGCCGAAGCTCGACCCTTTCCAGGGCAGCCGGGGTCGTATCCGAAGGCGATCGGGAGGAGACGTAGTAGGACCCTCCGGGGACCCGTACGAATCCTCCGTCGTGGGTGATTCGGGGAAGGACGTAGTTGTGGGTTCGCGGTCGGTTGGTGAGGAGGGTAACGCTGTCCAGCACCGAGATCCCGGAGGGCAGAGACAACAAAAGCTGGTGCGCACCGGGCCGGGAGACCTTCAACGAGACAGGGGTGGATCCGGACCGGACTCCGTTCAGATAGACAAAAGCCCCCGGGGGCTCGGAGACTACGTTCACCTCGAAGAGGTAAGGTAGCTCTATCGTGAGACTGGCAGAATGCGGATGTACAACGGTATCGACCGGAACCCGGTTCGGGGCGGACAGGTTTACCGAGACGCCCTCCTGGGGTACGGGGATGACCGCCGGGGTGGAAAGACGCATCCCGTCGCCGGTGCGTACCGTGGCATCGGGAATGCAATAGACGGTCACCATTCTGACCGGCCAATCGGGAACCAGGATAAGCAGAAGCAAAATGGCCAGCAGAATAACTTCGCCAACCAGGAGAAGGTTGTCACCCAGCTTTCGGAGGATTGGCTGGATCAGCCCGACCAATCGTTGCTCAGTGCGGCCTTGAAGTCGTTCCACAACTGCCCCATCCGCAGATCACGCCAGAACCTCTTCCAGACGTACGAGAACCGGAAGTAGAAACGGCGGTGGAACAGCGCGTAGCAATGGCGGATCGTTTTCCAATCCAGGTTCTCGTGCTGCCACACGTCGCTGGTGGAGTGGAAGTTATAACGGCTCCAGTCCTTAGAGAGTATCCTCCCGTCCCGCTCCACGAGCTTGTAAAGAGGTGAGGAGGGATAGGGAAGGGTCATGGTGGTCTTGGCGTAGGTGAGGGGAAGGCTGCGGGCGAACTCGATGGTCCGGCGCATGGTCTCCTCGGTCTCTCCGGGCAGGCCCATCATGAAGAAACCCACCGTCTCCAGGCCGGCGTCGTCAGCCATCTGGACCGCGTTCCTTATCTGCTCGGGGGTCTGGTCCTTGTTCACCCGGTGGAGTATCTCCGGAACTCCGCTCTCGATGCCGAAGGATATCTGGTAGCATCCGGCCGCCGCCGCCAGCTCGAAGAACTCCCTGTCCACATCCTCCACGTTCACCCCGGTAGGGAGAGCCCATGGGGCGGAGAAGCCCTTCTCCATCATCAGCCTGATCGTCTTCTTGGCGGTTTCGATGTCCGCGGTGAAGTTGTCGTCCTTTATGTGGATGTCACGGAAGCCCATATCCAGCATCCTGAACATCTCGTCCACTACCCGCTGCGGTGACTTCGAACGGACCTCGTGGCCGAAGATCCTCTGGCTGCAGTAAAGGCAATGGTGGTTGCATCCCCGGTTGGTCTCCATGTACCCTACGGGGTTGTCCCGACTGGCTATGTGCGGCGCCCGGTAGCGACTGAGGTCGTGCAGCTGCCAGGCCGGAAGGGGAAGGTCGTCGAGGTTCTCTATCAGCTTTCTGGGAGGGGTTTTCGTGAAATCGTCCCCCTTTCCGAAAGCTATGCCGTCGATCCTCTCCGGGTCGATGCCGCTGGCTATCTCCACCATGGTCCGCTCGCCCTCCCCCAGGCAGACCAGGTCGAAGTTGCCTTCCTCCAGGGACTCCCTGGGAAGAGTTGTGGGGTGGATACCTCCGGCTATGGTGGTTACCTCCGGCAGCGTCTCGTGCGCTATACCGGCCAGATGTAGGGCCTCGTGGTACATGGGGGTGGCGAAGGTTATCCCCACGTAATGGGGCCGGAACTCCTTTAGCTGCTGCAGGTAAGCGTCCAGTGGATGTTCCTCGACTATCAGGTCGAGTATCCTGACCTCGTGATCCTCTTCCAGCAGTGCGCCGGCAAGGCTGGCCAGAGCTATGAAGGGGGCCTTGGTCATGGCCACCTTCACCTTGCTCTTGCTGTAAAGGCCCAGCGCCGACGCCGGGTTCACCAGAAGAACTCTGCTCAAATCTCCCCGCCCTTCCGCATCAGGTGAGAACACTAGTCAAACCCCCATAATCAAACAAGGACCTCGGGGACGTTTTTCAAAATGCCAAAAACCCCGATGATTCCCGATGCCGAAACCAGCCCTCCCCTCGCACCGTACATTAATAGTACCAATTATGATAAAGGCTTAAAAGGTTTAGGAACGTCCCCGGTTGTGGATGCGGTTCAGGATCAGGGCGAAGCGCTCCTTCGCACCGCCCGTGTTCATCGCCTTCAGCAGCCCGTGGTACAGGGGATTCAGAAGGCGTATGAGGAACCTCAGAGGAGGAGTCTCCATGAGCTTGACCAGGGGCCGGAAGGAGAGAACCTTGAGAAGCCAGCCGGGAGCGCCCTTGTTCAGGAGGGTGAACAGAATGTTCACGTACCTGGCCTCCCGGTGGTGGTCCTCCTTCAGGTAGTGAGCCCTGGGGTCCTCTATCACTCCTTCCTCCAGGGCCTTTTTGTGGAGCTCGGTACCCGGGAAGTAGGTCAGGGAGAACAGTTGCAGCTTGCGGGGCTGCGGAAGCCGCATGGCCACCTCGAAGGTCCGTATTATTGAGTCCACGCTCTCGAAGGGGTTGTCCAGGATGATGTCGTAGGTGAGCTCGCAGGATCCATCGGTCATCCGCTGCAGCTCCAGAGACCTTTCCACCAGCTGGTCCGGGGAAAAGTGTCCCCGCTTGTACAGCCTGTTGGTGCGGTCGGAAGCGGACTGCAGACCCACCTCCGCTCTGTTAAGACCGGCCCTCAGCAAAGGCTGCAGCCTCTTCTCTATCATGTAGTCCTCCGTCAGAAGACAGAAGAAGGGCAGGCCTATCTCATCGCGGTACCTCTCGGTGAACGCCCTCAGGTCATCGAGCTTCACCGCCGCGAAGCAGTCGTCGACGAACACCAGGCGGTTGAACCAGGGGTACATCTCCCTCATGGAAACCAACTCGGACATCAGGTGCTCCACGCTGCGCTTTCTGTAGAACCGCTCACCCTGGTAGAGCTCCAGCAGATAGTCGTTTATGCAGAAGGAGCAGTGGTAGGGGCAGCCCCTGGTCCAGATCGTCTCGTAGACAACGCTGTCCGCCTCGTCGAAGTTGGAGCCCGCGGTCCAGAACTCCCTCATAAGAAGCTCGGTCAGGGGAACTATCTCGTCGCCCAGCAGAACGTGGTGGTCGTCCAGGGAGTAATCCGGGGGAGGTACCGAGTCCAGATCGGATATCAGGGGGCGCAGGGGGTTCATAACCTCCCGCCCTTCCTTCCTGACCATCATGTTGGGGACGTCGAGAGGCCTCTCTTCCTCCTCCAGACGCCCGGCGAGCTCCAACAGGGCCTCCTCGCCCTCTCCTACGCAGACGTAGTCGGCATGCTCCAGGCACTCCTCCGGAGACACGGTTGGATGGACCCCGCCCCAGACCACCGGAACGGAGATCCTCTCCCTCACCCTGTCGGTCAGGTCACCGACTTTATGGAAATAATTGGTCGCCAGGGAGAATCCGACCAAACCCGCGTCCTGGCACAGCTCTACCAGCTGATCGACCGCCCGGTCGGGGTAGTTGCCCACGAAGTCTACGCCGTTGGTGGCCATGGACACTACGTCCGGCATGAACACCAGCCTGGTGGAGTGTCCCTTCCTCTTCAGATATGAGCTGAGCACGCGAATGCCCAGAGTTGTGAGCTGGGAATAGGGAGAGACGAGCACGATCCTCACGGGAACAACCCCCGAAAACAGTCGAGCGGGCGCTATGCCCGCAATTTCGTGGCATTATGTGCCCGCCGCGGAGCGGACGTCAAGGAAGCTCGTCCGCCTCCTCCATGTTCTCGAAGATCCGGGTGAAGTTCTCCTTGGCCCAGGCTCGCCGTGCTCTCCTTATCCTCTTCCAGACAATGGGCTGCAGACGGTTGAACAGGAAGCGGAAGGGTGGAGATTCCATTAGGTACACCAGGGGAGGGAAGGACAGGATCCTGAAGAGCCACGTAGGAATCTTTCTGTTGAGCAGCACGAAGAGGAAATTGATGTACCTGGCCTCCCGCTTCTCGTTGTCCTTGAGGTAATGCACTCTGGGATCCTCTATTGTTCCATCCTCCAGAGCCTTCCGGTGCAGCTCTATGCCCGGATAGAAGGTGAACGAGAACAGATGGAGCCACTTGGGCTCCGGGAGCTTCGCGGCCAGGCGGAGGGTCTTCAGATGGTCGCTCACGGTCTCGTACGGGTTGTCCAGAATGATGTCGTAGTTTATACGTGCCCTTCCCCCGGATAGATCGGCGAAATCGAGCGTCCGCTCGACGAACTGGTCGGACGAGAAGTGCTTCCTCCTGTAAATCTCGTTCATTCTCGGCGATGCGGTCTGCAGCCCCATCTCCACCATTCTCAGGCCGGCATCCAGCAGGGGCTCCACTCTGGGCGGCACCATGTAGGAATCCGTGAACAGTGTGAAAAACGGCTTGTCTATCTCAGCCTTGTACCGCTGCGAGAATTTCCTGAGCTCCTCGGGCTTTGCGGCTGTGAAGCAGTCGTCCGTGAAGACCACGTGGGTGAACCAGGGGAACCTCTCCTTTATATGGCTCAGCTCTGACATCAGATGGTCCACGCTTCGCCTGCGGAAGTAGCTCTCCCCCTTGTAGAGGTGGAGGAGGTGGTCGTTTATGCAGAACGAACAGTGGTAGGGGCAGCCCCTGGTGTACTGGGTCTCGTAGATGATGTCGTTCTCGCATTCGAAGTAGGAGCATGCGGTCCAGTACTTTCTCATGAGGGACTCGGTAAGGGGCTTTATGGTGTCGCCCACCAGAACGTGGTGGTCATCAAGCGAGTAATCGGGTATGGGCACGGTGTCGAGATTCTCGATCAGCGGGTGGAGGGGATTTCTTGCCACCTCGCCGCCGGACCTGGACCAGGTGTTGGGCACGTCTGTGGGACACTCTTCGATCTCGAGGCGGTTTGCAAGCTCCAGCAAGGCATCCTCGCACTCTCCCAGGCAGACGTAGTCGGCGTAGTCCAGGCATTCCTCAGGGGAGACTGTCGGATGCGCGCCTCCCCAGACCACCGGAATGGATAGTCTCTCCCTAAGCGCCTTGCTAAGCTCTGACACCTTGTAGAAGTAATTGGTCATCAGTGAGAAGCCCACCAGGCCGGCGTCCTGGCAAAGCTCGATGAGCTGCTCGTCCACACCCTCGGGATAGCTGGCCGAAAAATCGCTGCAGGAAGAAATAATCGACCTTACGTCGGGCAGAAACACCAGTCTCGTACTGTGTCCGTTCTTCCTCAGATACGAGCTGAGACAGCGCACGCCCATGGATGCAAGCTCGATGTAGGGCGAAACCAGAACAACCTTCATAGGCGAAAACCCCGCGGCGGAATCTAAGGATGCCTGAAATTCCCCTTCGGGATTATTTACTTGCTGCCATTATACGTCAAGGAAATACCGCTGAGACCCCGCTGAATAAGCATCAGGCAGGCGTATCGGCCTTGCTCTCGACATCCGCAGAGCTCTCCGTCCGACGCGGCGATCCCTCGTCCAGCATGCCGGCGAAGTTCTGCTCGGCCCATCTTATCCGGTCGGCGCGCAGCATTCTCCAGTACAGAGGCTTGAGAAGACCGAACAGGAACCGAAAGGGCGGGGACTCCATCAACCGTACCCATGGCTTGAAGGCCAGGATCTTGAGCATCCATCGGGGTACGCCCTTGTTTAGAAGAGTGAACAGGAAATTTACGTAGCGGGCCTCGCGGTGATGGTTGTCCTTCGTATAGTGAACTCTGGGGTCCTCAATTGTTCCGTCCGCCAGGGCTTTCCGATGCAGCTCTATGCCCGGATAGAAGGTGAACGAGAACAGGTGGAGCTTCTTGGGCGGGGGCAGCCTTTCCGCAAGCCATAGGGTCTTGAGCAGGGCGTCGACGTCGTCGTAGGGATTGTCCAGAATGATGTCGTATATGATCGGAACCTCGCCCTCGGTCAGCTCCGTGAACCGCCTGGCCCTTCTCAGAATCCTCTCCGGGGAAAAGTGCGGCCTTCTGTACAGCCGGTTGGTTCTGTCGTCTGCCGACTGCAAGCCCACCTCCACTATCTGCATCCCGGCTTTCTTCAACGGCTCTATCCTTTCGTCCACCATGTACGTATCCGTGAACAGGCAGAAGAAGGGAACCCCTATCTCCTCCCTGTAGCGCTGGGCGAAATGCTGCAGCTGCTCGACCGGGTTCGCCGTGAAGCAGTCGTCGGTGAATACGATGTTGTTGAACCATGGGAAGCGCTCCCTGATGGATGTAAGCTCCGTCATCAGGTGGTCGACGCTCCGCCTGCGGAAGAACCTCTCCTCACCGTACAGGCCCAGGAGGTATCCGTTGATGCAGAACGAGCAGTGGTAGGGGCAGCCCCTGGTCCACATGGTCTCGTATATGACCTCGTCGGGCTGGTCGAAGTAGGAGCAGGCCGTCCAGAACGTCCGCATCAGGGACTCGTCCAGGGGGACTATCCGGTCCCCGAGGAGAACGTGGTGATCCTGCAGCGAGTAATCGAGTTGGGGCAGAGAGTCCAGATCGATTATTAGAGGCTTCAGCGGGTTGCGGACCACTTTCCCGTCGACCAGGTTGAGCATGTTGCCCACGTCCTTGGGGTTCTCTCCCTTCTCCAGCCTGTCCGCCAGCTCCAGAATGGAGTCCTCTCCCTCTCCCACGCAAACGTAGTCGGCGTACTCCAGGCATTCCTCCGGCGATATGGTGGGGTGAACGCCTCCCCAGACTACGGGCACGGATAGCCTTTCCCGCACCGTCCTGCTCAGCTCTGCGACCTTGAAAAAGTAGTTCGTGGACAGGGAGAACGCCACCAGGTCGGCATCGGTGCAGAGATCCACCAACTGCTCGTCCACCCCTTCCGGGTACGGCTGGGCGTAGTCGGAGCCCTTGTCTCTGGTGGAGATTACGTCCGGCAGGAAAATCAGCCTGGTTCGATGGCCGTGGGCCTTTAGATAGGCACCTATAGACCTCACCCCGATCGATGTAAGCTGGGCGTAGGGTGAGATGATCGCGACGAGCATTTGGCTCCCCCCGGAAACTAAGACGGACGGGCCTTCACCCACTATGGTTTGGCCATTATACGAGCCCCGTTAACAAGCCGTCAAGTAAGCGTCTATGCACTCTTTTCGGTGCTACGCCGATCCGAATCGAGACCCATAGCCAAAGCCCAGGACAAGGCCAGAAGGCAAACCGTAAGAACCGGGGAGGACTCCGGTCCGAAGCCGGCCCACAGAGGATTTCTCTGGCTGAGAACGGAGGGCAGCTGGAAGCCGCTCACCCTCCAACCCAGCACCATTCCGGTGGTCAGGTTCCAGCCGTAGTGAACCAGGATGGGAGCGATTATTCCGCCACTGGCCATTCTGAGCAGACACAGCAACACTCCGAACAGACCTATGTTGACTACCGCCAAAGGCCCGGCCCCCGGATTTGCGGAGTGAGCGACGGCGAACAGCAGGGAAGACAACCCAATTCCGATGTACGACCGGCCACAGAAGCTCAAGGTGTCCAGGAAGTACAGCCTGAACACGATCTCCTCCGCGGAGGCGGCCAGGATCAAGGCCAGAGCGGCGACCAGCCATTTCCCGGGCAGCGCGGTACCCAGGCTGGGATTCCCGAGCGTGGAGACGTAGACGAAGGGCAGCAGCAGGGCCGCGGCCGAGAGCAGGATCAGGTCCGGGTTCCGCAGCCGCCATCTTCCGAATACCGGGTGCACGCAAAGCAGGAAGGGCAGTAGAAGGGTAGAAGCGGCCATTCCCCCCAGGGCGGCCCGGACCAGAAAGTCGTCGCTGCCGGCCAACCGGGCAAAGAGATCGCTGGCACAGCTCCACGTGAGCACCCCTGAGAGAAGAACCAGCCTGGTGGCTACATCCTTCAATCGGTGGCCGGCAGCGCAGGTATCGGCGTCCGTCAACTCCTCAGATGGAAAGGCCTGGAACATCTGATGATCTCCATGAAGCTCTCCGCCTCGAGGCTGGCCCCGCCCACCAGTACGCCGTTGACGTGGGGCTGGCTGAGTATCTCGAAAGCGTTCTTCGGCTTCACGCTTCCCCCGTAGATTATCCGCAGTGAAAGCGCTTCCCTGGTACCGGTCAGCTCCTCCACCCAGCCCCGTATCAATCCGTGCACTCTGTTGGCTTCCTCGGCGGTGGCGGTTTTGCCCGTACCGATGGCCCACACCGGCTCGTAGGCGATTGCCAGGTTGAACGGGTTCCAGCAGTCCAGGTTCTCCAGGGCTGCCAGGACTTGACCTCTCACCACCTCCTCGGTGCGGTCGGCTTCCCGTTCCTCCAGGAGCTCGCCCACGCACAGAACGCCTCTCAACCCGTACCTGAGCCCGGCCTCCAGTTTCCTGGCCACCGTCTCGTCGTTCTCACCCAGCACGTGCCGGCGCTCGCTGTGGCCGGCCAGGAACCAGCAACCACCCGCGTCGGCTATCATCCCCGGGCTAACCTCGCCCGTATAGGCTCCCTGGAGCTCGTAGTAAATGTCCTGGGCGCCGGTCTGCACCCCAGTCTCCCATGCGGGTCGGGAGAGCTCCGACAACAGGGTGAAGGAGGGGAACAGCACCACCTCCGCGGCCTCCGAGGGAACCATCTCCTCGTCCAGGCTTCGGAGGAAGCTCCGGGCGTGGGAGGGGTCGCCGTTCATCTTCCAGTTGCCCCCGATCAGTGGTCGCAGAGGCGGAGGGTTTTCGCTCAGAGGATGCAGAGCGACGAGCTGCTCACCCTTCAGCAGGGTCAGGGACGCTCCTCCGCCGGTGGAGACGAAGCTGACGGAGTCGGCTCTACCGGCCTCCGCCACCGCTCTGGCCGAATCGCCGCCTCCCACCAGGGTAGTGGCGCCCTTTTCCGTAGCCCTGGAAAGGGACTCCGCCATGGCCCTGGTCGCCTTGTCGAAGGGAGGGACCTCGAACATTCCCATGGGCCCGTTCCAGATCACGGTTCCACTCTCCATGATCAGCCCGTCGAACTCCTCGACGGTCCTCTCTCCCACGTCCAGGCCGGCCGCGTCCTCCGGCATCTCCGAGGAGTCGACCGTGGTCGCCCGGGAAGGCTCCTCCGCCGACGGGGCCACCACTACGTCCGAAGGAAGAACCAGCCTGGTTCCCTCTGACTCGGCCATCTCCATTATCCTCCCGGCCGTATCCACGCTGTCCTCCTCCAACAGGCTCCGCCCGACTTCCAGGCCCTTCGCTCTGAGGAAGGTGAATGCCATGGCCCCTCCGACCAGCAGGTTGTCGACCCGGGGTATGAGATTCTCCATCACCTCGACCTTGTCGGAAACCTTGGCCCCGCCCATCAGCAGCGTAACCGGGGCCTCGGGCTCGGTGGTCGCCTTCTCGAAGGCGGACAGCTCCTTCTCCACCAGCATCCCGATGTAGCCTCCGCCCATTGCCTCGGGTACTCCGTGCATCGAGGCATGCTTCCGGTGGCAGGTGGCGAAGGCGTCGTTCACGTAGACGTCCACCAGGGAAGCCAGCTTCCGGGCGAACTCCCGGTCGTTGGCCTTCTCTCCCTCCCGGAAGCGGAGGTTCTCCAGCAGGATTACCTGGCCCGGCCTCATGCCCGCGACCATGCTCTTCACCCTCTCTCCCACGCAGTCGGGCGCGAACAGAACGGGCACTCCCAGGATGCCCGATATCCGCCGGGCCACCGGAACCAGGCTGAGCTCCGGATCAGGCCGGCCCCCGGGCCGCCCCAGATGGCTGGCCAGTACGACTATGCCTCCACCCGCGATCAACCTGTGCAGGGTGGGCAACATGGCCGTGATTCGGGTATCGTCAGCTACCTTGCCGTTTTTCAGTGGAACGTTGAGGTCGGCCCTGAGGAAGACCCTTCTTCCCGCGACGTCCGCGTCCCTTACGGATGCGTACCTCACAGGCCTTTGCCCAACATGTACCGGGCCATGTCCACCATCCGGGCCGCATAGCCATACTCGTTGTCGTACCAAGAGAGTACCTTGACCAAGCCGCCGTCCATGACCCGAGTCATCTCCGCGTCGAATATCGAGCTGCGGGCGTCACCCACTATATCGGTGGACACCAGGGGCTCCTCACTGTAGCCCAGGATGCCCTGGAGCGGGCCCTCGGCCGCGGTTCTCATAGCCGAGTTCACCTGGTCGACCGTGACGTCCTTCTCCAGCTCGCAGACCAGGTCCACCAGCGAGCCGTCCGTCAGCGGTACCCTGGCCGCCATACCGTCGAGCCTTCCGTTGAGCTCGGGAATGACCAGACCCACCGCCTTCGCCGCGCCGGTGGTGGTGGGAACCAGGTTCACCGCCGCCGCCCGGCCCCGTCTGAGGTCCTTGTGGGGGAGGTCGAGAATATTCTGGTTGCTGGTGTAGGCGTGGATGGTGGTCATTATCCCCCTGCGGATACCGAACCTGTCGTGGAGAACCTTGGCCACCGGGACCAGGCAGTTGGTCGTGCAGCTGGCCGTAGACAGCACCGTATGGCTGCCGGGGTTGTAAAGTTCGTGGTTGACCCCGTAGACCACGGTCAGATCGGCCCCCTCTTCGCCCTTGGCCGGGGCGCTGAGGAGGATCTTTGCCGCGCCGGCCTGGAGATGCTTGGCCGCCTTGTCCCTGGTTCTGAAAAGCCCCGTGGACTCGATCACTATGCCCACGTCCATCTCCTCCCAGGGTAGCTTGGAGGGATCCGGCTCGGAGAGCACCTTCACCGATTCGTCTCCGGTGGTAATCACATCGCCCTCCAGGACCACCTCACCGGGGAACTTGCCGTGAACCGAGTCGTACCTGAGCAGATAGGCCAGGGTGGCGGGATCGGTAATGTCGTTGACCGCCACCACGTCTATATCACCGGTCCTCAGAGCGTGCCTGTAGACCAACCTTCCTATTCTACCGAAACCGTTTATAGCGACTTTTGTACCCATATTTTTCGGTGCCTCCTATCCGAAGAATAACTTTGCGACGTCGTAGCGATCCTGGGGTACGGTCTTCAACTTGCCGACTGCTTCCGACAGGTCGACCGGTACTATCTCTCCGCCCTTCAGGCCGGCCATCTTGCCGGCTAGTCCTTGCTCGGCCATCTCCACGACCTTCACCCCTACCCTGGTTCCCAGAACCCTGTCGAAGGCGGAAGGCTTTCCGCCCCTCTGCACATGACCGAGAACCACGTGTCTGGTGCTCAGCTCGGTCCGGTCGCTGATCTCGTTGGACAGCACCTCGGCGATCCCTATTCCGGTTCCCAACTGGACATGACCGAACGAGTCGGTCTCGGCCGAATGCATGATGTGCTTCCGCAACCTGGAGTCCATCGCTCCCTCGGACACGGCCACTATGGCATACTTTCTGCCCTCCTCGAACCGCCTGGTCAGGATCTGGCACACCTCGTCCGTATCGAACTCCTCCTCCGGCAGAAGTATCACGTGGGCTCCGCCGGCAATGCCTCCGTGCAGGGTTATCCATCCAGCATGGCGGCCCATGATCTCAACCACGAAGACCCTCTCGTGACTTCTGGCGGTTGTATGGAGCTTGTCCAGGGCGTCGGTTACGTAGTTGATCGCCGTGTCGAAGCCGAAGGTGTAATCGGTCGCGTTGAGGTCGTTGTCTATGGTCTTGGGAGCGCCGATCACCTTCAGGCCTTCCTCGCTCAACCTCTTGGCCACCCCCAGGGTATCCTCACCACCCGCTGCTATCAGGAAGTCTACGTTCAGGTCCCTCATGGTCTTCTCGATCTTCTCCACCCCGTTCTCGGTCTTGAGGGGATTTGCCCTGGAGGAAAGAAGAATCGTGCCTCCCTCTCGATGGATGTCCCTGACGCCGTCCAGATCGAGGTCGATCGCGGTGTTCTCCATGGCCCCCTTCCAGCCTTTGAGGAAACCCACCACGCTGTGCCCGCCCTGGACAGCCCTGTAAACGACCCCCCTGATGACCGCGTTGAGCCCCGGGGCGTCACCTCCTCCGTTCAGATAACCTAGTATCACCTGCTACCTCCCAAGCTCGAAATATTAGATCAACGCTCGATAGTATCGCTGTTGATGTGTTCTCTGATCCATTCGTCCAGTCGATGCACCTTGTCCGCTATGGCTTCGAAATCGACCACGGAAAGGGACTGGCCCCCGTCGGAGAGAGCCTTGTCCGGATCGGGATGCACTTCCAGCATTAACCCGTCGGCTCCGGCTCCGATGGCCGCCAGGGATAGGGGCTCCAGAAGATCCCTGCGCCCGGACGAATGGCAGGGATCGACCACCACCGGATACCCGCCCATGCCCCTGACCAGAGGCACCGACGAGATATCGAGGGTGGCCCTGGTCCAGGGCTCGAAGGTGCGGATGCCCCTCTCGCACAGGACCACCTGCTCGTTGCCCTCCTTTACCACGTACTCCGCCGCCATGAGCCACTCCTCGACCGTGGCCATGAACCCCCGCTTCAGAAGGACGGGAACGCCCGCTCTGCCCACGGCGGACAGCAGGGTGAAGTTGTGCATGTTGCGGGCACCGATCTGGAACATGTCTATGTACTCCAGGGCGGGCTCGATCTGGTCGACGGCCATCACCTCGCTTACCACCGGCATGCCCTGCTCCCGTCTTACCTTATCCAGCATCCGGTAGCCTTCCACCCCCAGACCCTGGAAGGAGTAGGGGGAGGTCCGGGGCTTGAAGGCTCCGCCCCTCAGCATATCCGCACCACCGGCCCTGGCGGCCCCGGCAACGGTCTGCAGCATCTGAAGTCCCTCTACGGCGCACGGCCCGGCGATGAGAACGGTTCTGTCCCCCCCGAACACCACGTTACCGACTTTCACCTCTCTGACCGTCAACGGTTACCTCTTCTCGAAGGTGCTGATTATGAACCTGATTATGTCTCTCACCGCGCTGTCGGAGAGCGGGCCCGGATTGTGGCCCACCACGTTTTCCACCTGTTCCTCGACCCATGTGGGATCGAATCCGACGGGCAGCTTGCTTACCATGTCCGCCCTGTGGTTGAGCAATCGGACCAGCTCCACGTCGGTGCGGAGAAGCTCGCCCCTGTAGTCGGGCTCTATCTCTCTCTTGCCGATCGCTTTGCGGTCTATTTTCCCATTGGCGGTCCGGGGAAGACCGGGAACGAAGCTGAACACCTTGGGCATCTTGTGTTCCTCGACCATCGGCTTTAAAAACCGCCGCATCTCGGCTCCGGTGATCTCCCTGCCCGGCCTGGGGACTATGTAGGCCGCCGCTATCTCTCCCCTGACGGGATGGTGAGCACCCACCACACAGGCGTCGGCGACCTCGGGATGCCTTAGTATCGCCAGCTCCAGCTCCAGAGGGTAAAGCTTGAGGCCGGACGATTTCACCAGGCCGCCCCTCCTGCCCAGGAAAACCAGCTTGCCGTTCTCCCTGCGGAAAACGTCGCCGGTTCTGTACCATCCGTCCCTCAGGGACTCCTCCGTAGCGGTGCGGTCCCCCAGGTACCGCCTAACCACGCCCTTGCCGGCGACCCATAGCTCGCCGCGGTTGATATCGCTCCCGCCGCTCTCGTCCAGCTTTCGGATCTGGATTTGGTAGCCGTCGACCACTTTGGTGAAACCCGTCTCCCCGGGGTTTCCGACCAGGACCACCCCGCTGGTCTCCGTGCTCCCCCAAACCCCGTACAGGGGCACTCCCGTCCTCTTCTGGAAGCCATCGATGAACTCCTGTGAGGTGTGCATTCCTCCGGCCTCGGCCAGCCGGAGCGAGGACAAGTCCACGTCTCCTCTCGCCGACAGCCGGGCCAGGCTGTCCAGCTGGGGAGGCAGACCCATAAGACAGGAGACCCGCTCCCTGGCTACGGCCTGCAGTATCTCCCGGGGGTAGCGCATCGTGGTCAGGACGGTCTTTCCCCCCAGGTAGAGCCCCCTCATGAACAGCTCGTGGGGATGGCCTATCACCCCGAACAGCGACATGTGCACGTCGTCGGGAGACAGGGACATGGTGTCGCAGAATCCGATCGTGTTAGCCATGAGCTGGGAGTGGGTGGTCTCCGCGACCTTGGCCAGGCCGGTGGAGGCGGAGGTGACGTTGAGGTACACCACTTCGTCCGGCCCCACCTCCGGAACCTCTTCGGGATCCTCGTTGCCTTCCATCAGGTTGTTCGGGCAGACCTCGAGATACCTCTCCACATGCCATGCCGAGATCTCGAATGTTCCATCGGAAAGCAGGAAGCGCTCCGGCCAGCGTTGAAAGACCCTCTCCCTCTCCGAGGGCGGCCATCCCGGGTTCAGGGCGACGAACCTCGCGCCCACCAAGGATATCGAGATGAAAGAGACCGGAAGAAAGACCGTCTTGCGGCTGAGAACACCCACGATGTCGCCCTCCTGTACGCCGCTGCGTTGCAGGAGGGCAGCCAGGTGCCTCGACTTTCTCCACCAGGCCGAGAAGTCCAGGGAGCGTTGGTCGTCGACCAGCGCCGGCTCGGAGGGTGTGGACCGGGCCTGCTCCTCCAGCAGCCGGTGAACGGTCAACCCAGGATGCACCAGGTTATTCCTGCTCCGCTCCGCACTCTGGGCAGAACTTGGTCCCGGGAGCGATCTCCGCGCCGCATTCCTGGCAGGTGGCAACTCCCAGCTTCTGGCCGCAGTTGGGGCAGAACTTGGCGTCCGGGCCTACCGGCTCGTTGCAGTTGGGGCAGGCCTTCTGCAGAGGTTTGCCGCACTCGGAGCAGAACTTGGACTGGGGAACCTGCTTCCCGCAGGAGGGACAGGTGACCATTGGAGGGCCGCCGGTCTGGGTGGCCCCGCCCGCGCCTCCTCCTCCCTGCTGGGAACGAGACATGGTCTGGCCCATCATGTTGGCCATGGTCATTCCCATGCCCAACCCGGCTCCCATGCCTACTCCGGCTCCGGCGGCTCCGCCTCCACCCTCGCTCTGGGCCGCATCGCCCATCGCGGTGGCAGTCTTGAAGCGCATGTAGTCGTCCAGGTTGCCCATGGCGCTCATCGCGCTGCGCTCGTCGATCCTCTTCTGGACCTCCTCCGGCGGCGTGATGGCGTTTACATAGAAGTCTACCAAGTTGATGCCGTACTTCTCGAAATCGTCACCCAGCCTGGTCTTGATCAGGGTGGCTATCTCGTCGTAGTACTGCGGCAGGTCGAAGATGCTCTCCAGGGTCTCGCCCAGAAGATCCGCCAGCCTGGAGGTTATCACGTCCTTGAGGTATCCTTCGATCTCGTCGGCCGTGAACTTGCCCTCGGTCCCCACCAGCTTGTTTATGAACAGCTGGCTCTGGGCCACCCGCATCGAGAACCTGCCGAAGGCCCTTAGACGGACCATCTGCAGTTCCTTGTCCCGGAATATGATGGGCTCCTTGGTCCCCCATTTCATCTCCGTGAAAGTCTTCTTGTTGACGAAGTAGACCTCGGCCCGGAAAGGTGAGCCCTCTCCCTCGAAGGCCATGTCCGCCAGCCCGGCCAGGATGGGCACGTTCTCCGTGGTCAGGGTGTGTCTGCCCGGACCGAAGGTGTCCAGGGCCTTTCCGTCCCGGAAGAAGACGGCCTCCTGGTTCTCTCTGACCACCAGCTGGCTGCCCAACCTGAACTCCCCCGATCCGGTCTCGGGAACCCGGCTGACAATATTGTCGCCGACCTCGTCCAGGAACTCTATTATCTCCATTCTCTTGAACATGGACCTTGTCCTTCCCTAACGAATATCCGCCCGGATCAGTCCACCGGGGCGTTCCTTTCCAGATCAACCATCAGATCGCGGCGGGAGGCCAGCTTCTCGCTGAAGCGCTGGAGGATATCGACGACCTCCTGGACTGCCTGGTCCAGGTCTCCACCGGCGCCGACCTTTTCCGTAAAATCCTGTACGGCTTTCTCCAGAACCTCCACGTCCTCGACCAGCCCGACATCGAACTGGTAGAGCTTGTCCAGCTCGTCCTCCCTGACCTTGTGCATGTCGAACCAGCCCCGGTAGCCCCTGTCGGCCAGCCTTATCTCGTCCCTCACCTTCTCCAGCCGCTTCACGACTCTCTCGAACCCCGAGACCGACCGCAGGGCGTCAGGGCCCTTCAGGCCGGCGGTAGACTCCCTGAGAGCCGTTCTCAGGTTGTCCAGGCGTCTTATCAGCATGGATCTAAAGAGCTGGTCGTTGTCCCTTCTCTCTTCCTTCCTCTTGTATCCCTTGTAACCTGGAATAAGCCGGATCGCCTTTTCAAGGAAGCCCAGCTTCCTTCCTCCTTCACTCATCTGCCCAATCCTTTCCTCTGGTACCTGTTTTCATAAAGCACAGTCAAGATAAGACGGGGCACACCCCCGTCAATCCGAGTTTCCCGACCTTACCAGGGCCACGTTTCGGAGGTGCTGGGGGTGGCTTCTGGCGAACAGGTGCCCCCCACTGCCGTCGACCCTGCTGACGAAGTAAAGATAACCATTCGAGGTATCGGGAGAAACGGCCGCTGCGAACGACGACGAGCCCGGCGAGCAGATGGGAGCGGGAGGTAGCCCGGGATGTAGGTAGGTGTTGAAGACGCTCTCCACCTGCAGGTCGGACAGAAGTATCTTCTCCTTCGCGTTGCCCAGCGCGTACTGAACGGTGGCGCAGCTCTCCAGGTTCATCCCCAGCCTCAGACGCCTCAGGAACACCCCGGCGATAACCGGCCTCTCCGACTCCAGCTTGGCCTCCCTTTCCACGATGGACGCCAGGATGAGCACTTCGCGCTCCGAAAGGTCATCCGGCCGGCCTTCGAGCATGCGCGAGAACCTGGACCTCGCGGTGGCGACCATCCTGGACAGTATTTGCGCCGGAGCCAAGCTGTCGGCGAACTCGTAGGTCTCCGGATACAGGTAGCCTTCCAGCTGCCCCACGCCCAGCTCGGCCAAGAAGGCGGAGTCGGTGGCCAGGCTGTCCAGAGAGCTCTTGCTCACTGGCAGCGCGGAAGCCAGCGCGTCGAAGGTCTGATCTACCGTGAAACCCTCGGGCACGGTCACCCAATGGGTGGGAACGGGTATCACCTCTCCCCTGGCCATGACCGCCAGTATGCTCTCGGCGGGCATGGTGTCGGAGAGCATGTAACTGCCGGCCTGAAGCGATTTGGGCTCATCCAACCTGGAGTACCGCCAGACCACGTACCAGCCGCAGCGGACCAGGCCGGAGTCGGCCAGGGCATCAACTATCTCGCGGGCACCCATGCCTTTGCGCACCTCGAACCTTACCGTCTTTCCCTCCCCCGGAACACCCCTGCAATACGAGTAGACACCCACAGCTACAGCCGCAAGGATCACGACCAGGGCAGCCAGGACGACGGCGGCTTTTCTCATGGCTCACCCAGGAACCGCTTGAGTATGACGCACGCCGCCACCGAATCGACCCTGCCCGACCTGTCGGTGCCTCCCAGAAGCTCCTCGGCCTCTTCGGAGGACCTTACCTCGGTCTGCAGCTGCACCTGGAATCCTTTTTCCCGAAGGTATTCCCCCAGCCTTTCGACCTCCCTGGACAGCTCGGTCGGCTTTCCCCCGGCCGAAAGCGGAAGACCCAGGACCACGGTTCCCGAGCCGTGGTCTTCGGCTATTCTTCTCAGCCTTTCCACCAGGCCTTCCCAGGTGGACGGGCACAGGGGCTTCAGGGGAACGACTACCCCGTTCACGTTTGCCGCCAGGCCCGTTCTGCGCCTGCCGTAGTCCACTCCCACCTGCGTCACGCCGCGAAATCCCTTCGTCGAAGGCTCCGCCCGGCCAGCCGCACCGATACCCACACCACCGAGGCCGAAAGGGGAATGCAAAAAGCCGAGGCCCTCAACAGAGGGGCGACCAGCACGTCCTCCCGGAAGCCCTCGGTAAGGTAGCTGCGGGTGACGAACGACAGAACCGCCACTATCACCAGAACGTACCCGGTGGAAGCGAAGGCGGATATTATTCCTCCCTGGCCGCTGGCGATGTTTGCCGCGTTGTTGTCTCCGAAGTCCGGATAGATGCTTCCCAGCGCAACGTTGATGCTAACCAGCACGGCGCACATGACCAGCAGGGACACCGCCGACTCCACAACCAGTACCGTACCCGCCCCTATGCTGATCGCCGACAGCACCACCGTACCCACCATGAAGGGCAGAACCACGGTGAACGACTGCAGCCATTTGGAGGAGAACAGCAGCGATCTGCCGCCGGGGACCTGCAGGAGAGAGTGCAGGCCCGGACCCTCCAGACTTACCGCGGGGAAGGCGAACCTCACCAGAAGAGTGGCGGTAACGAACCCCGCGAAGGAGATGTTCATGAACACGGCCACCGAAAGCCATATCGGATCCGTGAAATCCATTGGGAATCGCCTGAGGTTGACCGCGTAGAGAATGAACAACCCTCCCAGAAGGCCCAGCTGGCTCCACTGGATCGGGTCCCGAAAGAACAGGATCAGGTCCTTGCGCCATACCGCACCCAGCCTACCTCCCTTCTTCAGCAGCCTTCCCATCCCCGCGGCGCTCTTGGCCTTGCCCGCCCCCACCGCGGCGAACCGCATCCTGAACTCCCGGCAGATCAGCACTAGGGCGGCCGCCATGACCACCGCGCTCTCCAGCAGCAGCAGAAGGGCCCTGACCGCCGCCCTCCCCGGCTGCCCCGCCGCCAGGTTGGCCACCGAGGAGGAGTACAGGGCGTGGGGCCAGCCGCTCCACCCGGTGGAGGGCAGCGCGGAAACGAACCGCTGAACGGCGGTCTCGGTGGCCGAAGCGTCGGGTATCACTATCTCCTGGGGGCTGGTGCTGGCCAGCAGCACCACGATCCCTGCGGCCGCGGCCAGCACCACCCCGCCGACCGCCCGCCACAGGGTGGACAGGTCTCCCAGCCTGGAGAAGAGCCCCAAAAGAAGCGTTCCCAGGGCCAGCCAAATCGCTACGAAGAAGGGAAAGAGCAGCACCGCGAACAGCACTGAGGCAACCGGCTGCTGAAGCGCCCCCGCGTACGCGATCACTATGGGCACACCCAGCAGCAGAGTGGCCCAACCAGCATAGAACCAGCTCTCAACGGTCCTGAAAAAGGCCACGGTTCTTCCCGGCACCGGCAGAGAGAGCAGGTGGGAGGTCTGGCCGGATCTGAAGAGGGTGGATATTCCGGTGATCAGGGAGGATACGGCTATGAATATGCCGAAGGTCATCAGGGCCATTCCCAGCAGCCTCCTGGCCAGAGCCTCTCCAAAGGTGGCGTTCTCCAACCCGGTCAGATAGCTGAACAGGAAGTCGAACAGCAGGTACATGGAGGGCGCTATCACCGCGACCGTGAGCAGGCCGGCGATCAGCTTGAGCCGGTTGCCCTGCCAGCCTGACCGCACGGCACCCTTCAGCGATCTCAGCCTGTTGGAGAGCAGTATCCGGGAGTAAGCAAGCATGGCTGGAAGATAACAGCGGGCGGCAGCTCTCAGGTAGGCTCTGACAAGGGAAGTCTATAGTGCGAGGCGTCAGAAGGCATCCAACAGCCTATTGGAGCCTCCAACAGCTTGCGGCACATTCGCATGCAGTTATGGTTAAAAGGGCTTTTTACGTTACAATAGACCGACCCAAGCTCGTCACGCTACAGCTTCACCAGCCTCAACGAGGCCAGCCTTCCGGCTGATGCCGCCCGGATCAGGTAGGTCCCCGGAGGAACCTCCTCACCGGAAGCGTCAGAACCGTCCCAGAGAAACACTCCCTCGTTCCTGCCGTTGCCCAGGCTGCGTATCAATCGACCGGACAGGTCGTACACGGCAAGCTGCCTGGGAAGCGGATCGGCAACCGCTGTGATGGTTACCATCTCATCGAAAGGGTTGCAGCTCGCGACAAGC
>WJMA01000052.1 GCA_014728175.1 Candidatus Fermentibacterota bacterium
GACTATGGCCAGCCCCAACGCGTTGTCGAACCTGCCGTTGATGTCCTCCACTTCCTTCAGCACCGCCAGGGCCCGCTCGTACTCTCCCGAGCGCTGCAATAGCTCGGACATGTTGTTCAGAGCTTTTGCCTCTCCCAGGCGGTCTCCCTGCTTCCTACACAGTCTGAGAGCCTCCTCGTAGCTTTCGGCGGGCGACATGTCGGAGCAAAGGTTGGTGAGAATGTCTCCCCGCCGGATATGGTACAGGGCCATCAGGCCGTCTCTTCTGTTGTCCACCGCGGGGATGGACTCGATGTCTTCCCATGCCCTGGACAGAGTTTCCAGGGCCTCCTCGTAATTGCCCTCCAGGTTGATTATGAAGGCGGTCCGTATCTCCACCCGGGCCCGGACCGCGGGATCGGAGCTTCTTCGAAGGACCCGGTCGAAATTGGCCTTCGCGTCGGCGTAGTTGCTTTGCATGTAGTCGTTCTCTCCCAACTCCACCATGGCCTGGGTCTCCAGGTTGCCGGAAGCGTCCGCCAAAGAGGCTTCCAGATAGCCCCGGCCCTTCTCGAGCTCCCCCAGGCTGGTGTAGAGCCTTCCCAGCTGGATGTTGGCGTGGGCCACCTTCCCGGCGGGCTCGTCCGGTTGCTCGATGACCGAGAGGTATTTTTCCAGCCATTCTACCGCGCTGCGCCTCGCGGCCCGTCTCATTGCGTTCTCCGCTGCCCTCATGCAGTACAGCGCAGAACGGCTGGGTTCTCCGGCCTTCATGTAGTGGTGAGCCACCGCCGCCAGGAGGTGGCCGTCACCGGACTGCAGCCGTAGGTCCAGGTGCTCTGCCATCTTGCCGTGGTAGATCCGGGCCAGCGTCTCGGAGAGCTGTTCCCGGAGGTACGACCTCACTGCGCTAAGGGCGAAGCCGAAGCAGAGCCTTTTCCGCTCGTCACGCTCCTCCCTCAGTATCCCCCTGCGGCAGCAGGCGTCCAGAATCTCGGCCAGCACGAACCTATCCGTGTCCGTGATCTCCTCCAGAAGGTCCAGCTCGAAGTGGTCCGGGGTGAGAGAGGCTATCTCCAGAATCCTGACCGCTCGATCGTCCAGGCCGGAGAGCTTTCGGGTGATGATCTGGGAAAGGCTTCCGGGGACCCCCAAGGTTTTGGGAAGGTCGTAGTGAAGCATGTCCTGACGGTCGGCGTTTATGGAGCCGCTCTCCCACAGGGAGTGCAGCAGCTCTCTGAGGAACAGGGGGTTGCCTCCACTGTGGCTGTAGAGCTTGCTCTGCAACTCCGCCGGAACGTCCGGGTCGCGGAGGGTGAACATGACCAGGTTCTCGGTCTCCGTGGGGCTGAGATTTCGCAAGGCTACGTGAGTTACCGGGATGCTCCCCCGAACCGAGAGCAGGCCGTCAAGCATGTCTTTCTCGGCCCCGGTTCCGGATCGAATCGTTCCGGCCAGCAGGATGGGGGCCTCGGGGTTGCTCCGGGCCAGGAAGAGCACCAGATCGATGTCGGTGGGTGCCGCCCATTGCAGGTTCTCCAGTACGATCATAACCGGCGTTCTGTCGGACAGGATGCCCACCAGCCGCCCGAAGTCCTCGAAGATCCTGAACCTCAGGCTGTCCTCGTTCAGGTACTGCGTATCCTCCCCGGTCTTGCTCCAGAACCCCGGAAGAAGCTCGGCGGTGGCGGGGTGTATGGAGCCCAGCTCCTCCCGGATGGCCACCAGGTCGTCGTGGTCCAGCTGGCCCAGGGCCTGCCTTACGGGTCGTAGGACCAGCTGGTAGGGCAGGTCCTGGCTAAAGGGCGTTCCCTCCGACCTTAGGATGGAGCAGCCCTTAAAGGCGGCATACTCGGAAAGCTCCGCAAGCAGCCGGCTCTTTCCCACTCCCGCTTCCCCGGAGACCAGGGACAGTCTGGTTCCGCCGCGTAGAGCCTCCCGTAGGGCATCCCGAAGCTGCTTCAGCTCCTTGCGGCGACCCACGAAATGGGTAAGCTCCAGCCCCCTCTCTCTCTCCGTTAGATCTTCCCTATTGAAGTGGACCCGGCTCTTGCCGGCGGACTTGGCGGACAAAAGCGATTGATCGGCTCTTTCCGAAACTTCCTGTAGGCGCTCGTCGCCCGGCCTGCTCTGGGCTATTCCGGCGGATACGCTGACTTCCAGGTTCCGGTGAAAAACCATCTTCGTGGTCTCCTCGCTCAGGCGCTGATAGAAATCCAGGGCCCCGTCGCCGTCGGTCCCGGGCATTATCACCAGGAACTCGTCATCACCGTACCTGAGCACGGTGTCCCTGAGGCGAATGTTTCGTCGGATCAGATCTGCTAGCTGGCGGAGGACCGAGTCCCCGGTCAGATGCCCGTAGACGTCGTTTATCAGACCGAAGCTGTCGATGTCTATCATCACCATGGACCAGGTCTCGTCATCGGGGCGACCGCGAAAGTACTCCGCTATTTCGGCGAGAGCCGACCTGGAAGCGACACCTGTGAGCGGGTCTTCCGGCAAAGAGATTACCCCCGATCCTTGCTCACTCCGCTGGGCGCCAGTCCCCCCGCAGTATAACCAGAAC
>WJMA01000053.1 GCA_014728175.1 Candidatus Fermentibacterota bacterium
CGAGAACATACTCTTCGTGGAGGATTTCATGACCCGGGTGGCCGATCTGGCCGAGAGATCTACCCACGGTCCTCTGGTTTCGAACACCTGGGGTGACGGAATCTTCATGGTGTTCGAGACGGTAACCGACGGCGGCCTTTTCGCATTGGATCTGGCCGATCTGGTGGAGAGCGTATCCTGGGAAGACATGGGCCTGAGCCGTGATCTCAGCATAAGGATCGGCCTGCACGCCGGACCCGTCCACCGGTGCATAGACCCGGTCACGTCTCGGCCCAACTACTACGGGGTACACGTAGGATACGCCGCCCGGCTGGAGCCCATAACCGCGCCGGGGCACGTTTACGCCAGCAGGCAGTTCGCTGCCGTGGCCGCCTGCAACGAAGTAACTGATTTCGGATGCGACTACGTGGGGCGGGTTCCCTTCTCCAAGGGCTACGGCGTGTTTCCCACCTATCACGTGCGGAGGGTATAACCATAGGCCCGACCAGCGGGCGGCGCCGGTCGGGCCCTCATCAAGATAACCTTCTCTAGTCCTTCTTCTCGCAGGGGTGCTCGTGGGCGTCTCCGTGGCACTCCCTTATCTGCTCTGGCGAGCACTCGCCCGGCTTTCTTCCCTTGAGTTTCTCGGGATGGTCACATTCCGGCTCCTTGCCGCACATAATTTCCTCCCTTCTCAGTCTTTGCACAGCTCGTCGCTGCAGCAGCCCTCTCTGGGGTTTGCGGCGGAAGCCAGGAGTTCGTCCAGAAGAGACTTCCACCTCGCAAGGGTTCGTTCGTCCAGGGAGTAGTGCACATGATTGCCGCGTCTACGGTGGTTAACCGCGCCGGCGTCCCTGAGTATCCTGAGGTGCTGTGAGACGGCCGCGGCGGTCACCCCCAGCCTGGAAGCCAGGGCGTTCACGCACAGGGGGCCGTCCTCCAGCATGGTGAGGATCCTCAGGCGCGTTTCGACCGATAGCACCTTTAATACTGCCGCCAGCTCTGTCTCGTCCATTTCTCCCCATACTATTTAAGTATTCGCGCAATTACTACAAAAGATGCTTCCCACCGTCAACGGCCATTGCAGACCGGGCGGCGAATGAATCAGATTAGTGGTTCGAAAACTGAAGGGAAAAGATACATGAGGTATGGATGGATGATCCCCGCAGCCTGTGTTTTCCTCACCCTCTTCGGATGCGGGCAAACGGGTGAGGAGTGTGCCGAGGTTCGTAGCGACGTAACCCTGATTCCCGTAGACTCCATAGGACGGGAAATGGGGGACAGCAACTACGTCTTCGGGATGATAAACACTGCAGATTTCACCGCGGATGGGAACTTGGTGGTGGGTGACCTGCTCCGGATGAGGATCCTTATGTACAGCCCCGAGGGAGAGTTCCTGCACAGCGGGGGCTCCCGGGGCGAGGGTCCGGGCCAGTTCGGCTCTCCCACCGGTATGTTTCCCACCCCCGATGGCGGGGTGGCGGTGAGCGACCGAAACGGCGCCAAGATAATCTTCTACGATTCCTGTCTGCACCTGAAACGGGAACTGGGCGGCTTCCGGCCCTACCCTCCCAACCAGCTGGTGGTGCTGGATGACGGAGCCATAGTGGGCACCAGGTTCAGCTTCAACCGGGCGGAGGGAGACATAGCCAACGCGCTCCAGCGCTGGGAGCAGGGAGAGATCGAGCCGTCAATCACCTACAGGGAGGTGGCCGGGGAGATAGTTCCTGGCAACTTCCAGAAGACGTTCCAGCAGGTGGCTATGGACTTCGACGTCTTCTCCGACGGCAGAGTCGTGCTCAGCCCCGCCAGCACCGAGGAGTACATCCTGGAGTGCTACGACCCCCAGGGCGAGCTGCTGTGGAGGAGGGATCTGCCCTTCGAGAGATGCAGGGTTCCCGAGGAGGAGTTGGAACTGCAGAGAGACCTCATCCGCCAGAACCTCCGCAGGTCGGGAAGGAATCCCGAGATGGCCGACGAGTTTGAGCTGGAGGAATGGGCCCTGGCCGTTGTCGACCTCCAGGTGGTTGCGGACAAAGAAATCTGGGTCAGACGGGGACATACCGTCGTTCCCCTGTTCGACGTGTACGACCCCCAGGGCGAGCTGCAGTACACGTGCACGGTTCCGGACCTGCCCTACGGCAGGGGAGTGGGATTTGCGATATCGGAGCACGGCATGCTGGCCTACTTGGCCCAACCGGAGGACTACGCCAAGCTCTACATCTTGCAACTTACGGGACGTTCTTAAAGAAGTTAAAGTAATCTAAATTGTATTATCTGACAGCAAAAGATTACTTTAACTTCTTTAAGAAAGAACGTCCCGGTCCCGTACTTACCGCAGCAAAACCGTCCTGCCCGTCATCCTCAAAGCATCGGTGGAGCAAATCACGACGTACATGCCGGCTGGTTTATCGGATAGGTCCAGCGGGATGGAATGCTCACCGGCCTCCAGCCTGCCCAGAGCTGTGTTTTCAACCAGTCTGCCGCAAGTATCGTAGACCTCGAGGTCGACTCTCGAAGAGCCATCCAAGCTTAGCTTAACGGGTGCTGTCCCGTGAGATGGCGATTGAACGCTGATCCCCGAGCTACGACCTGCCGGTGTGCTGGTCTCTTCGCCGAGTCCCACCTCGTAGCCCAGGTATACGATCACGTAGCCATTGTAGCAGCCGCAGACCAGATCGAGTATGCCGTCCTCGTTCCAGTCGTGGATCGTGGGCCGGGTATTGGAATGGTCGATGTAGCTGGATCCGTAGTTATACGTTAGCCATTCCATGTCCGAGAACTGCGGGTTCTCGTTGGTTCCCGTGTTCTCGTAGTACTCTATGTATCCTTGGTATTCGCCCAGAATCAGGTCCTTGTTGCCGTCGAGGCTCAGGTCGGCTACATCCGGGACCACCCTGTAGGAATCAATGACCGTCCCTCCACAGGAAATCTCCGAGTAGTCACCGAATTGGGGATCGCCCGTGGATCCTTCGTTTAGGTAGAGAAGCACGCTCGCATCGCCACCGTAGTAGTTCCCCTGACTACCTAGCAGGAGGTCGTGCAGGCCGTCCTCGTCCCAGTCGACGACCACCGGGGCCGAATTGTAGCCCACGTCTATGTTCGATCCGGATGCCTGTATGTAGCCGGCATCGGTCAGGGTGGGGTAGGTGTCCGAGACGTCGGTGGCCCTGTAATACTCGATGTTCCCGTACCTTCCTCCAACGATGATGTCCAGCATGCCGTCCTCGTTCCAGTCCACGACCTGTGGACTCGTGGCACCCGTGCATCAACCATAGGAGGTCTGTATGTCGCTGCCATCGGCCTCTATGTAGGCCCAAGCCTCGAATACGGGGTCGCTGTTGGTTCCCGAGTTGGGGTAGTACCTGATCTTGCCGCGGTTGTCGTAGTTCTGGTCGTAATACTGGCCTACGATGAGGTCTTTCAGACCATCACCGTCCCAATC